>CAYQLZ010000021.1:0-19054 GCA_964418665.1 uncultured Dehalococcoidia bacterium | reverse complement strand
CCGTCATGCAACCACCTTGCCCCAACCACCCCCACCCCCTAAAATAGCCCCGAACCCCAAACGTCGAAAAACCGCGAACGGAGCCTCAATCATGAACAAAAACATCACCGTCCTCGTAGCCACCGCAGGTCAAGGCGTCATGCGAAGCTCAAACGGCGGCCATTCCTGGTCCCGCGCAGGCATCGACCAGGGCATGCATTCAGACGCCATCGTCCGCTGCCTCTCCTACGACCCCGACACCCCCAACACCCTCCTCGCCGGCACCGACAAAGGCCTCTATCGCACCCCCGACGCTGGCCGCACCTGGCAGCACCTCGACACCCCCCTCTCCGACTACAACGTCTGGAACCTGACCCGCAACCCCCGCGACCCCAACGTCATCTACGCCGGCACCGGCACCCCAACCCCCGCCGCCCTATTCAAGACCACAGACCGCGGCGAAACCTGGAAAAAGCTCCCCGTCCAGGTCGCCGAGACCTGCCCGAACGTCGGCATCCCCCGCTTCACCGGCATCGCCGTCGACCCCCACGACCAGGACCGCATCTGGGCCGGCATCGAGGTCGACGGCGTCCGACACAGCAGCGACGGTGGCCGCACCTGGAATACCGTCAACGGCACCATATCCAACCCCGACGTCCACAGCCTCGCCATCACCGCAGGGCCTCCCAAGTCCGTCATCGTCGTCGTCAACAACGGCTCCTTCACCTCCCAGGACGACGGCCACTCCTGGGACCGCGCCCTCGCCAAAGACGTCTACCCCCTCAACTACCCACGCTGCATCACCGTCAAACCCGGCAACCCGAACACCGTCTTCCTCGGCCTCGGCGACGCCACCCCCGGGCGCACCGGCGCCATCCTCCGCTCCCCCGACGGCGGCGAGACCTGGAACAACCTCCCCCTCCCCGTCGAGCCAAACTCCGCCATCTGGGCCTTCGGCACCAACCCCGCCAACCCCCAGTTCATCCTCGCCGGCAGCCGCTACGGCTACCTCTACTCCAGCGAAAACGGCGGCGACTCCTGGACCAAAGAATGGCGCGAATTCTCGGAAATTGCCGCCATCGCCTGGCTCCCCACCTAACCCCCTCCCCCTCTTACCCTCTCCCGTCCTGGGAGAGGGTTGGGTGAGGGTACCCTCCCCATCTTTCTTCCGGGGAGTCCCCGCGACGTAGAATCTGGTGTGGGGCCTCCCCTCTTCCCTCCAATCCCGTTCCTGAGATCCTTGCATAACCGCCATCTCCGCCTCTTTCTTACCCTATCCCGTCCTGGGAGAGGGTTGGGTTAGGGTATCCCCCCTCTTTCTTCCGAGGAGTCCCCGCGACTAAGAATCTCGCGGGGGCCGGGCCGGGGACCCGCTCCCCCTACCCTGGGGCAACGGCCGCCTCCGCACACCAAACCCCTCCGACCCTGCGGCATTTAGCCGTCATGCAATGACCACCCCCTCCGGTTGACGCACGCCACCCCATAACGCTACCATCACCTCACAAGAACACCCACACATGCCCACCCAATACCGGTAGGGGCGTCCGGCCGGTCGCCCTTCACCCACCCCAACCCAGGAGGCGCCTCATGGAAATCAAATTCGGTCTCATCAGCTGCGACAGCCACGCCCAGGAACACCCCCACGCCTGGTCCTCCCGCATGTCCAAATCCAAATGGGGCGACCGCATCCCCCGCGTCGTCGAAACCTCCGACCCCGCAGCCTCCGTCGCCCCCTTCCAGGGCACCATCGAGCGCTGGTTCATCGACGGTCAATTCACCGAGACCCGCGGCACCGTCAACTGCCCCACCGCCATGGGCGACCCTCTCCGCAAGACCTACCCCCAGCGCTGGGAGGAAGTCCCCAAATTCGTCTACGACCCCAAAGAACGCCTCAACGCCCAGGACAGGGACGGCATCGACGCCGAAATCCTCTTTCCCAATATCGGCGGCCAGTCCGGCGAACTCTTCGTCCGCTACGAAAAGGACTTCGAACTCGCCTGCGTCCAGGCCTACAACGATCACATCAGCGAAGAATGGGTCGCCGCCAGCGACCGCTACGTCGGCCTCGCCATCATCCCCTACAAGTCCGGAATCGAAGCCACCGTCGCCGAAATCCGCCGCAGCGCCAAAAACGGCCACAAAGGCATCGTCATGCTCGCCGAACCAAGCCAGAACGCCGACGGCCTCCCCCACATCAACGACCGCTATTGGGACCCCGTCTGGGACGCCTGCCAGGACCTGGACGTCCCCGTCCACTTCCACGCCGGCGCCGGCATGAGCAAACTCGCCCTGGACCGCTGGGACGGCTACACCCGCAACCAGCTCCAGGCCATGGGCCCCGCCGCCGGTTTCAGCCTCCAGGCCCAGTCCATCCCCAACATGCTCCTCTCCGGCACCCTCGAACGCTTCCCCCAACTCAAAATCGTCTGCGCCGAAACCGGACTCGGCTGGGTCAACTACATCATCGAAGCCTGCGACCACGAATGGGAGCGACGTCACCTCTGGACCGAAGGCCTCCTCAACCGCCCATCCGACGTCTTCCATCGTCAGATCTACGTCGATTTCTGGTACGAGTCCGCCGGCGTCGAACAGCGCCACTCCATCGGCATGGAGAACATCATGTGGGAGTCGGACTTCCCCCACTCCACCTCCACCTGGCCCGAGTCCTGGACCTTCATCGAACGCACCCTCAAGGACGTCCCCCAGGAAGAACGCTACCCCCTCATGGCCGGAAACGCCATCCGCATCTACAAAATGTCCTAACCTCCAACATGCAGACACAAAGACCCAATGCCTGGACCTGTAGGGGCAATCCCTTGTGGTTGCCCTCCCTTGTTACGCTCATCACCACCCCAGCCTCCCTCCCCTCCCCTTCTCTTCCCTCCTCTCCCGTCCTGGGAGAGGATTGAGGTGAGGGTAATCCTTCCTAAACCCATAACCACCCGTAGCGGCAGGTTTCGAACCTGCCCTCTCTAAACAGAACCTCCACCACACCCAAAGGAGCCGCCCGTGAACCTCACCCACGGCCTCATCAGCGCCGACGACAAAGTTCAGGAAACCCCCGAAACCTGGACATCCTACATCTCCTCCCAACAGTGGGGCGACCGGATCCCCCACCTCCAGGAACGCGATGACGGCTCCCAATTCTGGGTCGTCGCCGGCCAGCCCCTCCACGACCGCCCCCTCGCCGAAACCGGCGCCCTCATGCCAGACCGCAACCAACTCCCCCAACGCTGGGACGAAGTACCCCCCGCCGCCTACGACCCCGGGGAACGCCTCCGCGCCATGGACGCCGACGGCGTCGACGCCCAGGTCCTCTACCCCTCCCTCTCCGGCAACTCAGGCGAAATCCTCGGCGCCATCCAGGACCCCGAACTCCAACTAGCCTGCGTCCAGGCATACAACAACTGGCTCATCGACGCTTGGGCCACAAAAAGCCCCCGACTCATCCCACAATGCCTCGTCCCCATCGACGATCCCCGGGCAGCCGCCACCGAAGCCGCCCGCGCCATCGAACTCGGCCACCGCGGCGTCATCCTCCCCGGCACCCCTTGGAACCTCCAGGACGTCCCCCACATCAACGACCCCGCCTGGGACCCCCTCTGGAACGTCTGCCAGGAAGCCGAAGTCCCCGTCTGCTTCCACTCCGGCGCAACGCCAAATCTGCGCCTCGAAGCCTGGGACAACTTCTCCCCCGTCCTCGCCGACGCCATAAACGCCATCACCGGCCCCGTCAGCAGCGTCCCCATCCTCGCAAACCTCCTCTTCTCCCGCATCCTGACCCGATTCCCCTCCCTCAAATACGTCCTCTCCGACACCTCCCTCGCCTGGGGCGCCTACCTCATCGAAACCGCCGACCACCAATTCGAACGACAGCGTCTTCACCTCGAAGGCTACGACCTCAAACCCTCTGAACTCTTCCGTCGCCAGTGCTACATGACCGGCTGGTACGACCGCGCCGGACTCCAGGTCCGAAGCTACCTCGGCGTCGAAAACATCCTCTGGCAAACCAACTTCCCCCGCGCCACCTCCACCTGGCCCAACACCCGCCAGTACATCCAACGCAGCTTCGCCCACATCCCCGACGACGAACGCCAACAAATCCTCACCAAAAACCCCACCACTCTATACAACCCCTAACCCCCCAATCTTGTTCCTGCGTAGGCAGGAACCCACTCTCTTCCCCCTTCGAATCTTGTTCCTGCGTAGGCAGGAACCCACTCCCTACCCGCACCAATCTCTCCCATCAGCGCCAGGCCTCCCATCCCCCGCGGGGACCATTCGCGCACTGCCCTCCGCTATCCCCGTCTTACCCTCTCCCGTCCTGGGAGAGGGTTGGGTGAGGGTCATTCCCCCTCTTGTTCCCGCTAAGGCAGGAACCCACTCTCTACCCCCATCGAAGTCGCTACAAAACCACCCCTCCCCCTCTTTTTCCGAGGAGTCCCCGACGAAGAACCTGGCGGCGGAGCGCGGTCCCACACAAGCAGACACGCCAGCAACCATACTTCTCCCCAAGGCAATCAAACCATCCCGCAGACAAATCCCTCCAACTCGGATTACACCCCTCCACCAACGCCACCTTCTTCCGCCGCACCCAACCCTTTATCTGACGCTCCCTCTCCCTGGCCGCCCAAACATCGGAAGTCTCCTCGTAATACACCAACAAATCCAAGTTGTACCACTTGGAAAACCCTCAGCCAGCTATTTCTTGTGCTCATACATCCGTCGAACAATGTCTCC
This sequence comes from uncultured Dehalococcoidia bacterium, assembly GCA_964418665.1. Classification (GTDB taxonomy): domain Bacteria; phylum Chloroflexota; class Dehalococcoidia; order Lucifugimonadales; genus JAPULR01. The sequence goes on along the minus strand of CAYQLZ010000021.1, from coordinate 14,335 downwards.
AGCGAAGCCCACATACAGAGTCCCCCTACGATTCGCGAGAATATACACATAGTGACTGTGGTCTCGAATCTTCGGCATCGGATTGATCCCTGCTCCATCGCAGCATAAGCGAAGAGTAGCAAATTCGTTGCCGCCGGTGAATTGGCCGTGTCCAGGTCTTCCTCCCCCTGCACACATCCCTAAAAGCCTCTATAATTCCTCCCATGCTAACCCTAAGCGGCTTTCGTAAGGCAACACAGGAAGAGGGCTGGCTGCTGGAATAACGGTGGTAGAAATGAGGAGCGAATGACAGCCGAAGTCTATGGAGTAAAGTGTACCCACTGCGGAACACAGACGGCAAATGTTCCTATCTGGAAACACGCTGCAAGTCCGGAAGACGGAGACTTTGGTGTTCGAATGGTATACGGAAGCGTTCAACTAGTAGAATGTGCTGCCTGTGAATTGGAAATCGTTGTGGAAAGATCTTCTAATCAGGCTGTGTGGCCCCTAGTTCCAGATAGGGCTCCAGAAGGCGTACCCCTTGTAGTTGGAGAAGCGTATCGTGATGCGTTGTTGGCACATGCCGCTGGGTCAAAGATAGGTGCATTGCTGGCCATGCGAGCCATGGGCGAGAGACTTCTCCGCGACAAAGCCGTAAAGACATTCTCTGAGCTTTCTGGCAATGGAGTGATTACTCCGGCCCAATATGGTGTGCTTGACCAAAACCGTCTTTGGGCCAACGTCTTCGGACACGAGGACATACCGACGGACGAAATCAAATTGGAAGATATCTCTGAACTGTTTCAGTTTGTGAGAACTATACTGGAAACCATCTACACACAGCCCAAGGTTGCTGAACGGTTTTCCAAAATGACCAAGAAATTCGAGAAAAACACCTAACCTACTACACTTGTATGAACTGACCTCGAAACACCCCCCAAAATCCCCTATAATCACCCCATCCCATCCAACAGGAGCCTCCCATGCCCCTCATGACCGGCGGCAAAGCCGTTGTCGAATGCCTCAAAGCCCACAATGTCGACACCATCTTCGGCATCATCTCCACCCACACCATGTACATCTACGACGCTCTCTACCATGAGCAGCACAACATCCGCTTCATCGGCGGCCGTCACGAACACGCCCTCGGCTTCATGGCCGACGGCTATTCCCGCGTCACCGGCAAGCCCGGCATTATGTTCACCAGTGGCGGCCCCGGCGCCGCCGACAGCATGGGCTCCATGGGCGAAGCCTACCACGCCTCCTCCAAGCTCCTACAGGTCACCGCCAACGCCGAACAGGGCCTCATCGACTCTGGCAAAGGCGCCATCCACGAAGCCAAGGACCAACTCGGCATGTTCCGCTCCGTCACCGGCTGGAACGCCCTCATCGAAAACCTCGAAGCCATGCCCGACTACTTCCTCGAAGCCTTCCAGCGATTCGACTCCGGCAGGCCTCGCCCCATCGAACTCGAAGTCCCCACGGACCTCTTCGCCAAGGAAGCCGACATCGAAGTCATCCCGCCACGCGAAACCCCAACCCCAACCCCGGACTCCGCCGCCATCGAAAGAGCCGTCATAGCCCTCAAGAACGCCCGCCGTCCCATCATATGGGTCGGTCGCGGCGTCATGCTCGCCGACGCCACAAACGAACTGCTCCAGTTCGCCGAAGCCCTCCGCGCCCCCGTCACCTCCGCCACAACCGGCAAGGGCGCCTTCCCCGACGACCACTCCCTCGGCCTCGGCGTAGGCGAATTCGGTGGCATCCGCGGCGACAGCCCCCTCGGCGACTTCCTAGATGACGCCGATCTGCTCATCATCATCGGCTCCACCATGGCCTACCACCGCACCGTCCAGCAGGGGCTCAAACTCCCCCAAAACATCCTCCAGATAGACATTGACCCCGCCGAAATCGGCAAGAACTACCCCGCCTCCATCGGCATCACCGGCGACGCCAAAGTCGTCCTCAAAGAGCTGACCTCCCAGCTGGAGTCAAGGACCCTCTCCACCCAGCCAGGCTACTCCCGCGAAGTCTCAGAACTCCGCCAGAACATCCACCGCAGCCTCGTTGAACAATACCCCAACGAAACAAGGACCCTCGAAGGCATCCGCAGCGTCCTAGACCGCGACGCCATCGTCGTCGGCGACGCCACCGTCCCCAACTACCGCGCCTCCCGCTGCATGCCCTTCTACGAACCCAACACCTACATCGGCCCCAACTCCTGGGCCGGCCTCGGCTTCGGCTTCCCCGCCGGACTCGGCGCCAAAGTCGGCGCGCCCGACAAGCAGGTCGTCGTCATCACTGGCGACGGTGGTTTCCAGTACAACATCCAGGAAATCGGTACCGCCCTCCAGTACGGCATCAGCCCCGTCGTCCTCATATTTAACGACAACGCTTGGGGTGTCCTAAAGGGCGTTCAGAAGGAGACCTTCAACGGACGCTACATCGGCACCGACCTTCGCAACCCAGACTTCGTCAAACTCGCCGAAGCCTACGGCGCCCCCGCCACCCGTGTCCACAACCTCGACGAACTAACCACCACCCTCGCCGACGCCCTCAACGACGACACAATCCACCTCATCGAAGTCTCCACCCCAAACGGCTTCCCCGCCTTCCGCTAACCCCAAACTCCTCATCTTTTTCTGAGGAGTCTCCGCGACGAAAAATCTAATGGGCTGGGTTCCCTTCTTATTCCTTCTCCCGTCCTGGGAGAAGGTTAGGATGAGGGTCCCCTCTTCCCACCCGTCATCCCAACCGCGGCACCCCCTCCCTTGTTCCTGCGCAGGCAGGAACCCACCCTCTCCATACACAATTCATTCCCAACGCTACCAACCCTTCATCTCTTACAAACGCACCTCCTGCTTGTTCCTGCGTAAGGAGACTTTTGCATAACCGTCATTCCGGCGAAAGCCTAAATCTAGATTATCCCTTCCCCCTCGATGTGTGAAGGCTAGGATGGGGGTGATTCGGGTGATGGGGGGTGAATTTGTACCTACACAAAGGTCTCCGCAAGCAGGAACCCACGGCGGAGCGGCAGGGCCGGGTTCCCTTCTTATCCCTTCTCCCGTCCTGGGAGAAGGTTAGGATGAGGGTCCCCCCTTCCCACCCGTCATCCCAACCGCAGCGGAGCGAATCCGGAGAATCTCGCTGCAGTAGCAGCCACCTCCCCCACCCCTACAAGAGCGCCTTCACAAACTCGTCAGCGAAACACGAAGCCCCCCTCACCTTCCCCGGGTCCAGCCGCCCCAAAATCTCAAAACTATCCCACCCCTTCCGATAACCCTTCTTCCTCGTATTCCTGGCCGCCCTATCAATCCCATCCACCACATCCCCCTTCGCAACTTTCTCAACATCTGGATTCCCCGGCAACGCCCCACTCCGGAACCCCCGCCCAAAATACCCCTCCAAAGCATCCACATCCGCCAAAAACCACGACTCCATCATCTGCACCATCAAATGACACTGACTATCCGACACACCCCTCGGCCTATTCCACCCATCCCTCTGCTGCAAATGCCCCCACGCCGTCTTGGCGCTAACCGGCCCCTCCGCATCCACGAGAAGCACCCTACGAATGTCCCTATCCGAATCATCACGGAACGCCTTGTACGCTTCCCCCCTGGCCCCACGCGCCTCCACCTCTATTTTGGCACTTACTACCCCAGCCTTATCCATGAACGCGCGAAACGCCTTACGACACTGCCTGTTTTGGCGACGACTACCCCCACCCTCCACGTACACCTTCGTCCTCACCACCGATTCCCGCCGAACCTCCCACTAGTCCAAAGTTCCCCCAGGCTATAGTCCTTGAGCCATTCCCTCAGTGACTCCCCATCCAGCCGACGCAACTGCGTCGCCCCGTCCACCTTTTCGCACACAACCACCGCCTCCGGCACCTCCGACAACGAGTCCACCAGGATATCCGAATGCGTCGTCACAAAAATCTGGCTCCGCTTCGAAGCCTCAATCAGCAGTTTCCCCACCTCCGGAATTATATCCGGATGCAACCCCAACTCCGGCTCCTCAATACAAATCACCGTCGGTGGACCTGGATGACACAGAACCGCCAACAGGCACAAATACTGCAAACTCCCATCCGACAGCCGTGTGGCAGGAATCGCTTCATGCAGCCCTTTCTCATGAAAGTAGACCTGAACCGTTCCGCCAATTATGCCCGTGTTTATATCTTCAATGAGAGGATAGAAGTTTCTCATGTGTTCCAACAATTGGCCCTTCAATCCTGGCCGGTTCATCATGTCGTTGAGCACCAGGGCCAGGTTCGACGCATCCTCCAGCAGGAAGTTCTGTCGCCCATCCGTCCTCTGAGGAAGCCGAACAGGAGCTTGTCTCCCAAAATTCCACCCTCTGTAAAAGCGCATTTGCTCAAATGCCCTTGCAAGATATGAAATTTCTGGATAGGAAAGAGGATCTTTACGTTGCGCCAATATGGAATTATTAGACTCGATCTCTTCTCGTCTGAGTTGTTTTTGATTGTCAATGTTTCCTGGTGGATCAGCTACTTCGACAAGAGCATGCTTGAATTCGGATCTATTCAAGAAATAGATGTGAGGCTTATCTTCGCCAGCGCATAGCGGTTCTTTACTCTCTACCGCCTCACCATGAAGAAGAAATCGCCCTCCCGTTTCGTTAAATGCTAGCCGATACCTGATAGGACGCATCTTCCTTTCAAATGAATTGAGAAAAGGCAGCGTTGCCTCGACTGTCGCAAACTGGGGATCAAGCTCCCCCTTCCACATCCACTCCCGCACTCCCCCACCCTCCCGCGTCGGTGCCTGCAAGTCCCGCGGTGCCGCATGCAAAATCGACAACGCCTCAATCAAATTCGACTTCCCCGAAGCGTTCGGCCCAATTAACACATTCAGCGGCTCAAGCTCAAACGCCTCCTCATTAGGCCCGAACGACAATATCCGGTCCAGCCGAATCGACTCTATAAATCTTCGTCCCTCCATCATCTCCCCCCTACAACGGCAACCCCACAACCCGTCCTCCCTGCGCGCTCCGCGTCACCGCCTCCGTAAACTCCATATACTTCACCCCGTCAGAAAACGACGTATGCGTCACCTTCTCCACCCCCAAAATCGCATTCACAAACTCCTCCTCCACCCGCCAGCCACCCTCCTTCTCCGGCTCAACCACAATCTCCCGCAACCCCTCGTCGCTCCGACGACCCCCCATCAGCTTCCCCTCGCCTCCCATGTCCAACTGCAACGTCCCCTCGCTCCCATACAGCCACACCTGCGAAGCCGGCGCGTGTCCCGTTACAGCGCTGAACCGCAGCCGCGCCTGCGCCCCGCACGCCATCCGGCACAACACCTCCACGTGGTCCGGCACCGTCACCCCCTTCAGCCACCCGTTTTCGTCCCGACGCTGCCTCACGTTCACCGTCGACATCGCCTGCACCGAAACCGCCGGCCCAATCCACCTCATCAAAGTCTCATACCATATCCCCATGTTCATGATGTTGTACCCGCTCAAATCCCGGTCCTGCCGCCAGTGCAACGGGCTGTCCCAGTCGATAAACTCCCCTCCGTGACCCTGCAAGTCCACAGCTAGAATCTCCCCCAGGTATCCCCCCGCAATCAGGTCCAGGATCGTCCTGTCCCACTTCAACGTCATCGGCGCCGGCACAATCTGCGTCACCAGCAATGGGTTGGCCAGCGAAGCTGAAAGCATCTCGCGGGCTTCCTCCGCCGTCATCGCCATCCGCGCCTCCGTCAGCACGTGCTTCCCCTCGTCCAGCGCAGCCAGCGTCACCGGGCAGTGCATATACGGCCACGTCCCAATGCAAATCGCGTCCGTGTCGTCCGCCTCCACCAGCTCATCCCAGTCGTCGTACACCACCGGAATGTCAAACTCCTCCGCCACACGCTCGCTCGACTCCCGGCTCCGGTTGCACACGCTCACCACCTCCACCCCCGGCAGCGCCTTGAACCCTGGAATGTGGTGTCGACGCGTGTTCGCCCCCGCCCCCACTATGCCAATGCGTATCGTTTCAGCCATCAGTAGCCAAGCTCCTTCTCAATGTATTCGATCCCGTCCTTCACAATATCCGCTATCTCATCAACCTGCTCAGCAGTAAGCGTCAATGCCGGTGTCAAATTCAAATATGGACTGACTCTCGTCAGCAGCCCGTTGTCTGCCAGTCGCTTGGACAGCTTGTCCGCCGCTCCTTCGATGGACGAGAGCGGCTCCTTTGTGGCCTTGTCCTTCACCAGTTCGATGGCGCACATCAGGCCCAACCCCCGCACGTCCCCCACAATGGGCGACTCCTTCAACGCTGTCAGCCTGTCCAGCAGCCGACGTCCCATCACCTCCGAATTCTTCACAAGTCCTTCCCGCTCCATGATCTCAATGTTTGCCAGCGCCGCCGCCGCTCCCGCCGGGTGCCCGCTGTACGTGTACCCATGCTTGAACGTCACCTCACCCTCTCCCTCAAACGCATCCGCCACCTGGTCCGTCGCGATGCACGCCCCCACCGCCTGGTACCCGCTCGTAATCCCCTTCGCCACCGTCATGATGTCCGGCTGCACCCCAAAGTGCTCAATCGCAAACATCTTCCCCGTTCGACCGAATCCGTTAATCACCTCGTCTGCAATCAGCAGCACCCCGTGACGGTCGCAAATCTCCCGTAGCATCGGCCAGTATTCCTTGCCCGGAATCGCGACGCCCGACGAAACCGAGATCGGCTCCGCAATCACCGCCGCCACCGTCTCAGGCCCCTCCTCCAGGATGATCTTCTCCACCGCCTCCGCACACCTGATGGCGCACTCCGAATCCGTCTCCCCGTCCAACTCGGACCGGTACGCATACGGCTGAGGCGCCACCCTCACAAGCGGCAGCATCGGCTGAAATATGTCCCGGTTCAACCACGGCGCCTGGTTCACCGCCAGCGCCCCCAGGCTAACCCCGTGGTACGACCCCTGACGCGAGATGAACTTTATCCGTTCTTTGTCACCCCGGTTGAAATGGTACTGACGCGCCATTTTCATCGACGTCTCCACCGAGTCCGACCCGCCGCTCGTGAAAAACACCCGGTTCAGGTCCCCCGGCGCCAGCGACGCCAGCTTCTCCGCCGCCTTGATGGCCGGAATCGTCCCATAGGCGAAGGTGTTGGCGTAATGCAGCGTCGAAAGCTGGTCGCGCACTGCGTCGGCAATCTCCTCCCGTCCATAACCCACGTTCACCAAAGCCAGCCCCGCAAACCCGTCGTAATGCTCCCGCCCCTGAAAATCGGTGATCTTCGCCCCATTGCCCGACCTCATAATCTGCAGCCCGCCTTCTTTAGCCACGTCATTCAACTGCTGCATCGGGAACCACACGTGCGAAAGCGCCGCCTCCCGCAGCCCGTCAAAAGTCTCCGTCTCCAACCATGCCTCCAACCCTCTATAACTCATACCAACCCTCCCGAATATATCGATTGCCCACATCCCATAGAATACACCCCCTATGCCCCATCGAAAAGTAGCGCCCCTCAGGTGTTGACCTTTGCATATCCTTCATTCCGGCACAAGCCAGAATCCAGAGGCGGGGTTTACAGACATGAAATCAACGCAATTTCGTGATTCTTGTCTCTGCCAAGCGGCTTTGCAAGGATATCTATGTACAATCCTACTAGGTGCTGTGGATTAATCGGAGCGACTAGCAGAAGAAAAACTCGTTGTGGTCAACCCAGCAGTTTTGCTCGAAATCCCACACCCAGTAACCCTTTAACAGTCGCTCTTTAGGTATCTGAACCAACTGTCTATAGGCTTCCTCAGGCAAGTTCGGATTCAGTATGATTTGAGCGGATGATTCTTTATCTTCAAAAGCAATTTCACCGTTCATATTACGACGGGCCTTGCAGAGTTTTCGAATCAGTCTGTATATCTCTTTCCACGCGGTCTTTCCAGCCTCACGTCCAAACGATGACATGAAGTGCCATAGCGGAATTGCTAGAATAATCACCCAAGGCAATTCGCCATGACTCCTTCGCATTAATGGCGCTTTGATCGAGTATTGAAAACCCGCTTGTCGCAACACCTCTTCAACGGACGCCATCTCGCTTGGCGATGCTTCAAATTCAAGCGTTACGCTTGCTGTGCCGAAATATGATTTCATTCTGCAAAACCTCTGTTGTACTCACCTCAAAGGGCTACCAGAATCATCCAAAAGACAGGGGAAGAGCAAGAAAGCACTCCCCCTGTGGATCTCGGAGCGGTTGTTACTGGAAAACAAACCCACCGAGAATCGGCCGGCCTAAGCTGCCAGATCTTACGTTTTCTAGTCACGCTTAGGGTGGAGACAGAGAAAGCTGATTTTGAGCCTAAATGCAAGAGGAAAATTCTGTTAATAATCTACCTAGTAGTTCGCCCGCTCATTGCATTGCTGAATCCTCACCCTTACCACTCCCTCCTTACCTTTTGACATCACCTATTCATCGTCATCCCATTCCATCTTGTCTCCCATCACTGCAAGGGATGAATTGTCTCTGGTCAGTTGAAATTCAATCTGGATAGCCATTAGCTGCTACTCATTCACGATTCCGGCAGACGTTTCGTCAATCAGGGACACTTTGACGACCCTCAGTTGCTAATAGGGAATATAGAGGCAGGGTTTCTGATGATGGCTCCATAGGGTCTGCGGCGAACTAGGGTCTCATGGTCACCCGACGGGTCCAGAATTGCCGTGGCCTATCATAAATACGGTGGCGCCATACACTACCTCTCAACTATGGCCTCTGACGGCTCAGACATAAGGAAACTGCTAGAGGGAACGTCTCCCCCTAAATCTCCGGCCTCCGCCGATGCCACGGCGTCGCCTGCTCATAAGCGTGCGCCGTCGCCAGAATCACATCCTCCCGGAACGGCCTCCCAATCAACTGCATCCCAATCGGCATCCCGCCCGCCTCCGGCCCCGCAAACCCGCACGGCACATTCATCGCCGGTACATTCGAAAGCGGCACCAGCGGCGTCTGGTCCGGCCCCCGCACCAGCAGGTCCGCCGCATCCTCCTTGCTCGAAGGCATCACGTTCGGCTTGATCCGGGGCGCCGTCACCCGCATCGTCGGCGACGCCAGCACGTCAAACTGCCCCAAAGCCGCGTGCACCTGCCGGCGCAGCATCGTCCGCAGCTTCTGTACCTTCACGTACAAATCCCCCGGCACCAGGCTTCCCGTCAGAAACTTCACCTGCTGGTCGTAATCGAACTCCGTCAACCGCGTGTCCATCCACTCCTTGTAGCGCGCCGGCATCTCCACGTACATGTGCGTGTAGAATATCAACCGACCCATCTGCGCCAGTGGTATCGACACCTCCTCCACCTCCGCCCCCAGGTCCGACAACATCTCTACCGCCCGCAAGAACGCCCGCCTCACCTCCGGCGTCACCTGCTCGTCATCCGTCAACTCCCTGATAACCCCCACCCTGAGCGACCTCCCACGACTCCCCGCTGGCAGCCTCCCCGTCAACGCCCCCCGAAAGTCCGGCACCGGCACGTCAGCCGTGTTCGGGTCCTTCGGGTCGTGCCCGCAAATCGGCTGCAGCGTTATCGCGCAGTCCTCAACCGTCCTCGACATCGCCCCCGCCTGGTCCATCGACCAGATTATCGGCATCAGCCCATACCGGCTAACCCTCCCCCAAGTCGGCCGTAACCCCACAACCCCGCACCACGACGAAGGATGCCGTATCGACCCCGACGTATCCTCCCCCAACGACGTCGCGCACATCGCCGACGCCACCGCCGCCCCTGAACCAGAACTCGAAGCACCCGGCTCGTAGTCCGTATTCCAGGGGTTCCGCGTCCGACCATAAGGAAACATGAACCTCCCGCCCGATGCGAACTCGCTCATGTTCAGCTTCCCCAGCAAAACCGCCCCCGCATCCTTTATCCGCGATATAACCGTCGCGTCCTCCTCCGGCACAAAGTCCTTCAACAGCACAGAGGCGTTCGTCGTCCGAATCCCCGCGGTCCACATCTGGTCCTTCACCGCAATGGGAATGCCGTGCAAAGGTCCCAGATACTCTCCCTTCTGAATCTGCTCCTCCGCCCGTCGCGCCGACTCCATCGCCCCATCCGCGGCAACCGTTATGTAAGCAAACAACTTCGGATTCAGCCGTTCCGTCCGCTCCAGGTAGGCCTCAGTAAGCTCTACGGGAGACAGTTCTCCGTCTCTCAGCAGTTTCGACTGCTCCGCCACGGATAGATAAACAAGCTCTTCTCTATTCACTCATACCTCCAATAATGACCCTAAAAAAACGATATGCCTGTTCACGAGCAGATTTCCCTCTTAGCCCTTCCCCCTTGACGGGGGAAGGTTCGGATGGGGGTGATCCCCTCTCGCCCTCCATTGGCCAATCGAAATTCTCCCCACACCCACCCACGCTGTCAACCGCCGCAGCTACTTCGGAGGCAACGAATCCGCGTACGCCACCCCCCTGTCCACCCAACCCTTCAGTCCAGACTCAGACGCAATTCCCACTGCCTCCACTACAACGAAACCCCTCATCGGCCTCCCCGTGAAGTCCATCGGCCCGCAGTGCGGCTCTGCCAGCGCGACCTCATAGTCCTCCGCCCCTACCCTCACCATCAGCCGATCCCCAATGATCCCCGCCGCCATGTTCCCCCTCACCATGTACGCCAACCCGCCAAACATCTTCCTCTCCACAACCCCGTCCACTACCTCAAGCGCCGCAACCACCCGACCTGCCAGCACCTCATCGAAAGCCATCGATCCGCTAGTCCGCCGCCCTGAACAACCCGAACGAACTCGTATACCCGTGCAGATACGTCGTCCCCTGCACCGGCCCTATCTCCCCGTTGCAGAAGAACCCACCCACAGGAATCTCCCCCATCACCTCCCGAAATATCCCCGTGTCGTGGTCCGGTTTCCCATACAAATACTGCCCCCTACCCAGGCACGAAAACAGCAATGCCCCCTCCACTCCCGTCTCCCGGAACCTCTCCCGGTACTGCTGCACCATCGCCATAAGGTCATCGGTGGAGGTCTGCGCGTCCCTCAAATGAAACTGCACAATCTGCCCCTCCCTCAGCCGCTCCCCAATCGCCAACGCCCCATGCCGCGGGTCCATCCCCACAATGTTCCGAATCAAAAAGTCCCCCAGCTGCGGATACTCCTGGAACTCGTCCATCACCACCCCCAGAAACAGGGAATGCCTCGCCAGTTCCTTGTCCCTGTCGCTCAGCACCGCGAACAACTCCCGCAACACCTCCAAAGCCGACGATCCGTCCAACTCCAGAAGTACGTTGTTGTCGCATCGCGTCACGTTCATCGGCTTGCCAATGGGACGACAACCCTGCGCCACAATCGTGTCGATCACCACGTCCCCGTGAAAGGCCATCCCCACCGCCCCGGATCGATGCACCTTTCCGTCCAGCATCAGCGCATTCGCCCCCGGATGCTGCCCGCCGCTCGCCATCCCTCCCACCTTCACAGAGTACTTGAAAGCATAGTCCAGCCCCAGCAGCAGATTGTCGCTCCGAATCGTGAACGGGTCCGTTATCAAGAGAAACTGCGGCCTGTCCTCGGCGGTCGTTCCCACCATCGTCTCCCATGCGCTTGGCGAAGCGTCCAGGTCGGGAAGCGACTCGTTTGCCACGTGAAACGGCGTCATCGACACCCCCGGCAGCGACGCCGCAGTCAACGAAAACCCCGCCCGCTGCTCTATCTCCTGTCCCCCGCCAATCACCCCGCCGGCCGAGCACCCCAACAGGTGCTTGGCCCCCAGCCGCCTCGCCACCATACCCGGAATCTGCTCGAACGACTCCCCATGGTGCGGCGAAGCAAATACCACCGCGAAGTCAACCGATTCCGATCCCAACTCTTCCCGAATCGAATCGGCACACTGGTCCAAGGCCTCCTCCAGAGACCTGCTTTCAGACGCCGCAGAAGCCCACTTCATCGAACCCTCCAGCTAACCAAGCTCCCGCGAGTATACCAAATCTCCCCCCATAACAACCCCTCCCACCCCCCAAGACCCTCCTTGTTCCTGCGAAGCCAGGAACCCACTTTCAACCCACACGAATCTCTCCAACCAGCGCCAACCTTCCCATCCCTGGTAGGGTCCATTCGCGAACTACCCTCCTCCGTCCCCTAATCTTACCCTCTCCAACCCCGCGAGAGGGTTGGGTGAGGGTATCCGTCTAACCTCTGTATGAAGAACCACACCCACCCAACCCCCCTTTCCACCAACTCCCCTTTCGTGCACAATATCCCAAACTTCCCCACGGAGGCCCCATGCCCAACCGACTCGCCAACGAGACCAGCCCATACCTCCTCCAGCACGCAAACAACCCCGTCGACTGGTTCCCCTGGGGCCCCGAAGCCCTCGAAAAAGCCAAATCCGAAGACAAACCCATCCTCCTCAGCGTCGGCTACTCCGCCTGCCACTGGTGTCACGTCATGGAGCGCGAGTCCTTCGAAAATCAGGCCATCTCCCGCATCATGAACCGCAGCTTCGTCAACATCAAAGTCGACCGCGAAGAACGCCCCGACATCGACGCCATCTACATGCAGGCCGTCCAGGCCATCACCGGCCAGGGCGGCTGGCCCATGACCGTCTTCCTCACCCCCCAGGGCGAACCCTTCTACGGCGGCACCTACTTCCCCCCGGAAGACCGCGGCCCCATGCCCGGCTTCCCCCGCGTCCTCCTCACCATGGACCAGATCTACCGCACCCGCCGCTCGGAGGTCACCAAAGCCTCCACAGAAATCGTCAATCGCCTCAGGCAGACTACCGGCATGAAATCCGACTCCGACCTCCTCTCCCGAGATATCCTCAACGAAGCCTTCCTCCACATGTCATCCGGCTTCGATGGACAGAACGGCGGCTTCGGCGGCGCCCCCAAATTCCCCCAGCCCATGAACTTCGACTTCCTCCTCCGCTTCCACCACGCTACCGGCAACGCCCAGGCCCTCCACATCGTCAACCTCTCCCTCGAAAAAATGGCCCTCGGCGGCATGTACGACCAGCTTGGCGGTGGCTTCCATCGCTACTCCACCGACAGCTATTGGCTCGTCCCCCACTTCGAAAAAATGCTCTACGACAACGCCCTCCTCAGCCGCCTCTACCTCCACGCCTACCTCGCCACCGGCCACGAACTCTACCTCCGCATCGTCCAGGAAACCCTGGACTACGTCCTCCGCGAAATGACGGATCCCGATGGCGGCTTCTATTCCAGCCAGGACGCCGACAGCGAGGGCGAAGAGGGCAAGTTCTTCCTCTGGTCCCCGGATGAAATCCGCGCCGCCCTGGGCGACCGCGACGCCGATATCTTCTGCGCCTACTACGATGTTTCAGACCAGGGCAATTTCGAGGGCAAAAGCATCCTGAACGTCCCCATCGGCGCCGAGGAAGTCATCGACCGGCTCGACATCGACCCCCAACAGCTCGAAGAAGCCCTCCAGCGAGGCAAATCCATCCTCCTCCCCATCCGCAACAACCGCATCGCCCCCGACCGCGACGACAAAATCCTCACCGCATGGAACGGCCTCATGCTCCGCAGCTTCGCCGAAGCCGCCTCCTCCCTCCAGCGCGACGATTACTACGACGCCGCCGTCAAGAACGCCACCTTTATCACCGAAAACCTCCAGTCAAACGGGCGCCTCCTCCGCAGCTACAAAGATGGCGATACCCGCCTCAACGGCTATCTCGAAGACTATAGCTTCCTCGCCGACGGCCTCCTCGCCCTCTACGAGCTCACCTTCGACGACCGGTGGCTCAACGAGTCAAGACGCCTCGCCGACGACATGCTGGACCTCTTCTGGGACCCCAACGAAGAACTCTTCTACGACACCGGCAAAGACCACGAAACCCTTCTCATCCGCCCCCGCGACATCTTCGACAACGCCACCCCCTGCGGCTCCTCCGTCGCCGCCGACGTCCTTCTACGTATCGCCCTCCTTACAGGAGAAGAACGCTACCGAAACGTCGCCGCAGCCGCCCTCCGCGGCCTCGGTCCCATGCTCTCCCAGTACGCCAACGGCATGGGCCGATGGCTCGCAGCCCTCGACTTCTACACCGGCCAACCCAGGGAAATCGCCATCGTTGGCGACCTTTCCAGCGACGCCACTCTAGACCTCCTCGACGAAGTCCACCTCCGCTACATTCCAAACCGCATCCTCGCCAATTCGGAAACCGGCGACCCCTCAGGCTCCCACACCCTCCCCCTACTCCGCAACAAGACACTAATCGATGGCAAACCCGCCGCCTACGTCTGCCGCAACTACGCCTGCAACCTCCCCGTCACCACCCCCAAATCCCTCACCCCCCAACTCACATCCTGACAGGAATCAACAACCCCCTCCCCTCTTCTTCCTTCCCCCTTTGACGGGGGAAGG
>CAYQLZ010000020.1:0-39533 GCA_964418665.1 uncultured Dehalococcoidia bacterium | reverse complement strand
CTTTCAACCGGCAAATATGATTGTCGTTACCGGCAAGAATGATTGTCGCTGTTCAGCAACTCCAAGGTAATAATCTCATCAGTGACCAAAAAATCCAAAATTAAGGAGCAAAACAATGGCTACAGATAGAACCCAAAATCACAGACCACTCAGAGGCGGCATTGCAATCATGCCGTCCCTCGGAGGAGGCGAGCGTGGAACACTGTCGGGATTTGCAAGACGCAAGTCCGACCTGGCCCAGCGCCTACCTTAACCGCTCCCACTCATCCGTCTCACCCACCCCCAATCCCCCAGACCCGACACTCACCTCCGTCAACCAACTCCCCCAACCCAAACTGGCACATGTGCCTTGACGACCACGCACTTATATACCTTCATCCATCTCTGAAGGGCGACGAGAAATTCAAAAGCCCGCCAACAAGCCAACAAAAGGAGGTGACACCCATGAAAACAACCAACTGGCAAACCAAAGCCCTCGCCCTCTTCATAGCGGCCATCGCCCTCTGGCTGACCGCGGCCTGCGGTAACGCCGACACCGATAGCGAATCACCACCGGCCCCGAAAACGACCAAAGCTTCCACCAAAGTGGCAACTGAGTTGCCGACAGAAGCATCAACCAAGGTTCCCACTGTTGCAACCCCTATGCAACAGGGAGGATGCACTCACGAGACGCCGGGGTTGAGAAGTGTGCTCAACACAGCTGAGGACGAGTACTGGCAAGGTCGAACTGGTCACGCAGGGCTCTCTCGTAATGTACGCGATAAGTACGAGGATATACTTTGGCGTCAGCCCAACGTCTACGACGTCACCGTAAACCAATTGTTAGACGATAAGGGAGGTTGGACCAAACATTGGGGCATCACCGTATGGGTCACCGAGAAGGTGGACCAGAGCACCCTGCCGCCCGAAGACCGGATACCGGACATACTGGACAACGTACCCATCCAGATTCTGTATGCGGAACAGCCGCCCAAGGTCCCTGAGAGCAGCTGCGACTACTCCATGTGCGGAGTGAATTTAGAAAAAGGAGAATAAAGCATGGTGACACCAGATGCAAACACACGGATTGACCCGGCAGAACTTGCACGACGACAAGGCCTCTCAGAGTACAGGGTAAGGAAGAAGTACGAGCCGCTATTCTGGCGCCAACCCAACGTCTTCATGACTGGCGAAGGACGATTTACGGACGAGAACGATGAATATACCGGGGAATGGGGTATCGTGGTTTCGGTCGCCAAAAAGGTGGACCAGAGCACGCTGCCCCCCGAGGACCGTATCCCGGACTGCCTTGAAGGCATTCCGGTGCAGATCAAGGAAGAGCTACCCTGGATAACCACAACAGGATCAACACAGAAAGGAGATAACTAATGGGACAAGCAAACACACATCACAACACACTTAGGAGCGGAATAATCCTTGCAACCGCCAAGAGAAACGAGCGGGGTGAGATAGAGGGGGTTTCACAAGGGACTCTGTCTGGCCTGGCAAGACGCAATATGGACGGCGCGAAGGTACTGGTGACCAACCTGCACGTCATCACTGGCGACATCACCGCCAACCCAGTTGGGGGTGAAGAGGTCTATCACGAGCGAGCCGAGGCGGGCAAGCTGGTAGGGGTTGTACCCCCAAGGACCGATGAATATCCTTCGTGGGCCCCGATACTCCCACCAGGATCAAATGCACCTTTTGTGACCAATCCGGCTGATGCGGCCTACTGCATGCTCGACGGGGAGGCTTCCGCCGGGTTTGTTCTTCATGACCATCCCATTCATACCGAGAGGAAGATATTATCGGGCGTTAAGGAACCCGTGGAGGATGAAGAAAACCCGATGGAGCTAATCATGCTGAGCAGCCGGCAAGGCGAGCGCAGGGTGACAGTTGAGCAAGTCAACATAGTCGATGGTATTGGGAATCCTGGTGAAAACGACCTCTCTAGAATGAGATCTTTCCACGGTGTTACGCTTCTACGGATTCCCGACGACCAGCCTCCCTTTGAACTCGGAGAATCGGGTTCACCGGTTCTATACTATGATGTCCAAAGGAACGGGTACAGGATGTGCTGTATCGTATTTGGCGGTAGCAGTGGAGGTAGACTCATTGATGCAATTCCGGCCTCCGTGGTGGAAAGGGAGCTGAAAATCAGGTTCGGCAACTCCCCGCCCGTAGTCGCAGCCGGTCGGGACAAGCTCATCACCGCCAGCTACCGGGTCACCCTGGAGGGTTCCGTCAGCGACCCTGACCCCGCCGACCGAGGCAACGTCGCCCACACGTGGACCCAGGACGGCAACAACCCGGCCACCGTCATCCTTGCCCCCGTCGCGGACAAACCCTTCCAACGCACCTTCACGCCAACTATTACCGGCGCCTACCAGTTCACCCTCACCGCCACCGACCCCCACGGGTTAACGGCCGAGGACGAAGTGCAGGTCAGGGTATTGGCCGCGGGTCAGAACCTGATCCCCACCAACTTGACTGCCACCCCCGCGGCCAGAAGCGTGGGCATCACCATCCCCGCCTCGTGACACAAATGTTTTCACAAGTGCGCAACACGTACACTACTATATGTTCTATTGATGAAGAGCCGATGGCCTTCCAAAACCGACGCCAACAGAAAGGAGGTGACAACCATGAAAACAACCAACTGGCAAACCAAAGCCCTCGCCCTTTTCATCGCTGCCGTTGCCCTCTGGCTGACAACCGCCTGCGGCAGCGAGGATCTCGCTCGCTACCATTATCCTCGTGACGGGTTGCGGATAGTTGCTTGGGAATCCTGTGAAATTGACGTGCCCCTCGTGCCGTCACAAGAATTTGTCAGACTCGCAGATCGGCGGCTTAAATCAGGGGATGAGATCTCTTACGAGGCCTTGAGAAAGCTTCCAGAATATGCACTAACTTTGAATGCGCAGAATACAAGGCTCTCCCCGGAATTCGAGCGCATCAGGGATGTGCTTCACACCTACCGAGTTCAGCTCGAGAAGTACCCCCATTTCTCATATGCCGACGTGGAGGCCCTGAACACTTGGAATGGTATACCCACGGACAGAATAGCCGTCGTGGTCTATCTGGCCCGGTTCGTTGACCTGCGAGAAATCCGGCTGGAAGACCAGATACCAGGCTGCATTGCGGGTGTCCCCGTGCACATCGTCGTAGGTAGCTATATAAACGGATATATTGAGTGACCACAAAGTAGCAAAAATCTAGAATAAGGAGTTCATAAATGGCACAACGACAGAAAAAGCATAGGCCCATCATGGGCGGTATCGGAATCACACCCCATAACGGCATGTCCCAAATGGGAACATTGACTGCTGTGGCAAGGCACAATAGCGATAACGCACTGGTCTTTGTCACCAATACCCATGTAGTCTCGCCCAGTGTGGAAGTTACCAAGGTGGTAGAGGCAACCCAAGAGTCAATAACGATGGTAGATCAATTCATCATTGACGACGAAAATGCCTACATGTATCAGCACCTTCCTAATGAGTCTGAGGACGCAACCAACGAAGAGGCCAGGCGGATAGGACAACTGTATAAATGGGAGGAAGTAGGAACCGGCATTGTCCATAAAAGCTGGCTTGAGGTGTACCGTCAGGGTGCATGGGATCAATGGACAAGATCAGGTGGAGCCACGGTCGCCGATCTCGCCACTCTCTAGGTCCTTCCTGGTGTGGCCACCGAGTTTGGGGTTCACGAGCCGCACGATCCCAACGATGCTAACCACGTCCATCCTAAGAGGCCGATTGTGGCCCCACCTGTGGCTCCGACGGCTGGCATGGATGTAGTGCTCTTTGGCGCTAGGAGCGGAAGGCGTGAGGCGACGGTTAAGACTACAACCCCTGGGAACCCCTGGGTGATGCAAAGACATCATCCCGATGATGACGATCGGTTGGTATTCAGCTACGAATTCCCTGCCGACAAGCATTTCGTTATAGACCAGATCGAAAATCCAAGTGACAATGGCGATTCCGGCTCTCCGGTCCTGTGGGAAGACGCTAACGGCAATTACCGGTTGGTCGGCATCTTCTTTGCGTCAAGGCTAAGTCCTAGAACGACGGAACATCCTAATGGCGTTGCCAAGGGTGAAGGCGGTGCTGTGCCAGCACTGTTGGCAGAAAGCCTGCTTCAGGTCACCTTCGGTGTCAAGGCCCCCACTGCCATCGTCAGTACCCCTATTCATGTGGCCCCAGGGACGTCGTTTGAACTGAACGGTTCTTCCAGCGTTACCCGTGAGGACGGAGCCACCATTACCAAATATCAGTGGTTCTGGCTCTCCGCCCCTCCAACCTCAGATGTAACGGCGCAACCAACGCCAATAGGCGGGTTTCCAGTCGAGTACCCTGAGCAAACGACTCCAAACCTGACCATTTCGGGGCGTAGCCGTCTGGGTGAGTACGTCTACAGATTGGTTATCACCGACAGCAACGGTGCAAAGGCCAGCGATACGGTGACGGTAGACGTGACCAATCCCCCCACGGCCAACGCCGGCGCCGACAAGACGGCATTTCGCGGGCAAACCGTTACGCTCGTTGGTTCAGGTACCGACCCTGACGGCGATACGCTTACATACCAGTGGAAGCAGCTGGGCCTGGACGAAGTCGGCGTCACCGCGGTAACTGCGGTAACCATCAACAACGCCGACCAGGCTACCGCAAACTTTGTGGCCCCAAATGAAATAGGTGCGCTATCCTTCGAACTAACAGTCACCGACAGCAACGAAGTCAGCCACAGCGACACGGTTGATGTGACTATCGAGAACCGTGATCCCATATCCTATGCCGGTCCTGACAAACTCATCACCGCCGGCTACCGGGTCACCCTGGAGGGTTCCGTCAGCGACCCTGACCCCGCCGACCGAGGCAACGTCGCCCACACGTGGACCCAGGACGGCAACAACCCGGCCACCGTCATCCTTGCCCCCGTCGCGGACAAACCCTTCCAACGCACCTTCACGCCAACTATTACCGGCGCCTACCAGTTCACCCTCACCGCCACCGACCCCCACGGGTTAACGGCCGAGGACGAAGTGCAGGTCAGGGTATTGGCCGCGGGTCAGAACCTGATCCCCACCAACTTGACCGCCACCCCCGCGGCCCGAAGCGTGGGCATCAGCTGGACGGGCGTGTCCATAGCCACGGGCTACGAAGTACAGCTGGGTGAGGCAGAGTCCGGAGAGGAAATAGGCTTCACAACCTACACAACGGACGCATTGACCCACGAGGTGGAAGACCTGAAGCCCCAGACACGCTACTACTACCGGGTGCGGGCGATGGACGAAGGCTTCGTCGGGCCGTGGAGCAGGACGGAATCCGTGGTGACCCATGAGGAAACCGCACCCCCCAGGCCCACCCCCACCCAGTGGGAAGTCCGGCACATAAACGGCAAGGTCCAGGTCAGGGTAACGGAACACCCCATAGTCTACCCCGCCGTATCCCAGGTGCAGGCCAAGCTGAGCATGGGGACGAGTGGCAGCAGCTTCGGACTGGGCTCCCTTCTAACCACCGTCACCAAGACCATAGGGGCCACCCTGAACGAATGGGTGGACGTCCTCACCCCCTGGGACATGCAGTGGCGCACAGGCACGTGGACCGCCCAGGTCAGGTTCAGGAACAAATTGGGCAGATCGAGCTATTCAACGGGCAAGACCGTCACCGTGACGGGCCGACCTCCCATAGCCAATGCAGGCCGCAACCAGACCGTCAATCCCGGTTCCACCGTCACCCTGCGTGGGTCTGGTACGGACCCGGACGGGGGCATAGGTAGTCAACTGAGCTACAGCTGGACGCAGACAACGGGCGAAGAGGTAGCCCTGAGCGAAAGCGAAGTGGCCCAGCCCCACCTTCACCGCGCCCGCCCAGGCCGGAGAGCTGGAATTCTGTCTCACCGTCACCGACCGTGACAACCTCACGGACACCGACTGCGTAACCATCACCGTTCAGGGGATACCGCAGACGCCCACCAACGACCAGTGGGAGCTCCGGTACGCAGACGACAAGATACAGGCGATGATAACGGAACTTCCCACAGCCCACCCCGCCATAACCGGGGTGCAGCTGCACCTGTCCACGGGAAGCCCGCCCAACCAGATAACCGTCGACAAGGACCTCGGAACAACCCTGGACCTCTGGGTGGACGTCCTTACCAGCGCCGACACCCAGTGGCAAACGGGCACGTGGCTGGGAATCATCCGGTTCGTCAACCCCGTTGGCCCCTCCGGTTATTCCCTCCCCGCCAAAACCGTCGCCGTCCCATCCATTACCACGCCCCCGCCACCCCCTCCGCCGCCCCCGCCCCCTCCCCCTCTAGGTACTCACGTATGGACCTTCGATAGCTACACAGGTTGCGGCCCCGGCAGGGAGAAGATCGAGGAATGCTCCAACGGCCACGCCCGCCACACCAGGCGCCTCAACGCCTCCGAACCTTACATCTGGGGACCCTGGATAAATGTTGGATCACCCACCTTTGTCTATGGGCCCTGGGGAGACGTTGGTTCACCCCAGCTAATCTCTGGTTCTTGCAAGCAGAGAAAGGAACGTAGCTATACCCGGTCACAGCGCCAGAGGAGCCGCAACCAGTGCGGAGGCTACAAGTATCAGACCAACGAATCGCAAGGAACGGAGTTCGACTACTACACCGTCACTGAAACCTGGGGCAACTGGAGCAATACTGGAGCTACCCACTACGACGACATCGAGGACGTGGCGTACTACGAGCAGGAGCGATTCTCCTCTCCCTGCAATCGCAGAGAGACCCGTTGGGTCGTCGCCTAGCCCTGACGAAAACCAGGCAAACCAAAAGGGGAGGCTCCACCACGGGGCCTCCCCTTTTTCGATTCCTTAAACTATGCCCTCAACCATTCTCAATTTCCTCCCTCCGGTACCACTCCACAATCTCCGTCCCCGTCGCAGGCCACACCCCCTCCCGCGACATCAAATACGCCAGCGCCTCCTCCAGGTACCCGATGCGAAACGGCTGCCCCACCAGCCACGGGCGCAGATTCAACACCAGCAGCCGCCCCGATTCCTCCCCATCCTCCCACAGTCCGTCGAAACTCTCCTTCACCAGCCCGAAATACCGCTCCACGTCCATCCGGCGCTCCCACAAGGCGTTCACGTCGTCCAGATCCAGGCACACCGGCAGCGCAACCAGGGATCTCGAAGGCGTCGTCATCTCATAAGGCTGCTCATCGTTCACCCAGTCGCACACATACTCCACACCTGCCTCCGCAAGCAGCCGCGGCGTCCGCTCCGACTCCCCGAACTCCGGCCCCAGCCACCCCCTAGGCCTCGTCCCCGTCGCCTCCCGCATCCCCTCAAGGCACTCCCTGATGTACCGACGCTCTTCCTCTTCCCCCATCTCCGACGTAATCATCTGCGTCACCGAAACCCCGTGCGCCATGATCTCCGCGCCTCGCCCCAGGCAATGCTCCGCCAGAAACGGGTAGTTCTCCGCCGTCATCAGGTCCATCGCCACCGTGGGACGTATCCCCACCGCCTCCAGCGCGTCCAGCACCCGGAATATCCCCACCCGGTGCCCGTACTCACGATGCGTCTTCCTCGTATAGTCCGGAAACGGCCGGTTTCCGAATCCCCCCGAAAGCTCCCTACGCCAGTAGCTCCCCTCTCCCGGCCTCCACTCCATGTGCTCCAGGTTCACGATGACGCACAACGCTACCCGTGCCCCCTCCGGCCACCGCATCGGCGCCCGCCTCACCATCGGTGACCACGCATAGTGTGGATGGTCCATCCCGAACCCGCGCTGTCCCGGCATAGCTAACCCCTCCTCCCCGCGTCAAGGTGCGCCATCATCCCGTCGTAATAGTTCGCCATGTAATACTCCGCAATCTCGTCCGCCGTCGCCTGCCACACCCCTTCGTGCGACATCACGTACCCCAGCATCTCGTCCAGGTACTTGATCCGGTGCGGCTGCCCTATCTGGTGGGGATGCAGCGCGATGCACATGCTCCGTCCGCTCTCCTCCCCCTCCCGGTAAAGCCTGTCGAATTGCGCCTTGCAGATCTTCGCGAAATACTCCCCCTCGTAGTGGTTCCCAAACAGCGCCGAATCATTCACTTCAATCGAATACGGCACCGAAATCAACCGCCCCGTCTTCACCCGAATCGGTACCGGCTGATCGTCGTGCATCCAATCGGCGTGATAAATCAGTCCCGCCTCAGCCATCAGGTCCGGCGTCCTCGCCGTATTCGACATGGCCGGCCCCAGCATCCCCTTCAGCTGCTTCCCCGTATGTCGACGCAATGTCTCAATGCTGTCCCGGTAGAATTCCCGCTCCTGCCCTTCGGTATACGTCTCGATATACTGCGTGTTATAGATGCCGTGGCTCATGAAGTCCCAGTCCCGCTCCACCATCGCCTCCGCAATCTCCGGGTAGTGCTCCAGCACCGCCATGTTCAACGAAACCCCGCACTTGATCCCGTGCTTGTCCAACACCTCCAGCATCCGCCAGAACCCCACCCGGTTCCCATAGTCGCGGTGCGAATACTGCTGCACGTCCAGGTAAGGCACCCGCGGCCACGGATTCCGCAACCCGTCGTAAACCGGCATATATTCGTAGTGCTCGATGTTCGGCGCCACCCACACCGCAACCCGCGCCCCTCCAGGCCACTTCAACGGCGGACGGTCAATTATCGGGCTGTAATCTACCCTATTCGGCGGAAGCGACACTGCCCTGCCTCCTCAAATCATCAAACTCGGCCTGCAACCTACTGCGCCGTCCATCCCCCGTCCACCACCTGCTCGCTCCCCGTCACGAATGCCGACTCGTCCGATGCCAGGTACAGCACCGCGTAGGCTACCTCCAGCGGCCTCCCCAGCCGTCCTAATGGCACCCGGTCCAGGTAGTACCCCTCCTGCCCCGCGTCGTCCGCCAGCGCCCGCTCCATCTGTCGCGTCAATATCGGCCCCGGGTGCACCGAATTCACCCGTATGCTGTCCTTGGCGTGGTGGATAGCCGCCGCCTTCGTAAACATCCTCACCGCCCCCTTCGAGGTCTGGTACGCCACGTTACTCATCTCCGATCCCACCATCCCCATCTGCGACGAAATGTTGATGATGGACCCGCCTCCCCTCTGCCGCATCTCCGGAATCGCGGTCTTAGTCCCGAGAAACACACCAGTAACGTTCACCGCCATCACCCGGTTCCAACCCTCCACCGTCGTCTCCTCGATGCTCCCCGCCCCTCCCACCGCGGCGTTGTTCACCATCACGTCCAATCCCCCGAACGCCTCAACCGTGGCTGAAACGGCCCGCCGCCATTCCCCCTCTTCCGTCACGTCCAGGGGCACGAACATCACCCGCCTGCCCAGCCCCTGCAGCTCCGACTCCAGCCGCCGCCCCTCCTCCTCCAGCACGTCGCCGAAAGCCACCAGCGCTCCCTCCTGCGACAGCAGGCATACGTCCGCCGCGCCCAGCCCGCGGGCGCCGCCGCTTACGAATGCCACCTTCCCGTCTACACGCATCTGTTTACCTTCGGAAGGAATCAGCCCGCCGGCTACAGGTCAATCTCGAACACAACTCCGTATTTGTCCCCCAGGTCAACCCTGTGGGGCCGCTCGTCCGACCCCAGGTTCTTGTAGGTCAGACTGTAATTCTTCTCATAGTCCACAATCTGTGTGGGATTCGGGTCTGAGTTCAGGATGGCGAACACTGCCCCCGGCGGCGTCAGAATGTGCCGGTTCAACGAATGCCACGTCCCCCTCTTCAGTGCATATCCCTTGTTTCCGTCGATGAGAAAGGCGTGCACGTCTTCCGGGTCCGGCGAAGCCATCGGGTCATCCATATCCGTCGGCCTTGCTACGGCAACAACCGCCGGAGACCCCGACATCTGGATGAAGCTCTGCGTAACTGCGAAATGACGCTCCAACTGGCTGAACCTCACCCCCTGGTAGGGCTGCCAGATAACTCCCAGTCTCCCGTCCCCGTCCGCCTGAAAGTCCACCGGCGCAATTATCCGATGGTCCGTGGGCCGCTCCTCGGCGTCCAGCAGGTGCCCGAAGGGACTGAAATTCTCCTCCGTCATAGGCTCAATCTTCAATCTGTGCACTCGAGTCATATCCACCTCCTCAGCTATCCGCATCCGATGAAGCAGCCCCATTCACTACTGGCCAACTCCCATCGATAACGCGGCAGTTGCTTGGAGTATAGGTATGCCGCCAACCCAGGTCAACGCCGACCAGGGGCTCACCTTTTCCAATCTAGCCCTCTCCCGTCCTGGGAGAGGGTTGGGTGAGGGTAAGTCCGGGCACAAGGGAGGGTGACTCCCCTACTCCGTAAATCCGAATGGAGGGTACCGGTCCGTCGTCAGCAGCCACATGTAGGCCCCGACCCGCGTGCCCCACCGGTTAACTCCCACAACAAAGTCGAACATCCCCCGCGGATACCGACCCAGAATTAGTATCAGGAACCACGCCACAATAGTAATCACCACAACCATGATCCCAAGGACCATCAGCAGGACGTAATGAGGTATGGCCAGTATCCACTTGATCAGGGGCAGAAAACGGTTCAGCTCTGTCTCCACGTCGGGGTACTCAATGTTCAGGTGTACCGATTGCTCCTCATCCGTGGAAGGATACTCGTCCCGAAGCAGAAACATGAACGCTCCCACTCTTGCGCTGAACCTGGCCAAATTCAGGTTCCAATCGAACCACCACCTGGGATACTTCTTCCGAAACAGGATCATCAGTAGAGGGCCAAGGAACAGCGAGCCGCCAGCAATGAATGGAGTCAGGTATCCGACAATAAAACTATCTGAATCTACGTCCCCCGAAAACCACGCGCTTCCGCCCCCTACTGCCCCAATGACTACGATGATGGGTATTACCAGAATAATCCGCAGCAGCACGGAAAGCCGGTTGCTCGTCTCCGGATAGTCCACGGAAAACTGCACCGGATAGTCTCCGCCGTTACTACCGCCACCGTATCCCGTGTAGCCCCCGCCCTGCCCAATGTTGCGTTCGCTGGCCATCTGCTCAGCCCGCCTCATGTCCGCCTCTCCTCCAATCATCTGCGCCTCCCGATAAGCATCCCCAGACTGCGGTTAATGTGGGTCCAATGTGTAGCGGGGGCGAAGCGGACCCAATGTCCCTCTACGGATTAATGGAATAGTTCGCGGTTACCGATTGCCCCTGCGCCCGGAAGGTGTTGACGAACGTAAACATGTGCTCCCCGGTCACCTCCGCCGTTATCGTTGCCTTGTGCTCGGAAAGCTGGTCTGCCTGGTAGATGATGTTTCCGGTCGAATCAATAACCGCGAACTGCACCCCGCTCTCTATACCGCCTATGTTTCCTCCCGATTCCGAGCGTCCCTGAATCCGGGATTCAACAGAATAGTCCAATTCAACCACGTCTCCGGCGTTGAGCGCCAGGCTGAAGCTGTTGTCTCCACTCGCGCGCACAAAGATCTCCTCCGTACCGCTGCTGGACTGCCCCCCGGTGGCTGTTGCGGGGGCTTGCGTGGGTACCGGTGTAGCCATGGCAGTTGCGGGAGCTGTCGGTGTCGAAGGAGCCTCTTCGTCGTCTCCTCCGCCGCAGGCGGCTATGGTCAACGATAATGCGACCAGAAGCAACACCGCAGGCAAAACCGTGGGAAGAAAACGGGTAACCGAATTGAAGGGTCTAGGGTGTGTCATTGGGTGCCCTCCCCAGTGATCTGTGGTTAGAGGGTATCTGGAATATAGGGTGTGAGGATTCTGATGTCAACTTGATCCCTGATAATCGCCTGAACGCCAGGTCTCACGGGCGATAACGAATTCACCCAGGTTGGCCCGTGTCCCACGTCGAAAGCCGGAGGCGGCGCCCTCCGGAGGGCGCCGCCTCCACTTGGTCTCTCATCTATCGAAGCAGGAACTCTCCTATCGCTCCGTCTCTAGGCGCGGTGCCTACTGCATTACCGCTTGCGTGTACTCGTGGTACCGTACCGGGCCGAAGTGCAGCATGCTGATCTCGTAGTCCGCCACGACGTTGGGATTCAACGCCACCTCTGCGAACAGCCAGACCAGCGGAACTGTCAGATGCTCGTTGCTGAAGTAGTCCCCCATGCGCTGGGATTCCCTGAAGCGTGTGTCCGGGTCCAGCGTCTGGTCATAAGCCTTCTTCCAATCCGTAATGAATGGATGCTCTATGAAGGCCCTGGTCGCCTCCCTCCACAGGAAGCTGAGGGAGAGCGAGATCGGATCCACCGAGTAGCGGGTCAGGTTTACGCTGCCTGTCCAGTCGTGAGCGGTCTGAGCGGCCCTGATCTCCTCGGCCGGCAGAACTTCCAGGTTGACGTTGATTCCGGCCTGGGTCCACATGGAAGCAATTGCCTCGGCGACGTCTGGCAGTTCAGGAACTCCGCTGGCATTCGCGGATGTCTGGAAGGTGAGGTCGAACCCGTTCGGGTATCCAGCCTCCGCCAGTAGCTCACGTGCCATTTCGGTGTCGCCGTCTCCCGGATATGGCCAGCCGCCGGCGCAGCCGGTTTCACCTTCAGGTCCGGGATAAGGCGCCCATTCATCCTTGCAGTCAGCCCTCCACGGCGGATAGAACTCCACCGGGTCTGGTATGCCGCTGCCCTTGAACAACTGGTTGTTGATCTGGTTGCGGTTGATTGCCACGTTCAGGGCGTGGCGTACCCGTGAGTCCCTGATCGGGTCGTTCTCGTCGTAGTTGGGCGTCGGTTCCCCGTTGAACTTGTTCGGCAGATACCACGGAATCCTGATCCATACGTGGAAACTGGGAAGTGTGGATCTCTGAATCTTCATTCCACGGGCTACGACTTCATCCTGGAGGTCCCGGGGGATGTCGGCAATGTGGGCCTCTCCTGCAAGAAGCTGGGCTATCCGAGCTGCCGGCTCAGGAGTCCAGAGGAACTGGAGCTCGTCGAACTCCGGCGTCTTTCTCCAGTGAGGCTTGTTTGCCGTATAGAGGATGTGCTCGTTGACTACCTTCTCCACAAAGCTGAAGGCTCCCGTTCCCATCGGCGCCTGCTTGTATGCGTCCAAGCCGCCGATTTCCTCGAAGTACTGAAGGTCCTGCACTCCGAAGGTCCACTCTTCCGAGAGGCGGAAGGGTAGCTCCAACTCAATCAGCTTATGGTGAAGCTGGATCTCCGTTGGGCTGACTATGGTCCAACCCTCGTCGGCGGAGTCCATCATGGGCGTCCAGTCGCCTGCCGGTTCCGATTCGCCCTTCTTGCCCGCCATTACTTCCCAAGTGTGCTTCACGTCTTCGGCGTCGAAGGTGTAAGCGGATTCCTCCCCGTCCTGGTAGAAGTTGATGCCGGACTTCAACTTGAACGTCCAGTTCTTGCCCGTCGCGTCCACATCCCAGCTGTCGGCTAGGTGGGTTGGTTCCTCCTCGCCTGTCACCGGATGCAGACCTACAATGTATTCATGCAGGTTGTGCAGGTGTCCGGCTGCGCTTTGGAATGTCTCGCAGTGACAGGTCACCTGTCCCGCCGGCGCGGCCATGGTTATCAGCAGCCGCGGTGCCACCGGCGTCGGTGCCATCGCTTCCGTGGGCGCCATCGTTGGCGCAGCGGTCGGCGCCGGTGCTACCGTCGCGGCAGGTGCTGCTGTCGCTGCAGGCGGAGCTGTTGCCTCCTCTTCGTCATCTCCGCCGCACGCGAAGATAAACAGGGTCAGGACAGCCAACGCGCCAAGGAAGGCAAAACGTTTTGCCACCATCCATATTGTTGTATTGCTCATCATGCGTATCCTCCATGGAATAATTTGTCGAATGGGCATAACAAAACCCTACGACATGATGGCAATACTAGTTTTGGCCTGTGCCATTGTCAAATTGAGGAATCAGCCGCGGCATGTCCTGGGTGGACTTGTCCCTCAGTCTATGACCGCCGCTCCCCATACGGCCGGGCGAATTATCCGGAAGCCGCCCTAGACCCTCGAACTCGCCCTATCCTCAAAGGAATCAGCAGCAACAAGCTCGCCATTGTCAGGGCTGCCTGGAAATAGAAGACGTTTGCCAGTCCGTATTCATCTACGATGATTGCGGCAATGATATTTGATACGGCCCCAACGATGCTGCTGGCACTGAAGAGGAACCCAATGGCCGTGGCTTCCGCGCCACGAGTTGCGTGGTCCAGTACCGACGCCTGGATTATCTGGTGCAACGCGAAAGTGAACAGTCCCAGGGTGGCCAATGTAATCGTCAACTCTATTCCCCCGCCAACGTTGACGATTAATATGAGAAGCGCCACACAGGCAGCAAGTCCCGGCACCAGCACCAGCTTGCGATTGAACCGGTCGGACAAGATTCCCAGTATCGGTGTGGACAGCACCCCGGTGCCTGTCACCAGTCCCATGTGAAGCCCCATTTGCGCATCGCTCATCCCTATCACATCCTTCAAATAGAAGGGTGTCCACAGGAACAGCGCCGTGAGTGCCATGTCCCTCAGCAGGGCTACCGTGGCCAGTCCAAGTATGGACCGGTTCTTCAGTAGCGCGATTGATGATCGGACCTGCGCGCGGAAGTCCCGTCGTTCCTCTCCCTTAACGTCCCTGCCGATATTCCGTAGGCTCAGCCAGACCACCACCGCTATGACAAGCGCCGGCACAATATAGATTTGTAGTATCCCCCGCCAGTGCATCAGACCCAGCAGCGCTCCCGCAGTCACGGGCCCCAGGAAGTTTCCCAGGTTCGCCCCGAACCCATGGATGGAAATGGCGAAGCCTCGCCGATCGGGGAAGCGTTGTGACAACGCGGCTGTGGAGGGCAGATGCCAAACGGCGCCCGGCAGGGAAAGCATGACAACTGCTACCAGCAGGACGGGAAACACGTAGGCAGCGCTCAGCAGGCCATAGGCCAGGGCCGACCAGACCATGCAGCCCGTCAGGATCAGTCCCCACTGCCCCTTGACCATGTCTACAATAAAGCCGCCGGGCAGGTTCACTACGCCGAATCCCACCTGCCTGATTGCTCCCAGTACGCCCACTTGTAGCGGGCTCAGGCCAAGGGAAGCCGTGATGCTGGGCAGCAGAATGGCGAAGGCCTGGTCGAACCAGTGGCTGATTCCGTGACCCGTCGACAGCACCCCAAGGATGAATCCCCTGCTTTCCCTCAGCTTGATGCTTCACCCCTGCTTCGGAGCGTCTCAGTCCATACTGTCGCTCCCTTCTTCACTGCGCCGTCTTCCCTCCGTCCACCACCAACTCCGCCCCCGTCACGAAGGACGATTCGTCCGACGCCAGGTAAAGCACGGCGTAGGCCACGTCCATCGCCGTCCCGACTCTCTTCATCGGTATTGACTCGATGCGCTCCCGTCGCTTCTCCGGGTCCGCAAGCAGCATCGCAACCATTTCTGTGTCGATTACTCCCGGATGCACGGAATTCGCCCGGATACCCGCCCCCACGTGCTCGATGGCTGTGGACTTGGTAAATATCCTCACTGCCCCCTTTGACGCCTGGTATGCCGCGCTGTCTGCGCTGCCGGCCAGTGCCGCCGTCGAGGAAATGTTGATTATCGATCCCCCACCCTGTTCCCGCATCACCGGAATCACCGCCTTAGTCCCCAGAAACACCCCCGCCACGTTCACATCCAGCACTTCTCGCAACAACTCAGCAGTCGTCTCCTCAACCGACGCGATCCGATAAATCCCCGCATTGTTCACCAGCACGTCTACGCGCCCGAACCGCGAGACGGTTTTTTCAACAATGCTCCCCCACTGCCCCTCGTCCGTCACGTCCAGCGGCATGAAGAAGGCCTCGCCCCCCGCAGCAACAATCCGCCGTGCAGTTGTCTCGCCCTCCTCCAACAGAACGTCCCCAATTGCCACTTTCGCTCCGTGGGACGCAAACAATTCCGCTTCCACCGCTCCCATCCCCCGCGCTCCGCCGCTTATGATCGCCACTTTGTCCTTAAGTCGCATATCCTCAGCTCCTAATGTGTCCTGCCTCTGGCGATTTTACCAAGGCAGGACAACTTCGGATAGTGCCAAATCGCCCTTGATTGGCTGCTCGAATTGTCCACCCTCAAACTCCAATGCGGAAACGGTCCGCATCCGGGAAGTCAAACCTGCCCCGCTGAAACGCAGGAATCTGGTAGGATGAATCCCATACGCTCCGCACAGACTTCACTTTCAATGGGAGGTCCACGAAATGCAGTTGAAAGGATTGAACGCCGTAGTCACCGGCGGCGGCAGAGGCATCGGTCGCGAAATCGCCCTCGAACTCGCCGAAGCAGGCGCCTCCGTGGCTGTCGCCGACGTTAATCTGATTTCGGCCGAGGAGACCGCGAAAGCAATAAAACGCATTGGAGGCGCCGCCTCCGCCATCGGTGTCGACATCTCCGACAGCGCCCAGGTGCGCGAAATGGTCGCCTACTCAATAAAGACCCTGGGTTCCATCGACATCCTCGTCAACAACGCAGGCATCGGCATAAACGCCTCCGTCATGGAGACCACCGATGAGCAACTGGACCAGGTCCTCAACGTAAATCTGAAAGGCACTTTCCTCTGCTGCCGAGAGGCCTCCAGGGCAATGGTCGAGCGCGGCAAAGGAGGCCGAATCGTCAACATCGCCTCCAGTGCGGGGGATAACGCCCGCGTCGAAGGCGGAGCCTACTGCGCGTCCAAGGCGGGAATCCTGCAACTCACCCGCGTTCTGGCCATGGAATTGGGCCCCCACGGCATCAACGTCAACGCCGTCTCCCCCGGCTTAACCGACACCATAAGTGGCCCAAATGCCAGCGCCAACGAAGCCTACCGCAATTCATTCCTCGCCCAGGTTAGCCTCGGACGCGCCGCCCACCCCCGCGACGTCGCCAGAGCGGTCCGCTTCCTGGTCTCGCCCGAATCCAGCTACGTCACCGGCGAGACCATCCACGTCGACGGCGGCTACTCCGCCGGAAAACCCACCGTCCGCGCCTAGCCGCCGCTCAGCCACTCCACCACCCGCTCCCCAATCATGATACTGGTGGCGTTCGTGTTCGCCCGAATTACGTCCGGCATCACCGAGGCGTCCACCACCCGTAACCCCTCCAGCCCGTGCACGGCACAATACTGGTCCACCACTGCCATCGGGTCCGAAGCCGGTCCCATCTTGCACGTCCCCGCGCTATGGTGTGAGGTCTCCACATTCTCCAGTATCCACCGGTCCAACGCCTCGTCCGTGGCAACCTCCTCGTCCGTCGGTGTGGTCCGGCTCTCAAACAATCGACTCAGGGGCGGCGTCGATCCCAGCCTCAGACCCAACTTCACCGCCTCCCGCAGCCGCTCCAAATCCCACGGGTCGTCCAAATATCGGTAATCCAACTTTGGGTACACGTCCGGATCTGCCGAAGCCAGGCTCAGCTTTCCCGCCCCCATTGCCAGCTCCAATATCACGCGAAAACCGAGGTGGGGTGTGCCTGCATACATCTCCCCTGGATACGGGCTGATGAATAGGTCGTTGCGAAGGTTGGACCCCGCGGCGGTCCACCGCAGCCCAACCTGGCTTGCGAAGGGTGTTTCCCGCGCCTCCTCCGTCAGTTTGAACCACATCTGCACCGATGGATGGTCCCGCAGGTTCTCTCCCACCCCCGGCAGATCGTGGACAACGGGAATCCCCAGAGACTCCAGTTCCGATGCTGGCCCCACGCCGGAATGCAGCAGCACAAAGGGCGAACCTATTGCCCCTCCCGCAAGGACAATCTCCCTTCCATGCACCTGAAAGACCTCGCCTCCGCTCTCTACCTCCACTCCAACGGCCCGCTTCCCCTCGAACAGCACCCTCCGCACATTCGCGTTCCCCTTGATGGTCAGATTCAGACGGTGCATCGCCGGCTTCAAATACGCGATGAACGTGCTGATCCTCATGCTGTCCACGTTGTTCAATGGTCGTGGCCCCACGCCCGACGTGTCGGGACTGTTCATGTCCGACTCGTGTGGAAATCCCGCGCTCCGGCAAACCTGGTAGAAGGCCTCCAGGCTGGGCCTCCAGTCCTCTCGCTGGAATCGACGCACCGGAATTGGCCCTTCCTTTCCGTGGAAGTCGCCACCGTAGTCCAGGTCACGCTCCAGCTTTGTGAAGTACGGCAGCACCTTCTGAAAGGACCACTCGTCGTTGCCCATCGCAGCCCACGCGTCGTAGTCTTCCGGCACCCCGCGAATGAAAATGGTCCCGTTCACGGAACTGGAACCACCAATGATCTTCCCCCTTGGCACCCGCATCGGCCTATCCTGGTGCCGGTTCGCCCTCCCGGAAAACTCCCACAGGCTCTCCCCCCTTCCCGCCGCAATCACGTCATCCCCGTCCCGAACGTCCTCCGGAAGCTCGTCGATCTCCGTATAGTCATGTCCGGCTTCAAGCAGCAGCACGGAGCAGTTAGGGTCCTCAGTCAACCGTGCCGCAAGCGTCCCTCCTGCAGAACCGGCTCCAACAATGATGAAGTCGTAGGCCATCTCCTCCTCCTCCTTGCTTTGAGCTGTGTGGGGCCTTGGCATTAGAGTCTACCATGATATTATAGTGGCTCAGTTGAGTCGAAAAACACGAAAGCGAGGAGCAAATGACAAGTTCCATTCCCCAACTAAAAGACGGTGAGCAGACGGTCTACTTCCAGGCGGGCGGCGAATGGTGCTTCCTGAAAACCCCCGCGAACTTCAGGGCGGTAGGCCCCGGCACCCCCTGCGTAATCCAGTGCCACGGCCATCACGGCTACGTCAAGGACGGCGAGGCCGACTGGTTGACCGAAGACTTCAAGCTGGAGTTCGTCAACAGCCTCATAGATAGCGGCATCGCCGTGGCCAGCAGCCACGCCACCGGCAACCATTGGGGAAGGCCCAGCGCCGTGGCCGCCAACGCTGCCCTATTTAACTCCCTCGTCGAAGGTTCCAACGTCGACGCCTCCCGTATGGGTCTATGGGGCGGCGGACTCGGTGGCGCCCTCCTCTGGAACTCCGTCACCGGCCCCCTGCTTGGCAAGCTCCGCGCCATCTGCCTGCAGCAGGCGACCATCTCCTACGAAAGTGTCATCCGCAACCACAAGTTCAAGTCCTTCCTGCTCGAAGCCTACGGACTCCCCGCCGATACCCCCGACGACTTGGCCGTAGCCGCCCTCTCCTTCAACGACCCCGTCAACAGGACCAGGCTGCTCATCGGAGAGAAGGGACGCGCCCTCGCCAGCGAACTTCCGGAGGTGCTCTTCATCCACGGCGACGTGGACGAGAACATGCTTTATCAGGAAAACCCCGTCCGACTCTCCGGTGTCCTGGGCCCCCTCGGCGCGAAATACTCCTTCCACACCTTCGAAGGTGTCGGCCACGCCACCTACCAACTCGGAGAAACCGCCGCCGCAGTCCTGAACTCCTACTTCCGCCGCACCTTCAACCTCTAGCCTGCTGTTGCAAGACATGGTTACTACGGAACTTCTAAATCCGCCCGTTTCTCCCAACAAAGGCCCAACAAACGAACGTCGCCTGCTATACGAGCGATTTCAAGATAGGCTTTGCGTCAATCCCAATCTGACTCGCAAGCTCGTATCATTCCAGGGTAACAAAACCAGCCCTGGGCTGCGCTGGATGAAGTACAAGGAAGGGTTTTCCGGTGCGCTGGTAGGCCAGTTTCTGGATGACTTTAAGCCGTATTCCGTATTGGATCCGTTTGCTGGAATAGGTACTACTCCGCTCGTTGCTGGTGGTCGAGGAATTCGAGCAACTGGTATAGATATCATTCCTGTTGGTGTTTTGACTGGTCGAGCAATCGCGTATGCATCTAACGGCTTGCAAAAGCAAGCCTTCTGGGAAGCGGCAACCTCCTTGATTGGTGCTGTGCAATCCAGCGATAGCATTCAGGAATCTTACATGTTTCCCCACGTGCGCATTACGGAAGCGGCCTTCCCTAAGAAAACCGAATTGGGGTTAGCAAGGGCTAGGCAATTCATTGACAACGTGAAGGACGAGGATATCAAGGCTATGCTTAGCTTCCTCTGCATGAGCGTGTTGGAGTCTGTGAGCTTCACTCGTAAGGATGGCCAATACCTGCGTTGGGACTATCGGTCAGGTAGATCATTGAGGGGGCGAGTGCATAAGGGGCGAATTCTAAGTCTTGAAGAAGCCCTCAAGAGTCGTGCGGCCGAGATTCTTGAAGACATGGACATCCTAAGAGAAGTCTACTGTAGTGATTCCGTTCAACTCACCATAGGTTCCAGTCTTCAAGAGTTGAGACGGATCCCCAAGTCGTCCTATGACATGGTGATTACGTCTCCCCCGTACGCGAATCGCTACGACTATACCAGGACTTACGCTCTTGAATTGGCATGGCTTGATTATGATCAAAAGGCCTTTTCAGACCTTCGACAGAGTCTATTGTCGGCAACAGTTGAGAATCGCTCCAAGAGAGAGTGGTTGGAAGACTCATATGGTAGGTCGAACCTGGCGCAAAGGGCCTTCAATATGTACGAATCTCAGAGCGCAATTTACGAAGTACTGACAATCCTAAGGAGCCGGGCACATGAACTAGGCAATCCTCACGTGATTCGCCTCCTTGAAGGTTACTTCCTCGAGATGGCAATAATAGTTGCTGAGTTGGGTCGTATAGTGAAGCCTGGTGGCACTGTAATAATGATAAATGACAACGTGCAATATCATGGGGAAGAGGTTCCAGTGGACTTGATACTCTCCGATTACGCAGAAAAGTCTGGCTTTTCTTGCAAGCAGATATGGGCACTTCCTAGGGGCAAAGGAAACGCAAGTCAACAAATGGGGAGGTTTGGAAGAAGAGAACTACGCAAATGCGTGTACTATTGGGAGCGGAATTGTGACTAAATTAGACGATGCTCAGCGGCGTTCTGCGGTAATCGCATCGAGACTTCAGCAGCGTACTGACTTGGCCCTAAGGAATCTCATCGAAAAATATGAAGGTGAGTTGGATTTCCACCCATTAGAAAAGCTGATGATTAGCGAGAAGGCTTGGAACTACGTGAATGAATCCAGCTTCAATCACAAGTTGGTATTTGCCCATCCTTTCCTGCTCCAAGCCCACCCTGAGGTTTCCACGTACTATAGGGGGGTTGCGCTGCTTTCCCGTAAGAGGGTATCTGATTTGGCGGTTTCAGTGGAATCCTGGGAGGAACGTACCCGCAAGTCCCATATTGGAGAGAAGCAACTGTATCGTGTAGTTCGTCTTTACAATGCCGTTATTTCTTCGATAATCGAGGGTTCCAACTCATGGACCCTCGAGAACGGCTACAGAAACATCATCGCTAACATGGGCATTGGATTAGATGGCACTGTTAGGAATATAATTGGACAGGACGCCGAAAAATTGGTTAAAGCTAGAATCAAGACTTGGCTTAAGGATCAAGGCCTGATAGTCGACTCCAATGATAATGAGACGAGCTTCAAATTAGTCAATGGCTATTCGATGCGGTACGGCTCGGAACCAGATATTGCGTTTCTCAAATCTCTGAAGGATGCGTCGGAGGTAGTCGCAACCATAGAGATCAAGGGAGGTAAAGATCCCGCCGGTGCCTTGGAAAGGCTCGGAGCAATTCAGAAGAGCTTTCGGGAGACACCGCCGGGTTCAGTTAATATGTTAATCGCAGGCGTTATCACCTCAGCTATGCAAGAACGCCTAACCAGCCTGGGAATAAGCAAGGTCTTCCTACTTGACGACTTAACCTCTGATGGCGAGAAATGGTTGGAGTTCCTTAATGAGGTCTTTCACTACACCATCCGAATCACCAAGTCAACTATAACCAAAGGGTGATATCCCACGGCACTATCCCCCCAACCCATACAAACTCCCCGCATTCTCCCGCGTAATCTTCCGCCGAGTCTCCGCCGACACCCCCGCCAGGTCCTCCTCTATCCACTTCTGCGACTCCGGCCAGATCCCGTCCGGATGCGGATAGTCAGATCCCCAGATTACGTTGTCCTCTCCAACCATTGGCAAGAACTGCGGAAGTCCAATTTCGTGCTGGTACGTCGTATATCCCTGCCGGTTCCAGTACTCGCTCGGCTTCATAGGCAGCCACGGACTCAACTGGTCGTACCGGTCTTCGTACTCCTCGTCCATCCGGTTCAGCACGTGCGGCAGCCACGTAACCCCGCACTCCCCCAGCACAAACTTCAGCCCCGGAAACCGCTCGCAAGCGCCCGAAAAGATGATGCTGGCCAGGTATTCCGACCCGCACACCTGGAACAGGCTGATCTTCGTCATCCTGTACTCCAGGTCATACTCCTTCTCCATCTCCGCGTTGTCCGGCTCCCGCACGTTCGGCCCCGTGGTGTGGAACGAAATCGGAATCCCGCACTCAGCCGCCGCCTCCCAGAAGGGGTCCCAGTCCCGGTGCCAGATCGGCTTCACCGCCGTCGCCACCGCAAAGTCCGCGCCCTTCAGCCCCAGCTTTGCCACCCGCCGAATCTCAGCCGCGGCTGCATGGGGGTCGTGGTTTGGAATGCACGCCAGCGCCGCCCACGTTCCGGGCCGCGAGTTGCAGAATTCCGCCGCCCAGCTGTTGTATATCTCGTAGACCACGCTCGTCATCTGCGGGTCCTCAAAGCGAAGTCCCACCCCCAGGATGCCGTAAATCACCTCCGCCTCAATCCCGTCAATCTGCATGTCCCTGAAGCGCAGGTCGGGCGTCGTCGGATGCGGCCCGCCCTCGTAGAATCCCGCGTCGTACATCTCGTCCACGTGCTTGGAATGTCCCCGCGCGGGCTTCGTGAATCCGAACCCCAACCCACCGTAGACGCCCAGGTCCTTCCCCTCCGCAATCCAGTGCGGCCCGGCGTCCGTCTCCACCACCCGGGGCACCGCGTCCCGGTACTGCGCCGGCGCGTTTTCCAGAAACACCGTCCCCGGCATCCACGTCATGTCGATATGTGAGTCCCCCGATATCAGCTTGTACTCCATGGCTCCCCCTTTCTAACTCGGCGGCGTTTGATCGCTCCCGTTCCCAAGTTTTCTAACACTATGCGTAGATATAGTCAACAATGCCAACGTGACCTTGTTACGCAACCCGCCTTGTCCTATAGTATTGGCGAATTTCCGACGGAGGTCATACGGGTTTGTCCCAAGAATTTCTCAAAGTCGAACGCGACGAAGGCGTCCT
This sequence comes from uncultured Dehalococcoidia bacterium, assembly GCA_964418665.1. GTDB lineage: Bacteria > Chloroflexota > Dehalococcoidia > Lucifugimonadales > JAPULR01. Next base: position 16,484 of record CAYQLZ010000020.1, on the reverse strand, counting down.
TACCCTCACCCTCCACGATCCTCCCACCCGTAACGCCCTCGGCCCGGAGATGGTCGAAGCCCTGTACAGAGAGCTGGACACGTTTGACGCTAACCCCGAAGACCGCGTCCTCCTCCTCACCGGCGCGGAACCCTCCTTCTGCTCCGGCGCCAACGTGCGCCGCTTCAACCAGTCCATCGACGCCGATGCAGACTCCGAACCCCCCACCACCGTTGGAACCTCCCCCTGGGACGCCCTCGACGCCGAAATCCCCAAGCACCGCGACGTTGATCCATCCTCCGGCGCCCTCATGCCCCTCCGCCTCCATCGTCTACAGAAACCCAGCATCGCCGCCGTCAACGGCTACGCCATCGGCGTCGGCATGGGCCTCGCCCTCGCCTGCGACGTTCGCCTCGCCTCGGAAAAGGCCGTCTTCTCCGAGGCCTTTGTCCGCATGGGCCTCGTCCCCGGCGACGGCAGCTGCTGGCAGCTCCCCCGTCTCATCGGCCTCAGCCACACCTTCCTCCTCCAGTACACCGGCGACCGACTCGACGGCGCCGAAGCCCACCGCATCGGTCTTGTCAGCCGCGTTTACCCCCATGACGAACTCATGAAGTCCGCAAGAGAACTCGCCCACAAGATGGCCCAGGGTGCAACCTACGCCATGTCCCTCACCAAGTACATGGTCCAGAAGTCCCTCGACATGGGCCTCGAAGAAAGCCTCGACATGGCCCACGCCGCCCAGGAACTCGCCCGCCACACCTCCGACCACAAGGAAGCCGTCCGCGCCTTTCTCGAAAAGCGCAAACCCAGGTTCACCGGGGCATAGCAACGCCTTATGAATTTCGAACTCACCTTCACTCCTGAGCAGGAAGCCTTCCGTGCCGAAGTGCGGTCCTGGCTGGACGAACACGCCCCCGGGGACATGGAGCACCCCGCAGACCCCGGCCAGCTAACAGCTGACGGATATGCAAAGCAGCGCCAACTCGGCCGTGATCTGGGAGCGAAGGGCTGGCTCTATCCCACATATCCCTCCGAATACGGCGGCGGCGGTCTTTCTCCGGAGGAAGCCCTCGTCATCGAGCAGGAACTCGACCGCCACGGCTTCACCCTCCCCCCCTACTACGATTCCGGCGGCAAGCTCGGTGCCGCCTCCATCATGGTCTGGGGCACCGACGAACAGAAAGTGGCCTTCCTGCCCCCCATCTTTCGCGGCGAAGTCCGCACCTGGCAGCTGCTGACGGAACCCGACGCCGGCTCCGACCTCGCCAACGTCGCCACCACCGCCCATCGCGATGGCGACGAATATGTCATCAATGGCCAGAAAATCTACGTCGGCAGCACCCACGGCGCGGAAATGTCCTGGATGCTCGTGAACACGGACCCCGGCGGCCCTCGCCACCGTAACCTCAGCTGGTTCATGGTACCCATGCACCTCCCCGGCGTCAGCTGGGCCCCCATGGACCTCCTCTTCGCCGGCAACGAGCGCGGTGCCGCCAGCGGCCACAAGCAGACGGTCTATTTCGAAAACGTCAGGCTCCCCGCATTCAACCTGATTGGCGGCGAAAACAACGGTTGGCGCGTCGCCGGCACCCATCTGGAACTCGAACACGGCCTCATGCAGACCTCCCTCCGTGGCGACAGCCTCTGGCAGCGAGTCCTGCGGCTCTATAATGAAGCGAAATCCCAAGGCGCACCCCTCATGGATTCCCCAGACGCCCCATCTCTCCTCGCCGATATGTACATCGACTCGGAAATCGGGCGACTCCTGCACCTGCGAAACTACTGGCTTCAGAGCACAGGCCGCCCCGTCACCTACCACGGCCCCCAGGCATATCTCCACATCAAGCGGTCGGCCCTGCGCACTGCCAAAGCCATCCATAAGCTATTCGGCCCCTACGCCCTCACCACCGATCCCGAAGTTGGCCTCGAAGACGGCCACGTCGAAGTCCAGCAGCGGGGCAGCATCGTCGCTCAGCACCCCGGCGGCACCGTGGAAATCCAGAAGGTCATCATGGCCCGCCGCCTCGGAATAGGGAGAGGCGAACCCCAGAAATCCGGCAGGCTGAAGTAGTTGGTCGATCTCGCCCTCACCCAGAGCCAGGAAATGTTCCGCTCCGCCGCCCGCGAGTTGGTGGAGCGCGAATATTCAAGAGAAACCCTCCTCCTACTCGAATCCGGCGACGCTGAATTGGCTCGTACCCTCTGGCAAAAGACCGCCGATGCCGGATGGCCCGGCATCCTAGTTCCCGAAGAATATGGCGGCGAAGGCGGCTCTCTCACCGACGCCGCCGTCATCCTGGAAGAACTTGGCCGCGGTCCAGCCCCCGGCAGCTTCTTCTCCACCGCTATCCTCGGTGTCCTCACCCTGGTCGAAGCGGCCTCCGAAGACCAACGAAACGCCATCCTGTCCCGAATAGTATCCGGCGACTCAACCATCGCCCTCGCCGTCACCGAAGCAAGCTACGGCTGGAAGAAGTCCTTGACCCGTGCAAAGGCAACCCGCCACAACGATGGCTTTATCCTGCAGGGCACAAAACGCTTCGTCCAGGATGCCGCCACTGCGGATACCCTCATCTGTACCGCCCGCTTGGAAGACGACGAAGTTCGCTTGTTCCTCGTAGACACATCCCTCCCCGGCGTCTCCATCAGGCCCTTCGGCGGCTTCATCACCGACACCTGCGAGGTTAAACTCAACGATGTCGAAATCCCCGCCTCCGCCCTCCTCCCTGGCGGCTGGGACGCCCTCAATCGGGCCGTCCTGAAGTCCCTCCCCCTCCTCGCCGCCTACCAGGTTGGCGCCTGTGAGCAGGTCTTCGACATGACCCTAGACTACGCCAACACGCGCGTCCAGTTTGGCCTTCCCATCGGCCGCTTCCAACGCGTCCAGGACCACGTTATCCAGATTGTCAACCTCAAGGACGCTGCCCGTCTGGCCGCCTACGAAGCCCTCTGGAAGCTGGACGAAAACAAGCCCGGCGTTCCCACCTCCGTCCACCTGGCCGCCGCCGTGGCCAGGGAAGCCTACTACCAGTCGTGCAACGCCGCCCACGAAGTCCACGCCGGTCTCGGCATCATGCGCGAATACGGCCTCACCCTCCACACCCGCATGTCCCGAACCCTCTACCACTACCTCGGAGACCCAACCCACCACAAGGCGCGTCTCGCCTCGGAGTTGGGCCTCTAACCCCGGTCTCTCCGGGTAAGAGTCGCCATCCCCATGCTCTCCCCTTACCGAGTTCTCGATCTAACCGACGGCCGCGGCGCCCTCTGTGGTCGCGTACTCGGTGATCTCGGCGCCGATGTTATCAAAGTCGAACCTCCCTGGGGCGACGCCGCACGCCGCATCGGCCCCTTCTACAACGACGACCCCCACCCCGAAAACAGCCTCTTCTGGGCCTTCAACGCCGCCAACAAGCGCAGCATCACCCTCGACATCGAAGCCGAATCATCCCGCCCCCTGCTCGAAAAGCTCATCAACTCCTCCCACTTCCTGTTGGAGTCCTCCCAACCAGGCCGGATGAACACCCTCGGCCTCGGCTACGACGCCGTCCGCAATCTAAACCCTGAAATCATCTACGTCTCCATCACCCCCTTCGGCCAGCACGGCCCCTACGCTGGCTACAAGGCCGTCGACCTCATCGGCATGGCCCTCAGCGGCATGATGTACCTCACCGGTGACCGTGACCGCCCTCCCGTCCGAATCTCCACCCCCCAGTTCTGGGCCATCGGCTCCGCCTCCGCAGCCGCCGGCGCAATGATAGCCAACCACCATCGCCTACTAACCGGCAAAGGCCAGTACGTCGACGCCTCATGCCAGCAGGCTGTCGCCCGCTCCCTCTCCCACGCCCCCATGATCTGGGACATGAGCCGCATGAACATGCAGCGACAGGGCCCCTTCCGCCCCGTCGGCAAAATCAACCTCCGCATCAACTGGGAATGCGCCGACGGCTACGTCAACTTCATCCAGCCTGGCGGACACACGGGCGGACGCAGCATGACCAACCTTTCAGACTGGATGGACGAAGAAGGCATGGGCCACCCCGTCCTCCGCGCGACCGATTGGGGTGAGATTGGCTTCGGCCAGCTCAGCCCCGAACTCGTCGAAGAAATGACTCCCCCCCTTGAGCGCTTCTTCATGTCCAAGACAAAATCCCACCTCGCCGAGCAGGCCCTGACCCGCCGCATCCTACTCTTCCCCGTCCACGACACCAAGGACGTCTTCTCGTACCCGCAGCTCCTCGCCCGCGACTACTTCCGCGAAACTAGACTGCCTCCGTACACGGAAGAAGGTAAAACCATGAAAACCCTCGGCCCCTTCATCCCCACCGGCGCCTTCCGTCGCGCCCCCCGCATCGGTGAGCACAACCACCAAATCCTCCAGGATGAGTTCGGACTGTCGGGTGAAGAGGTTTCTTTCATACAAGGGGAAAAGAAATGACGTCCGCCCTCGAAGGTGTTAAAGTCCTCGACTTCTGCTGGGTCGCCATCGGTCCCATGACCACCCGCTACCTGTCCGACTTCGGCGCAACCGTAGTCCGCGTCGAGTCCATCCATCGCGTCGACACCCTCCGCACCGCTACCCCCCACAAGGACGGCATCCCCGGCATCAACCGCAGTGGCTACTTCGCCAACTACAACGGCGGCAAGCGCAGCCTCGCCCTCAACATGTCCCAACCCAAGGCCCGCGAACTCGCCAGAGAGCTTGCCAATTGGGCCGACGTCGTCACCGAGAACTTTACCCCGGGCATCATGGAACGCTGGGGCCTCAGCTACGAAGACATCCAAAAAACCAACCCCGGCGTAGTCATGTTCAGCGCCTCCATGCAGGGCCGCGGCGGTCCCTACTCCAATCACCCTGGCTTCGGTCCCGTCCTCACCGCCCTCTCAAGCCACACCCATCTCACAGGCTGGCCGGACCGCACCCCCACCAGCCCCTATGGCGCCTACACCGACTTCCTACTCCCCCACCTCACCGTCGCCGCCATCACCGCAGCCCTCGATGAACGTCGACGCACCGGAAAAGGCTGCCACATCGACTTCTCCCAGTTGGAAGGCTCCCTCTACTTCGTCGCACCGCCCCTGCTGGGCTACGCCGCTAACGGTCGAATCCAGACCCGCCAGGGCAACCGCCATCCCGAATACGCCCCCCACAACTCCTACCCCTGCGCCGGCGACGACCGATGGTGCGCCATCGCCTGCACTACCGACGAAGAATGGCAGTCCCTCTGCCGCCTCATGTCCCAATCCTCCCTGGCCTCCGACCCCCGCTTTTCTACCGCTGCTGCCCGCAAGAAAAACGAAAAAGCCCTCGACGAAATTATCGCCCGTTGGAGCATGGGACAGGATTCCTTTGAGCTAATGACTCGCTGCCAAAAGGCCGGAATCCCCGCCGGTGCCGTGCACACCTGCGAAGACCTCTTCAACGACCCTCAACTTTCCCACCGCAACCACTACGTCTTCCTGGATCACAAGGAAATCGGCATCCACGCCAACGATTCCAACTCCTTCACCCTCTCAGAAAGCCCTCCCACCTACCAGCCCGCACCCCTCCTCGGCGAGCACACCGACTGGGTCCTCCGCGAAATCCTCAACCTCCCTGAGTCCGAAATCGAAGACCTCCACCAGTCCGGAATCCTCAGCTAACCCATAAGCGCCCCAATCGCCCCACGAATCCGGGCCGCGCACCGCTCCCGCCCCAAGACCTCCATCGTCTCAAACAAAGGCGGCGACACTCGGCTTGCCGTCGTAGCCTCCCGCAGCAGACTGAAAAACTGCCGCCGCGACAATTCAAGCCGCTCCCGCAACACCTCGAATGCCCCCTGCAGCTCCTCCGCCTCAAACGTTTCGCAACCGTCAATTAGAACTACCGATGCTTCCAGCGCCTTCCGCGTACTCTCCCCATCCATCCCCTTCTGAATCAAGTCCTTCGCGGTATGCTCCAGTCCATCCTTGAAGAAAAACTCCGTCCGCTCCGCCGCATCGTCCAGCGTCTTCAGCCGAGGCTGGATCAACGGTGCAATCCGCCGCAAGTAGTCCATGTCCGCCCGTTGCGGAATCCCCTTCGGCGGATAAAGCCGCCACCACGCCGCTATCCGCTCCGCCAACCCCTCCGGCTTCAAACCCCGAATGTAGATCCCGTTCATCCACTCCAGCTTCTCGATGTTGAAAATAGCCCCCGACTTAACCACCCTCTCCAACGAAAACGACTCTACCAGCGCCGCCCGGTCCAGTATCTCCGTCCGGTCGTCCAGCGACCACCCCAGCAGCGCCATGAAGTTGGTCATCGCCTCCGGCAAATATCCCATGTCCCGGTACTCCAGCAGCGATGTCGACCCGTGCCGCTTCGAAAGCTTGGACCGGTCCGGCCCCAGGATCATCGGCAGATGCCCGAACTGCGGTGGCTCCAGACCCAACGCTCCGTACAACGCAATGTGTCGCGGCGTGCTGGAAAGCCACTCCTCCGCCCTCAGCACGTGCGTAATCTCCATCAGGTGGTCGTCCAGTACGTTTGCCAGGTGATACGTCGGAAACCCGTCGGACTTGATGATTACAAAATCGTCCGTCAGGTTGCTGTCCCAGCCAACGCGCCCCCTCACGATGTCGTCCACCGTGATCGTCTCGTCCCGAAGCATCTTGAATCGCACCACAGGAGAATTCCCCCCATCCCGGTACGCCCGAAGCTCCCCCGCGGTCAACTGCTGACACTTCCCGTCGTATCCCGGGTTCCTCTTCTCCTTGGACTGCTGCTTCCGTAGCTCCTTCAGCCGCTCCGGTGAACAGATGCAGTAGTACGCATCCCCCCGGCGAATCAAGCCCTCCGCCGCCTCGTTGTAGATATCGAGCCGCTCCGACTGCATATACGGCCCGTACGGCCCACCCACCTCCGGCCCCTCGTCCCAGTCCAGGTCCAGCCATCGCAGCCCCTCCAGTATTCCCGCCACCGCCTCCCTCACCAGCCGGTTCTGGTCCGTGTCTTCAACCCGAACGATGAACGCCCCGTTCATATGACGCGCAAACAGCCAGTTGAACAAAGCCGTCCGCACATTCCCCACGTGGGGCAGCCCCGTAGGACTCGGCGCATATCGCACCCTCACCCCATTGCTCACTTTGCCATTCAAGGAATCATGCCTCCATTCCTCTTCCCCCTCCATGGGGCAAGATTGAGATGAGGGTGACGACCCAACCCATCGATTTCCATTGCCGAAGGGGAGGTTCGCCTGACTGACGATGAGACAGGCATGCAGCCCCCGTCACCCCTTCTTGTTCCTGCGAAGGCAGGAACCCATACTTCGCCGGGACCCACGGCTCTAGCATTCCGTCCACTTCCGTCGCCAATTTTAGGGCACTTCCGATACGCCGTCACCATCCCTATCGCACCGCCCCCTAATCCCCTCGAGCACCTCCCGCAAGTCTTCCGGCAACATCGACCGAAACTCCACCCTCTCCCCCGACAGCGGATGCTCGAACCCCAGCAGGTGCGCATGCAGAAACTGCCGTTCAAGCAAATCGCTCTTTCCCCCGTACAGCGAATCCCCCACCAGCGGATGCCCCAGCGAAGCGAAATGCACCCGTATCTGGTGCGTCCGCCCAGTTACCGGGAACACCTCCGCCAACGTTGCGTCATCCATTCTCCGAACCACAACATACCTGGTCTTCGATGCCCTTCCCCTCTTGACGATAGCCATCCGCTTCCTATGATTGGGGTCCCTGCCAATTGGCGCGTCGATCACCCCCTCTCCATCTGCCACCTGCCCACTCGCCAGTGCCGTGTACCCCTTCTTAATCCGCCGTCCCTGGATCTGCTCCGAAAGCGAATGATGCGCCTCCTCAGTCTTCGCCACCACCATCAGCCCGGACGTATCCTTGTCCAGCCGGTGCACAATGCCGGGCCTCTGCCAACCGCCAATCCCCGGCAAGTCCGGGTAGAGCGCCAGCAGTCCGTTTACCAGCGTCCCATTTGCATTCCCCGGCGCCGGATGCACCGTTAGCCCCGCCGGCTTGTCCACCACCACCAGGTGAGCGTCCTCATGCACAATGCAAAGCGGCATATCCTCCGGCTCAATCTCCAGCGGTCGTGCCGGCGGAATCCGCACCCGCACCCTGTCCCCGCACTTCACCACCGCGCTCGCCTTTGTGTCTCCCCCATTCAGCGTCACCCACCCCTCCCGGATCAGCCGCTGCAGCCGCGCCCGGCTCAGCCCCAGCCCCTGTCCGGCCAGATACCTGTCCAGTCGGCAGGGCCCTTCCCTGGACAACAGCTCGGTGGAGTTCATCGTTCCTTCTCCCCATAGAAGGAAGCCGTCCGTTCCTCCGCAAAATCTTCTGATGGCGTGTACAGATACTCCTCAGCAGACTGGCCAGAGTCCGGCTCCTTGTCCCCGTTTAGAAAGAACAGCGCTATCAGTATGATTATACCCACCACTATGCACGCGTCCGCCACGTTGAATATCGGCCACGGTCCCAGCTTCACGAAGTCCGTCACCTGCCCGAACCGGATCCGGTCCGTCAGGTTACCGATCGCTCCTCCCAGCTGCAGCCCCAGGCTTATCCGTAGCAGCAGCCCGTGGGCCGGATGAAGCCTGTATATGTACAGCAGCACCCCGACCCCTATGAAGGACGCGATGATCAGCAGAAAGGTGTGGTCCACAAACAGCCCGAATGCCGCCCCCGTGTTGAATGAGCACTTGAGCTGAAACGTCCCCTCCGCTGGGAGTGGCTGACCATAGCAGAGACGCTCCTCAACCAGGAACTTCGTCAGCTGATCGAGCAGGTAGACAAGGCCAATTACGGGAATAAGGAGCCAGTCCTTATAGAAGGGTATCGGGGTTCGATTCGCCATGGCCTGCATCAATCTTAGGCGTCTGCCTTGGCCTTGACAAGGTGGACTGCTAGAATAGCCCCACTCTGTAGGGAGGCCCCAAGCCCATGATTACAGTCGATCTGCGAAGCGACGTAGTAACTCTGCCCACCGAGGAGATGCGGAAGGCCATGTATGAAGCCGAGCTCGGTGACGACGTTTCAGGCGAGGACCCGACCGTCAACCGCCTGGAAGAAATGGCGGCGGAGCGCATGGGTAAGGACGCCGCGGTCCTGGTAGCCAGCGGCACCCAGGGCAACCTCCTGGCAATCCTCGCCCACTGCCGCAGCGGCGACGAAATCATCGCCGGCGCCAACTCCCACATCTTCTGGAACGAAAGCGCCGGCGCCGCTGCCCTCGGCGGTATCCAGACTCACCTCGTTCCCAACGAGACCCAGGGCGCCCTCCTGCCGGAAAACGTCGAAGCCGCCATCCGCCCCGGCGGAGACTCCCACTACCCTCCCACCACCCTCATCTGCCTCGAAAACACCCAGAACCAGTGCAACGGTGGCGTCCTCACCACGGACGACATGGAAGCCGTCTGCCGCGTTGCCCATGACCACCAGATCCCCGTCCACGTCGATGGCGCCCGCATCTTCAACGCCGCCGTTTACCTCGAAACCCCTGTCAACGAGCTCGTCCGCGAGGCCGACGACATCACATTCTGTCTTTCCAAGGGTCTCAGCGCCCCGGTCGGTTCCGTCCTCTGTGGCTCCGACGAGTTCATCTCCGAAGCCCGGCGCTGGCGCAAAATGGTCGGCGGCGGCATGCGACAGGCCGGCATCATCGCCGCCTGCGGCATCGTCTCCCTCCGGACCATGGTCGAACGCCTCGCAGAAGACCACTCCAACGCCCGACTCCTCTCACAGGGCCTCGCTCAAATCCCTGGCATCGTCCACAACCCCGAAACCGTCCAGACCAACATCGTCTTCTTTGAACTGGAGCAAGGCATTGCCACCGACGCGGAATTCACTCGCCGCCTTTCGGAAAATGGCGTCAAGGTCGGCTCTTCCTACGGACGCATCAGAATGGTCACCCATCGCCACATAACCCCCGCCCACGTCGACGCTGCCCTCTCCGCCGTGTCCCAGGTCGCGCGCGAAATGGGCCGCTAGCCCCCCGACATGACCAGGACGCTTTGGCCATTTCTTGCGTTGCTCGCGGCATCGCTCATATTCGCGGCATGTGCCGGCGAGACCACAGATTCCCCTACCCCTTCTTCCCCCTCGACCGCCGCTCCCTTCCAACCATCTACCCCCATCCCCACCGCGGACCTCGAGTCCGTCGTCCGGCGTGTCCTCGCGGAAGCCCGCGCCGCTGAGCCAACCCCCGAAACCCCCGAGCCCGCACCCACCATAGATGCCGAAGCCCTGGCCTTTGAGGTTACAGAGCGCGTTCTCGCCACCCTCGAAGCCCGCCAGACCCCCACCCCGGAGCCCACCCCCGAACCCACCCCCACCGAGACCCCCATCCCCGCTCCCACTCTGCCCGATGTCATCCGCACCCTTCAAAAATCCATCCTCCGCGTCACCTCCTCCGGCAGGCCCGTAGCCACCGGCGTCATCGTCTCCGTCGACGACGCCACCGGTGACATCTACCTGCTGACCAGGTATAGCCGGATCGCGAACGTCGTCCCCCTCGAAGCGGCAACGACTTCTGGCACAAAGTTCGAAGCTGCTATAAGCGGCGTAGACGAAGTGCGAGACATCGCCCTGCTCCGTCTATGCTGCGACGCCGAGGCCGTTCACATACCCCTCGGAGACGCCCTCACAATGCAAATAGGCACCGAGGTAACCGCCCTGGCATTCGGCCCCGAATCTGCCCCCGGACTGTCCGCCTCCCGCGGAATCGTCTCCTCCATCCTCTTCGATAGCGAAAGGCAGCGCTGGATCATCCAGACCGATGCCCCCGTCTTCGGCGATGGCGGCGCCGCCCTGATCACCTACGACGGCAGATTGGTGGGCCTCGTCGTCGAGAGCGACGGCGCCTTCAGCCACGCCGTCTCGGAGGTAACCCTCTCAGAAATCCTGCCCTCCCTCCGCTAGTCCCGCTGCGCGGGTGCGGCTGCATCGACTACTAATGAACTCTGAATCCTGACCCATCAAGGGGGTGCCAAAATGCAGAAGAAATTTGACCTCATCCTCAAAGGCGGTCACGTCGTCGACCCCGCCCAGAAGATCAACGCCCGCCGTGACTTGGCCTTCAAAGACGGAAAAGTCGCCGCCATCTCCGAAAGCATCGACGCCACACTTAGCAACGAACTAATCGACGTTAAGGGCAAGCTCGTCACCCCGGGACTCATCGACCTCCACGGCCACTTCGCTTATCGCATATCCCCCGGCCGTGCCGACCCCGACCCCACTAACCTGGCAATCGGCGTCACCACCGCCATCGACGCGGGCAGCACCGGCTGGATGAATTTCCCCGGCTTCCGCAGCTACGTCATCGAAAAAGTCGACACCCGCCTCCTCGCCTTCATCCACCTCTCCTCCATCGGCACCATGCCCGGCAACATCCGCATCCCCGACCTCGAAGACTTCCGCTACGCCCGCTCGGAAGAAGCTGTCCGCTGCATTGACGAAAACCGCGACCTCGTCCTCGGCATGAAAGTCCGCCTCACCCCCAACGGCACCACCCTCAAGAACTCCGTTCCCGCCCTCAAGATGGCCCGCGGCATCTGCGACCAGACCTCCTCCCAACTCATGGTCCACGTCATGGAATCGCCCATCCCTCTCGGACAGGTCTACGACTACATGAATCCCGGCGACGTCGCTACCCACTGCTTCCACGGCGACACCCACAACGTCCTCGACGAACGCGGCCGTATCTCCTCCGAAACCTGGGACGCCTACAATAGCGGCGTCGTCTTCGATACCGCCTGCTTCGCCAAGCACTTCGCTATCCCCATCTGCCGCCAGGCCATCTCCGAAGGCCTCCTCCCCCACACCCTCAGCACCGACAGGGTCGGCGACTGTCCCCCCGCTCCCGCCCTCCTCCGCTACTGCGCTCCATACCCTCCCAAGAACTACAACCTGCTGGAAGTCATGTCCATCTTCCTCGGTATGGGCATGTCCGTGGAGCAGGTCATCGAACGCGTCACCATGCGTCCCGCCGCTGTCGTCGGTCGCGACGAACTGGGCAGCCTCCAAGTCGGCACCGTTGGCGATGCCTCTGTCCTCGAACTGGAGGAAGGCAAGTTTACTTACCCGGACATGCTGGGTGACGAAGTGGAAGCCGACCGCCGCTTCGTTCCCTCCCTCACCGTCAAAGACGGTCGCCGCTGGACCCCCAAACCCGCAGAAGGAGCACCCCATGACGCCTAGAGAACGCTTCCGACAGTACCTGGCAGGCGACTCCATCGCCTACCCCATCTCAGTCTTCGACCCCGTATCCGCTCGTCTGGCCCGTCACCTCGACGCCGACCTCGGCATCCTCGGTGGCTCCATCGCCTCCGCAGTCGTCCTCGGCGCCCCCGACCTCATTGTCCTCACTCTCTCCGAGCTGGCAGATCAGGTCCGCAGAATCACCCGCGCCGCCGATGTCAGCCTCCTCGTCGACGCCGACCACGGCTACGGCAACGCCCTCAGCGCCATGCGCACCGTCCAGGAACTCGAAGCAGGTGGAGCCTCCGCCCTCACCCTCGAAGACACCTCCCTCCCCGCCGTCTACGGCGAAGACTCCCTCGGCTTGATCAGCGCCGACGAAATGGTCGGAAAGCTCAAGGCCGGTTTGACGAGCCGACGCGACCCAAGCCTCGTAGTCCTGGGCCGCACCTCCGCCCCGGCCACCCGCTCCACCGAAGAGGTCTGCCGAAGAATCGCCGCCTACGCCGAAACCGGCGTCGACGGTATCATGCTCATCGGCGTCACTCGTCGCGACCAGTTGGAAGCCATCCGACACACCACCACCCTGCCCCTCGTCATGGGCAGCGCCAGCCCCGAAGTCTCCGACGAAGAGTTTCTCCGCTCCAACGGCGTCCGCATCGTCGTTCGTGGACACCAGACCTTCTTCGTAGCCATGCAAGCCCTACACGACGCCATGCAGCACCTGATAGATGGCGGCTCCCCATCCGCCCTGAATGAAGTCACCGCTCCCCCCAAACTCCAAAACGCCGTCCTAAACGCGGACACTTACACCCAATGGCAGCGTGACTTCCTATCTGCTAACTAGCGCGGAGTTCTATCCCGGCTCCACCAGCGCCAACGCCTGCTTCGGATTCGCCACCATCATCTTGTACACCTGCTCCTCCGTCACCCCCAGGTGCCGCAGGTACGGCAGGAACTTCTCCAACACAAACGTGTACCCCGTCCCCCCGTAGGCGTGCAGGTGCATCTTCATGCACACATCCTGCGAAAGCAGGATCTTGTCCTCGTACCCCGCCTCCAACAGCTGCGGTATGCACTCCGCCACCAGCGCGTCCGCCGCCACCTGCGGGTCCGTAGGCTTTGGCGGCGCCAGCGTTATCGGCTTCCTCGCCACCGGCGCCATTACCCGCCCCAGCGTGTCGAACTGCACGTACACCCCAAGCTCCAAAAGCTCCAGCAGCAGGTCCACTTCACCGGCATACGAGTTGCTGTGCCCGTAGATGGTACGCGACATGTCCGCCCCCTCCTCCGCGAGCCACTTCGCCACCTGGAACTTCTCCCGTCCCGTCCCGCCGCTGTGGAACGTTATCGACGCCCCCGTCGCCCTGCTCGCCCTCCCGGATGCGCGAATGCTCTTCTCCTCGTTGGGCGTAAGCGGGTTCCCGTTCACCCCCACCTCTCCGATGATGCCCGACTTCACCCCCGTATTTCCCACCCCCACCGTCACGTCGCGAATGATCTCCTCCGTCAGGTCCTCCACCGTCCGCTCGTCCATGTCGGCCGGATGGTAGAACTTCTGGTACCATCCGGACCCCATCACAATGTTCAACCCCGTGGCGTTAGAAATGCGCTGCAGCGCCAGCGGGTCCCGACCCAGCCCGATATTAGTCACATCCACCACCGTCTTCCCCCCCAGGTGCCTGTACGCCAGCAGGTCCTTCGCCGCCACCCCTTCGTCCGTCAACATGTAATTGTCCTTGATCGGCTTGTGGCTGCGCGCCAGGTACAGGTTGTCCAGCGTTAACTTCTCGTTCCAATGCGCAATGTCCGTTGCGGGAGCATTGAATCCCGGCTCCTTGTCCCTCCAGAAGTCAATGAAGATGTGTTCGTGCATTATCGCGATACCCACATCCTCGGGTTCGATTGGTCCGTTAACCGTCATAACCTTGCCAGTCATGGAGCCGTTCAATGCGTTCATTTCTACCCATCCTTTCTTTGTCGCAGGTTGCGCCCATCCTATCCCCACCACGCCCTCCGGTCAACACACCTGGCTGCAAGCGAGGATGCTGACCGCGCTGCCTGGATGTTTCGGAAGGAAGCCGCCTCGCGACATGCACCCAAGCCTCTTCCCCTCGAATGGGTGGAGCTTGACCTGTCCCGAGCTTGTCAAAGGGACGGAGGTGAATCCCCCCAAGCTGGACAATCCCCCGCTCCCTCCCTTAACATTCCCGTCGTTCGCTGAGCCTCCCATGAATAGTAGCCCCACCGCCATACACGTCCGCGGCCTCCGTAAGTCCTTCGGCAACGTTGACGCCGTTCGCGGCATCGACCTCCAGGTCTCCACAGGCGAGGTCTTCGCCCTCCTCGGCCCCAACGGCGCCGGCAAGACCACAACCGTCGAAATCCTCGAAGGCTATCTCGCCAGGTCCGCCGGCGAAGTCAGCGTCCTCGGCTACGACCCTGCCCGCAAGGAGACCGCCTTCCGCGAGCGCATCGGCATCGTCCTCCAGTCCACCGGCGTCCAGCCCTACCTCAACGTGGAAGAGACCATCGACCTCTATCGTGGCTACTACCCCCACCCTATGGACCTCGAAGACGTGCTCCAGGCCACCGGCCTCAGCCCCCACCGCAAGACCCGCGTCAAGAAACTCTCTGGCGGTCAGCAGCGTCGCCTCGACGTCGCTATCGGCCTCTCCGGCGACCCGGATCTCCTGTTCCTCGACGAACCCACCACCGGCTTCGATCCCTCCGCCCGTCGGGACGCTTGGGGCATGATCCGGAACCTCCAGAATCTCGGTAAGACCGTCCTTCTCACCACCCACTACATGGACGAAGCCCAAAACCTCGCCGACCGCGTCGCCATCATGGTCCAGGGCAAAATTGTCGTGGAAGGCGCCCCGGACCAACTCCTCGGCCGTGGCGGCGGTACCACCATCCGCTACAGCCTCCCCGACAACTCTCCGCCCCCGCCGGACGACCTCGACTCCGGCGCCCTCCAGGACGACGACCATTACCTCCTCGTGACCGACCATCCCACCCGGGCCCTCCACTCACTGACTTCCTGGGCCACCGCACAAGGCGTCGAACTACTCGAACTCTCCGTCACCCGACCCACCCTGGAGGACCTCTTCATCCAACTGACAGCCCCCCCAGGCTCCGACGAAGCATGAAAACCCTCCTCCTCACCCTCCGGCAGGTCAAGTACGAAAACCGGGCATTCTGGCGAAACCCCGTTGCTGCCTTCTTTGTCTTCGTCTTCCCCCTCATGTTCCTCGTCATCTTCAACCTCCTCTTCGGCAACAGCGAGCTCGAGACCCACGGCGGCGCCATAAGCACCTCGAATTTCTACGTGCCCGCCATCTTGGTCCTCTCCGTCGTCACCGCCTGCTACACCAACATCGCCATGGGCATAACCTTCTCCCGCGACGAAGGTTCCCTCAAGCGTGTTCGCGGCACGCCCCTGCCAGCGTCGGCCCTCCTTATGGGGAAAGTCGTCCACGCCGTCCTCGTTTCCATCCTGCTTGTCATAATCGTCACCGTGGCCGGAATCCTTTTCTACAACGTCGACGCTCCCACCAACACCACCCCAGCCTTCATCGTCTCCCTGATCCTCGCCGCCGCCACCTTCTGCGCCCTCGGTCTCGCAATCACCTCCCTAATCCCTAACGCCGATGCCGCCCCCGCCGTGGTTCAGGCCTCCATCCTTCCCCTCATGTTCATCTCCGACGTCTTCATCCCCCTCCAGGACGCCCCCACCTGGTTGACCACCCTCGCCGACGTCTTTCCCATCCGTCACTTCGCAACCACCATGCACACCGCCTTCAACCCCTTCGAAAACGGCGCTGGCTTCGAACTCTTAAGCCTAGGCGTCATGGCCCTGTGGCTTGTCGCGGGCATGGCCATCTCCCTCCGCTTCTTCAAGTGGGAACCCCGCAGATAACCCACCCTCAACCCACGTCCCACCCTCCGCAGTGGCTGCTCCCTCCCCCTCCCCACAGTCAACCATCCCGGTAGGGGCAGGTTTCAAACCTGCCCTCCCCTCCCTCAACCCACACCCACCCTTGTTCCTCCAAATCCAGGAACCCACTCCCAACCCACGCCACACCCCCTTGTTTCTGCGAAGGCAGGAACCCACCCCCAACCCACGTTCCACCCTCCCCACAGTCAACCATCCCGGTAGGGGCAGGTTTCAAACCCGCCCTCCCCCGCTCGCCCCGGTCACCTCCAAACTCTCCCACACCCACCCTTGTTCCTGCGAAGACCAGAACCCACCCACCCCAACCGGAGCATAGTACCCACAACCAAACCGGGATGGGCCAGGTTAAAAACCCCCCATTACC
>CAYQLZ010000019.1:0-39821 GCA_964418665.1 uncultured Dehalococcoidia bacterium | reverse complement strand
TCCTTCTCTCAACACCTCCGCATCTTTCAGTCAGTTTTTAGGATAGTCACTTAGAAGTAAGAGTGCCTGACTGAATTTCACAACTGTCGATGTGCGTTTCCGGATGTCGACAGCGTTCCCAAGACATACTCTTGATAAGAGGAAAAAAAGATGAGAATCGGCATAACGGTGCCCCTTCCCGCCTACTACGTAGACGTGGCCCCCATTGCAGCCAGGGCCGAAGAGCTTGGCTTTGAGTCCCTCTGGTGCGCGGAACACCCCATCCTGCCCGTTCACAGCGAAAGCCGGTACCCCGCCTCCGAGGACGGAGTGATACCGGAGAGCTATTCCCACTTCGTGGACCCCTTCGTAGCTCTCGCGCGGGCCTCCGGCGTCACCAAACGGATGAAGCTTGGCACCGGCATAACCCTGGTGCCGGAGCGCAACCCGCTGCTGCTGGCCAAGGAGGTCTCCACCCTGGACCTGTTCAGCGGAGGCCGATTCCTCTTCGGCATCGGCACCGGTTGGCTCAGGGAGGAAACGGAGATTATGGGTGGAGATTTCGACCATCGGTGGACCCAGGCTGCGGAGGCGGTCGAGGTGATGAAGAAGCTCTGGACCCAGAAGGAAGCGTCCCACCAGGGGCGCTACTACAACTTTCCGGCGGTAAAGTCTTACCCTAAGCCCGTGCAGACGCCCCACCCGCCGGTGCTTCTGGGTGGAATGGCGCCCAACGTGCTCAAGCGCATCGTTCGATATGCCGATGGGTGGCTGCCCAACAGGATTTCCCCCGACGACCTGCGGGACAAGCGGGCGGAACTCGATCGTCGCGCCGAGGCGGCAGGACGCGACCCCGCGTCGTTGACCATTTCCGTCCACGGCCAGCCCGACGACCGCGAACTCCTTAAGGCTTACTTCGAATCGGGGGCCCACCGGGTGATCATCCGCACTCAGCCTACAAAGAGCGAATCGGAAATGATGGCCCAGCTGGATGATATAGCCCGCAAGGTGCTCTAGAGTACGGCGGCTATCTCCCGTCCCAGGACTCCGAAGCTGGCCGCCAGAAGCACAATCACCACCAGCTTGCGGAACAGCCTCTCGTTTATCCTGCCGGCCAGAATTGAAGCTATCAGGCTCCCCAATAGCAGCGCCGGAACGAACAGCAATGCGCTGATGAACTCCTGCTGTCCCAGCCGTCCGCTCAGCACGTGGGCCGCGATGATGGCCAGTCCCGTCGCCAGGAAGAAGGCGGATAGCATGGCCCGAATCTGGTCCCGCGTCCAACGCTGATTCAGGCCGAACAGGGCCGGGATCGGCCCCCCCAGGGCGAGTCCGGCGTTGATGAATGTGAATACGAAGCCCACCACTCCGCCCGCCACTCTTTCCCTCTGGAAATGGGGAAAGCGGTTGGAGGCCGCAAGCAGCGCAGTGACGATAACCACCAGCGTCAGAATCAGCCCAAGCGCCTCAGCCGGCAACGCCTGAAGGACCAGCAACCCCGGGATGATCCCCAATGCTCCGCCCGCCAGCATTGCCATCAGCGTGCCCGGTATGATGTGCCGTCGCACCTGGGGTATCACCGTGGCGAAGAGTACGGCGGTGAGGACGATATTCATCTCTATGACGAGGGACGCGTCAAGGAAGATGAGAAAGAAGGGCGTGACGGACATGGCGAAGCCGAAGGCGACGATGCCCGCGGCAGCGCTGACGACCACGACCACCAGTTGAAGGAGCAGTATCTCCGGCAGGCCAAGTTGGGTGAGGAGGGGTTCCATAACAGCGTGCCAAGGTTAGCAGGGTTGGCGCCCCACGGATAGGGCAGCCGCCCGCGCCCTGAAAACGCCCCCACGACAGCCGTCGGGGTCCCAAAACCGGTTCGCGTCCAGCCACTCTGCCCCGTCCATCATCGCGATACCTCGCAAAGCGAGGCTCACATGACTTTATCGTCGCATTGGTGTGTCCACACAGCGTTTTTCGTAGTTTTTGCACTCAGTCCGTCCCCAAGGCCTCCCAACTTGACGCTTCCCATGGCCCAACCTATAATCCGACTATAGACATAGATTTTAGGCGCAGGCATATTGGAGGAAGGGAGGGTCTTATGGCCATCGTAACCATCGACGGGTATAGAGGCAGCGGAAGCACTGAAGTGGGCACCCGCGTAGCGGAGGTGCTCAACGCAAACTACATAGACAGGCTGCTTCTCAGGAAGGCCGCGGAGAAGGCTCAGGCCCCCATCGGCGAATTTGTCGGCCGGGCCGGCCGGGAGCACTACCCCTCCGTCGGCATCAAGCAGAAGGTCCAGCGCTTCTTTGAGCGGTGGGTCGACGCCTACTCCAGGAACTCCGTCTACGTGAACCCGTGGGAGGGCTTCGCCTTCCTGGGCCACTCCAAGGAGATCGACGAAGAGATGGCGCGCATTGCCCGCATCCCTCCAAAGTTCGTCGACGACCAGCGCTTCATCCGGGCCATCGGCGAAGCCCTGGAGGAGATGGCCATGTCCGACAACCTGGTCATCGTGGGCCGCGGCGGCTGCTCCATGCTGAAGCACCTGCCCAACGCCCTCCACATCGGTCTGGCGGCGCCCTACGGCACCCGCGTAATTCGGAACATGCGCAAGCACAACTTCACGGCCATGGAAGCCGCCACCTTCACCCGCGAGACGGACGAGGCAAGGCTGCGCTTCTACCGGAAGTTCTTCGACACCAACCCCGACAACCCCTCCCTCTACAGCCTCTCCCTCAACACCCAGTCGCTGAACCCGGACCTGGCGACGGAGCTAATCGTAAACAGGGCCGGCATGGTCTCCAACGGCCGCCTGAACTAACCCCGGAGCCGGCAGAACCCAACAATTGGCTAACTTGCAGCGAGAATTCGCTGGCCTTTCCTTTGTCCGAATTGGCATCATCCGGCCTGAGCGGAATGGCCAAGGTCACGTGGCAGAAGTGACCCGCTCATCAATGGATAACTCGTCGTTACATCGATATGGTCACGGCCCTTTCTGCCAGTTCCGAATCGCCCAAGAGGACCGATTTCGCAGGGGCGGTGTCTACGCCATACTGTGCAATGATGCGGTCAAATACGTGGGGGAATGCGTTAGTCTGGCGGCAAGTTGGAACCAGATCGGCAACATAAGGCCATCGGCAGTGCGACCCGGAGGTCAACAGACTCATTGCCGCATTAACACGGCCCTTTTCAACGAGATCAGCCAGGGAGTCGAGGCATCCCTCTGGTTCCTTGCCGTGGACGACCGAGCCTATCGCCGCGAGGTCAAGCTGCGGTTAACGGGATCACTCAACCCTTCCTGGAACTTGCAGGGCGTCCGAAACCCATCACGCACCTACGGAAATCAGACCGTCTCTGCACGTTCACGCCAGAAGGTGCCCCAAGACAATGAGATCGTTGTAAAGGTACGTGAATTTGGAGGACTCTCTTTCACCAGAGTAGGACGCATCCAGCCTGAGCTCGACAGCGACGGCAGCGTCGTTGAATTTATGCCCCAATCCAGATACGCCAATCCAGACAGCCTTCCTCTGAACCGCTACGGTCACGGGCCTTTTTGTCGATTCAGTATCGCCAAGGGTAACGAGTGGCAACGGGCGGGTGTATACGTTCTGGCACATGGCGACCGACCGCTCTATGTTGGTCAGTGCATAGACATGAGGAGACGCTGGGGGTCGATAGGCTACGGGCATATCTCTCCGCGGGCCTGCTTCAAGGGTGGTCAGGAGACCAATTGTCGGATAAACAACCTGATCCTCCAAGGCGTCAATATCTCACTGGACCTGGACCTCTGGTTCCGTCCCATAGTGGGTGATGCACGTGATAGGGAGACCGTTGAGGGAGAATTGATAGGAGCACTACGCCCGCCCTGGAACAGGTAGATGCCGATAGTTCTGGTGTGAAGAGAAACTGCAGATGAAGCTAATCTAGCCGCTGCGGGAAAGCCCCCGCACCAGCCGCGTCAGCTCCACAAGCGCCGTCGTCACCGAGCGGTACTTCACCACCGCGCGACGTGGCGGCAGACGCAACGCCACCGGCTTCACGATCCCCTCGGCGGCCAGCGCCATAAACACCGTCCCCACCGCCTTCCCTTCCTGCTCCGACGGTCCCGCCACCCCGGTAATCCCCACCCCCACGTCCGCGCCAAGCCGCACCCGCACCGCCTTCGCCATCGCCTCCGCCGTCTCCGCGCTTATGACTCCGTGCTCGCGAATCGTCTCGGCGGGCACCCCGTTGGCTATCTTCGCCTCGTTGCTGTACGAAACAATCCCGCCGCGGAAATATGCCGAACTTCCCGGCACGTCCGTGATGGTGCTGGCCAAAAGCCCACCGGTGCACGACTCCATCGTCGCCACCGTCAGCCCCGATTCCGTCAGCGCCTGCGCCGCCGAGGCCTCCGGCGAATCGTCGTCGAATCCCCACACGTGCGGCCCCATAATCTGCAGTATTCCCGACTCCACAGGCGCCATCAATGCCCGCGCTTCCTCCTCCGACGCTCCTCTCCCTATTATCCGCAGGTGTATGCCGTCGTGCTTGGCGTAGATGCCCAGGTACGGGTTCTCCGCCTCCGCGAATTGCGCGATGCGCTCCGCCACGTCGGCCTCCGCCAGGTCCGTGGTCTTGATGTTCCGTGTGATTATCACCTGGCCCCGCACCTTGCCTCTCAGCTTCGGCTCCACCTGGTTCTGCCAAATGTTGTACATCTCTCCCGGAGGGCCGGGCATCGCGACGATAATCTTCCCCCCGCGCTCCACCCACCAGCCGGGGGCCGTGCCCTGGTTGTTGGGGATCGACTCGGCAGAGGGAATCAGCGTCGCCTGCTTGGTATTTCGCGGCGGCATGTCCGCGCCCCTGTATCGGAACCAGGCCTTCAGGTCCTCCAGCAGCGCGGGATCGACTTTCATCTCCTCGCCGAGGGCCGTCGAAATCGCCTCGCGGGTCAGGTCGTCCTGCGTTGGCCCCAGCCCGCCCGTGGAGAAGACCACGTCGGAGCGCTCCAACGCCGCGGAAAAAGCCCCCGCCAGCAGCTGCAGATCATCGCCCACCTGCGACATGCGCTGAATGGTGATGCCGAGGGCCGGTGCGCGGGCCGCAATGTATGCCGAGTTGGTGTCCGTGAGCTCACCCATGAGAAGCTCCGTGCCGATGGAGAGAATCTCCCCTTTGATCGTTTCCATCCTGCTGATGTTGACCGGCGACGGGCCGTCGCTATCGACCCGCCTAGCCTTCCTCAACAGGATACGGCGGTTCCACCAGCAGCCGCTCCAGCACGTCCACCCACGAGTTGTGGACGATGTACAGGTTGTCCCGGGGGTCTTCCACGGAAACGTAATAGCCTACCTGGTCCGCCGTGACGTCCCCCAGGTTGACCACAACCCTCTGGCCGCTGGAGGACGTAACGGTGATTACCGTTCGCACCGGGTCCAGGCCGTAGGAGGCCCTATCTCCCAACAGCGCTCTCTCCTCCGCCGTTTCCATCAAGTCTTCCTCGACAGCCGGGCCGTTCAGAAGCGAGGGAATGCCGCCCCAACGTCCGATGTCAACCTCGAGGTCGTCCTCGCCGTCTTCGCCAACGATGTACCAGGTGCCGTCACGCTTGTCGAAGGTGATGCTCTCCTCACCCTGGGCAATCACCACGTGGGCCACGTCCTGGATCCTGTACAACCGGGCCTTGCGGTCCGGGGTCTCGGAGTCCGTGCGGAGAAACTGGGTAACTGCCACCAGCCCTCCGATGAGGATGAGAAGGACCACCAGTACAATGGTAAATCTGGCGCTCATAGGTCAGTTTGGCTCCTGAAAATACGCGTCGATATCATAATAGATGTTTCAATGATATTGGTTCTTCCGGTCACTGACAAGAATTCCCGAAAAATCCGTCCCTCCGGGTACTACCGGCGCAACCACCACACAGTGATGCCGCCGATGGCCATGAGGATGGGAAGCAGGAACCAGCTGGTGTACCGGATCACGTTGAACTCGTTGGGCGTGGCGATCAACTGCCTCTCGGCCGGCGGCTTTGGCCGTATGTTGATGAGCGAAACGTCCCCCACCAGATAGTTGGCGGAATTCAGGAACAGGCCTCCGTTGTCGGCGCTGTTGAAATGCTCGTTGGTGGCAAAATCCGAGTCGCCGACCACAATCAGGGAACCCCTGACCGGCACCTCGTCAGTCTGCACTATCTCTTCGCCCACAGGTCCGTAGGCGTTCACGTACGCCATGGGAACGAAGGGCCCCGCCCTGTCCTCGTCTTCCCTCGGCTCGGTCCGCCCCTGCTCCTCGATGAGCCAGCTGCCCGCCGACGTTATCGCCAGACCCTCTGGATTCATCAGCGGAAAGGCCTGCTCGTTCCAGGTGAAGGTGGGCAGTTCATAGCATATCAGCAGCCCCTGCAGCCCTCCGATGGCCCACTGGCCGATGCAGTCCTGTTCCGTCGGTGGGTCCACCTCCCCGTACGCCTCCGGCGGCAGCCGCTCGAAGGACGGTTCAAGCGAAGCGACCCCCGGGAAGAACGTCCGCCCCAGGTTCGCCGTGAACGGGTAGTTGGGGTTGTGTTGGCTGATGAAGGGCGTTCTGTGCTCGCCGACGAAGTTCTCCTGGTCGATGATGTTGCCCTGCCCCAACGAAAGGCCCCACTTCCCCAGAAACTCACGGAAGGACTCCGGCGTCTCCGGATCCATCAGCATCAGAATCCGCCCACCGTCCCGGAGGTACTGTGTCAGCGCCTCCTCCTCGTCTGGCAGCAGGTTCTTCTGTGGCCCGGCCACCACTATCAATGTCGGCGCAACTTCGTTTTCGCCCCCGGATTCTCCCTCCGTTTCGCCCGTCTGGCGGGGAACGATGGTCTGCGTCTGCAGGTCCAGGGCGCGGATGTCATACCCCTCCGCCCTCAACGACTCCGCAGCCACCACGTAGCCGTCCTCCGTCTGCGACGTTGGATTCCTCTCCCCGTGCCCAACCAGGAAGTAAACGCTTCTCTCCTCTTCGCCCGTAACCAGCAGCATCGGAGTGACGAAGTTCTGCTCCATCAGCGGGTTCGCGAAGTACTGGTCCGGCTGGTCGGCCACCCGATCGCCCGGAATGAACAGTGCGCCAAGCACAACTTCCACCGCCCCGCTCTCCACCCCTTCGAAGGCCACCTGCCCGTGCTGGGTCACTCCGTAGTCCCGCGCCCGGGTGGGCTCCACGTCCAGGTTCACTATCTCGTAGGAGAACCGGTCGGACCGCACTTCGAATTCGTGCAGCATGTTGTCCACCGTCTCCAGGCTCTCCTCCTGGTCCTCGTCGTTCCTGTCGAAGAAGGCGACGGCGTGCACGTCCTTCTCCAGGCTGTTTAGAATCTCCACCGTTCGCGGCGCCAGCGTAAACTGCCTCGTGCTCGTGGTATCCACGCGGAACGGGTTGTCGAAGGCCACGAAGTTCAAAATTGCCACAATGGCCACGAATGCCAGAATCATCAGTATCGTATTCGCCCCGTAACGCCCCTGCCGGCCCGAAACGGACTCCGCCACGCGGCGGCGCGAAACAATCAGGGCGGTCACCAGAAGCACCAGCCCGAATCCCAACAGAATGTAGCTGAAGATCCGCGAGCCCGGCACCAGCACCAGCAGCACCAGGCTCACCACCACGCTCAGGATGCCAAGAAAGACGGAAACGGAACTGAGGGCGCCTATGTCCCTTCCAATATCCCTGACGGCGTCCAGCAAAGTGCCGGACGTCTGCTCATCATACGGTCGGCGGTTCAAGCTATCTCCAACGCCGGGTCTCCAGGGATCGGACCGTCAGGAAGAGGAACACCGCCATCAGGCTGAGGTAGTAGACGATGTTGCCCGTGTCCACCACCCCCCGGATGAAGTCGTCGAAGTGGGTGGTCATGCCCATCTGTCCCACTATTGTCGATGTCAGCCCCGTCACCTGTTCCGCCGCCACCTCCAGGAAGGTCAGCAGCACCAGAATCCCCAGGGAAAACACGGCTGCGACTATCTGGTTGCTCGTAAACGAAGACGCCATAAGCCCCACGGCAATCGCCGCCCCGCCGTAGAGAATTATCCCCAGGTAGCCGCTCAACAACGGCCCCATGTCCGGGTTGCCCCTCCACTCAAGCATCAGCACGTACCACAGCGTCAGCGCCAGGGTGGCCAGGAAGAAGGTCATCGCCGCCAGGAACTTGCCCAGCACCACCTCCCAGTCCCGCACCGGCGAGGTCAGCAGCAGTTCAATGGTCCCTATCTTCTGCTCCTCTGCCAGCAGCCTCATGGTCAGCACCGGCGCAAGCCAGGGCAGGACGAATATGGAAATCTGCGTCAGCGTCTCCCGCATGCTTGCTTCGGGGAAGTTCGCCCCCGTCAGAATCGAGTCCACGCTCCGAACGAAGAAATAGCCCGAAAGGGCTACGAATATCAACGCTACTACGTATGCGACGGGGCTGGAGAAGTAACCCCGAATCTCCTTCCATGCGATGGCCAGCGTATTCTTCATGCGGCCACGCCTTCCTCAGTTGCCGGCGTCACGAAGCCTGTCCTCGCCCTCGCAATACACTGCAAGCCCATCATACGTTCACGTCCTCTTCCGTGGTGAGCTTCAGGAATATCTCCTCCAGGCTCATGCTCACCAGCTGCAGGTTCAGCAGCGACCAACCATTGTTGACGACTATCCGGGAAACGGTCGGCCGCAGGTCCAGCCCCCGCCGCGCCTGAATCTTGAAGACGTTCACGTTTGCGTTGTTGGTCGCGATGGCAACCTCCCGCACCCCACGGATCTTCCTCAGCGACTCCGCCACATCTTCGGGCGGCCCCTGCACCTCCGCCTCCAGCCGCTCCACCCCCTGCAGCTTGTTCGCCAGGTCCCGCGGCGTGTCCTCCGCCACAATAGACCCTTCGTGGATTATCAGCACCCGGTTGCACAACATGCTGACCTCCGGCAGGATGTGGGTGCTCAATATCACCGTGTGGCTGCCGGAAAGGTCCTTGATCAGCTGCCGGGTCTCCACCACCTGAATCGGGTCGATGCCTATGGTCGGTTCGTCCAGAATCAGCACGTCCGGCTCGTGGAGCACCGCCTGGGCGATGCCCACCCGCTGGCGGAATCCCTTGGACAGCTTACCGATGTGGCTGCGACGATAGTCTCCCAGCCGGCAGGCGTCGATTACTTCGCCCGTCCGCACCTTGATCTGCTTGGAGTTCATCCCACGGATGGTCCCCATGAACCCCAGGTATCCCTCCACCGTCATGTCCGTGTACAGCGGCACCGTCTCCGGCAGGTAGCCGATGTGGGCCCTTGCCTCCCGCGACTTGTCCACCAGGTCGTAGCCGGCCACAGAAGCCGTGCCGGAGGTCGGCGGCAGAAAACCCGTGATGATGCGCATCGTCGTCGTCTTCCCCGCCCCGTTGGGACCCAGGAACCCGACGATCTCTCCTCGCTTCACCTCGAAGCTCACGTCTTCGATGGCGGGAAAGTTCCCGTAGTACTTGGTGAGGTTCTCCACCTCAACCATGCCGGCCATAGAGGGTTACTCCATTTCCTTAGAGTCGCGCAAAACCGGTTCCGTTGTCGGAACGCGGTGCAAATGATATTCTATATTACTCACGTTTGACAAACATCAAGAGCGGCTTACATATATACCAGTTTTTTGATGGTGATGCCAGTTGCACCTCCTTATTGACGGTTACGGCGCAGACCCGGAGCGTCTCTGGGACCAGTCTTTCCTGCGTAATTTCCTGGAACAGTACCCCGACAGGCTTGGCATGACGAAGATCACCACGCCCAGGGTGCTCCGCTATGATGCCCCCGTAGAGTCCGATTCCGGCATCACGGGATTTGTCGTCATCGCCGAAAGCCACATCAGCGTTCACACCTTCCCCCATCGACGTTATGTCAACATCGACATCTTCTCCTGCAAGGGCTTCGACTCTCAGAAGGCCCTCGACGACGTTCAGGACCTCTTCGGCCTGCAGCGGGTGAAGTCCTGGCAGGTGGACCGAGGGCTCGAGCATTTCGATCCCCAGATGTGCATCCCCGGCCTCGCCGCTTCCCCCTCCGTCCAAACCACAAATGGCTGAGTCGACGCCATGACCGTCGACGATTCGATAGCCTGGATACCCTGCAACTTCCTCGCCCTCACCCCTGAGCAGAGCGCCCTCGAAACCTCAAGCGCCGTCCTCATTCCCGTTCCCTACGATAGCACCACCTCCTACCGCTCGGGCGCGCGCTACGGCCCCGCAGCAATCCTCTCCGCCTCCTACAACCTGGAGGACTATGACCACGAGTTGGACCTGGACCTGTCCGAGACGGGCATCCACACCACCCCGGCCCTGGAACCCCACATGGCCGGGCCCGAAGCCATGGTAGGGCGCGTCGCCGCAGCCGTCGAAAGCTACGACGATGGTCACCGCTTGGTGGGCCTGCTGGGGGGAGAGCACACCATCACCATAGGCGCCGTCCGCGCCATGAAGCAGCGACGCCCGGACCTCTCCGTCCTGTACCTGGACGCCCACGGCGACCTGCGCCACTCCTACATGGACACCCAATTCAGCCACGCCTGCGTCGCCCGGCGGCTCATGGAGACCTGCCCCATCGTCCAGGTTGGCGTGCGAAGCCTCAGCCAGGAGGAGCATCGCCTCATAAACAGCTCACCCCCCAACCTGCACACCTTTCTATGGGACCCGATTTCTGCCGATCTGCCCCCCATCGACGACGTTATCGACCTGCTCTCGCCGGAGGTCTACGTCAGCATTGACTTGGACGCCCTGGACCCTTCCATCATGTCCGCCGTGGGCACCCCGGAACCCGGCGGCATGGGCTGGGCCCACCTCGTCCGGCTCATCGACGCCGTCGCCAGCCGTCGCCGCATCGTGGGCTTCGACGTTGTCGAACTCAGCCCCCAGGAAGGCCCCCACGCCTGCGCTTACACCGCCGCCAGGCTGGTGTACAAGCTCATCGGCAGCGTCATCGCCCACCGGCGGTCGCCAACCAACTCCGCCAGCGCTGTCCCTATCCCCGCATCCCCGTCCATCGTGGAAGGCTGACAATTATGGGCGGAAACATAACCCTGGGCCGCATCTTCGGCATTCCCATAACCATAAGCTACAGCTGGTTCATCATCCTCGCCCTCGTGACCTTCCTGCTGGCCAGCCGAATGGGTGACCGCTACCCCTACTGGTCCACCACCGAGCAGTGGTTCATCGGCGCCGTCGCCACCATCCTCTTCTTCGTCTCCGTGCTCATCCACGAGCTCTCCCACAGCATCCTGGCCATCAATCGGGGCATCCCCGTCCAGGGCATAACCCTGTTTATCTTCGGCGGCGTCTCCCAGATCGGCAAGGAAGCCCGCACGCCCCTGGTGGAGTTCATCATCGCCGGCGTCGGCCCCCTCTCCAGCTTCGTCCTCGCCGCGGCATTCTACGGCGTCTTCATTTTGTTCGACGGCACCAGCGTCCACGTGGCAGAAATAGCCATCACCCTCGCCTTCATAAACGTCTCTCTCGCCCTCTTCAACCTCCTGCCCGGCTTCCCCCTGGACGGCGGACGAGTGCTCCGCTCCATCATCTGGGGCGTCACGGGCGATTACTGGCGTTCCACCTTCCTCGCAGCCCGGGGCGGCCAGATTGTTGCCGGACTGCTCATCGTCGGCGGCCTCGCCATGCTGCTCCTCCTCAGGGAATTCCAGGGCATCTGGCTCGCCGCCATCGGCTGGTTCCTCGCCATGGCCGCCGGTGGGAGCCTCAGCCAGTTCAAGCTACGAAAACGCCTCGACGGCTATCGCGCAGAGGACCTCATGTCCTCCACCATCGAGACCGCCCCGCCCGGCATCAACCTGGAGGTGCTTGCCACCGACTACGTCCTCCAGAGCCGCCAGGACGTCTATTTCGTCTTCAGGGACCAGCAGGTGTTGGGAATGATCAGCTTCCGAGCAGCTTCACGGGTGCCCCGCAACCGCTGGTCGATGACCACCGTGGACGAGACCATGATGCGGGCGGAAAACCTCCCGGTCATCCCGCCCAACGCCGCCGCCCTCCAGGCAATGGAGCTTATAGAGTCCCGGCGCTTCCCCGTCGTCCTCGTCATGCAGGACGGCCAGCTTCTCGGCTACCTCACCCAAAAGATCGTCATGCACAACCTGGACGTCCTCGACTCCCTCAAGTAACCCCTTCCCCCCTCCTCCCCCTCCCAACCCCCAACCCCGCATGTGCTAAAATATCCCCCCGGATCTAAGACGCTAACGCTATGACCACCCCCGACCACATCATATACATGGACCACGCGGGTACCACCCCCATGGATCGACGTGTGCTCGAATTCATGCTGCCCTACATGTCCCAGCTCTTCGGCAACCCCTCCAGCATCCACACCGTCGGCCAGGAAGCCAAGAAGGCCCTCGCCGACGCTCGAGAGACCGTCGCCCGCATCCTCGGCTGCCGCGCCAGCGAGGTGGTCTTCACCAGCGGCGGCACAGAGTCCGACAACGCCGCCATCCGCGGCGTTGTCGACGCCCTCCGTCCAACGGGCAAGCACGTCATCACCACCGCCGTCGAGCACCACGCCGTGCTCCACTCCTGCCAGTACCTGGAAGATTCAGGCTGCGACGTCACCTACCTTTCCGTGGACGAACACGGCCTCGTCTCCCCCCAACAGGTGGCTGCGGCCGTCACCGACGACACGGTCCTCGTGTCCGTCATGATGGCCAACAACGAAGTAGGCTCCATCCAGCCCATCGCTGAAATCGCCCGGGCCGTTAAGGAACGGGCGCGCGAGTTGGACCGTACCATCGTAGTCCACTCCGACGCCGTGCAGGCCGCCGGGTTCCTGGACCTGAACGTCCGAAGTCTGGGCGTGGACATGCTCAGCCTCTCCGCCCACAAATTCTACGGCCCCAAGGGCGTGGGCCTCCTCTACATCCGTAGAGGCACGGCCTGGCTCCCCCAACAGCTGGGCGGCAGCCAGGAACGCGAGCGACGCTCCGGCACGGAAAACGTCGCCGGTATCTGCGGCTTGGCCATGGCCCTCCACCTGGCTAACGCCGAAAGAGAGCAGATCAGCGCCCACTGCGTCGCCCTCCGCGACAGGATCATCGACGGAGTCCGCAAGGCCATCCCCAACGCTCTCCTCAACGGACACCCCACCAACAGGCTCCCCAACAACGTCAACTTCTCCTTCGAAGGCGTCGAGGGCGAACCCATCCTGCTGGGCTTGGACATGGCCGGCATATGCGCCTCCAGCGGCAGCGCCTGCTCCTCCGGGTCCCTCGAGCCTTCCCACGTCCTTCTCGCCCTCGGCCAGTCCGCAGATCTGGCCCGCGGAAGCCTTCGTATTACCCTCGGCAAGCACAACACCATCGAGGAGGTAGACTACCTGCTGAGCACCCTGGCAAATCTGGTCAATAGACTGCGCCAGATGCCCTCCCTCAGCCCCACAGGTATGTGATACCCTACTACGCTATGAAATATCTGAAGAAGTCCCCCGTCAAAATTACCGGAATCATTCTCAGCCTCCTGCTGGCCTCCCTGCTTACGGCCTCCTGCCTCGGCGGTACCTACGACTTCCTGGGCCGCACCTACCAGGGCGCCATCCTCCAGCTCACCTTGGAGCAGATTGTGACTCTGGACGAAGTTGCTTACACCGAGCCTGTCAGGTCCCTGATTTTCCAGCGCGACGGCGAGGGCGACGACGATTCCCTGGCGGGAAGCTCATGGACCCTCCAGTCCCTGGGCGAACTGAGTAATCAGGCCCTCCCGATCGAAGGTGTCGACGTCACCCTGGAATTCATGGACGGCGGCGCCTTCACAGGCAACACCGGCTGCAATGAATACTTCTCCAACGACTACATCGCCGCAGGCGGCGTCTTCAGCGCCGGCGGCGTCGGCTCTACGATGATGGCCTGCGAAGAACCCGCCGGCATGTTGGACCAGGAAGCGCGTTTCCTGAAACTCCTCCGCAACGCCGTGAATTACGCCGTCACCGATGATACTCTCACCCTGACGGTCCCCGTTCAGGACCACGTTATACGCCCCTCCAGCGAGGAAAACGACCTCCTGGTTATCCGGACCCGAATCGGCAACCACGCCGCCACCCGCGCCCAGCTGGATATAGACCGACTGCCGCCGGAGCTGCGCCTGGACACCGGCCGATTCAAGTCCGTAAACACCTTTGCCAGGGGCGTGCCCAGCGACGGCTTCCACGCCAACAAAAACGTCTACATCCCCATCATCAGGGGAATCCAGGCGGTGGAACGGGGCTTCGAGTTGGACGGCTGGATGGTCTTCGATGTCCCATCGGGTTCCCAGGTTGAGGCCTATAAGTGGGAAGCCGGCAACGACATCATCATCATTGACAACTAGAGGAACACCGCTGCCACGCTAACCGCGGCGTCCCCGGTTCCAGGCAACGCCGGGCGCGCCCTGATGTCCTGAGCGGCCCCATTGTCGCTCAGCGCGCCCACCCCGCGTCATTCAACGCGCAGCCAAAATCTACCCGGCATTGCGCCAACGCAGCCTTGCCCCACCGCTCGCAAGACGCACGGCTACTGAGGCAGATAAAAAGCTAAAATCCGAAGTTAGAGGCCTACCAGCCGGGACGACGCTTGCCGCACTTCTTGCAAAACACGTCGCGCAGGGGGCCGTTCTCCGTACCACAAGAACCGCAAGTCCACATCAGGCTCTTCTCCTTCATCCGGTATTGCCGCAAAGGGCTCGGACAACTGGACAGCAGCCTTACCCCCGCAGGCTAACCTTGATTCTACCAACTACGCCTGAATCTACGCAACGGCCGGAGATTCCAGCCCTGTCGGAAGAAGTAAAGCGGTAGTCCGGACTCGGCTAGACCTGGTCCTTCAGCCACGGCATCATCGCCCGTAGCTCTGAACCCACCTTCTCCAGCTGATGGTCCGCGTCCGTCTTCCTCAGCCGGTTGAAGCGAGGTCGCCCTTCGTCATTCTCCGTGATCCACTCCTTCGCGAAGGCCCCGCTCTGGATGTCCGCCAGCACGCGCTTCATATTCTCCTTCACGTGCTCGTCCACAACCTGCGGGCCGCGGGAATAGTCCCCGTACTCCGCAGTGTCGCTCACGGAATAGCGCATGTAGTCCATGCCGCCCTGGTACATCAGGTCCACGATGAGCTTCAGTTCGTGAAGCACCTCAAAGTAAGCCGATTCCGGCTGATATCCCGCCTCCACCAGCGTCTCGAAGCCCGCCTTCACCAGCGAGGTCACACCACCGCACAGCACCGCCTGCTCGCCGAAAAGGTCCGTCTCCGTCTCTTCCTTGAATGTCGTGTCCAACACGCCGGCGCGGGTGCAGCCGATGCCCTTGGCATAAGCGAGCCCCACATCCCGGGCCTGGCCGGAAACGTCCTGGTGTATCGCCAGCAGTCCCGGTACGCCGGAGCCCCGGGTGAACACCTCTCTCATCCGGTGACCGGGGGCCTTGGGCGCCACCATGGATACATCCACGTTCTCCGGCGGCGTCACCGTCTCGAAGTGAATGTTGAACCCGTGGGCAAACATCAACGTCTTCCCCTCGTGCAGGTGGGGCAGCACCGACTCCTTGTACACCGAAGGCTGTGTCGTGTCCGGGATCAGCAGCGTGATTATGTCCGATGCCTGGGCGACCTCCGCAACCGTGGCCACCTCCAGCCCGTCCGCCTCCGCCTTCTCCTTGCTGGAGCTCCCCTCGTAGAGACCCACCATCACCTTGACGCCGCTGTCGTGCAGGTTCAGGGCGTGGGCGTGTCCCTGGCTGCCGTACCCAATTATACCGACCACCTTACCGTCCAGGAGGGAAAGATCAGCGTCGTTGTCGTAATACATCGTTGCCATTGGATGCGAGTCTCCTTCTTTAGCTGTTGGGCTGTGCCGGCAACGGCCGGCTGACTACATGGGGCCTGGCGTTGGCTGCCGCTCGTGGTTCCGGGCCATCCCCCGGACCATCGCCACCCGGCCTGTGCGGATCATCTCCGTGATGCCGAAGGTGGAAAGCAGGTCCTTCAGGGACTGCACCGTGTCCTCGTCCCCCGTCACTTCTACGATGAGGGAGTCGGGAGCCACGTCCACGATATTCGCCCGGTAGATATCCACAATCTGCTGGATCTCCCCCCGGTTCAAAGCATCGCTGTTGACCCGGATGAGCGCCAATTCTCGTGAGATCATCGCCCGCTCAGTGATGGGATGCACCTCCGCCACGTCTATGAGCTTGCGAAGCTGCTTGATGACCTGCTCCACGGTGGCGTCGTCACCGTTCACCACGAAGGCCATCCGAGACATCCCAGCCGTCTCCGACTGTCCCACCGCCAGGCTCACGATGTTGAAGTTCCGCCGCCGGAACATGCTGGATATCCGGTTCAGGACTCCGGGTCGGTCCCGCACCAGCGCTACTATTGTCGATTCGTTTCTGGCCATCAGACGGGCTCTTCCATCAGCTGGTCGATGGTCCCGCCGGCGGGAATCATCGGGTACACGTTCTCCTCCTGGGCAATTCGGAAGTCCACAATCGCCGGGCCGGGGTAGGCCATCGCCGCCTCTATCGCGGGCAGCACCTCTTCCTGGCTCTCCACCCGCGCCCCGTGGATGCCGTAGGCGTGGGCAAGCTTCACAAAGTCAGGGTTGCCCGTGTAGTAGGTGGATACGTAGCTCTTCTCGTAGAAGATATCCTGCCACTGACGCACCATGCCCAGGAACCCGTTGTTGAACAACGCAAACTTCACCGGGATATTATTCTCCACCAGGGTGGCAAGCTCCGACATTGTCATCTGGAAGCCGCCGTCCCCCGCCACGGACCAGACCGTCGCGTCGGGACGGCCCACCTGGGCGCCAAGAGCCGCCGGGACCTCGAAGCCCATCGCTCCCAGGCCGCCGGAGGTTATCCAGCTATTCTGCTTCGTAAACGTGTAGTGCTGCGCCGTCCACATCTGGTGCTGCCCCACGCCGGTCACTATCAACGCCTCTCCCTGTGTTGCGTCCGAAAGGGCCTGCAGGATGGTCTGCGGACGCAATTCCCCCGTCACCTTCGGACGCATCAGCGGATGCTCAATCTTCAGCTCCGCGATGCGCTGCACCCACTCCTCGTGAGACTTCGGATGCACCAGGGGCAGAAGCTGCTCCAACACATGCTTCAGGTCGCCGACGAGGGGCGCGGTGGCCCGCACGTTCTTGTGCACCTCGGAAGGGTCCACCTCCACGTGTATGACCTTCGCCTTTGGCGCAAAGTAGCGGGTGTCACCAGTAATCCGGTCGTCGAACCTCATCCCCAGGCCAATGAGCAGGTCCGCTTCCTCGATGGCCAGGCTGGCGTGGGCCATGCCGTGCATCCCGGGCATACCCACGCTCAGGGAGTGGGTCTCCGGGAACGAGCTTATGCCCAGCAGCGTGGTTATCACCGGAATCTGCGCCTTCTCCGCCAGCTCCATCAACTCGGCGTAGGCCCGGGATATGATAATCCCGTGACCCGCCAGAATCAGAGGCCGCTTCGCCTCCTGTATCAGCCGGGCCGCCTTGCGCACCATCTCCGGATCGGCTCCTGTCGGCGGATGATAGTTGGGCAGGTTCACCTCTTCCGGGTACTCGAATTCACACCGCTCAACGAACACGTCCTTGGGAATGTCCACCAGCACCGGCCCCGGCCGCCCCGTGTTGGCCACGTAGAAGGCCTCCTTGATCGTCTCGGCAATCTCCGATGCGTGCATCACAAGGTAGTTGTGCTTCGTGATCGGCAGCGTGATCCCCGTAACGTCCGTCTCCTGGAAGGCGTCTTTGCCGATGGCGTCCCGCGCCACCTGGCCCGTGATGAACACCGTCGGCACCGAGTCCATCTGCGCCGTGGCGATGCCCGTCACCAGGTTCGTTGCGCCGGGGCCGGACGTGCCGAAGGCAACCCCGACCCGCCCCGTCGCGCGAGCGTATCCGTCGGCGGCGTGGGCCGCCCCCTGCTCGTGCCGCATCAGTATGTGCCGCAGCTGCGGATAGTCGGGCAGGTCCTGGTACAGGGGAAGAATAGCGCCGCCGGGAATGCCGAAGATAACCTCAACTCCCTCGCGTATGAGGGATTCGCAAACTATCTGACCGCCGGTGAGCATCATTTGTAGGTCCTTCCGGTTCCTTCGAACCGCTATGGCGATTTGCCAAGCAAAAAATAATCCGCCCCCACGGAAGGGGCGGACGGGATCCGCGGTACCACCCTTCTTGCCCGGGGCAAACCCCGGACCGCTCATGTGCTGTAACGGGCATCCCGTCCGGCCTTACTGCTACTTCAGACCGGCCGCTCCAGGGCGATGTGGCGGCTCTCCTTGCGCGGGGGTTCCACCTCATCCCCGCTCTCTATGGCGGTGGAAACCGCATTGTCCCCTTCTCAGCGTTATTTTGTATTTTCGGCCACAATTTTAGAGGATTTCGTAGCATCCGGTCAACACTTCACAATACCCGCTTAAGCCGAAACTAAACATAACCCAACGCTACACATGCAGGCGCTCCTCCCTGGCTCGGCAAATCTCCTGCGAACCAGGCAATATGCAAGCAACAGCCGGAGGTTACAGCTCGAACCGTTGAAGAACATCACCCCCGCCAAGGCTGCACTCGACGAATTCGTCCAGCTCCCTGCGGCTCAGCCGTAATGGGAGGTGTCCGATAACACCAACCTTGACAACTGACCGCGCATCGAATGGGAGAACTTGGCTATGCGAAGATCGCGGCCATTGACCGTCATGCAATATAAACGTGATGGGACTTCCTCGATTCAACGGCGCCCAGCTTTCTGCGCAAGGCTCGTTGGAGATGGCGGATGTGCAACCGGCTATATTCTCTGTATCAATCCGCGCAACGCCTCAAGGTCCGCGAGAGCATCTGGATGCAGACGTTCCTCCCGCTCTTCCAACCATTCGCGGTAGTCTGTGAAGGAAGTTAGCAGGTCCTGCAGAGCCTCGCTTTGAGTAGCTCCTTCTCCATATTCGCTGACGCCATCCAGTTGAGGAATGGCGGAGACGCGATTGGGAGAAAGCTCAAATACGACGGTGAATCCGTGCTTCAATTCCCAGCGATCGTTCAGACGCTGTTCCGGCCTAATCCATTCTGAGGATGGACCCATGATGCTCCCTCAACCCGATGCGACGGCATTCAACTCCACCCAGCCAACTCCCACCAACCGGACCAAAAACCCGGCTTGGACCCCCTAAATCGTCAGCTTCCGGTATAGCTGCGGCAGCCGCCGCGGGAGCGTCCAGATATCCTCCAGCACCTCGTAGCTCATGTCCCCGCACATCGCCTTCAGATAGTCGTGGCCCGACTTGTCTACCGTCAGGCAGAATGGCGTAATGTCCAGCCGCTTCGCCTCCACCAGCGCCATGTGGGTGTCGTGGACAGCATATTCCTTCTCCACGCCCTCCCGGCTGTAGCCCCTGTCCTGCGGCCGCCCGTCGCTGATCAGGAAGAGTATCTTCGTCTTCGCGTCCTGCTTTTCCAGCTTCGCCGTGGCATGCCGGATCGCCGGCCCCATCCGCGTGGCATGGAGCGGGCTGATCTTGTCGATTCGACGCTTCACCACGTCCGAAAGATGCTCCTCCACGTCCTTGATAACGTAGAATTCCACGTTCTCCCGCCCGTAGCCGGAGAAGCCGTAGATACCGTAAATGTCTCCGATGGACTCCAGCGCCTGCAGCAGCAGCGCGACCCCTTCCTTCTCCAGGTCGATGATCCGCTTGTAGTGACGTCGCACCAGCCCCTCGCGACGGGAGCGCAGCCACATCATGTACTCCACCGGGTCCTCCGGCGCGTTCTGGTCTCCCAGCGAAGGACGACCCTCGTCGATGGCCTCTGCCGTAGACGCGCTCATGTCCAGGAGAAAGACCACGGCCACGTCCCGCTCCTGCTTGTTGCGGAACCAGTAGACCTTCTCCGATGGCGTGATGCCCGAGCGACGGTCTATGACGGCCTCGATGGAAGCGTCCAGGTCGAATTCGTCTCCGTCGGGCTGCCGCCGCACCTTCCGGAAGCTCTCCGGGATGACCAGCTCGAACTGTCGACGAACGTCGCTCACCAGCCCCGCGTAATTCCGCATCGTGTCGCCGAAAAACTGCAGGTCCCCCTGGTCAACTACCTTCTCACGGACCACGCACCACTTCGGCTTGTAGTCCGCGGCGCGGAAGTCCCACTCGTCGTACACGAACGTCTTTGGCTCCCGGGCCTCCAGTTCTCCACCCTGTTCGTCCACGTGGACCATAGGCCCGTAGCCCTGCCCGGCGGTGGGCATGGGCGAAGTCGCCCCCGCTTCCTTCATCAGGTTCTGGGCGAACTCCGCCATCGCCTCCTCCCCCTCCCCCTGCTCGTCGCCATATTCCGCGCTCTCCCGCAGCATCTGCTCCAGCATGTCCTGGGTCAGGTCCCCGGACCCGTCTGCGTCGTCGGGAGACTGTCCGGAGCGCATCCGGTTCAGCGTCTGCACCAGCTCCGGCTTGAAGTCGCCACGGAAGTCCACGTCCTCGGGGGACTCGTACGGCTCCTGCTCGTCGGAACCCTGGGCCTCCGACGGCGGGCCCATCTCCTTCAGCACCTCCGCCAACTCATCGTCGGAAAACTCCTCCTCGGAGTCAAAGTCCTGGCTCTCCCACTCTTCCTCCTCTTCCTGGTTGTTGGGAATGCGCGAGAGAATGTCGTAGGCTCGCAGGGTCGCCTCCGCCGTATCCTCCACCGTCGTCTCGACGTTGCGCAGACGACGCTGGATCTTTGCCAGCACGCTCACCGCCCGGGCGTAGCGCTTGGGGGTGGGCAATCCCCGGTACTGCTCCAGGCTGAACCGGACCAGCATCTCTACCAGCGCCTGACGAAGGGGCAGCTCCATCAGCGTAGGTCGGCCATCCAGCGCATCCTCCTGCACGCGGCCGTAGAAACGCCTCATGCCCGGGTATTCCACCTTCACACGGTAGTCCAGGCGGCCGTCCTCCAGGATGGTGAACAGGTCCAGCGCCAGCTTCCGGTCGCTCAAAAGCGAGAAGCAGCGCGTGATGTCCGTAACCCATCCAGTCTCTGCGCCTCTCGCGTACGCCTTCATCTCCTCGTCCTCGATTACCTGGGACGTTAGCGCCTCTTCGCGAGCCATTCGTGAATCTTCAAATAATGCGGAGGGGCGTTCGAACTCGAACTGGAAGCTCCCGAACTCCAGGTGCGCCACCTGGTGCGTGGACACAACCTTGAACCACCCGAAGTTCTCCTTCTTGCTCGAATACCGGTCAATTATCAACGGCAGGAAGACCTTCGTGCCCTCCGTCGTGGCGTGACCCTCAGACACCCAGCCGATCCCCTTGCCCACAAGCTGGTTGCTCTCCGTAACCTCTATGTCGAAGCCGCAGAGCGCCCGGCAGTACAGCATCAGAATCCCCTTCACCCGCTCCAGTTCCAGGCTGGACGAGAGACTCTCGATGACCGCCTCCGAGGTAGATGATTCCACCTTGAAGAAGGCCAGGCCGCCATCCGGGTTCTCGTGGATGAGCCGCAATCCGTGGTCGAACCACGAGTCCAACTGAGGCAGTGTAATCCGCGCCAGCACCGATTCCAGGCTGTTCAACAGGGCGTGGACCGCGGGTGGCGAAACCACCATCAGGGTGTCGCACAGGTCCAGCACGTGCTGCTGCGCCTGCGGCCGGATCTTCCCCAGCGCTGCCGATCCGCTCACGATAAACAACGATATCTCCCTGGAGCCCTGCTGGGCCAGGTGGTCCGCCAGCCGCAGAAAACGACTGCGCTGGCTCTCCTCCACCTGCGGCAGCGAACGCCCCACCACCTGGAAGCAGGCCTTCACCTCACGCCAACTGGTGCCCGTGAGCGTGCGGCACAGCGCCAGGAACGGCTCCCGCTCCCGGGACATGCGCGGCAGCACCTCGCTCCCAACTACCAGGCACTCCGTGGCCACGTCGTAGGACTTGGCGGAAAGGGCTTCTATCAGGTTCGCCGTCACCTCCACATCCCAGAAGGAGAGGTTCTTCACCAGCGTGGGACTCGTCTCGAAGAACTTGGCCGCCAGCGTGCTCGACTTCCACGTGCCCTTGTAGAGACTCCGACCCAGTCCCGCCCATCGGGCGATGTGCTGCGGTCGCAGATCTGCGACGATTGCCGGCGAGGCGCGGAAGTAGGACACCGCCAGCGTGGGCGAGTCCTGCGATAGATATGCCCCGCAGCGCGTCCACTGGGTGAACGAGGCGAAGGAGAGATACTTCGCCACCTCCCCACACGCTTTCAGGTATTCAATGCCCGCTTCCCACGAGCGCGGCGTCCGTGACGAGATCGCCAGCGCTTCCCTCGCCCAGGAAGACATCTCGTCTTCCTTGAATATGTAGCCGAGAGTCTCCTCAGTCTTGCGAAACTCTTCCTGGAAGGAGAGGGGCAGCTTCTCCAATTCCTCTTGGTGGGCTATCCATGCGGCGCCGTGCTCCATCTCAGGCCCTCCCGTTGACTTTCACCTGGTCAACCACGTCCAGGAATTCCCGGACCACCTTGGCCGTGGCTCCATAGATTATATGAGGACCGTAGGCGTAGGAGTGGGCAGTCGTCAGCCCCCCGTCTTCCCATCGCGCCTCTTCCCGCCAGTTGGCCGGGTCCTGCAGCGCCTCCAACGGCACGTCCACCACCTCGTCCACCTCTTCGGGATTGGGACGATAGTCGTAGGGCTGAGGGATCGTTCCCACAAAAACCTTCATCATATAGCCCGTGCGGGTGGGAGTATCGTTCAGCCTCCCCAGAATCGTCACGTCCGCCGGGTCGATGTTCTCCTCCTCGTGAGCCTCCCGCAGCGCCGTCGCCAGCAGGTCCGCGTCCTGCGACTTCGGCTTGCCACCCGGGAAACACGCCTCACCGGCATGGTTCTTCAGATGGCGCGACCGCTTCTGCACGTGTACGTAATACTGGCCGTTCCTGGGGAACACCAGCAGAAGCACCGCGGCGGGGCGAACGTCGTGACCATTCAGGTTTCTGGGCGGACGGGTGGCGAGCAGGGTCTTCAGCTCTGCTAGCAGCGTGTCATTCACGGGGGCCTCTATTCGAAGATGGATGAGACCACCTCTTGAATGCTCCTCTGCAATTCATGGTCGTCCGTGATGCCCCACACCACAGCCACGTGGCAGGCGCGGCGGGCGCTGATGCCGTGGGACATCAGCTTCCCTGCATAGATGAGGACGCGGGTGCTTGCGCCCTCCTTGAGGCCGTGATCGTGCAGGTTGCGAATCTTCTCGCCCAGCTTCGCCAGGGCCAGCGCCTGCTCCTCGGTGCAGCCCGCCTCCTCCAGGATAATCTTCGCCTCTTCCTCCGCGGGTGGCGGGCTGAACTCGATGGCGATGAACCTCTGGCGGGTGCTCTCCTTCAGGTCCTTCAGCGCGCTCTGGTACCCCGGATTGTAGGAGATAACCAGCTGAAAGCCCTTCTTGGCCTCAAGCACCACGCCCTGCTTCTCCACGGGCAGTACCCGCCGGTGGTCTGCCAGCGGGTGAATCAGCACCGTCGTGTCCTTCCGCGCCTCGACTATCTCGTCCAGGTAGCAAATCGCCCCCGACTTGACCGCGCGGGTCAGCGGCCCGTCGATCCAGCGTGTCCCTTCCGCGTCCAGCAGATAACGACCCACCAGGTCGCTGGCGGTCAGGTCTTCATGGCAGGCGATGGTTATAAGCGGAATGACCCGTTCATCGCCCCCGCCGTTG
This sequence comes from uncultured Dehalococcoidia bacterium, assembly GCA_964418665.1. Classification (GTDB taxonomy): domain Bacteria; phylum Chloroflexota; class Dehalococcoidia; order Lucifugimonadales; genus JAPULR01. The sequence continues at coordinate 16,186 of CAYQLZ010000019.1, read as the reverse complement.
GCTGAAGTCGCGCTGACCTTCACCACGGGTCGGCTCAGCTTCCACGCCATATATTCCACAAAACGGGTCTTGCCCGTGCCCGTCGGACCTTTCAGCAGGATGGGCACGTTCGCGGCATAGGCGGCTTCGAAGAGCTCAACTTCGTCCCGAACGGGAAGATAGAAGGGCTTCTCTTCCACCACATATTCTTCGATGGTGAACTGGTTGTATAGGGAATTGGAGATTTTGGCCATTTTTATTCGGCGCTTTCCTTATTTCGGCGTCGCCACAGAGTTTGAACCCTGTCACGCAGAGCTTCCAGGGTGGAGGCGTTTTCTATCGGTACGTATCCTTCCTTGAGCCGTTCCTCAAAGGGGATCTGGGCGTCTATCCTGCGATCGATTTCCTCCATGGTCAGACCGTCCCTCAGCTTCAGCCTCTGTCGGACAATCTCCCGGGGAGCATGGGTAACCCACACTTCGTCCACCAGGAATTCCCAACCGGCCTCCACCAGTACGGCGGCTTCGAGGACTATTGTATCAGCTTCTTCCTTGCGAAGGTTCTCTATCCGTTCCTGGGCCAGATTCGCAATCTGCGGCCACGCTATCGCATCCAGCCTGGCCTTCGCGCGTGGATCGGAGAAAACGATGCGACCCAGGCGCTTTCTATCGATCTCTCCTTCAGGGCTTACGATTTCCGGACCAAAGGCATCGACTACCTTCTGCCACGCTTCCGTTTTCGGCCTGTACGCCTCGTGCCCAAGGAGATCGGCGTTGACAATAACGGCGCCCAACTCTTCCAGTATGCGGGCTGCCTGGCTCTTTCCTGTGCCGATACCTCCGGTAAGTCCAATTACCCGCATGATTCAAGACGAACGGAAACCCACGGTATTCTAGCAACAGCCCAGAAAGTAATCAAGGCGAATCACGTTTGCCCCGGTCGATAATACGCCCGGCTTCCTCCACAATTTCCCCCGCCCTCGCCATAAGGTCCTCCGCCTGGCCTCGAGAGAAAAGGTCGTAGGGCGCCACTTCCAACTCGTCGTCGGGATAGCGGCTACTGGTGTACACCTGGTCCAACAAGCCCGCCGACTCCTTAAGACCCGCAATTGAAGGGTACCGCTCCTCCAATTGTTCTATCAACCGAATACAAGAGGGACTATGCACCTGTTTCTCACCCGTCAGGAAGACCAGAGACGTCAGCGACCTCGCCGCGGCCTGCTGGGCATGGAAGCAGTCCTGTTCATAGACCTCTCCCTCCAACATGACGACGCTCGCTCCTAGGTCCCTCTCACCCTGCCGATGCCAGCTTAATGCCAATTCCTTAGGGGTCTTCTTCATCGTGTTTTCGCCTCCACAGCCAGTGCGACCCTTGTCTACAGCACGGCGTTCGGGCAGTTCATAACCCATTGCATCATCCATTTCCCCTCACCAGATGTGCGTATGCAGACATCCCCGCGTATTCGGCCTCTTCCCCCAACTCCTCCTCAATCCGCAAGAGCCGATTATACTTCGCCAGCCGTTCGGAGCGACAGGGCGCGCCAGCCTTGATTTGCCCCACGCTCAGGGCCACCGCAAGGTCCGCAATCGTCGTGTCCTCCGTCTCCCCGGAGCGATGACTCACAACGGTTCCCCAGCCCGCATTCCGCGCCTCCTCGAACGCCTCTATCGTCTCGGTAATCGTCCCCGCCTGGTTGGGCTTCAGAAGCACCGCGTTGCTCGCATTCAACTCTATACCCCTTCGAATCCGCTCCCGGTTCGTCGTAAACAGATCGTCGCCCACCAGCTGCACCGAGGACCCCAATGCCTCCCGAAGCCCCGTCCACCCCGACCAATCGTCCTCCGCCAGCCCGTCTTCGATGCTTATGACGTGAAACTCCCGGCTCCAACCCCTGTAGAAGTCCGTCAGTTCCCCAGCGTTCAAACTGATGCCATCCCGACGGAGGTGATATCTGCCGTCCGACATGAACTCCGTTGCGGCGGCGTCCAGCGCCAGATAGCAGTCCTGTCCCAGCACGTATCCGGCCCGCTCCACCGCCTGCGCCACCAGTTCCATCGCCGACCGGTTGGAGGGAAGTTGGGGAGCGAATCCGCCTTCGTCGCCCACCTGGGTGCTCAGTCCTCGAACGCTGATGATCGACTTCAACGACTGGTAGATTTCGGCGCCGGCCCGGAGAGCTTCCCCGAAGCTGTCGACGCCGGCGGGCGCCACCATGACTTCCTGCACGTCGATGGAGTCCGATGCGTGGGCGCCCCCGTTCAGAATGTTGAACATCGGCACGGGCAGGCTGACTTTCTCGCCAGGCGACAGGTACCGATACAACGGCACACCCTTCGACCCAGCGGCGGCCCGCGCCACCGCCATGGAAACGGCAAGCATCGCGTTCGCCCCGAGACACGACTTGTCGGGAGTGCCGTCAAGTTCCAGCAGCAGCGCGTCGACTTCACACTGGTTAAAGGGAGACCGGCCTCGCAGGGCCGGAAGTATGCGCCGGTGGACGTTCCCGACGGCTTTCAGTACGCCCCGTCCGCCGAACCGGGCAGGGTCGCCGTCCCGCAGTTCCAGCGCCTCATGGGTCCCCACGCTGGCCCCCGAGGGAACCGCCGCCATGCCCACGGCGCCGTCGGTCAATCGAACTTCGGCCTCCACCGTGGGGCTGCCGCGGGAGTCCAGAATCTCCCGCGCCCGGATGTCGGCTATCAAGGTCAAGTGCGCTTTTGGGGACTGCCAGGCGTGGTCTTTCGTGCCTTCGCGGCAGCTATCGCCTTGGCAACCGCGTCCGCCGGGTCACTCGCGCGGATAATCGGGTCCCTCCCCTCCCCCTCCATGAAGAAGCTCCATGTGTCCAACCCCACCACCGGGATGTCCTCCGCCAACGCATGGCCAATCTCCGACATGGTCCCAAAGGAGCCGTCGACGGCAATTACCGCGCGACCCGTCTTGACCACCACCAGGTTGCGAGCGTACATGATTCCGGTGCAGATGGGCACGTCCACGTACTCGTTCGCCGCTTCCGGATCGTCGCCCGGTAGAATGCCGATGGTCAGTCCGCCCTCCGACTTCGCACCCTTGCAGACGGCCTCCATCACTCCAATGAGGCCGCCGCAAGCCACGGCCGCCCCGTTACGGGCCAACTCTCGCCCAACTTCCTCGGCGTATTCACGGGCCTGGGGGGACGGGTAACGCCCTCCAATAACGGAGATGATCAGGGGTCTGCTGCCGGTTGTCATAAGGTTCGCCTTCGCAATTCAGGGTCCACCCATTATAACAAACCCGCCTCCCCAGAGGACGAGAAGTTGCCCCCTTAAAGGCTGTCTATGTCCAGGTCCTCATCCAGCCAGTCCATCTTGCGGGCCATCATTACCCACATCTGCCTGGTCTGCTGGTTGAACCGCTTCATCTCCTGAAGCTCCTCGCGGTGTAATTTCAGCTCCTCCTGCTGCCCCTTCAACATCACCACCATATCCCGCTGAATTATCGCCAGCCTTTCGCTATTCCGCTTGATCTCCAGGATCTCCTCGCGCTGTCCCTTCAAGACCTCCAGGATATCGCCCTGGATGGCCACAAGCATATCCTGACCCTTCTCTACGCTTGTCAGTCGTCCTTCCATGATGTCCATCCGTTCCTCGATCGTAGCCATAGAAATCTCGAATCATCTCCATATATCGTCTGTTCTATAAGAAGCATTCTACCCGGCATTCGTCATCAACGCAATTCCCCAAACACGCCTGGCAAGAACTGACAAATCGGTTCATTGGACCAGGGGCAGCGAAATTCAGAAAGGTCTCGGCGCGACGAGGAGAAGCGCTACGCCGAGCCCAAAAGCGCACCCGTTGCCGCCTTGATGGCCTCCAGCAGCGGGAAGGGGTATACCCCCACGAAAATCACGCCCAGGGTCAGCGCCGCCAGCACCGTCACTATCAGCTTCGACGGCTTCCCGTGCGTTGCTTCCTCGTCATACACGGACGAATCCCCCTCCTCCGAGTCCTCCATTGCCCACGCCGACGCCGGCTCGATGTACATCTGCCGCACCACCGTCAGGTAGTAGTAGAGGGATATGACGCTGCTCAGCATCGCCAGTCCGGCGAGCCACAACAGACCTTCCGTGGCCGCAGCGGTGAACAGGTAGAACTTGATGGTGAACCCCGCGAAGAAGGGTAGGCCCGAAAGCGAGAACAGTCCGATGGCAATCGCTGCGGCTATGAACGGGTGGCTGTCCGCCAGTCCGCCCAGGTCGGAGATGTCGTCCCGACCCGTCACGTTGAAGAACGCTATCAGCCCCACGAATACCGCCATGCTCGTTATCGCGTAGCCGACCATGTACAGAATCAGCGACTCCACGCCTATGTGGGAAAGCGCCGCGATTCCAAGAAGCATGAATCCCACGTGTCCCACGCTGGAATACGCCAGCAGCCGCTTCATATTTGTTTGGGCTATGGCCACCACGTTCCCCAACACCATCGAAATGGCCGCGAGCACCGCCACCAGCAGCTGCCACTGCTCTATCGTCGGCATGAGTCCCTCGCCGAACAGGCGCAGCAGCAGCGCGAACGCCGCCACCTTCGAACCCACCGATAGGAACGCCGTCACCGGCAGGGGTGCGCCCTCGTAGGTGTCCGGCGCCCACATGTGGAAGGGCACCGCGGCAATCTTGAAGCCCAGCCCCACCAGTATCAACGCCAGTCCCACCCACAGCGTCGGCGAGACCGCGTCCGCATTCGCCATCGCAGTCGTCAGCGCCGCCGCTATCTCGTCGTAGCGGGTAACCCCCACCGCGCCGTACAGCAGGCTCACGCCGTAAAGCAGGATCGCGGACGAAAATGCGCCGATGAGGATGTACTTTATCCCCGCCTCGTTGGACTTGGGATTGTTCCTCCCATAGGCGACCATGATGTAGAAGCTGAAGCTCATCAACTCCAACGAGATGTACGCCGTCAGCAGCTCCACGGACGAGGCCATCAGCGACATGGCCAGCACCGCGAACAGCACAATGGCGTAGAACTCTCCGGGACTGCGGAAGTGCTTCCTCACAAAGTCCACCGCCGACAGGATCACAACGCCGCCCAGCACGTAGAAGAACACCTTGAACAGCAGTGAGTAGGCGTCCGCCTTCACCAGCCCACCATAGAGCGATATGTCCTTGTCCCAGAGCATGAGCAGGGCCAGTACAAGCAGCGCCGCCAACCCCGCAACGCTCAGCCAGGCCAGAAGGTGCTTCCGTCCTTCGGGCAGGAACAGGTCCACGCCCAGCACCAGAAGCGCCAGGGCCGCCAGCAGAAACTCTGGCAGCAGCAGATGAAGATTTTCGGTCATACGCCTGGGAACCTGCTCAAGAGTTCAGCGACTCCGCTGTTGATTACGTCCATCAGGGGCATCGGCCACACCCCCACGAATATCAGCACGAACACCAGCATCGCCGCGGCGCCCATCTCTATCCGTCCGCCGTCGCTCAGGTGCTCCCAACGCGGGTCCATCGGGCCGAAGAACGCCCGCGCCAGCAGCCTTAAGATATACACCGCCGTAATCGCCGCGCCGACTACGCCCAGCACCGCCAGCGGCCAGTATTCCTGGAACGCGCCCATGAAGATGAGCACTTCCGCAACGAAACCGCTCAGTCCGGGCAGTCCCAGCGAAGTCAGCCCCGCCACGGCAAAGAACGCCACCGTCAACCCCATCCGCTTGGACAGTCCGCCCAGCACCGTGATGTCCCGGGTGTGCGTCTTCTCGTAGATAACCCCTACAACGGCGAAGAAGAGGGCCGTCATTATCCCGTGCGAGAACATCTGCAGCACCGCGCCTCCAAGCCCAAGCGGGTGCAGCGTCGCGATACCCATCAGCACCAGCCCCATGTGGCTGACGCTGGAGTAGCCCACGACGTACTTCAGGTCCTTCTGGGAAAGCGCCGAAATCGCGCCGTAGATTACGTTCACCGTTCCAAGGCCAATCAACACCGGCATCCACGCCTCCGCCCCCTCCGGCAGCAGCGTCATGCCCACGCGAATGATACCGTAGGCGCCCAGCTTCATCAGCACCCCGGCGTGCACCATGCTCACAGCCGTCGGCGCCGCCACGTGTCCATCCGGCGACCAGGTGTGGAAAGGCCACAGACCCGCCAGCACGCCGAATCCCACCATGAAGAAGGGGAAGAAGAGCAGCTGGAAGTTCCGGCTGAACGCCCCGTCTTCCGCCAGCGTCTCCAGCAGCTCCAGCGAGAATCCCGCCTGCGCCGTTGCGCCGTCGCCCAGGAAATCGCTGGCCGCCACGTACAGGGCAATAATCCCGATCCACACCAGCACGCTCCCCGCCACCAGGTACAGCGTCAGCTTCATCGCCCCATATTCTTTAGTACGCAGGAAGTTGCCGAAGTTGGTGCTGCTTCCCCAGATGCCTATCAGCGGGAACATCGGCAGCACCGCAAGCTCGTAGAAGAAGAACAGGAAGAACAGGTCCCGCACCACGAACACCCCGAACACCCCAGCCACCAGGAACATGAACAACACGAAGAAGTCCTTCGACCTCGGCGCCACGTTCCACGACACCAGCGCCCCCGCGAACATCACGATGCCCGTCAACAGCACCATCGGCGCGGAGATCCCGTCGATCCCCAGGCTGAAGTCGATGTTCAGCGGCTCATCAAGCCACCGCCAGGCGTTGACGAACTGGTATCCGCCCTCCCCGTAGTCGTACATCGCGAAGATGACAATCGTCAGGGCCAGCGTCAGCGCACCCGCCAGCACCGACAGCGACTTGATCGCCATCGTCTGGCTCCGCGGCATGAACACCAGCAGCGTACCCGCACCCACGGGCAGCAGGATAGTCAGCAGCAGCGCTATGCTCTTGAAATCAGCCATCGCCTAGCCGCCTGCCCCTATCGCCCACCACGCCACCGCCAGTCCCACCGCGCCCAGCACCATCACCAGCGCGTAGTTGTACACCCGCCCCGTCACGTGACGACGCAGGCTGAAGGATGAGCGTTTTACCGAATTCGCCGGCCCGTCCACCCCCGTGTCGTTCACCACCACCCGGTCGAATAGGCCGAGGAAGCCCGAAAAGACCAGTATCACCCGGTCGATGGTCCACTGGTACACGTCGTCGAAGAAATACCCCCGCTCCGCCAGGGCCGGGAACGGCGCCGTCAACGACTTCAGCGTCGAAAGATAAGGTTTCCCCTTCAGGTACGAAGCCCACGCCAAAAATATCGCGCCAATCGCCAGCGCCAGCGACCCGACGGCCAGGGCAACGTTGAACTCAAACCCGTGGGCCTTGTCGAAGAACAGGAACGACCCGATCCCCTCGTATCCGCCTCCCCACTCCAGTGCGACAAACCCGAAGCCCACCGCCAGCACAGCCAGCAGCAGCATCGGCAGCGCCATCGAAGTTGGTGCCTCGTGGGCCCCGCGGTTCTCCTCCTTCAACTCGCCCCGGAACGCGATGAAGTACGCCCGCGCCATGTACAGCGCGCTCAGGAACACCGCAAGCAGCGTGAACGCCAGGAACGCCCAGTGCCGGTGCTCCAGCACCGCCAGCAATATCTCGTCCTTGCTCCAGAATCCCGCGAAGATCGGTATCCCGGCCAGCGACAGCGCCCCTATCGCAAATGTTAGCGACGTCAACGGCATCACCTTCGCCAGGCCGCCCATCTTCCGGATGTCCGTCTGGTCCGCTCCGTGCATCACGCTCCCCGCGCCCAGGAACAGCAGCGCCTTGGAGAAGCCGTGCGCTATCAGGTGGAAGATCGCCGCGGTGTATCCGAATGCCCCCAGCGACAGCATCATCAACCCCAGGTGGCTCACCGTAGAGTATGCCAGTATCCGCTTCAGGTCCGTCGCGGCCAAAGCCATCGTCGCCGTCACCAGCGTCGTCGCCAGCCCGACGATCGCCACCACCAGCAGCGCGTCGGGGGCCGCCTCGAACAGCGTGAACGTCCGGGCCACCAGGAACACTCCCGCAACCACCATCGTCGCCGCGTGTATCAGCGCGCTTACCGGCGTCGGACCCTCCATAGCGTCGGGCAGCCACACGTGGAACGGTATCTGCGCCGACTTGCCCATCGCCCCCACGAACAGCAGCAAGGCCGCCGCCAGCGCCGTCCCGCTGGAAAGCAGGCTCTCGTCGCCCGCCATCAGCAGCTCAGCCTGGTGGAAGGTCTCCGTCATACTGAATGTCCCAACCTCCCGGAACAGCAGCAATATCCCAACCAGCAGCGCCACGTCCGCCAACCGCGTGGTCACAAACGCCTTCTTCGCCGCCTCCGCCGCCGACTGCTTCTCGTACCAGAACCCGATGAGCAGGTAGGAACAAACCCCCACCAGCTCCCACGCCACGTACAGCAGCAGGAAGTTGTCCGCAAGCACCAGCGCCAGCATCGATGCCGCAAACAGCGAATGCAGGGCGAAGTACCAGCCGTAGCGTGGGTCCCCCTTCATATATCCGATGGAGTACACCTGCACCATCAACGCAACGAAAGTCACCAGGCCCAGCATCACCACCGTCAGCGGGTCGACGATTATTCCCCACGTCATTGTCGCGCTTCCAGCTTGGAACCATTCCCGGGTGAAAACGTCCAGCCCCGTCGCTCCCTGGTCTATCCTGTCGAATGCGACGAACAGGAAGAGGACGAATCCCGCCGCAATGGCCAGTATCGCAAGGAACGAACCCTTGCCCGGCAGGAATCGCCCGAATATGGCGATGAGGGGAAAGGCGATGAAGCTCAGCGCGGGGATGAGCCAGGCCCACTCCATAGTCGGCATGGTCTAGCCTACGCCCCCTTGCCCATATTGCTCTGCAGACTCAATTGGCTATCCCTTCATCAGGTCTATTTCGTCCAGGTTCACCGTGGCGCGATTCCTGAATATCCGCAGGACTATGGCCAGCGCCAGCCCCACCTCCGCCGCGGCCACCGTGATAACAAATATCGCGATTATCAGCCCCGTGAAGCGGGACGGGTCCAAAAACGCCGCCGACGCTATCAGGTTCAGGTTCACCGCATTCAACATCAGCTCGATCGACATCAGCACCAGCACGGCGCTCCGACGCGCCAGCACCCCATACAGCCCAATGGCGAACAGGGCTCCGCTGACAATCTGAAAGAAGGCCAGGTCTATCAACCCCGCCTCCCGTCTTCACGCGCTATGACAATGGCCCCCACCAGCGCGATAAGCAGCACTATCGAAGCTATCTCGAAGGGCAGCGCCCAGTCGGTGAACAGGGACCGGCCCAGGTCCGTAAACGCCACCCGGCTCCGCTCGTCCGCCTCCGGCCGGTTCACCAGGAAGGCGAACGTCAGCAGGCCGAATACCAAAAGACCTGCCACCGCCGCCAGCGGCCACTGGGCGTTGTCGGAAATTCGCGGATACTCCCGCGACCGCGTCAGCATGATCGCAAACAGCAGCACGATGATTATCGCCCCGCCGTAGATGAAGATCTGCACCAGCGCCAGAAACTCGGTCAGGAGCAAAACGTACAACCCCGCCACCGCCAGCAGCGACACCAGCAAGAAAAGGGCGGAGTGCACAACGTTGCGCGCCGCCACCACACCCAATCCACCACCCAACGCCATCGCGGACATCAGGACGAAGAAGAACCAGGTCATCTCAGAATCAGGCCTTGGGCTCGGCCTTCGCCTCCTGCGCAGCTTTTTTAGTTGGTCGGGCCTGCCGGGCCGCCGGTCGCCGGCGCGGCGCCGCCTTCTTCTTCAGCGTCGATGGCGGCACCCAGTCCTGCTCCTCCTGGTACCGCTTCCCCATCTCCAGCAGCTCTATCAGGTCCACCCGGTCGCCGTTCCGCTCGTACACGCTCATCTCGTGCTCATGGCTCATCACGATCGCGTCGAAGTTACACACGTTTACGCAGATGCCGCATAGGATGCACCGGTTCAGGTTGATCTCGAAAGTGTCGACAATCTTCCGCCGCTTGCTCTTGCCCTCCGCCTGCAGCGGGTTGTCCTTCATCGTCGCGCTCATGCACTGCGTCGGGCACTGCCGGATGCACACCATGCAGGATGTGCAGTACGGCTCCTCTACCTCGAAGTCCCACGTCAGCGCGGGAAAGCCCATGTACCTGTCCTGCAGCTTCCGAGGCTTCGTCGGGTACTGGTCCGTCACGGGTTTCTTGAATACGGAGGCGATGGTCAACACCATCCCCTTCATGCTAGCTAACATTTCCAACCCTCCCGGGATGCCTTCCGTAGAGCTTCGCCAACCGCTGCACCGGCTGCGTGAACCTTCGGTACAGCCAATATCCTACCACACCCAGCACGGCCAGAGACATGACCGTCATAGTCCACGCCGGCCAGTCGTAGAACCGGTAGACGGCGCAGATGACGACGCCCACGAAGGACAAAGGAATCATCGCCTTCCAGCCGAATGCCATCAGCTGGTCCACACGGAGGCGCGGGAAAGTGCCCCGTATCCAGAATATGGCGACCACCACGGCGTAGGTCTTGATCAGGAACCACATCCACTCCGGCAGGAATGGCCCGTACCACCCGCCCAGGAAGAAGAGCGCGGCCAGCGCACCCACCAGGAAGGTGTTGATGTACTCCGCCAGGAAGAACACCGAAAAGTGGGCGCCGCTGTATTCCACGAAAGGCCCGCCCACAATCTCCGATTCCGCAAAGTAAATGTCAAACGGAATCCGCCCCACCTCCGCAAGTCCGGCAATCAGGAACAGCACCATCCCCAGCGGGAAGATAAGAATCAGCGGCACGCCGATGTGGTTGAAGGTCTTGCCCGCGTCCGCAACCTCGTTCAACACGTCCTCGCCCACGCTCACGGGCACCTGCGTAGCGGCGATGACCCGCAGGTCCAGCGATTCCGCCAGGATCGCCACCGATACCACCACCATCACCAGCGGCACCTCGTAGCTCACCAGCTGCGCCGCCGAGCGCAGTCCGCCCAGCGCGCCGTACTTGTTCGCCGACCCCCAGCCCGCCAGCAGCAGCCCCAGAATCGACACCACCAGCAGCGCCACTATCACGAAAAGGCCCAGGTCCAGGTTCTGCAGCACCAGGTCGCTGGCGGCGGGTATCGTCACCCAGATCATGAAGCTGGGAATCAGCACCAGCAGCGGCGCAACCCAGAAGATGGCCCTGTCCGCCCAGGAAGGTATCAGGTCTTCCTTCAATACCAGCTTCACCGCGTCCGCAACCGGCTGGATCAGCCCGAACGGACCTGTCCGCGTCGGCCCCAGCCGGCGCTGCAGCCGGCCCAGGAACTTGCGCTCAATCCAGATCATCGATATCACAATGATGGACAACGCCGTGAACAGGATCAGCAGCGCGATGACCAGCAGCAGGATGTCGAGCAGGTTCACCGGTCCACCTCGCCAAGCACAATGTCCAGGGAACCCAGAATCACAACCGCGTCAGCAATATATGAGTCCTTCACCAGGTGCCTCAGCGCGCTCAGGTTGCAGAACGAAGGCGGCCTCACCTTCACCCGGTAGGGCTTGTCCGTGCCGTCGCTCACCAGGTAGACGCCAATCTCGCCGCGGGGGTTTTCGGCGCGGACGTAAACGTCACCCTTGGGCGGACGAATGAGCCTCCGGCCCACGGAGTTGACCTCTCCCTCCGGCATCCCCTCCAGCGCCTGGTCGATGATGCGAAACGATTCGTACATCTCCAGCACGCGCACGAAGTACCTGTCCCAGCAGTCCCCGTCCCGACCCACCGGCACGTTGAACTCGAACCTGTCATATATGGAATATGGCTCCGCCCGCCGGACGTCGTACTCCAGCCCGCACGCCCGAAGGCCGGGGCCGGTCCAGCCGAAGTCGATGGCAGTATCCAGGTCGATGGCCCCGATGTCCTTGGACCTCGCCACGAACACCTCGTTGAAGCTCAAGAGCCGGTCGCACTCTTCCACGTCGGCCCGAATGTCCTTCAGAAGCTCCGCCATCATCTCCTTGAAGTTCGGCGGCACGTCCTCCTTGACGCCACCCACGTGCACGTAGTTGTGCATCATCCGCGCTCCGCTGACTCCTTCGAACAGCGCCTGAATCCGCTCCCGTCCCCGGAAGGCAAACATCACCGGCGTCATCGCCCCGGCGTCCAGCCCGAACGTCCCCAGGAACAGCAGGTGGCTGGCTATCCGGTTCAGCTCGCCCAGAATCACGCGGATATACTCCGCCCGCTCCGGCACCTCCACCCCCATCAGCTGCTCCACCGCACGACAGAAAACCCACTCGTTGTTGAAGTTGCTGATGTAGTCCATCCTGTCGAAGAGGGTCACCACCTGGTGGTACTGCTCCCCCTCCGCCAGCTTCTCGGACCCCCGGTGCAGGTATCCAATGTGGGGCTCCGCGTCAATAATCACCTCCCCGTCCACCCGCAGCAGCATCCGGAACACCCCGTGGGTGCTGGGGTGCTGCGGCCCCATGTTCATCAACAGGTCTACTTGCTGGCCTTCATCCAACATCGTCATTCCTGCGGCTCGTTCTCTTCGCAATTTAGCGCCAGCACAATCTCCGTATCCTCGTTGACGTTCTCAAAGCCGGCGTCCATCAACTCTTTCTCCAACATCCCCTTCTCTTCTCGCTCCTCCGCCCAGCTGCGCAGCTTGCGCACCAGCTTGCTTTCCGCCTCCTCCAGCGTTTCCCCGTGTGAGAACAGGGGCAGCCCGTCGATGGAACCATGAAATACCCCGTCATGGATTATGACGCTCCCGCGAAGCACCAACGACTTCGGCTCGGCCATCATGATAGCGAAACCGGCCCTGCAATAGATGCTAAGAGTCTAGTACTCGTCATAATCGTGGAACGGAAACTCCTTCAGTCCGGGGTGTCCCTCGAACCCCTCGTACAACAGCAACGGTGAGAGGTCCGGGTGGCCTTCGAACTCCACCCCGAACAGGTCGTGGGCCTCCCGCTCATACCAGTTCGCGGCCTGCCACAGACCGGTGAGCGAAGGCAGCTTCGGGTCTTCGTAGGGAAGGTCCGTCTTTATCGCCAGAGTCTGCTCCACGCTGCTGGAGTGGAGCACGTACACCATCTGGATATACTCCTTGTAGTCAACGGCCGCAACGCACAACAGCGTCTTGAATTCCGTTTCAGGGTGGGACTTCAGCGTCCCGCAGACCTCGGCAATGTCCGCCGATTCTATCGAGATGCGGGGCCGGTCCATCACCGCCCCCGTCTCCACCTTGCGCCCTTTCAGCGCCCCGACGATTACGTCCAGAATACGACGTCCCTCCGGCGACAGCGCCGCCATCTCGTCGACGGGTTCGGGCTCGGCCCTGCCCCTAGCTGCGCGCCGGTTCACCCTTCGCGTCCTGCATTATTTTTTCCTGGAGCTTCAGTATCCCCTGCATCAATGCCTCAGGGCGGGGCGGACAGCCCGGCACATAAACGTCCACCGGCACAATGTGGTCCACCCCCATCACCACGGAGTAGGAGCGATAGTACGGCCCGCCGTTGGTGGCGCAGCTCCCCATCGCTATCACCCACTTCGGCTCCGGCATCTGCTCGTACAAAAGCCGGATCGGGTCCGCCATCTTCTTCACCACCGTCCCCGCCACAATCATCACGTCCGATTGTCGCGGCGACGGCCACGTCACCACCCCAAACCGGTCAAAGTCGTGGTGCGCCATGTATGTAGACATCATCTCGATCGCGCAGCACGCCAGCCCGAACGTCATCGTCCACAACGACGACTTCCGCGCCATGGCAAAGAGCTGCTCGGATTGGGCGGTAATCACCCCCGGCATCCCTTTATTCAGCAGGCTCGGTCCCGGCACATTGCCGGTGTTTGGCTTCATCTCCGCCATTCAAGGACTCCTTTCTTCCACCCGTACAGGATGGCAAAGAACAACACCCCCAGGAAAATCATCATGGCGTAGAAGGCGATGTTGCTCCCCATGAACACCACCGCCCACGGAAAAAGGAACACCGCCTCCACGTCGAATATGAGGAACAGGATGGCAAAGATGTAGTAGCGGATGTTTATCTGCGAAAACGAATACGGAGCGGGCGGAATGCCGCACTCGTAGGGCGTCGTCTTGATGTCGGACTTCCGCTTCGACGAAATGAGGAACGACGCGGCAAACATGATGGCGATGGCCACGAATGCGATGATTCCCGCAAAGAGCAGGGCCAGCCAGTTTTCCGCAAGGGCTTCCGGCATTTCTCTCCTTTGAGGAAGGCGCAGAAGATTAGGCCTGTCAGTCCCAAAGGCCCATCGTCGCCTAAACTATATCACCGCCCTCTCAGCACCGTCAACGAATTCCGTCGCTTCCCCCAAACCCCTTCCCCCTCAATGGGGGAAGATTGAGCCTGTCCTGAATCTTTCGAAGGAATGGGGGTGATTTCCCAATTCACCATAAGCTTGTCGAAGGCATGGGGCTGACCACCACCAACCCACTCCGCCCAAGGTCCTCCCAAACCCCGCCAGGTCCGATAGAATACGCGGTCCAACTTTGACGGGAGGCTAATTATGGGACTCGACGTTGGCACAGTAACATTCGACTACTCAAACTCACCCACAGGCGCATGCCGAAAATTTGCCTGGTACCTGGCCGAGAATTATCAGTAAGCCGACTGGCAATTCGGAGAAGGCGAAAACCTAATCGCGGAATACACCCGCGAGTCCCTGGCAACCCACGCCGAAAACTACACCGCCTCAAATACCCTACCCGACACCGACAAAGCCGAAATAACCACCTGGATCCACCAACTCCCCTGGCAAAACAACCACATCACCCTCCACCTCACCTGGTGAAGGGAAGTGGGCCATGTCCGGCCATAAACTGCGGGGACCATTATCGCGTGGGGTCAAAAACCCCTACGCCTAATGGCGTACGGCAAACCTGATCGGAGATTCTCTCCGTCTCAAGATGGTATCTACTAAGTTGACGATGGCTGGCTCGTCTCCAGTGAAGAAAATGTGAATGCCGCAAGACTCGGAATGAATAACCTCATCTATTCCGCCAACAAATTCATCAATGAAAGAAGGACTCGCCGCGGCCACGCCTCCCCAGGCAACTTCTATTGACTCTGGTTTAGTTTCTGCAACAAATTCTGCAATACTAATGGCAATCTCTTGGCCCCTTGTTCTTGTAGCAAAGGATCGCGAATAGTCCGCCAGATGAAAAGTCCTTGTCTTTGTCATAGCCTCCCTCCCTCAACAAGGAATGCTGACATTCAATATTGTTCCGGAATAGCTGGGGGAACTTTCCCGTTTCTCAACGTTGCCGTTACTATATAGTACAATAGTACCGCTTCCGGAGCGTATGGTCAATCTGCGATTAGAGCTCATTCTAACATCATCTGTGACATGATAGAGACCGTAACCACGATACCTGTCCTCTAGGGAAGAAACCCCCTCCCCTATCGCTAATTCAATAGCATCTGTGTCCGAAGCAATATGTGTGTACTTTTGGTTTTTTTGCAACGATGCACGTATGCCAATTCCACAGTCCGCAACCGCAATTTCAACTCTAGAGCCACTGGCAAATTCATATTTTTGTGCCAAGACATAACCACCCTTACTCTCAGCGTGGTAAATAACATTGGTCGCAAGCTCGCTAAAAGCCGTGTGGCAAGTACCAAGAATACTTCCTCGTCCCGGCAGAACGCTCTCAAAATCTTCTTCCATCTGATTAGCGATCTGTTCAATTTCGCTCTCGGTTTCGAAATATCTACACGGAACCATCGGTCGTTCTGGCTCGCTCTCAGATATGACGTCCTCAGGTTGTATACCATCAAATCGAATTAATCTTCTCATGGCTTCGAACGCCTCAGACAACAGGAGATACTCCCTAACATCTTGGCTTTCCGGAAGCCTGAATGTTACCTTCCTTCCACCTTGTTGGGTCATCAATCTGTCAAGTGTTGCCAGTAGGGCGACAATACCCACCGGTCTGATGAATTCTACGGGACCAAAATCAATTACAACATCTCCATTCGCCTCAATGGCATGCAAGAATTCAATATCTTCTACATTGTTGATTTTTGAAGGCGTTTTCATATGTGTTGAGTCTCTCGCATGCAATCAATACAGTAATCCAGGGAACCATTAGTAGGCCGCTGAATCGTTAGCTCGAAAAGGGAACTCGAAGCATCAACTTGTTCAAATTATCCCTTGACTATTCATTCAGTGTACGTCAGTCAACCTCGGACATTCAATTCAACAACACACTCATCTCCCCCATGGGCCCCGGGGGCCCCGGGGGGGGGGGGGGGGGGGGGGGGGGGGGGGGGGGGGGGGGGGGGG
>CAYQLZ010000018.1:0-41897 GCA_964418665.1 uncultured Dehalococcoidia bacterium | reverse complement strand
GGGAGAGGGCGACCACACGGGTCGCCCCTACGGTGGAAGGGGTTGGGAAACGACGAGGGTTTGTCCGTACCGAAGTTGAGGCTGTGGGTTGAGGGGTGGGTTCCTGCCTTCGCCGGGACTAGAAAGGGGTTGGGTCAGGTGGTGGTGCGTTGGGTGTCGACGTGGTGGAGGAATTCCAGGATGGCGTTGTTGAAGGCTTCGGGTTGGTCGAGGTTGGAGAGGTGGCCGGCGTTGGGGATGATTTTGAGTTGGGAGCCAGCGATTTTCCGGTGGATGAGTTTGCAGGCTTCGAGGGCGGGGTCTTCGTCGCCGGAGAGGACGAGGGTTGGGGCGGTTATGGCGGAGAGGATGTTTGGATCGAATTCGGCGTGGACGGTGGCGAGGGTGCTGTGGGCGTACCCGACGGGATCCAGTGCGGCGTACATTTCTCGGACGGCGCGTTCGCCTTCGGGGCCGGATTTGGCGGTGCGGCTGATGTTCGGGTTGTGGCGGATGGAGTAGTCGGCGACGGCGTCCATGCCTTCGGATAGGGCGAGTTCTACGATGCGGTGTCGCATACGCAGGGCGGCGGGAGGGGTTGGGAGGCCAGAAGCGGAGGCGGAGTCGATGACGAGGAGGGCGGCGGTGCGTTGGGGGAAGAGGAGTGCGAAGCGGGTTGAGATGCCGCCGCCCATGGAGAGTCCGCCCACGTAGGCTTGTTCGATGCCGAGGTGGTCGAGAAGGGCGAGGAGGTCGTAGGCTGAGTTGCCGCTGCCGTACTGGTCGAGGTTGGGAGGGCTGTCGGACTGGCCGTGGCCGCGGGGGTCCCAGAGGATGAAGCGATAATTCTTGGAGAAGGCGGGGACCTGTCCGTACCATTCGGTGGTGTTGCCGCCGAGGCCGTAGGCGAAGACGAGGGGGAAGCCGTGGCCGTAGCTTTCGTAGTGGATGTGGACACCGTTGAGGAGAGCGTTGGGCATTTTCTGCTCCTGAGGAGGGGGTTTAGTGGGTCAGTATAGCATTGAGGGGGGAATGTTGGGAAAAACAAAAAAGAAGCCTTGCGGCTTCCTTTTCGTCAACGTATCGGGTCCGAACCTGGGTTTAGATACCAATTAGGTCCTGGGTTGGACCCCGCTCAGGGCGATGGTAGGCATTTGCCCGAACCCGACGGTTGATGGGTAGTTGATTGTTGTTTTGGGCGCTATTAAAGCGTCGAATCCAGACAGATGCCTACCATCGCCCTCTTAGTTAAACTATGTTCCATACGTCACCTCCTTCGGCTGTTGGAGCCCTGTCAAAATTCCGCGCGAGCGGTAGGCTCATGGTAAGGGGGATTGGAGGGGTGTGTCAAGGGGATGGGGGTAGTATTGATATGGGGAAAGTTGGGGGGTCCTGGGGTATTTGTTCAGGATATTGGTCTCTTGAGGGCAGGTATAGCGTTAGGAAAAGGATTTCACTGAACAGGTCCAATGTTTTGAGTGACCTGGACTGAATCCCTTGACAGTAGAACACAAGCCATGAATAGAGGTAGAGTTGGCCTGGTAGAGGCGGGAACGGGCGCTTGGGGAATTGCGAGTGTGGGGTTTGGTAGAATGGGGTGAATTGTGGTCGGGAAGACTGAAATGCAGGAATCTTGAAAGATGGCTGATGGAACTGAACACGGTCAATCCTTAAGCCTAAACATGGATGACGGAACTGGGCTACGAGTGGCTCGTGCCAGATTTGAGTCGGAGTCTAAGTTTGCGTGGTCTTTCTTCGATGGTTTCGACAAGATTCGGATTTTGACCTATTCGGCAGGGGTAGGTGCGATAGTTCGATTACTGGACAAGCACGACTTCAGGGATTTCGAGTGCGTCTTTGGATGTGAGGGAACGCTTCGCACCCTGAAGGACATAATGGCATTTCAACAAGTTGCGATTGGCGACACTAGGGCTGCGATAAAGGGTTTGTCGGACGAACGGCACGGGTTCATTCTGGGCCGTGTGAGAGAGGGGCAAGCCCGCTTCAGGGTGCTTCGCAAAGAGGTGGCCCACGCGAAGTTGTATCTGTTGGAAAACACCGAGACTGGCAATAGACGGGCTCTGATTGGGTCTGCGAACCTGTCGGAGACGGCTTTCGGCGGCCGGCAATCCGAGACCCTGGTGTGCTTTGATGATGATGCCGCATGGGAGCATTATCTTGGTATGTATGAAACCATCAGAGACCAGGCATCAGACGAGATTCCTTTGCCGCCAGAACGTGTTACAAATGGGGAGATTCACCTCAACGAGGTACCGGTACTAGCCGCAGACGATTATTCAACCCTGATTATCGATAGCATGGGAGCAGGCAATCAGAATGTCGAGCCAGTTGAGTTAACCGTTCCAACGCAGATTGAACGAATTGAGAAGATGAAGAGCGTCATTCCGCCTGTGGTGGCCAACATGATTCCTCCTCCGCGGAATGGCCGGCAGCGGGTAACTCCGGAAATCAGGCGGAAAATAGTCAAGGAGTATAGCCGGATTCGGGTGGTGCGCACTGATGAGGAGGCGGAACATCGAGAGATGTCGATTGACAGGGATGAGAAGGCAGTTTCCCTTTTTGGGGAGCCATTTTCCCTAGAGGTGGATCTTGCCGCTGCGCGAAGGGATGCGCAGATACTCGTAGATTTCTTTGGCAACTACGAGGGGACTTTTGAAGGCGGAATGGGGGTTGAGAGGCTTCAGAGAGACTACTTTATTCTTTGGTCGTGGCTATATTTCTCGCCGTTCATGTGCGATATGCGAACGCGAGCAGGTCATGAAGGTGACATTTTCAGGTATCCCTCCTTTGCCATTGTGTACGGAAAGCCTTCCTGCGGCAAGTCAAGCCTCATAGACACCTTGATGACTTCCATGTTCGGCAGAGCGCACAATGTAGACAAGAGGGAGTTTACCAAGGGGCGGTTGAGGGACATACAGTACGCATACAAGCGGTTCCCTGCCGTGTTTGACGATATCGGCAGGTCTGCAATTCGTAATCACGGAGAGGACGTAATCAAGGACGAGTTACCACCATTGGTGTCCGAATATCCTTGCTTTGTTCTGTCGATGAATCAGGACTTAAAGGCGTTCAGCGACCAGGTAGTGAAGAGAAGTCTGATGATCTACACCACAACTGCGCTGCCGTCGTACAAGGAGAGCCTGCGGCATGAGCTGCATTTGAAGATTCAGTCTGTACGTCGTGAATTGTCTACTCACTTGTACCGACTGTATCTGAGCAGAACTTTAGAGAGGCTAGATGAGACTGCTTTTCCCGAGGACTGGCTTCGCTTCTCATCAGCGATACTATGCGAGTTGATCGGCGAGCTGACGGGGGCTGAGCTTCCCAGATGGTGTGTGCCGGTGGGGTGGAATGACTATGCGGACAAACGCCACGAGAGGGTGAAGTCTCAATTGGATCACCTGCTGAGACTTGCCACGAGAATGAAAAAGGAGGGGGACCGCCCAACGGGCTGGATTCTTGAGGGAGACAAAGTAATTGTCATTGAGCAGACTGATACATTCGGGAGGCGTGAGTTTCAGTGGGATAATGTGCCTTCAACGCTCATTGACGACAACGCGAGCGTTGGGGGGAGAACTGTGTTGAATCGGCGGGAACTGGAGGAGTTTATCGGCCGGAAGCTGGGCGGGCGGAGGTATGGGCTGCTCGGCAGGTTGTTTGGTGTGGGATGATTGTTAGTTTTGGGGGTGTCCGGGTGGGGGTTTGGGTCGTTGTTGTTTTGGGCTAGGTTTGGATTGGGGAGGGAATGGAGTTGGAAGGATGATTTGTGAGTAAGATTTTTGGTTGGTTTGGGATTTTGGCGGTCTTGGTTGTGGCGGCTGTTGTTGTGGGATGCGCCGGTGGGGGTGGGTCGTCGGGGGTGGATGAGGGGGAGCCGGAGGCGGCGCCTGTCAGGGGAGTTGGGGGGACGTCGGAGCCGGTTGCGCCAGTGACTGTGGGGACTGCGCGTGCGCCAACTGAGAGGGCGACGGAGGATACACGGGCGGTTGGGTCGTTGGGAGGGGGGAGTTCGACGCCTGCAGCTTCGACAGAGGTCGCGTCAAGGGTGTCTACGCCGGAGGCGGTGATTGAGACTGCATCGGCGCTCAGGGCCGATTATGATTCTGGGGAGAACATGTACCGGTTGTTTTCGGGAGAGGGGCATGATCCGGCGGACACACTGGAAGCGATTGAGCTTTCGGTGCTGCATAGGGACAGGTCGATGGTGCCGGTAATGATCGAGATGCTGCGCTTCTTCGGCGATTATGTGCATGAGATTGAGGCGAGGAAGGCTTTGATCGAGATTACAGGAAGGGAGGTGAGGAGGAACGAGGGTTTGTGGAAGAGCTGGATGGAGTGGCTGGTCAATAATTCAGAGGAGTACCGTCCGCCCGCCGGATACCTGGAGTGGAAGATCATGCTGATGAGCCTGATCGATCCGAGATTCGAGGAGTTTTTGAGGCCGGCGGCGGTGGGATCCCGGGTGAACGTATTTGAGCTGGCGTGGGGGGGCGTGGAGCCGGACGGGATTCCGGATTTACGGAATTCGCCGGTGGTCTTGGTTTCGGAGCAAGACTACCTTCAGCAGGAGGACCGGGTCTTCGGGGTGTCGATCAATGGGGAGCACAGGGCGTACCCGCTTCGGGTTGTGAACGCTCACGAGATGGCGAACGACGTGTTGGGGGGTGAGCCGATCGCGCTGGCGTATTGAACTTTGTGTGGAAGCGGAATCGTGTATTCCGCCAAGATAAACGGGGAGCCAACGACGTTTGGGACTTCGGGGCTGCTGTATCGGAGCAACAAGGTGATGTACGACCGGTTGACGAACACGTTGTGGAACCAGTTTACGGGGGAGCCGATTATAGGGGAGTTGTGGGATTCGGGGATTCAATTGGAATTCTATCCGGTGCTTGTGACGACGTGGGAGGAGTGGGTGGAGCTCCATCCTGATACGACGGTATTGAGCAGGGACACGGGGCATTATCCGCCGACGCATTATCTGCCGGAGGGGCATCCGGAGGCGATCTACTACGACTATTTCAGATCACCGAATACCATGTTTGCCGTGCCCGACCGGGACGGGAGGCTGGAGACGAAGGAGGTGGTGTTGGGGTTAGAGGTGAAGGGGAGCTACAAGGCGTATTCGATAGCGGCGCTGCAGGAGGAGGGGGTGGTCAACGACGCGGTTGGCGGGGAGGGTGTTGTGGTGGTGGGGTCTGCCGGGAGCCAGGGGGATAGGGCGTATTTTCGGGGACAGAGGGTGTTTGAGTCGGTGGAGGGTGGTGTGGGATTGGGGGTTGCATCCGTGCTGGTGGATGAGGAAGGGGGAAGATGGGAGGCGATGGAGGAATTCCTAGTCAACACGACGGATGAGTCGGAGAGGCTGGAACGGATACCTACGCATATGTCATTCTGGTTCGGGTGGTTCCAGTTTCATACGGAAACGGAACTGTACACAGGGCGTTGAGGGGTGGTTGGGCAGAAGGGCGGGCGCCTGCTACTTGCCATAATCATCGATTGTGCCTAATGTAGGCTCTTTCACGACATTGCTGAATGAGCCTTGAGCCGAAGGAGGCGGGCGATGGTTGCGGCACCGACATTTGGCGATTTTGTCCTGGGACTTGAGGGGTTGGCGATACTGCGTTCGTGGATGACGGACCCGGATTCGGTGAAGGCGAGGGCGAGGGAGATTGTGGAGATTGTTGGGCAGCGGGAATTGGAGCCGTGGTCCGAGGAGATTGTGGGGGTGGAGCGGACGGTGGTGGTGGGGTATGGGGAGTCGGCGGGGAGCTACGACGGGGAAGAGAACGCCTTGATTCACGCGGAGGAGGCGGTGGTGCACGGGTTGATTGACGGTTATCCGGTGGGGAGGGCGCTGGATGCGGGATGCGGCACAGGGCGTCATGCGGCATATATGGCCTCACTGGGGCATGAGGTGGTGGGGATTGATGTGACGGCGGAGATGCTGTCGATGGCGCGTTCCAAGGTGCCTTCGGCGGAGTTTCACACCGGACGATTGGAGTCGCTGCCGCTTCCGGACGCTTCGGTGGACCTGGCGGTGTGTTCGCTGGCTTTGGCGCACTGCATTGACCTAGGGCAGCCACTGAGGGAGTTAGGACGGGTAGTCAGGCCCGGTGGGGCTGTCATTCTTTCGGACTTGCATCCGTTTGCGGTGATGCTGGGAGGCCACGCCTATTATCCGAGGAGTCGGACGGAGACGGGATTCATACGCAATTACGTGCATCTGCCTTCGGAGTGTCTCGCGGCGTTTCGGGAGGTGGGGCTTGGGGTTGTGCAATGTATCGAGAAGCGGTGCGGCGACGGAGAGATTGCGGCCATGGGGCTTACGGAGCAGATGACGGCAAGGATGGAGGCTGCATTGAAGGGCGTACCCGTGGTGATTGTGTGGGAACTTGTGAAGGAGGGGTGATCCCAGCCATTCGAATAGCTCCAAAGAGGCAGCCGAGGGAAAGGTTGGCACTTGTGTGGATTAGCTGACTGGTGGTAAAAATACCGGAGACTCAGTTTCTATAGACGGACGCGCCGGAGAGGTAGTGGGTGCATGAATGGCCTTCAATGCGGGATTTGTGGAAACAGGATGCTTCCGCAGAAGAATATCAGGCTGTGGGCGGTGATTCTTTGGGTGGTCTTCTTATGGCCTGGGTAAATGATCTACGCCGTAACGAAACAGCGGGACAGGCGCCCGTTTTACAAGGCGGAAGTCTTGAAGGTGCGATATTAGGTTGAGGAGCATTGGATTTGCCAAGCCAGCGGGAGTTTTGTCGACAGTTATGAGCGCGGGTGTTGGTTGGATTGGAAGTGAGTGGGATGAAGCCAAGGTCTTGGGCAGGGGAAATTGACGACGCCAGTTTCGCAGAATCCGCGGTTTGAGGCAGATGAGAATCCGTCGATACGGGAATCACTGGGCTTTGGTGCGCAGTTCAGCCTGATTGCTTCGGCGACGCTGCTGGTGACGCCGATTGTGGTTGCGAAGGCCTCGGGGCGGGACGATGACTATCTGATCTGGATGGTGTTTGCGTCGCTGCTGGTGGCCGGGCTGTCGACCCTGATACAGGTGCGAAAGATAGGGTTGGTGGGGTCGCGATCGATGCTGCCGATGTTCACGGCGGCATTTTCGATACCGTTCTGCATAACGGCGGTAACGGACGGAGGGCCGGCGACCCTGGCGGCTCTGGTGCTAGTGTGCGGGATAGGGCAACTGATTATAGCCAGGTGGCTTTTCCTGTTGCGTCGGATAGTTACGCCGGTGGTTGGCGGCACGGTTTTGATGATCCTTTCGATCACGTTGGCGTCGGTGATACCGAGGCTGCTGCCGGAATCGACGGAGGAGAACTCATTGGGAGCGCATCTGGCGGCGCTGACTGCGCTGGCGGTGATATCGGCCCTGATATTAAGAGGGTCCGCGGTGGTGCGTCTCTGGGGGCCTGTGATTGGGATAGTGGCGGGGACAGCCGTGGCTGCGGGTTTCGGGATATACGACGCGGGCCCAATTCTGGACGCGGCCTGGGTGGGGGTGCCGGGGAAGTGGCCGGGACTGGGGCTGCCGCCGATAATTTCGGGATTCGGGGTGCCATTCTGGACGCTGCTGCCGGCGTTCTTGTTTTTGAGTATGGTGATTGCCATCCAGGCGAACGGGGAGAGCATAGCTCAGCAGCGGGCGGCGAGGCGTGAGAACCGGGCGGTAGATTTCCGGGAGGTGCAGGGGGCGATGACGGGAACCGGAGCAACCAACATCATGGCGGGGGCGGCGGGAACGGTGCCTTTCATAATCAGCCCGGCTGTGGTGTCTTACACGCAAACGACGGGGGTGGCTTCCAGGAGGGTGGGGTATTGCATTGGCGCGTTGTTCATCATGGTAGCGTTTTTGCCAAAGGTCTCCGCGATATTCAGCTCCATTCCCGGGCCTGTGATGGCGGGTTTTCTAGTGGTGTTGAGCGCGTACCTGTTTGTGGATGGGGCGCGGACGGTGATGCAGAGCGAGGAGAGCCGGGCGAGGATCACGGTGGCGGGGGTGTGCTTCTGGATTGGGGCATCGTTCCAGTTCGGTCTATTTTCGCTGCCGGACGTGGGGCCAGTGTTCGCGACGCTGGTGCAGAGCGGGATTACGACGGGTGGCGTAGCGGCGATAGTAATGATCCTGTACCTGGAGTTTACGAACCCACGCAGGATGAGATTCCAGTCGGAACTGGACATCGAGGTGCTGCCGGACTTGAATGAGTTCCTTGATCGATTTGCAAGAAGCCGGCATTGGGACACGGCGATGAAGGAGCGGTTGAGCGCCGTGGCGGAGGAGACGCTCTTGACGCTTTCGCCGCTGGACCTGGAGGCGCTGATGGCGGATGAAGAGGAGGACGGTGAGGAAGAAGAGGAAGTTACGCGTCAGCTGGTGGTGATTGCCTCGAGCGACGGGCCTGTGGCGACACTGGAGTTCATTGGAGGTGCGGGGGACGAGGAGAATATGGAGGACCGGCTGAGGACACTGCAGCAGTATGACGAGGAGACACCTGTGGAGCAGGAGCTCTCTCTGCGGATGCTGAGGGCGTATGCAACTTCGGTGAGGCACCAGCAGTTCCACGGGACGGATATCATTACGGTAAGGGTGGCGCCGTAGGGATTGGGGCGGGTAGGCACGTTATAGAGTTATTGGGCCATTCAAAGTGGTTTGGCGTGTGGGGTGATGTTTTGAGTTGGGCCTGTTAAATTGGTACACTAGGTATCATTCAAAAAATGGAGAGTTAGATTTATGGCAAAGTTCATGTTTCAGGCGGACTACAGCCCCGAGGGGGTGGCGGGACTACGGAAGGAAGGGGGTTCCGGTCGGCGGGAGATGTTTGAGAAGATGTTCAACGAGATGGGCGGTACGCTTGAATCGTTCTATTACGCGTTTGGCAGAGATGACCTCTACATGATAGTGGATCTGCCGGACGACGCGGCGGCTGTGGCAGCATCCCTGGCTGCCTCGGCGGTGGGTGCCATAAGCTTCAGGGCAATCGTGCTGGTTACGCCGGAGACGGTGGATGAGGCTGTTAAGCGGACGGTGAATTACACCCCGCCACAGGCATAGGGTGCAAGGACGTCTCTTGAGGGCGTGACAATTCATGGGGTTGGGAGGTTTAGACCTGGGAGAGGGTGACTGAGTGCTCTCTTCGGGGTTGATTATTGGCAGCTATGGGCCGGTGTGGATTTTCCACACCGGCCTTTGATTTGGGTGCGGCGTTGTATTCGACGGGGGTTGGTATGACGTATACTGGGCCGCATGATGAATACATTTGCGACTAGACGTATTAACTTTCTCATGATCCTGGGTCTGGCATTGGTGGCGGTTGCCGTGGGGTGCGGCAGACCCACAGAGGAGCCTGGGGCGGAGACTCCGGTGGCGGTGGGGCAGGCCGAGACAGCGACGGCGGCTGTTACGGCAGTTCCAACGCCGACGGGGGAGGTGACGGAGGCGCCGACGCAGGAGGATGGCGTATCGACGGCGATACCAACGGCGTCGCCCACGGCGACGGAGGTGGCATCAACGACGGAGCCGACTGCGTCGCCGACTCGGAGGCCAATTCCACTAACGACGCAGACGCCGGAGGTACGGAGGACTCCGACGCTGGAGCCGGAGCCTGTGGTTTACGACCCGAACCAGAATATGTTCGCCATTTATTCGGGATTTGGGCACTCGCGAGAACTGACGTTGAGGTCGATGGAGCGGGCGAGGAGGGAAGGGGACAAATCGCAGGTTAACGTAATACTCGAGGCGATTCTCTTCCTTGGCCGCGACGCGGCGCTTGACGCAATTGACGTGGTAAAGGAGCTGACGGGGCAGAACTTCGGGCTGGACCTGCGGGGTTGGAGGGAGTGGCTGGGGCCGAGACTTGATGAGTATGCGCCGCCATCGGACTATCCGCGGTGGAAGGCGCAGGTGCTTTCGTTGATTGACCCACCGATGGGGGCATTGATTGAACAGGCCGTTGAGGGGGGGTCAAGGGCGAATCTGACGGAGATTGTGTGGGGAGGGGTACGGCTGGACGGGATACCGCCTTTGGAGTTTCCGACGCACGTGACGCCGGAGGAGGCGGAATACCTAGAGGGGGACGACAGGGTGTTCGGGGTGTCGATCAACGGGGAGCACCGGGCGTACCCGCTGCGGGTGATGAACGCGCACGAACTTGCCAACGACGAGTTGGGTGGAGAGCCGATCTCGTTAGTGTATTGAACGCTTTGCGGCACCGGAATCGTGTATTCCGGCATAGTAAACGGGGAAAGCACTACTTTCGGGACTTCGGGGATGTTGTATCGCAGCAACAAGGTGATGTATGACCGGCTGACGCGTTCGATGTGGCACCAGTTTACGGGGGAGCCGATTATAGGGACGCTGGCCAACTCCGGGATCAAGCAGCCTTTCTTCCCGTCGGTGGTGACTACGTGGGAAGAGTGGCTGGAGGAGCATCCGGACACGACGGTGATATCCAATGAGACGGGCCACTACCGGGCGGAGTTCTACGTTCCGGAGGACGACCCTCGGGCGATCTACTACGACTACTTCACGGCTTCCGAGGTGATGTTTCCGGTATGGGTGCGGGACCCGAGCATCGAGCCGAAGCGGGTGGTTGTGGGTCTGTTGACGGAGGGGGGCAAGAAGGCGTATGTGGTGGACGACCTTCGGGCGGAGCGCGTGATAAACGACACGGTGGGGGGAGTGGAGGTGGTAATCGCTGCGTCCGGAGAGTCGCGGTCAGCGCGGGCTTACGCAAGGGAGGGGATGACGTTTTCTGTGGAGGGAGGGGAGGAAACCGGGGCAACGCCGCGGTTCCTTTTGGACTCGGATGGTTCCAGGTGGGAGGTAACGGAGGAGGCGCTGGTCCTGGAGGGGGACCCATCCAGGACGCTGGCGCGCCTTCCTACGTTGACGTCGTTCTGGTTCGGGTGGTATCAGTATCACCCGGACACGGAGATTTACAGGCGTTAGCGCTAGCCGGACTCCGACGTGTCCTCTTCCTCCACGGGGAAGAGGACAACGCGGATGTATCGATCCGGGGTTATGTACATGGCTGCTGCGGCGGCGACCTGCTCCAAGGTGAGAGCTCCGAGCCTGGAGTAGAGGCCGGTGGGGTCGGTGAAGGAATCGCCGTGTTGGACAGCGGACCGCAGTTGGCCAAGCCAGAAGTTATTCTGACGGACTTGTTCCTCGCGGTTGGAGCGCATCTGCTCCTTGACCCTGTCGAGGTATTCCTGTTCACCGCCGTCTCGCAGCAGATTGATTTCTGCGAGCACCTCTTCGAAGAGTTCGTCTGTGCGGTCAGGGTCGCTGCCGAAGATGACGGAGACGAGGTATTCCTGGTCGGGGAGCCTCGAGCTTCGGGCGTTGACGAAAATGCCGTAGGTGCCGCCAAGCTGTTCGCGCACGCGCTCGTGGAGCCGGATGCCCAGGACTTCGCCGGCGGCGTTGAGGGCGAGGGCTTCGTCGGGGCTCCAAACCATGTCGCCTGCGAAGACGACCACGGTGTTGCCGCGGGGTTCGGTGCCTGCGCGGACTATCTCGTCGATCAACTCGGTTGGCGGATCGATGTTGTGGTCTATCCACTGTTCGACGCGGCCGGTGGTGGGCAGAGAGGCGAGGTAGGTCTCCGAGAGGGAACGGAGGTTGTCCCAATCGAAGGCGCCAACGAAGACGAAGGTGGCGTCGCCAAGGTCTGCGAATCGGTCATCGTAGACTGCTTTGGAGCGCTCCATGTTTAGTTCTTCGAGCAGTTCTGTGGTGAGGGGGCGCTCGCGGAGGTGGTCCTGATCTAGGATGGTGTTGACTTTGTCGAAGAGGACGGAGTCCGGCTCGGCTGCGTAAAACTCGGCAACGCTTTCGAGCTGGGAAAGGTACTTGTTGAAGACTGACTCGTCGATCCGGGGTTCGGTGGCGTAGAGCCAGATGAGCTGGAATAGGGTCTCCATGTCGTCCGGAGAAGCGCTGCCGCTGAAGCCTTCGAAGAGCCGGCTGATATATGGTGATACAGAGACCAGCTGGCCGGCGAGGAGCTTCTGCAGGGTGACGTTGTCGTGGGGACCGACGCCACTTTGGGAGACCATATTGGTGGCGAAGCGGGCGGAGACGTGGTCTTCGTCGGAGACGAGGGATAGGCCACCGGGGCTGAAGGCGTCAAACAGGACTTCGTCGTCCTTGAAGTCGGTCTGCTTGGCGATGACGGTGATGCCATTGGAGAGGGTCCACCTCTGGGCGTCGATGACCTCCAGCTGTTCCTCGGCGGTGATGGAACCGGGGGTGGGAATGGTGGCGAGCAAGGGGATGTCGCCGGTGTCGTCGGTGTAGGGTTCCAAGATGAGATTGCCTGCGTTCTGCAGCAATTCAAGAGCGGCCGCGGCGAGTTGCTCGTCGGTGTTAGTCTCGGGGGCTTCCGGCCTGACGATCAGGAGACCGGTGTTCTCCGGGCTGGCGAGGAATTCCGCGACGGAGGAGAGGTCCTCGACCGTAATTTGGGGGAGTAGTTCCTGGTAAAGTGCCCATTCGGCTTCGGAGCCGATTTCAGGAGTGCTCCGGATGAAGTGGTCGCCATAGATGGCGGCGAGGTTGGAGGAGGGGACCTGGTTCCGCTCCTTGTATGAGCTTTCAGCCAGGCTGAGGAGGTTAGTCTTTTCGCGTTCGAGTTCGCTTTCGGTAAAGCCGTGCTGGCGGGCGCGTTCGATTTCCTCAAGGACTGCGGCGAGGCCGACTTCGAGGCCGTCGTCTTCGACCCAGCCTGAGAAGGTGATGATGTCCAGGTTTTCGACGTAGTCCGAACGCCCGACATCAGCAACGAGATAGGGGGGATCATCGGACTGGCCTCGCTCGGAGAGGCGGGCGTTGAGCATCATGAAGGCGAGGCGTTCCACAACGAAGTCTCGGAATCCATCGACGGTCTGCTCGGTTGCCGGGGGGAGCTTGCGGATCAAGACAAACTGGCTGCCCGGGGACTCGGGATCCGTGAACACCTCGATGAGGGGTTCCACGTGGCCGGGAATCTCTATGGTGGGCCTGAGGGTTGGGGAGGTGAGGACAGCGTTTTCCTGGGCGGCCCGGCCTTCCGGCGGAGGGGCAAAGTGCTGTCGAATCATTGCTTCCATTGAGTCGATTTCGAGGTCACCTACGGCGACAACGGCCATTAGGTCCGGCCTGTACCAGCGGTTGTAGAAGTCTATGAGGAGCTGACCCGGGGCGTTTTCTACAACCTCCGGCAGGCCGATGGGGGCACGTTCCGCGTAGAGGGAGGAGCCGAAGATGGCCCGCAAGAGGCTTCCCCGGAATCGGGAGTAGAAGCCTTGTCCGAGGCGCCATTCTTCAAGGACGACGCCTCTTTCCAGTTCCACTTCCTCCGGTTCAAAGGAGATGGCGTAGGCCCAGTCGCTGAGGATCTGGAATGCCTTTTCGATGACTTCGGGGTCATCGGTGGGAATCTCTATCATGTAGACGGTGGTGTCGAAGCTGGTGTAGGCGTTAACGTCGGGGCCGAAGGTTGTGCCGATGGACTCCAGGTATTCGACAATTTCCTGTTTGGCGAAGCGTTCGGTGCCGTTGAAAGCCATGTGCTCGACGAAGTGGGCGAGGCCGCGCTGATCCTCTTCTTCGTTGACAGATCCGGCCCTGACGACCAGGTTCAGTTGGATACGATCTCGGGGTTCCTCATTGGGCCTAATGTAGTAGCTGAGGCCGTTGGAGAGGGTGCCTGGGGTGCGGGGGGGATCGATGGGGTGTTCGGCGGGCGGCTGGGGGACTGGGTGGGGCGTGGGCTGTGGTTTTGGGGTCGGCTGGGGTGTGGGGGGGGGCGTGGGAGCGGGAGTTGGGGCCGGTGTGGGCGCAGGGGTAGGCGCGGGCGTGGGCCTGGGTATGCGAACGCGCGCCGGGGTTGGGGCGGGCGTTGGTGGCGGTGGAGGAGCGACGGTTGGCTCCGGCGTGGGGGTGGGCTGAGGGGCAGGTGCGGGGGTGGGGACCGGTGTCGGGGTGGGGGTTGGAGTGACAATTTGTGTTGCGACGGGGGTCGGGGCCTGGGTGGCCGGGGGGGCCGGTTCCGCGGGGGGATCGGATGGGGTTGGGGTGGCTTCTCGGCTGCAGGCTATGAGGGCCACGAGCAACAGAGTGAGGGCGATTGCGGCAATTGCCGACGAGAGGGTCTTATGCAACATTGTCATCTCCAGATAGATTTCGGCTGAATATGCTAGAGTTCCCCTGACAAAGCGTCAAGTTGACATGGGAGGCGAACTCGGTCCTTTGTGGGCAAATGTAACCATACGCGGGGATGCAGGGCAGCCAATGCATTTCGGGGATTATACGAAGTTTGGTGAGATGTGGTTTCATTCTTACGCCAGATATTCTGGTGGGTGAGGGCTTGGAGCGCAAGGTGGTGAACGGGCTTTTGCAGGGGGATGTCTCCATTGGTTAGAATGCTGGAGGGGGTTGAGGATGGGGGTGGGGAAGCGATGGCAGACAAGGAGGGCGTATGCTGGCAGATATGGTGAACGTGACTACGAGGGATGGAATAACGCTTTCCGGGGCGTATTTCGGTGCTGCGGAGGGCAAAGGGAATTGTCCAGTGGACGGGATTGTGTTCTTTCATGGGGATAGTGGCAATTTCTATGGCAGTTTGTACCTGGGACTGGGGCAGCGGATGGCGGAGAGGGGAATTGGGTTTTTGACGGGAAACCGGCGGGGTCACGATCACGTGGCGAGCGGGGTGCGGGGAGGGCCGCTGGCGGGGTACGCATTCGAGTCGGTGGAGGACTCGCGGGCCGATTTCGGCGCGTGGCTGGAGCTGATGAGGGGGAGGGGCCATCGTCGAATTGCTATCGGCGGGCACAGCGGAGGGGCGGTGCGGGCGGTGTATGCGCAGGCGAAGGAAATGTTTGAGGACGTGGTAGGGGTGATTGCGGTTTCTCCGGGGGAGTACGACCATGAGGGGGTGATTGCGCTGCACGGGGAGGACTTCAAGGGGCCTTTTCGGGAGTCGGAGAGGAACGTGGCGGAGGGGCGGGCTGATGTGCTGCTGCGACCGGGGGTGCCGTGGGGATCGACGTGGAGCGCGGGGGCGTACGTTGACTGCTTCAACCGGGACAACCGGTACAGCGTGACGAGGCATGGGGCGAACACGGGCCGTCCGACGCTGTTTGTGTTCGGGTCGGAGGAGACCAAGGTTGGGGGTTCGCAGGAGATACCGGTGTGCGGCGCGGCGCGGAGGAGCCTGGAGGGGGTGGGGTATTTGCACACTGAGGTGAGGGTGATTGACGGGGCGAATCATGGGTACGCGGGGCGGGAATCGGAGTTGTTGGGCGTGATAATGGAGTGGGTGGCAGGGTTGTAGGGTTCTGGTTGCGGGGGGCTTTGGAGAGGGGATGGGTGTCGGTTGGATGGCTTATGGGTTTCGGCCTTCATTGGGACAGCGGGGGGGTTCGCAAACCGCCCCCACGGTGAGTAGTTATGGAGGGGATGGGTTATTCGGGGATGAGGCGGACGCGTTCTCGAAGTTCAGCGAAGTCGTAGGCGGGGGCGGAGCCGACTTGTCGGGAGAAGAGGGTGAGGGCGAGGGTTATGATGGTGGATACGCCGAGGGCGAGTCCAAAGCTGACGAGGAGCTGGGTTGCCCATTCGATGTCGATGATCCAGCCGGTGAGATAGGGCGCGGCAGGGGTGGGGAAGAAGAGGGCGCCGACGATGAGTCCGGCCAGGCTGCTGACGAGGGCGGCACGGCCTCCGAATCGATTGGAGTAGAGGCCCCAGAAGACGGGGAAGAGGGCGGCGGCGCAGACAAGGTCGGCAATGAGAAAGAGGTATAGGACGCTGTAGCCCTGGGATGCGATGAGGATGGCTGGGATGACGAGGACGATAGTGATCCAGCGAGAGGACTTGAGGAGGCCGGCACCGGAGAGGCCGGGCTTGAAACGGGCGAGGTCGCTGGTTACGGCGCTGGCGATGCCGTTGAGAAGGGTGTCGAGGCTGCTCATGACGAGGACCAGGGCGAGGAGAAGGACGGCGATTACTGCCCAGGTGGGCATCACTTCGCTCACGAGGGAGAAGAGGGCGACTGAGGCTGGGGAGTCGTCGCCGACGAGTCCTTTTCCGACGGCCATGATGCCGAGGAGTCCGGCGACGATGACGACGGGGATGACGGTGGCCCCGGCGAGGGCAAAGCCTCGGCGCAGGGCTTTTTCGTCGCGGGCGGTGTAGACGCGCTGCCAGAAGCCCTGGTGGAACATGTTGGCGGCGAGGATTGCGATCATGAGGGTGAGGCCGAATTCGAGGCCTGGGAGGTGGTCGAGGGCGAGGAGTTGGGGGTTGTCGGCGCGAACGGGGGCGAACATATCGGAGAAGCCGCCGAGTTGGACTACGGCGACGATGAAGGCGAGGAGGAGGAGGGGGAGGATGATGAGGAACTGGACCCTGTCAGTGAAGATGGAGGCCCGGATGCCTCCGTAAGCGGTATAGGCTACGGTGAGGGCGCCGATGATGAGGGCGGTGAGTCCGAGGGGGACGTCGGCGACGAGGTTGAAGGCGAGGGCGAAGCCGGTGAGTTCGGCGGAGAGGAAGATGAACATGTAGAAGACGATGACGATGAGGGCGAAGACGTACATGGCGGGCCCGAATCTGTGCCAGACGAATTCGGTGAGGGAGTGGCCGTTTGGCATGAGACGCCTCATGCGGGGGCCGAGAAGGACGAAACCGGCGAGGGGGAGGGCTTGTCCGACGCCGTAGCCGATGAGGGCGGCGATGCCGGCCCATGTGCCGGCCTCGGCGGGGCTGAAGAGTATCCAGGCGCCGAGGACGGAGGCGACGAGGGTGGCGGTGGCGACGGAGGTGCGGGCGCTGTTGCGGGCGACGAGGTATTCTTCGGGGTTCATCCGGCGACGCCGGACGCTGAAGATGCCGGCGGCCATGAACAGGCCGGCGGCGAGGACGGCGATGGCGATGGCGGCTCCGCTATGGATCATACTAGTGCACCTCTGTCGCTGAACGCAAAAAGCCTCCCGCTGAATGGGGAGGCTGTATTGATTCGCGTGTGTTCATCTATTCCCTACGCTGGCATTACCCAGATCAGGTCGCGGGGTCGTCCCGGTGGGTCGGGACCTCTCAGCCTGGAATACCAAGCTCCCCCAAGAATTTATCTGAATTGGCTTGGAGTGTAGGGCAGTGGGGGATGAGTGTCAAATGGAGGGGTCTATCTGTTGTAGGATAGGATGGTAGGGAGCACTGGCATGAGGCACATAATTCACGCTGATCTGGACGCGTTCTACACCTCGGTTGAGCAGATGGACGATCCTTCGCTGGCGGGGAGGCCGGTGGTTGTCGGAGGGAGTCCGGAGGGTCGAGGAGTGGTGGCGGCCGCTTCCTACGAGGCGCGGCGGTTCGGGATCCGATCGGCGATGCCGATGGTGACGGCGCTGAGGCTTTGTCCCGAGGCTATCAGGAGGCCGACGAACTTTCCGCGTTACCGGGAGGTGTCGGGCCGTGTGATGGGGATATTTCGAGAGTTTACGAACCTGGTGGAGCCGGTGTCGCTGGATGAGGCGTACCTGGACGTGACGGAGGCGGTGTCGAAGGGGACGGGGGCGGGAGTGATAGGGATGCGGTTGAAGCAGCGGGTGCGGGGAGAGGTGGGGTTGGCGATTTCGGTGGGGGTGGCGACGGGGAAGGCGACGGCGAAGATTGCTTCGGAGATAGACAAGCCGGATGGGTTCCGGGTGGTGCCGCCGGGAACGGAGAGGGAGTTCTTGGGACCCCTGGAGGTGGGGCAGCTGTGGGGGATTGGGCCGAAGCGGGTGGAGCTGCTGGAGGGGGAGGGGATTCGGACCATAGGGGAGCTGGCGTCGCAGTCGGAGGCGTGGTTCGCCGGGATGTTTGGGAGGACGGGGCCGCGGATGCGGGCTTTGGCGCTGGGTGAGGACGACAGGGAGGTGGAAGTGGAACGGGGGGCGAAGTCGATCAGCTCGGAGACGACGCTGGCGAGGGACACGGGAGATTGGGAGGTGTTGAAGGACCTGATAGTCCGCCTGAGCCATGACGTGGCCGTGAGCCTGGGGAAGAAGGGGCTGCGGGGTCGGACGGTTAAGCTGAAGCTGCGGCTGGCGGACTTCACGACCTTCACGAGGCAGAGGACGGTTTCCGATAGGGTGGAGACGGCGGATGAGATTGCGGAGACTGCGGGAGCATTGATGGAGGCTGAGATGGCGCCGGGGCGGCTATTTCGGCTTGTGGGAGTGGGGGTTTCGGGGTTCGAGGAGGAGGAGGACGAGGGGGAAGGGGAGAGGGTTTCGCAGCTGCGATTGGAGGGATTCTGGTAGGTAGGGGCTGCTTCATCACTTGGAGTGGGTGGTTTATTTGGAGGAGGGGAATGGGAATCTGATAGAATTCCGACATGCCGAGCTATGGTGTGACTTTGCTTTCGGGGGGACTGGACTCTACGACGGTTGCGGCACTCGCAAGGGGTCGGGTGGACCGGCTGTGGGCGATTACGTTTCACTACGGTCAGAGCAACGCCAAGGAGGTTGGGTGTGCGGAGAGGGTTGCGGGGATTTTGGGTATCGAGCACAGGCTGATGGACATATCCTTTCTGTCGGACGTGGCGTGGTACTCGGCTTTGACAAATCCAGAGAGTTTTCCTTCTGCGAAGGGGCGCAGCGTTGAGGAGATTGGATACGGGGTGCCGATGACTTACGTGCCGATGCGGAATCTGATATTCATTTCGCTTGCCTCCGCGTATCTGGAGAGCCAGGTGTTGTACGCCATTGAGGTTGAGGGTGTGTCGGCGGCGGCGGTGTCGGCGGCGGTGTACATTGCGCCCAACGCATTGGATTACAGCGGGTATCCGGACTGTCGTCCAGAGTTCTACGAGAAGGTGAGGAAGACAGTGGACGAGGGGAGCAAGCTCTGGACGGCTTATGGGGTATCGATGGAGATAGAGACGCCGATAATTGATCTGTCGAAGAGGGAGATTTCGGAGTTGGGGATGAGGTTGGGGGCGCCCCTTGAGGAGACGTGGAGTTGCTACGGTGGCGGGGAGGCGCCCTGCGGGGGGTGCGACAGCTGTGTATTGAGGGCGAAGGGTTTTGAGGAGGCGGGGATTCGGGACCCGCTTTTGGTTAGGTTGGGGATGGGGTAGAGGGGTTTCTGGGGGGAGATTCCTGGGCTTCGCTTCGCTGCGCTCGGAATGACAATTGGGATTAAGTGAGAGGGCGACCACAAGGGTCGCCCCTACGGGGAGAGGAGGGATTGGACCCTCACCCAACCCTCTCCCAGGACGGGAGAGGGTAAGATGGGGAGGGACTCTCCCAGGACGGGAGAGGGTGAGATGGGGAAGGTCTCTCCCAGGATGAGAGGGGGGGTTAGACTTCGTAGCAGGCTACGGAGTGGCCCGGGGCGCGTTCTTCGAGGTTGGGGTGGGGGGTGTCTTCGCAGAAGGAGGTGGAGGAGGGGCATCGGTCGTAGAAGCGGCACCTGGGGTGGGGGTCAATGGGGACGGCAACTTCGCCGGCGATTGCTGGTGGGGGACGGCGGTGTTGGGGGTCGGGGACAGGCACGGCGGAGAGGAGGGCCTTGGTGTAGGGGTGGAGAGGGTTTCGGAGGAGGTCTTCGGTGTCTGCAATTTCGACTATTTTGCCCATGTACATGACGGCGATGCGGTCGCACATGTAACGGGCGACGGCGAGGTCGTGGGTGATGTATACGTAGGCGATGCCCATGTCCCTGGCGAGCTGCTGCATAAGGTACATGATGCCGGTGCGGCTGGAAACGTCCAGCATGGATGTGGGTTCGTCGGCAACGACGAGGGATGGGTGGAGGACGAGGGCTCGGGCGATGGCGACGCGCTGTCGCTGGCCACCGGAGAGCTCGTGGGGGAATCGGAAGAGGAAGGTTGACGGCGGGGTGAGGCCGACGCGGGTGAGGAGGTCGGCAACGAGGTCCAGACGTTCGAGGCCGTTTCCAAAATTCTGGACCACGAGGGGTTCGGCGATGATGTCGCTAATGGAACGCCTGGGATTCATAGACTCGTAGGGGTCCTGGAAGATGAGCTGGACCTGGCGTCGGAAGTCCTTCATCTGCCGTCCCTTGAGTGTGGAGGTATCTACGATATCCGGCAGGGTGGAGTTTTCGACATCGTTGGGAAAGCGGAAGTGGATGCTGCCTTCGGTGGGTTCGAAGAGCTTCAGGAGGAGCTTGCCGACGGTGGTCTTGCCACAACCGGACTCGCCTACGAGGCCGAGGCTTTTTCCGGGAGCGAGGTTGAAGGAGACGCCGTCGACGGCGTGGACGAAGCCGGTGGGTTTTCGGAACGGGTTTCCGGCGACGGGGAATAGCTTGGTGAGGTTTTTGACCTCGACGAGGGGGAGATTGGTATTGTGGCCTGGATTGTTCATTTGGACGGGCCTTCCTGGTTCAGGGGGTGCCAGCAGGCGGCGGACTGGGCGCCCTTGATCTCCAGGGTTGGGGTCTGCTGCCGGCAGAGGTCCGTGGCGTAGGGGCAACGGGGGTGGAAGGCGCAGCCCGAGGGTAGGTTACCTAGATTGGGTGGTTCGCCGGAGAGGGTGCCGAGGGGGCGTTTTTCGCCCATTACGCTGGGGAAGGAGGACATGAGGGCGTCGGTGTAGGGGTGCATGGGGGAGCGGAAAACGTCTGCGGTGTCGCCGGTTTCGACGAGGCGGCCGGCGTACATGACGCCGATTTTGTCGGTGACTTCGGCGACGACGGCCATATCGTGGGTAATGTAGATGATGCTCATGTTGAGTTTTTGCTGGATGGACTTCAGTTCTCTGAGGATGCGGTCCTGGACGATGACGTCGAGGGCAGTTGTGGGTTCGTCGGCGATGATGAGATCGGGGTCGCAGGATAGGGCCATGGCGATGACGGCACGCTGGCGCATGCCGCCGCTGAGTTCATGGGGGTAGCGGTCCATGAGTTGGGGATCGAGGCCAACCATGCGGAAGAGGGCGGCGACTTTCATTTGAGCGTCGGCGGCGTTAGTTTCGGGTTCGTGGGCTTCTATGGCCTCAATGACCTGGTGTCCGACGCGATAGACGGGGTCGAGGGAGTTCATGGCAGCCTGGAAGACCATTGAGATGCGGCTCCAGCGGACCTTGCGGATTTCCTCCTCGGAGAGGGAGGTGAGGTCCTGGCCTTCGAGGAAGACGTGTCCACCGGTGAGTCGGGCGTTGTCCGGGAGGAGGCGCATGAGGGAGTTGGCGAGGGAGGTCTTGCCGCAGCCGGATTCTCCGACGAGACCGAGGGACTGGCCGCGGGCGAGTTCGAAGCTGACGTTTTCGATTGCGTGGATGTCACCCTGACGGGTGGAGTAGCGCAGGGTGAGGCCGACCACTTTCAGGAGGGGATCCGACCCGGACAAGGCGAGGGTGGGAGGTTGGGTTGCGTCAGTCATGTCTTCGTCTCAACCGTGGGTTTACGACCTCGTCGAGGGCGCGTCCTGCGAGGTAGAAGGCGCTGCACAGAAGGGTGATGGAGGCGCCGGCGGGGAGGACGAGCCACCAGTACTTGGTGCCGCTGAGGAGGTAGCCGCCGGCGTTTGCGGTGTGGATCATTATGCCCCAGCTCATTCTGAGGTCCAGAAGGCCGAGGAAGGAGAGGATGGCCTCGGCGAATATGGCGGCGGTGACGGTGAACATCATGTAGAGGAGGGAAAGGGGGAGCAGGTTCGGTACGATATGGACGAAAATGATGCGGGTATGGCTGCCACCGGCGACCCTAGCCGCTTCGATGTAGGGCTTGACCTTGATGCTGAGAGCCTGGGACTTGAGGACGATAGCGGTGCCGCCGAAGCCACCGAGGATGCCGATGATGAGGGCGAGGTAGAAGAGGTTGAGATCGAAGAGGGCGCTGAGGACAATGAGGAGGGAGATGCCGGGGAGGGCGATGATGAGATCGGCCAGGCGCATGAAGAAGGCGTCGACGAGGCCGCCGAAATAGGCGGCGGCGGCGCCGACGGTGGTCGCGACGATGACGGTGACGAGGGCGGCGGTGATGCCGAGGATGAATTCGGAGCCGGTACTGGAGAGGAGCTGGCTGAGAACGTCCCGGCCCAAGGGGTCGGTGCCGAGGGGGTGACTGAGGCTGGGCGGGGCGGGCTGCTCGGTGACGTCGGTGGCGTAGCCGGTAACGGGGTCGTAGGTGGCGGGGTCCCAGATGGTGGACATGAGGATGGGGTGGGAGATGGCCATGAGGGCGAACATACCGATTATGAGCAGGGAGAGGAGGCCGATCCGACTTTCGAGGAAGATGGAGAGGGCGTTCCTGAAGGAGCGGATGGAGAGGAATATCCTGGCCTTGAGGAGGCGGAGCCGTCCGAGGCCTAGGTGAATCCTGGGCGGTTCTATGCCGCCGGGGGAGGGGGTGTGCCTTTCGCGGTCGAAGATGTTCATCGGTAGCGAATCCTGGGGTCCAGGTAGACATAAAGTATATCGACGATGAGGTGGGCGAGCAGGGAGAGGAGACCGATGAAGACGATGGCGCCCATGACGAGGGGCAGGTCCTCGGCGCGTACGGCTACGAGAAGGGTGAGGCCGGTGCCTGGCCAGGAGAAGACGCTTTCGACGATGACGCTTCCGTCGATGGCGAAAATGAGGCTGTAGATAAGGCTGGTGATGACGGGAAGGAGGGCGTTGCGAGCGGCGTGGTGGTCCCGGACCTGTTTTTCGGGGAGGCCCTTGGCGCGGGCGGCCATAACGTAGTCTTCGCGGATGGTCTCGAGCATGCTGTTGCGGGTGAGGAGCATGGTGCCGGCAAAGGAGATGAGGGTGAGGGTGGCGATGGGGAGGACCATGTGCTTCAAGATGTCGAAGGCAAGGGAGCCGATGCCGGACAGGGACCAGACGAGGGGGACTGCCAAGGCTCCCGCGAGGAGGACGGGGAGGGCCATTCGTCTAAGTCCGGCGTTTTCGGTCTTGCGGGTGAGGAAGGCGACTATGAAGGCGAATACGAGGAAGGCGGAGGCGGTGAGGAGCATGAGGTTGAAGACGGAGTTGGCGGTTACGTGAGTCTCTCGCCAGACGAGGGGGTCGAGGAATTTGCCGACGGGGAACCAGCCGAGCTGGAAAGCGAAGATCCAGATCATCATGAGGGCGAAGGCTGGGGTGAAGACGGTGAACAGGGTGGTGCCGGAGATGGTGGCGGCGTATTCGAGGAAACCACCCCTACGCCAGGCGATGGCTTTGCCAAGCAGGAAGCCGACGTAGAAGGAGATGGCGGTGGCGGTGACGAAGAGGACGAGGGTGCGGGGGAGTCGTTCGAGGAGAACGTCCATGACGGGGCGGGGGAAGTGGCCGAAGGAGACGCCGAAGTTGCCGGTGACGGTGTTTTTGAGGTGTACGAGGTATTGTTGCCAGAGGGGCTTGTCGAGGCCGAAGGTAGCTCTTATCTGCTCCTTGACCTCGGATGGGATATCGGGGTTGAGAACGTAGAAGGAGGCGTAGTCACCGGGTTGGGCCTGAACGAGGAAGAAGGTGACAGTGAGGATCAGGAACAGGGTGAGGACCATCTGCAGCAGGCGACTTGTCAGATAGCCGGTCATAGTGCCTAGCTCCTGGATTCAGCGCAGGTTACGGCCTGGCGATTTTGGCTTACTTGAAGGTAACGGTGGATGGGAGACCGCCAACTTCCTGGAGGCCACCAAGGTAATCGGTGTAGGGAAATTCAATCCGGTCGCTTCTAAAAGTTTCGACGATCGGGGTGGTGAAGAGGACGACCCAGGGGAGGTCTTCGGCGAGGAATTCCT
This sequence comes from uncultured Dehalococcoidia bacterium, assembly GCA_964418665.1. Taxonomy (GTDB): domain Bacteria; phylum Chloroflexota; class Dehalococcoidia; order Lucifugimonadales; genus JAPULR01. Next base: position 18,153 of record CAYQLZ010000018.1, on the reverse strand, counting down.
GCATCCGTGCGGCCTGGCGGCGCGCTTCTTCCAAGTCAGACTCGGCCAGGAACTCGTCGGCCAGAGTGTCGTATTCGACGTTATTGAAACCGCCGGGGTTGTAGCCCTGGGACTCGGAGTTGCGGCTGTGGAAGAAGGACTCCAGGTAGTCGGGGAAGATAGAGAGGCCCCAACCGAGGATCCACATGTCGAAGTCCTGCTGGTCGTAGACCTTTTCGACGATGAGGTTGAAGCCGGTGAGGTCGGCCCTGAGGGGGATGCCCATTTCGTTCAGCCATCTTTCGATCCAGATGGCGAAGGTGGACCTGAGGGGATCGTAGCCGGCGCTGGGGGAGAGGAGGGTCATGGATGGGACGGGTTCACCGTTGGGCATCTTGAGGCCTTCTCCCTTCTGTTCGATGAAGTTGCCGTCTTCGCTCATGCGGGGCTCGGTCTCCCAGGTGAATCCACCGTCCTTGAGGAGCTGTACGGCGGTCTCGACGCGTTCGCTTCTGGACATTCCCTGGCCGAATTTGGGGACTTCAGCATTGTGCCAGGCCTTATTGCCTTCGGGGACGAGGGTGTAGACGGGGATTGCGACGCCCTGGAGCACGGTTTCCGTGAGGAACTCCTTGTCGATGAGGGTGGCGACGGCCTGCCGGAAGGCCTGGTTGTCCATGGGGGGCTTGCGGAGGTTGAAGCCAAGGTAACGAACTCCGGAATCAGGGTTCTCTATGGTGGTCAGCCCTTCCTCGCCGTCGAGCTGTTCCTGCAGGCCCTTGGACAGGCCGAGGGGGTTGAGCATGAAATCTACGTCGCCCTTCTTTAGAGCGAGAACGGCGGCATCCTGGCTACCGTAGATGGAGTATATTGCGCTTTCGGCGAAGGGGCCGACGGTGTATTCGAGGGTCTTTTCTCCTTCGGGGGCGCCGTAAGCGGCGAATTCGTAGACGCCGGACTTCGCTTCTGCGAAGGAGCCGTTTTCGTATTGGGTGACTACGCTGCCAGTGAAGAAGTAGTCTTCGTTCCGGTCCTTCTCGGCGAAGGCGCCTTGCTCCCATCTGTCGAAGACGAATCCGCCGGCGGAGGGTTCTCCTTCGGGGACGTGGGCGTATAGCACCTTTTGCTGTTCGGTGAGGTCACCGGCCTGTTTGGCCTGGGAGACGACGGGCTCCCAATAGGCCTTCGGGAATATGGGCATGAAGGCGAGGCCGAATTGCCAACGGGCGAGGCCGGGCTTCTTCTTGAAGTAGATTTTCAAGGTGTGGGAATCCACGGCTTCGGCGCTGTGGTAAAACTCGGGATCAACGATCGAAGGCCAGCTACCGGTTAGTTCCAATTCCGTGGCTGTGTTGGCGGTGAATACGAAGTCTTCAGCGGTTACATCCGTGCCGTTGCTCCATTTCACACCCTGCTTGAGGACGACCTGGGTGGTCCAGAATGTCTCTCCGCCGACGACTTCTTCCTGCAGGGGCGAGGGGAAGTCTACGGCGAGAGAAGGGACCCAGTCGAAGCGCTGGTCGGAGTAGCCGTATAGGGTGGGTTTGGTGTCTGAGAGGGCGTACTGGTTCCAGACTGTGCCGTCTGGGCCAAGGAGTGCCCAGTAGTTCGTTGTGGTTAGGTCTGAGGTGATGGCTAGCTGGTAGATCTTCGGCTCCGGTACGGGAGTGGCTTCGGGGGTTGTGGTCATTGATGGGGTTGCAGTGGCGGCGGGTTGCGTGGCTGCCGTCGGTTCGGGGGTGGGGGATTCATCGATTTCGTCGCCATTGCACGCGAGTGAAATCAGAAGCAGCGACGACACCAGGGCGAAAAGAAGAAGTCCGAGGATTTTCACAGCTGTATTCTCCTTGACCGGGGCTTGTTGGACGTGGAGGCGGTTTGGAGTGCCCTTTCCGATTCTAGCTGCGCATTTAGGGCGAACGCCACATAAACAGTCACGGTTGATACCATATACCGATACAGAGTTTTGGTTATATGGTGGAAATTGTCAAGAGTTTTTCGGAGAAGAGCGCCACCCATCTGTGCGATGTGTTGTCGGGTTTGAGTGGTAGAGTCAATTCCGTATGTAGTTGTTCTTACGAAGGAGGGTGCTGAGCGGATTCAGCCGTTGCGCCCTGCGTGGGGGCAATGAAACGTTGCGTGCGGGGGATGTGGAGATCACTTCCGAGATGAGAGGGAGATCTGATACAGGCGGAGCAAAATGTCATAGAAAGCGAGGCGGATCTGAAAGACACACACCGGACAAATTGGTCCACGAGCGATGGAGGTATGTACGGAGGTATGTACTAAGGAGATCGATTTGCAAATGATGGATCGATGAATTCAGGGAGTTTGGACTAATGGGAGGAGTTAGAGAGGATCGATTGGAGAGTGATGAGCGAACAGCAAGGAAGGGAATGATGAAATGTAAGTAGTTGTAAGAACTGCTGAAATTGGGGATAATTTCCATAAAATGATGTTCATACCATTCCGGCGCCGGCAATAGGGCTGGGCTGAAGTAGAGGAGCTTGCGCCGACCACATTGAGGTGGAAATTGACTGAAGACAATCGACTCGAAATGGAGAACAAGGCCCTGCGGGAGCGTTTGGCCCGTTTAACTGAAGCGAGTCTACGAGTAAGCGAGAGCTTGGACCTGGACACGGTGCTAAGCGAGGTTGTTGGCAACGCCCGTAAGCTGACCGCCGCCCGATATGGAGCGATCACGCTCATTGACGAGTCTAAGCAATTCCTTGCGTTAGTGACTTCGGGACTGACAATGGAGGAGCGGGAGTCGCTTGTGAACTCGCCTGACGGTCTTCGGTTTTTTGAGTTTCTGAGAGACTATCCAGAGCCTATCAGATTGATCGACTTGAACATGCACGCGAAGTCTATGGGAGTCAATAAGGGGCTCGTGTCATTGACTTCCTTCCTAGGGGCGCCAATTCTTCATCGAGGCGTGCAGATTGGGAACTTCTACCTTGCGAACAAGGAATGCAGTCGGGAGTTCACCGACGAGGACCAGGAGACGCTGGTAGCATTTGCGGTGCAAGCTGCGGCAGGCATCGCCAATGCACGTCGGCACCGGGACGAGCAGCGTGCGAGGGCGGACCTAGAGACCCTGGTAGAAACGTTTCCCGTGGGAGTGATTGTGTTTGAGGCACGGAGTGGCAAATTGGTGTCTCTCAACCGGGAGGCGAGGCGAATCGCAAAAGTGATGCAAGGGCCGGAAGGCTCCGTGGATCAGGTTCTTGAGGTGGTGTTGTTCCGTCGGGGAGGTGAGAGGGAGACCTCGTTAAAGGAGCTTTCGTTGCCCTACCTTTTGAGCCTTGGGGAGACTATTCGGGCGGAAGAGATAGTCATGCGGGTGCCCGACGGGGGATCAGTGTCTGTGCTAATGAACTCCACTCCAATCCGTAACGAGGAAGGCGAGGTGGAGTCTGTGGTAGTAACGATGCAGGACTTGACGCCGTTGCAAGAGATGGAGCGGTTGAGGGCGGAGTTCCTCGCGATGGTAAGTCACGAGCTGCGCACGCCGCTCACCTCCGTAAAAGGGTCGGTGATAACGCTTCTGGATTCTGCTGCCACACTAAACCCAACTGAGGTACGGCAATTTCTGCGAATTATAGACAGCCAAACGGACAAGATGCGTGCACTGATCAGCGACCTTCTTGATGTGGCACGGATAGAGACCGGCAGCCTTTCGGTGACTCCGGAGCCGACGGATTTGGCCTTGCTGGTGAATGATGCGACAACCGCGTTTGTGAGTTTCGGGAACAAGCATGCAATCAAAGTAGATCTGGAGCCAAACCTGCCCTGGGTGATGGCCGACCGGCCCAGGATGATACAGGTATTCTACAATTTGATAATGAACGCATCACGACACTCGCCGGAGTCGACACCAATAGAGATCAGTGCAACGCTAGACGAATTGCATGTTGTGATATCGGTTTCGGACCATGGAAGAGGAATACCTGCAGAGAGCCTACCGCATCTGTTTCTGAAATTCTCGCAGGTAGAAACCAATGACCAGGGAGGTAACAGTGGACTTGGGCTAGCGATATGCAAGGGAATAGTAGAAGCCCACGGAGGGAGGATCTGGGCCGAGAGCGATGGACCTGGACTTGGAGCGCGCTTCACGTTTACGGTGCCTACCATCGAGGATTCCGGATATGTTTCTCCGGTGACGCACTCTTTGGGGATCAAGCGAGCCGACAAGGGACCCCAAATGCGCATTTTGGCGGTGGACGACGACCCACAAACGCTCCGATACGTAAGGGAAACTCTGACGAATGCGGGTTTCCTAGCGGCCGGGGCAGCCAATGCCGAGGAAGCGCTAAGCTTCATAGGGGCTGAAAGGCCGGACCTTGTGCTGTTGGACGTGATGCTTCCGGGAACGAACGGGATAGATCTGATGAAGGAAATTCGAGAATTGCATGATGCTCCGGTGATATTCTTGTCCGCTTATGGGCAGGATGAGCTTGTAGCGAGGGCATTCGACGCGGGAGCTGCGGACTATGTGGTGAAGCCGTTTTCGGCCACAGAGTTGAACGCGAGGATAAGGGCGGCTCTTCGAAGGCAGATAGCAGAGGAGCCATTGGATCCCTATGTGCTGGGCGATTTGAGAATCGACTATTCGGAACGCCGTGTGACAGTTGAGGGGGAAGAGGTACGACTGACCGCGATCGAGTATCGGACGCTGGCGGAGTTGGCGGTCAATGCCGGGAAGGTGTTGACGCACACCCAACTGCTGAGACGCATCTGGGGGGAGGACAGGGATGGAGACGTGAGGCCGATGCGTACTGTAATGAGCACATTGCGACACAGATTGAAGGACGATTTCAGCAATCCTAAGTATATCTTCACGGAGCCGCGAATCGGATACCGCATGGCCAAGGGTGAGGATGCCAGATGAGGGAGTGTCCTTTCTGTGAGTCAGGGGCAAGCAGCGACTAAGAGGTAATGGGATGGCAGGGCCCGCTTACGACAGACTTAATCTCTTGGCGAATCGAGTTGTACCTGATTGCGTCAGACAACCTGTTGGACAGGCTGTAAATTCTTAACCAAACGGCCCGGATGCTGACTAAACCATGATATTCCCTGAGGGTCGGCGACAATGAAGAAGCCGGAGAACCCAGTGTCAGTAGAGGGCTTCCGACCCTATTGTCAAGCTCCTCACCCTTACTGAGTTTGTAACAAGGGTGAGAGCAAGTATGCGCTAGCGCGGTTTACTTCGTCTATCGGAACCGTAACAAGCCAATGCGACAGGGGGACTGACCATGGACGAAGGCGTAGGAAGAGTGGTGGCCGGAGAGAATCCGGTGACGCTGACATTCATCGAATGCGACGTTCTCTACGAACAGTCAATCTAAGATTTAGCACATGGCGCTGAAGGCGCTGCTCAAGCCGCAGATTCCCGCCTGATCCAGCGTCTTACAAACTGTCGCCCTGGTAGTGGGTGTCAACGGCGATGGTGGGGATGAGTGGCGAGAAGTTACAGCAACAGGCTATTGGTTGAGTTGATGGTTAGCTGGGGTCAGACTGGGTGACGGTGACGGGAAAAGGCTTGATTTTGGTAAACATTCGATTGCCCGGCGATGCCGGGTGCGAAGGCACACCTGGACACGAATAAACCAAGAACCCCGTGAGTTTCGCAAAACAGATAGAAGCTGCCGGGTTCTTAAAGATTGACAATAGGAAGGCTAAAACTATTGGAAGCAACGTTGGGAAACCTGAAGAGAGGATTCCGCCGTTGCTTGGTTGTGGGAAGGGACACGGCGAAAGGTCGTGTCCCTATGACAGTCAGCTAAGAGGACTTAGAGTCAACAAACTCAATCAGCTGTCCCAGGTTCTGAAGTTCGGTGCACTGTTCCACGGCGAATTTGATGCCGAACTCAGACTGGATCAGGCGGGCGAATGAGAGCATGTCCATGGACGAAAGGCCCTGGTCTCCAAGACTGGAACTCAACGCCATTTGGGAATCAACGGGCTTCCCGTCGACCTCCAGGTTTTCGGCAATCAGCGTTCTAACTCGCTCTTCGGTGGATGCCATAAATGATGACTCCTTTCAACTGCATAATTGGGTTTGCCGCATAGGACAATAGCGGAATTGGTGAACATTCGTCAATGCAACAGATTATTCAGATAGGGGATTTTGCCATATTAGTTTATCGCCACTACAGGGAAGCCCGGCGACATCCCTGCGAAGCAGGGCACGTTCCTAGACTTTTGACAGCCCATCTGTGTGAACCTTGACTGAATCGGGAGGAGTTTCATGGAGCCCATTTCGGATTCCGGCGTTGCAGGCGAAGTTTGACACGGGGAGTTTATGTCCGACCAACTGTTGTGCATAGGATTTTGAACTATCAACTGGCTGTTGTCAGTGGTTTACTCACGGGGCGCTTGGGCGGCTTTGCACCCAGAAACTGCGGCGCTGGAAGGAGTAGGTAGGAATCGAAATACGACGGCGCGATTCACCCGCAAAGAGGCCAGGGAATGAGATCCTGGCGCCTCGTTCGTAGGCGGCTGCGACTCCATCCAAGAAAGCCGTGGTAGGGTCTCGCAGATCATCATCAGAATTTAGTGAACCGTTGATAACATCAGAATTCGACCAAAGGGACCGGTCTGACGGAGAACCGCTGTTGTCGAGGGGGCCGAGGACAACAGCTATATCCGGTTCCTGCCGTGTGAGGGCGTCAGATAATTTGCTGCGATTTCCAGGGTTTCGGGCCAGTTGCTGCCAGTACTCGTTGTTGATGGTCGCGTTGGTTCCGACCGCGTTTCCGCTTGCACTGCTGATCATGGTTAGGGAAGGCGGAGAATGTGGAAGCGTGTCGGCGAGACCGTCCGGATGGGGCCAGGAAGCGGCGAGCCGAAGACCATCTTCCATGGTGAGCACGCCCGCAACCTGGGCTGCAGTGACCTCACCGATGCCGTGACCCAACACGATTGATGGTTTGACGCCGACGCTTTCCCAGAGAGCTGCCAAGGCGACCTGCAGGGAGTAGATTTCCGGGAAGGTCCACTTAGACTCTTGGAAGTTGCCGTTGTTGGCCCTTCGGGCAAACAACGGCTCCAGCAGGGGTGTGTCGTGCTCCTGTCGGAGCACCTGGTCGCAGCGGTCCAGGACCGCGCGCACGACAGGTTCGGAATTGTAGAGGCTCTCGTCCACTGCCATCCCTTGGGCGCCATTGCCAGCGAAAATGAAGGCTGTCTTTGCGGGTGAGCCTTCTTCCAGGGCATGAGTTTCCCCTAGGGTGTTTATGAGGTTCTCCAGCTTGGACTTCAATTCTGCAGCATTCCGGAAAACGAGCCCACGCCTAAACGGGAAGTGGCTACGGCCGATTCCAGCGGTCCAAGCCATGTCGGCGAGAAGCTGTTGGGACAAGCAGTCGGAGTCGTTCAGCTGGGCCTGTTCATTCAACCAATTGACATAATGATGTGCCATGTCTTGGAGGGCTTGCGGAGACTTGCCGGACAGAGGCAGCATTCTAGCAGTTCTGGCGGCTGATCGATCTCCGGGAGCAGACAGCCCGTTGGGCGCGATGGGCATTGCGGCTTCAACGGAATTCGGTGCACCTGCGGGCCATAGGACTTCGTTATCCGGTGCAGAGGAGCCCGCTTCGCTAATGTAGGACTCCAGAACCACATGAGCATTTGCGCCAGAGAGTCCGAAGGAATTCACCGCGGAGATGAGGGGCCGTCCGGCAGTGCCGGGCCAGGAGGTCATCTCAGAGGTTATCTTCACAGGCAACGTATCCCAGTCGAAGTTGGGGTTGGGTTCCTGGAAGTGGAGATGTGCCGGGATTACGCCTCGATTCATGGCGAGTACGGACTTGATGATGCTGGCGAGACCGGAGGCCCATTCGGCGTGGCCTATGTTGGTTTTGACGGATCCCAAAAGCAGGGGATTGTCCAGGTTTCTATCCCTTCCATAGACTGAGGCAAGGGCGCGCAGCTCAATAGAATCGCCCAATTCACTACCTGCGCCATGAGCTTCCACGTAGTCGACTTCAGACGGCGTCACGCCGGCTTGGGAGAGGGCATCTTCAATAACCCGGACTTGCGCGGGGCCATTAGGAACAGGGAGGCCGGCGCTGGCCCCGTTCTGATTAAGGGCGGAGCCTTTGACCAGGCCCCAGATGCGGTCTCCATCGGCCTCGGCCTGGCTGAGTTTTTTGAGTATCAGGACGCCGCAGCCTTCGCTTCGCACGAAGCCATCGGCATTCGCGTCGAAGGCGTTGCACTGACCGGCGGCTGATAGAAGTCCGAGATCATTGTGAAATCGAACCAACGCCAGGGATAGGGTAACGTTCACTGCTCCTACGAGGGCCATGTTGATTTCGCCCCTTTGCAGTGCGGTGGAAGCTTGATGAACGGCGGCCAGCGAAGAGGTGCAGGCGAGGTCCACGGGCATGGCAGGACCTTCCAGGCCGAGAATGAATGCGATACGCCCGGCCGTCATGCTTCCGCTGGTGCCGAAATAGAAGTCGTCCTGACCGCTGGCAGCTATGACGTCACGGTATTCGCTGCTGCCCATACCAGCGTAGACCCCGGTGCGGCTTCCCTTGAGACACTCGGGATCAATACCCGCGTCCTCCAGGGCCTGCCAGGTGGTTTCCAGAAGCATGCGCTGGCGTGGATCCATCATGCGGGATTCCATGGGGGAGATGCGGAAGAACCGGTTGTCGAATAGGTCAAGGCCCTGGACAAAGCCACCTCTTCTGAAGGTGGGATCATCTGAATCGGGATCTCCCGTGACGCCCTTCCATGGGCCAGGGTCTTGCCGAGCATCCGTAATTGCATTACCACCGGACTGCAGGAGGTTCCAGAAGGCTGATAGGTCCGGGGCGCCCGGGAATCGACAGGCCATTCCTACGATGGCAATTGGATCATCGTCGGTGGGAGTGAGTGCCCTCGCCGGGAGAGGGGCCGGTTCCGCCGCGGGCTGGGCACTTGCCGCATTCAGCGTCCGACCCAGTTCCCCTGCAAGGTGATTCGCGAGGGATGCGACATTGGGATAGTCGAAGACAGCGGTGTTGGAGACGACGTATTCTCCCGCGAGTGCACGATTCAAGCGGTTGCGCAGCTCTACGGACATCAGAGAATCCATGCCGAGGTCGAAGAAGCCAACCGTCGGCGATGGCGGTGTGGACAGGCGCAGCACAGCCTGAACCGATTGCTGGACGAAGGAGACCAGGATGTCTGCGGGACCTGTGGCGGGAACACTGCGGAGGCTGGATAGGAGGTCCTCGGCCGGAGAGGAGGCTTCAGCTTCCTGGTCGGAGTCGGAAGACAGCAGGTCATCAAGGAATGGGGGGCGATCTTCGAAGGCCTCTTCAAATACCGGCCAGTCCATGGACATGACCGCGGAGTTTGTGATGTCCTGGCGCACCAGGTTATCCAGGGCCTGAAGTCCCCGCTTAGGGCTGAACCAGGAACTTCCCCAGGCCTCCTTGCGAAATTCAATTCTCTCCCTTTGCTCAGCAGCTTCGCCGATCTCTGACCAAGCACCCCAGGCGATGGACTGGCCTGGGAGGCCCAAGGCGCGTCGATGGGCGGCGAGCTGGTCGAGAAAGGCGTTGGCCGCCGCATGGTTTGCCTGGCCGGGGTTTCCCATGACGCCGACACGGCTGGAGAAGAGGATGAAGAGGTCCAGGTCCCGGTCCATAGTTGAGCGGTGAAGATGCCAGGCACCCAAGATTTTTGGATGAAGTACCTGCTCAAAGCTCGCCCAGGTCTGGTTCGTCAGGGCGGCGTCCGAGAGTACGCCAACGCTGTGAATGACACCCGCAAGCGGGGGCAGTTTATCGTTGATGCGTGCCAACATTGCGTCTACAGCGGAAGCGTCGGTCACGTCCGCCAGTTCGACCTCAACCCTGATCCCACGACTTCGGAGTTCATTAATGGCTTTTTCAGCATCTGGATCGGGATCCCTTCGCCCGTTGAGGACAATTGCTCCCGCGCCGTTGTCTGCGAGCCACCCGGCTACAGCGCAACCAATACCACCAAGGCCGCCGGTGACGAGGTAGGTGCGATCATCTCGCAGCTTTCCCCTGGTCAGTGGGTGGGTTGTCAGTACAATTTTACCGACGTGGCGGGCGGAACGCATGAAGCTGAGGGCTGCCCCGGCCTCGGCCAGAGGCCAACGGCTGTGGCTCAGTGGGGTAAGTTCTCCTGATGCAACCCGGCCCATAACCTCGCGAAGCACCTCACCCACCCAGTCCGGCTGGGTCTTTTTCAGGACGTCCAACTCCAGGATGGCGTAGGACACATCCGGCCGGAGGGCCGCCATTTCTTCCTCGGTGAGGATGTCTCTGCGGGCTAATTCCACAAAGCGGCCGCCGTGGGCGAGGCAAGAGAGGCTGGCATCGATAAAGCCCTCGCTGGTGAGACTGTTCAAGATGACGTGAACGCCCTCACCGTTGGTGGCTTCTAGGATTTCCCGGCCAAAGTTGGTAGTACGGCTGTCAAAGACGTGTTCGACGCCGAGAGAACGCAGATATTCCTGCTTTGGAGCGCTGGCAGTGGCGAAGACCTCCGCGCCAGCAGCCTGAACCAGTTGGATGGCGGCGAGACCCACGCCGCCAGCGCCGGCGTGGATAAGGACCCGGTCGCCGGCTTCAAGACCGGAGTACCGGAATGAAAGGGCGGCAGAGACGAAGGCGCTGGGGATGGAAGCAAGGCCGGAGACGGAGATTCCTTCGGGAGCGGGGGCCACCAAGGCCTCGTGAGTGATCATTTCCGGGGCGAAGGCACCGAATCCGAGGCCAACAACGTGGTCTCCAACGGAGACGCTTGTCACTTCGCTACCGACGTCGATTACGTAGCCGCACATTTCCCGGCCCAGGTTTCCTTCTTCAATGAAGCCCAGAGAGCGGAACACGTCCCAGAAATTCAGGCCCGTGGCCTGAATGGACACGCGAACTTCCCTTGGCTCCATGGGGCGCGCGGGAAGCATCTTAATTTCCGGACTTTCGAACACGCCATTCCGGTCGGGAACCAACACCCACTCAGTTTCATCCGGCAAAGCAAGCCGGCTTGACTCAGCTGCAGCGGATTCCAGTCTGACCAGACGAGCGGTCATTCGGTTTCCCAGGCGATAGGCGATGTGGTTTTCCTGGTCCGGGTAGAGCAGATCGTTTACGAGGTCAGACAGCGAGTCGATGCCGGCTGGATTCAGGTCTATCATCCTTGGTTGCAGATGGGGCGATTCGAGGGCGACGACCTTACCGAGGCCCCACAGGGTGGCTCCGGCAGGTTCTCCGCTGTTTTCGCGCTCCAAAACCTGTGCGCCCCGAGTGACGAAGCAAAGGCCGTTTTCCGGAGACAAGTCGGACTCAATCAGGCCCTGGGTCATTGCGAGGGCGGTTGCTCCGATGTCCTTAATGTTGTCGCCCATTTGCCCGGTGGTCGCATGTATTCCATTTCCGCTCAGGGCTCGAAGATGGACTATGCCTTTAAGAGGGATGTCCCGTGGAAGGTCTTTGAATAGAGAATGCCACGATTCCTTATTTTCCATGTCTAACGAGACCATGGTTATGGTTGAGTTGGATGTGGCGGGGTCGTGATGCTCCAAGGCCCCTGCTGTCGCAAGCAGAACGGTCTGGTTGCGCACTGCCAATTCGGCTGACAGTTTTTCGTCAAAGCCGTTGTGATCCCCAGCCAACACCCAGACGCCGGGAGGCTCGGTAACCTGCGCGGGGCCTTGAGCTACTATTACCCCTTTGTCCAGTTTTTCGTGTGGCTGGGATTCGTCTGGGCCGAGGACCACTGATTCTTCGAAGCCTGCGTCGGCGAGGGCGCGGCGCCACACGGTGGGTCCGACGAGGGCGTGATGGGGACGGTATGAATCGGCGAATCGCCACCAACCATCCAATTGCCCAAAGGTGAGGTCCATCCAGCCTAGCCCGCGCATGTTTTCGAGGGCCACGAGTTGGCCTGAGGGCGCAAGTAAAGCCATGCAGTGGCCCAGAGTTTCCTGGAGATATTGGGTGGCGTGAAGTACGTTGGAGGCGATAATGAGGTCATAGCCATGGGAATGGAAACCCTGGGCGACGGGGTCTTTTTCGATGTCCAGGGTCAGGTACTCAATAGCACCGTCACCGTCGCCGAACCTGGATTCGGCTTCGGCAAAGAATCCGGCGGAGATATCCGTGTATGTGTAGCTGAAACTGCCTTCCGGGAGTTCCGGCAAGACGGAGGCGGTTGCCGAACCGGTGCCGGCACCCACTTCCAATACACGGAGCTTACGGTCACCGGGCAACCGGGACAGGAGAGTTCTGACCGCGTGGGCCAGCAATTCGTTGGCGGCGCGGGCAACAGGGGCTTTCAGATATAGGTCTGCAGCAGTGGGTTCGCCGCTGCTGAAGAGGAGGGTCAGAGGGTCGGCATTTCCACGCAGGACTTCGGCCAAGGCCTTGCCGGACCGACGGAACAGGCCGATTTCGACCTGTCCGTGGGAATGCCTGCCGGAAACTGTTTTGTCGAACTCTTCGAGGTCCTCCGGCATTGCATCTGGCAATTTCCCCTCGTGTCCCACGAGCACAACGAAGCCATCTTCCTTCTCCTCCAACGCACCGCCTCTGGCTGACAGTTCCAGCATTCTGCGAAAGAGCTTCTTGTGCTCCGGCAGGACTCCCAGGCGTTGTCGCATCCCCTCGGGGTCCACGACCTCTCCGATCTCGCGTCTCCAACCCAACTCCTCCAAAGTTGCCAGCGAACGAGACCAGGACCACCGCTCCAGGTCTCGCAGCAGGGCGTTTCTGCCGTCTGGATCTACACCTGCACCGATGAGGTAGTCCGGGAACAGCCGAGTAGCGTTCGCAACCTCGCTTGGAGACGGGAAGAAATTCGCGGGCTTCAACGCGGTCTCAAGGGGACTCTCACGCCAGACAACCTCGTACAGCAGGTCCCGGATTCCTTCTTCTCCTTCGATGGCTGCGAGCAGCGCCTGCCTAGTTGCTTGCTTTACCGAATAGCCGCTCAGGCCGCCAATAAGAACGCCGTCCGGATTGTAGATGCGCAGTTCTCCGCTGAGGACCTCCGCAGGGGCGTTTGATTCCTTCTTTTGGGAGGATTCGCTCATTACCACATGACAGAAGATTCGGTCGGGTAGGGGGCCGTTAAGCCAGAAACGTTCCCAACCGAAGGGTAGGTATGTAGGTTCGTCCGGGCCACCGTCCATATTTCGGGCCAGGCCGACAACCTGGAAGCAGCCATCCAGCAAGAGGGGGTGTATGTCCAATCCGTTTCGTCCGAGGGACTCGGGGAATGCAATTTCACCCAGGGCTTCCCCAGGCCCAGACCAGGACGCCTTCAATGTGCGGAAAAGTGGACCCAAGTCGATTCCGGTCTTTGCCTTGGCGCGGTAGTATCCAGCCGAGTCTGCAGGCGACAGGCGGGTTTTGAGCTGGTCCAGATCAGTCCTCTCTAAAGCCCCTTGCGAGGTTGCCGACGGCAAGCTGCATTCAACGTGCATTGTCCAAAGATTTTGGGATCCTTTGCTGAAGATCTGAAGGCGGCGAGCGGATGAGTCTTCGGGGGAATCGAGCATCGCCTGGATGGTTCTTCCTTCTTCGATTGAATTGTCGTCTAGTGCCTTGTCGGAGAAGACGAGGGGGCTGTGCAGTTGCATGTCTTCGACAGCCATAGAGCCGCTTACTTCGTCTCGTGATGCTGTGGCCGCTATGGCACCATACAGCGCCCCGGGGGCAATAAGCCTTCCGAATACCCTGTGGTCTTTCAACCAGGCCGGGTCCGATGGAAATACTTGGCTCTCAAAAGTGATGTCACCACGTGCGGACTCGTGGCGGACGCCCAGCAGGGGGTGACCAGTAGTTGAACGACGCTGCCGGCCGGATTCCAGCCAGTGTCTTTCCCGTTGAAATGGATAACCGGGCAAGGAGATGCGGCGTCTGGTTTCCCCGGTGAATAGGGCTTCCAGGGAGATATCAAGCCCTGACTGGTAGGCTTCCGCGACGGCATCGATAAAGCTGCCCTGTGGCTCGCTTGTTGAACCGTCCCTGGGGGGCCGCCTCAGGCTGGAGAGAATAGGGGGAGTTTCGACAGTGGGCGGGGCGGGGCGTTCCTGGGGCCACGCCAACTGTATCATGGGACCCAGGACGGAATGGGGGCCGATTTCGATTACGAGGTCAACTCCAAGGTCGGCCATTGAAATGACACTTTTTGCGAATGCCACAGGTTCGCGGGCATGACGGCGCCAGTAAGCCCCGTCCATTGATGTGTCGGGCTCCAGCGGTTGGCCGGTCAGGTTGCTAATGACGGGTATGTGCGGGGGATGGGCCCGGACGCAGTCGAGAGAGGCCTCCAATTCGTCAAGGGCAGGCTCCACCATTGCGCTGTGAAATGCCCACTTGGTGTTGAGCCGGACTGCGCGAATTCCTTCCGATTCAAAGCGCTGCGATAGGACTTCAACGTCTTCTACCGGGCCGCTAATGACCTGGTGGGATCCATTGTCCGCCGAAATGCTGAGGCCGATGCCATTTGTAGAATTATTGAAACGTTCGAGGTCCGCAATCACTCGTGACGCCGGCGCAAAGACTGCGGCCATGGCTCCGCGCTCGACACCGGACAGCAGGGAGCCTCGATTTGCGGCGAACCGCATCCCGTCTTCCAAGCTGAATACGCCGGCAGCCTGGGCGGCAGCGATTTCTCCAACGCTGTGCCCCAGAGTCACGCTGGGCCGAACGCCAACGCTGGCCCAGAGGGCGGTGAGGGCACACTCCAAGGCGTACAGGGCGGGCTGCTCCCAGTCCGTGTCGCACAGTTCTCCCTGCGCCTCCTCTCGTCCAAACATTACATCCAATAGGGAGGAACCTCTTTCCTTCCGGAAGGCCTCCTCGCAGCGGTCAAGCACTGCCCTGGCGACTGGTTCGGTTTCGTACAGGGTCCGACCCATGCCAGACCACTGGCTTCCCTGCCCGGTATAGACGAAGGCTATTTTGGCGGGTTTTTGGGGAGCCGTATTGGGTGCAACCTCGACTAATTCAGTAAGCCGTTTTCTGAGAGACTCTTCGTCATGGAAAGGGACACCAGCGCGACGTTCGAAATGGCTCCGACCCACACTGGCCGTCCATGCCATGTTGGATAAATCTGTCCAGAGAATTCGGGCGCTTTCGGCATGACCTGAGGATTGTTCATCCAGCCATGCCAGGTATCTTTCGGCGAGTTCACCAACCGCGCCCTCGCTCTTGCCGGAGAGGGGCAACAGGCGGTGACGGCGCTGGTTATGGCCATTCGACTGAATTTGGGGGTCACCGGTGGCCGGGGCGGTCGAAACGGCGGCAGGGTGGGATTCTTCCTTGTGAGATTGTGGGTATGCAAGGTCATTAGGGCTGTGGTACTCACCAACCACGATGTGAGCGTTTGTCCCGGAAATGCCGAAGGAATTCACGCCAGCAAGGCGGGGACGATTGGGGCTACGAGGCCAATCCATGGTCGACGACGTAACCTGCAGAGGAACTCGGTCCCAATCGAT
This sequence comes from uncultured Dehalococcoidia bacterium, assembly GCA_964418665.1. Classification (GTDB taxonomy): domain Bacteria; phylum Chloroflexota; class Dehalococcoidia; order Lucifugimonadales; genus JAPULR01. Next base: position 2,699 of record CAYQLZ010000018.1, on the reverse strand, counting down.
GCTAGGGCTTGGGTTGTGAAAATGCAGATGTTTCGGAATGACACCCTTCTTCAGGGCGAGGGCAGCTTTGATGAGACCGGCGATGCCGGCTGCTGACTCGGTGTGTCCGATGTTGGTCTTAACGGAGCCAACCAGCAGTGGATTGCCGTTCTCGCGTGTGTGGCCGTATACGTTTGCAACAGCGTTGAGTTCTACAGGGTCTCCAACGCCGGTGCCGGTGCCGTGGGCTTCCAGGAAGTCCACATCGGCGGGTGTGACGCCGGCGTCCTGAAGGGCCGCTTTCATGACCTGTTCCAAGGCGGGCGTATGGGGGACTGTGAGCCCGGAACTGGCGCCGCCGTGGTTTACCGCAACCCCTCGGATGACTGCCCAAACCTGATCGCCATCGGCCACGGCATCCTTCAGCCGTTTGAGGACTACTACGCCACATCCTTCACCTCTTACGTAGCCGTTGGCAGAGGCATCGAAGGTCTTGCATTGGCCGTCCGGGGAGAGCATCATCGAATCCGCCCGGAGTTCGTAGATGCGGCCATTGAGGATAGCCTGGACACCACCGGCAATTGCGAGGTCGGCCTTCCCTTGCTGAAGGTCGGCCACGGCGTCATGGACGGCGACCATAGCCGATGCGCAAGCGGCGTCGACGGCCTTCGAAGGCCCCATTAGTCCGAGGAAGAACGATACCCGACCGCTGCAGCCGTTGAGGTTGGTGCCGCTGAGGGCATAGAGGCTAGAAGCGGGTTCGGCAGGCTTGACAGAATCGACGATGAGCATTCTATATTCGTCGTTGCTGATACCGGTGTAAACGCCGGTGCGGCTTCCTTTCAGTTTGAGCGGATCCATCCCTGCATCTTCCAGGGCCAACCAACTCAGCTCCAGCATCATCCGTTGTTGCGGGTCGAGCATCTCGGCCTCTGCCGGCGAGATACGGAAGAAACCCGCGTCGAATTGCTCTATATCTTCAACGAATGCACCGAAGCGGCATGCCTCGTTTTGAACTTCTTCAGGGAATAGGCTGGCCATGCGTCCGGTGCCCGTACCGGGGGTAATCTCCGTTACCGCATTCTTGCCCTCCACCAAGAGCTGCCAGAAGGAGTCCAAGTCCGCTGCGCCGGGGAAACGACATGCCATGCCGACAATGGCTACCGGTTCGCTCCTAGTGGGAGAACCCGAGTCACTAACTGCCGACGATGAGGTTGTTCCCTGACGGGGTTTGGCATTTATGTCTGGTGTCATGAGGCTTCGTTCCTAAGTGATTTAGATTTTTGCGAGGAGGTTGAGAACAATTATCACAAACGTGGCGAGATAGGTAAAGCGTCGTTGAGCTTTGATCTCTGCAATTGTGTCATGCCTCGATTACGGGGGAAACTGCTTGCGTAGGTGGGGAGAGGGAAAAGCCGGTTGAGAATGGGGGAGTTAGTGCTGGGAATAGTGGTATATTTGGTACTTCGTTGACGAATTGCTCCTTGCGATTTACGACTTTTCTATGTTCGTCACTATGAAAGGATACGCACATTCCCTAACGGATTGGCAATCACCACTTGAGCACTTCTAAGAACACCACACTAACTTCACGCGAACATGAGTAACCCCAATTTTCACTAGAGGTTAATTTGCCTGCTATAATCCCGCTAGTAAGAGATCACGGCTGACCAAGGATTGGCGGAAATGATGATGCCCCAAGCTCGCACGCTTTACAGAAGAAGGGTACAGGCACTGCTGTGAGTTTGGATGACGAGAAAATGGAGGCCTTTGTCCCAGAGGCTAAAGCCAGTGTCGAATAAGAGTCTTTCTCAGCGTCTTGTTGGGCTGTTATGTCTCGGGATAGCATTGTTTTTGGCCTCCTGCCAGGGAGTTGAGGAGGATTCACCAACCTCTACTCCGTCCTCCGCGACGACCCCTACTCCCATTGCGGCTCCGACCCAGGAACCCGAAAGACCAGTTTCCCCCACTCCTGAACCTGTCACGACAGTTTTCTTCACCGCCACACCCAGCCCAACATTGCCAGGGCCAACTCCCTCGGCTATCCCTGCCAAGACGCCTACTCCTATCCTGGCGCCCCCGCCAACACCAGTACCTACTCCCATGCCAATTCCCAGGGCCGACACCAGCCCCACACCAACGTCAACACCTGAAGCTACCCCTGGCCCCACACCACAACCTACGCCCATGCCAACAGCTGCGCCGATTCCCAGCATCAGCCTCAAGCTGGATGTTCGAACGGAGGTGGTCGGTTATTGGTCGGACGGATCTGCAGAAGTCAAATTAACTGTATCCCTGCTTAACGAAGGCGATCTCGCTGCAGGTGAATCACAGCTATTTAGAATCTCTTGCCTGCAGGGCAGTAGAGCAATTAATGGTTGCGGGCACGAGGAGATGGTTTCCCTTCCGGGCGGATTCGGACCCGTCACTATCGAGAGCGCCCTTAGAGTTCCGCCATCGATGGAGTCCTTTGTTTTCTCCTACGGAGATGAGAGAGTTCACTCCCAAGCTTTCAGCGTTCCCTCTCGGATTTTAGGCGTCGACCGAGATGTATGGACGTGCTTCAGCGATACCACAAATGTGGACACGGTATGGCAGGAGGAAGAGGGCATAGGTTGCGCCGGATGGAACGAGGAGATCATCTACAAGTGGAACCAGGCTTCCCCCTTAACCCGAATCCACCGAAGGGATTTGGAGAGGCTGTTCAGGGCGACGATGGG
>CAYQLZ010000017.1:0-42392 GCA_964418665.1 uncultured Dehalococcoidia bacterium | reverse complement strand
CAGTTTACGTCACTCAACCTCGTCCATTCAATTCAACAACACACTCATCTCCACCATCTCCCCCTAACCCCCCCTTCCCCCACCCACCCCACCCTCGGTATAATCACCCCCACCTAATCCCGTTCTCCCCGCCCGAATCCACCAGGAGCCTCACCCCTTGACCACCCCCTCCAACCACTACCAACTCGCCGTCATCGGCGCCGGCCCCGGCGGCTACGTCGCCGCCATCCGCGCCGCCCAGCTCGGCCTCAAAACCGTCCTCATAGAACGCGACGCCCTCGGCGGCGTCTGCCTCAACTGGGGCTGCATCCCCTCCAAAGCCATCCTCCGCAACGCCGAAGTCGTCAGCCTCTTCCACCGCGCCCAGGAATTCGGCGTCTCCTTCGACAACTTCACCGCCGACTACTCCAAGGCCATCTCCCGCAGCCGACGCGTCGTCAACCGCATGGTCCGAGGCATCGCCCACCTCCTCAAGAAGAACAACGTCCATCACATCACCGGCGAAGCCCAATTCGTCGACCCCCACACCCTCCGCATCTCCCCCGAAAACACCCTCATCTCCGCCGAAAACGTCATCATCGCCACCGGCGCACGCCCCCGCACCATCCCCATCCTCCCCATCGACGAAGAAGTCGTCATCACTAGCCGCCAGGCCCTGGAACAGTCCCACCTCCCCTCAAACGCCGTCGTCCTCGGCGGCGGCGCCATCGGCGTCGAATTCGCCTCCGTCTATAACTCCTACGGCGTCAACGTCACCATCGTCGAAATGATGCCCCGCCTCCTTCCCAACGAAGACCCCGAAATAAGCCAGCTGCTGGAACGCTCCCTCCGGCGCAAGGGCATCGGCATCATGACCGGCGCCAGGGCTTTCGCCTTCGACCGCGACGAAGACTCCGGCGTCCTGCGCGTCGAAACCGAGTCCGGCCAGGTCGACATGCACTGCGGTCGCGTCCTAGTCGCCATCGGCGTCCAGGGCAACGTGGAAGACCTCGGCCTCGATTCCATCGGCGTCGCCCCCGACCGCGGCTTCATCCCCGTCAACGATGATCTCGCCACCTCCGCACCCGGCGTCCACGCCATCGGCGACGTCAACGGCAAGCTGCTCCTCGCCCACGCCGCCTCCGCCCAGGGCGTCTACGTCGTCGAAAAGCTCGCCGGCAACAACCCCCCCGCCCTGAACTACGTCGACATGCCCAAGGCCACCTACTCCAACCCCCAGGTCGCCAGCATGGGCCTCACCGAAGACCAGGCCCGCAACCAGGGTTACGACGTTAAGGTCGGGCACTTCCCATATATGGCCAGCGGCAAGGCCGCCGCCATGGGTGAGTCGGAAGGCATGGTCAAGCTGGTCGCCGACGCTGCCTACGGCGAAATCCTCGGCGCCCACATGATCGGCGCCGACGCCACCGAGCTCCTCGCCGAAGTCTCCATGACCCGTATGCTGGAAGGCGGCATCACCGAACTCGGCTGGATGGTCCACGCCCACCCAACCCTCTCCGAGACCCTCAAGGAAGCATCCCTCGACGCCGCCGGAGCCTCCCTCCACACCTGATATGTCCTCAATCCCACGGAAGCCGCCAATCCCCACCCGCACCCGGAGGAAAACTTGCCCGAGGCCGTAGCCGTAAGGATGCCCCTCCTGGACGAGGAGATGGAAGGCGGCATGGTCGCGCAGTGGCTCAAGTCGCCCGGGGAATTGGTCGAGCAGGGTGAGCTTATCGTCGAAATCGAAACGGACAAGGCCATCGTCGACGTGGAGTCTCCCGCCACCGGCATCCTCCGCCGCATAGACGTCCAGGCTGGCGAGATCGTCCCCGTAGGCTCCACCCTCGCCATCATCGAAGCCTACGCCGACTCGGCCTCCCACCCATCCGTCTCGTCTACCGAGGAGACTATCCACGCCGACGAGCTTTCGACACCCCTCAGCCCCATGCGGCGCGTCATCGCCGCCCGTACCTCCCGCAGCATGCGGGTCGCACCCCACTTCTACGTTACCTCCGAAATAGACATGACCCGCGCCACCGAATTCCGACGCGAACTCAACAGGGAGCTCCCCCAGGGTGTCCGCGTCAGCGTCAACGACCTCATAGTCAAGGCCTGCGCCCTCGCCATCGAAAAGCACCCCGCCTTCAACTCCCACTTCCAGGACAACCGCCTCATCAGCAGCCCCCACGTGAATATCGGCATCGCCGTCGCCCTCGATGAAGGCCTCATCATCCCCGCCATCCCCGACTGCCAGGACCGGGACCTGGTGGACATCAGTAACGCCAGCCGCGACCTGATAAATCGCGCCCACGGCGGCGCCCTCACCCCCAAGGAATACGGCGGCGGCACCTTCGCCGTCAGCAACCTCGGCATGTACGACGTCGACAGCTTCACCGCCATAATCTATCCCCCCAACGCCGCCGTGCTCGCAATCGGCTCCGTCAAGGAAAAACCCGTGGTGAAAAATCACGAAATCGTCATCGCCCGCATGATGAAGGCCACCCTCTCCGTCGATCACCGGGTCGAGGACGGGGCTGGCGCGGCGCGCTTCCTCCACGACGTCAAGCGCCTGCTGGAACACCCAAACACCCTAAACCCATAACCCCCCATCATCACTCCCCGGCAGAACCGCCTCCCAGCCGCCCCCTCTCTTGTCCCTCCGAAGGCAGGAACCCACCCTCAACCCAACACACTCACCCCTCTCAAGATTCCCATTCCCCTTCACCCCTGTAGGGGCGACCGGCCGGTCGCCCTCTTGTTCTCCGCAGGCAGAAACCCATTCTCTACCCACCCGCAGACCTTGGCATATCCGGCATCTCAGCCCCCTCCCTTGTTCCTGCGTAGGCAGGAACCCACTCTCTGCCAACACCCTCCCCCTCTCCCCACTTTGCCATTTCACCCATTGCCCCCATTCCCCTCACCCTGCTACCATCTTCCCCATGACTCAAATCGCCTTGGCCCTCCACCATCCCCAGCTTCCCGCAAACCCTCCCTATTTGCGACATACTCTCACTCCGGCCCCACTTTTCTCCCCATTTTTTTCAGAAACGGATAACAAACCCAAAATCGCCCAATTTAACGCCTGCAAGACCCCCGAAACGCAATTATTCGTTGGCATAATCCAATCTTCCCCACGCCTGAGATCTCTGAAACGAATCCTTCGTTTCCGATTCGTATCCGATACTAAGTATCAATGAAACCAACCGAACACCCCCCCCGCGTCTACCCCCTCAGCCCCCGCGACCTGACCGAAGAACAGCTCGCCGTCGTCTTCGCCATGACCTCACGCCGCCCCGAACCCTTCGACGAAATCGCCCAGCAGGTGAGCGAAGAGCGCGCCGCCGGCTTCCACGAACGCTGGGTCCTCGGCTACGGCCACGCCTCCGTCGCCGAACACGCCGTCCTCCACCTCGCCGTCGAAAACGTGTCCCGCCTCGCCTGCGACACCCTCGAGGACAACCGCCTCGGTTCCTACACGGAAAAGTCTTCCCGCTTCCAGGTCATGCCCCAGGACTACTTCCACGTCCCCACCGAGGTGGACGAACACCCGGAACTGCGCTCCCTCTACACCGAAACCTGCCGAGGCCTGTTCGCCGCATACGAGGAGCTTCTCGACAGCCTGAGCGCCCACCTGCGTGAGACCCGACCCCAAAGGGAGAACGAGCGCCGCGGCGCCTACAACCTCCGCATCCGCCGCCTCGCCATCGACAGTTGCCGCTTTATCCTCCCCGCCTCCACCCTCACCAACGTCGGCGTCACCATGAACGCCCGCAGCATGGAACACGCCGTCTCCAAGCTCCTCTCCGCCCCCACCGCGGAAGAACGCGAACTCGGCGAGGAGCTCAAGCAGAAGGCCCGGCAGATTACCCCCACTCTCGTGAAATACGCCGACTTCAACCCCTACATCTCCGGCTCCCGCGACCTGCAGGCAGAGATCGCCCCGCCCGTCAAACCGGCCCCGGCGCAACAGATCGACGCCCGTCTCATCTCCCACCATCCGGAGGCCGACGTCACCCTGGCCGCCGCCCTCGCCTACCGCTTCTCCGACGGAACACACCAGTCCGTCGCCGAACACGTCCGAGACCTCTCCCCCCAACAGCGCCACCAAATCATCGCCCGCAGCCTCGAAAACCTGGGCCCCCACGACCCTCTACCCCGGGAGTTTGAGCTCGTCGACTACCTCTTTGAGCTTGTCATGGACTACGGCGCCTACCGGGAGTATAAGCGCCACCGGATGCAGAGCTACTTCCCCCAGCCCCTCACCGTCGTCCACGGCGTCGTCACGCCTCCCCTCATCGAGGAAGCGGGCCTGTCGGACCGCTTCAACCAGGCCGTGCAAGTCGCGGAGGCCGCTTTCCACCGCCTCCATCAGACGACTCCCTGGATCGCTCCCTACGTGGTAACCCACGCCCACAGGCGCCGCTCGCTGGTGAAGTTGAACGCCCGCGAATGCTTCCACCTGTTCAAGCTCCGCATCCAGCGTCAGGCCCACTTCACCATCCAGCAGGTGTCGGAAGCAGCCCTCAAGCTAGCCGTCGACGCCCACCCCTGGCTCTTCCGCCACCTCCCCCTCCGAAACTTCCCCACCTGGTGGCCCTTCCATTAACTCCAATTGCTATCACCAGGTGCTATTGACGACGCTCAAAAGACAACAACACAATTGTTGACATCAACAAATATGTTGTGTATTATCTAAAGCAATGAACTCAGGAGAGCTTCGTCGCTGGTTGCGAAAACGGGGGTGCACATTTTACACCCACAAGGGCGGCAGCGGGCACCTCACCGTCAGACGAGGCAACCGCACAAGCCAGTTGCCTATGCACGGTGGAGACAAAGAACTGGGACGAGGCCTCGTAGCAAAGATCAAGAAAGACCTGGGGTTGAACTGATGCTTGCTTACCCAATCATCCTACAAAACGACGACGGCACAGTCCTCGCCACCTCTCCGGACTTCCCTGAGTTGACCACCTTCGGCGACGACCGCGAGGAAGCCCTCGCCCGCGCCGTCCACGCCCTCGAAGAGGCCATCGCCGCCCGCATCCACGACCGCCTCGCCATCCCTTCAGCCTCCCGCGGCGAAAACTGCGCCATCCTCCCCACCCTCACCTCCGTCAAAGTGATGCTCTACACCGAAATGCGCCGTCAAGGTATCGGCAAGGCGGAACTCGCCCGACGTCTCGGCTGGCACCTCCCCCAGGTGGACCGGGTCCTCGACGTCCAGCACAAATCGCGGCTGGACTTGATGGACGCCGCCCTCCGCGCTATCGGTCAACGCCTGCACGTAAACGCCGTCGCCGAACCGGGCCCCTCCTACAACGTCGACCCCACCAACCCCAAGCGCCCCGAATAACCCCGCTACGGGTCCGAGCAGTCCCGCGTATACCCGCAGTTGCGACATCTCAGCTTGCACTGAACGTCGTCCATCGCCGCCCCGCACAGGTCGCACCTCGGCGGCTCCCTCCCCTTCGTGGCAGTCATCCCCCGCATTCTCAACCTCCGTCCATCGGTGCGCCCCCGCCCTAAACGTCCCCGTCCGGAGCGGTGTACAGCTCCTCCTTCGCCAGGCCCCGCATCAGCTCCAGGTACTCACCCTTCGTCAACGCCGGGCGATGGTTCTCCAACACCCTCCCCGCCCCCTCCGCTCCGTCGGACAGCAGGTCCACCACCGTGTCCGCCAGCGCCTTCGCCGCCGTAACCACCGCCAGCCCGTAGTCCTGCACCACATAATTGTTCCCGTGACCCAACCCCGTCGCCCCGCCTACGTAGGGATGAATCGCCGGCATCAGCTGGCTCACGTCCCCCATGTCCGTCGACCCCGTCCCGTGATCCCTCACCCCCATGTTCGGCTCCCCCACCAGCGCGACGGCATTGGCCCGGTACATCTCATTCATCATGGCGTCCTGGGCCAGCGGCAAGTACCCGGGAATCGTCGTAATCTCCACCTGTCCTCCCACCGCCATCGCCCCCGCCCGCAATGCCCGGTCCACCTTCCGGTTCGCGTCGATTATCGCCTCCACCGACGCCCCACGTACAAAGGTCTCCATCCTTACGTCCGCGGGCACCGCGCTCACCGCCTCCCCTCCCTTGGTGATGATCGGATGCACCCGGATCGTATCCGGGTCCTGGAACGTCTCCCGGTTGGCGTGAATCGCCATCAACGCCAGGCTGGCGGCGTTCAGCGCGTTCACCCCCAGGTGCGGCGCCCCACCTGCGTGGGATGCCCTCCCAAGAAACCGGATCTTCTTCGCCACCGTTCCGTTGTTAGTCCCGCTGATGCAAAGCTGCTTCTCCGACTCGATGCTCGTGGTGTGACACATCATCGCCAGGTCCACGTCGTCCAGCTCACCCAGCCGGATCAGCTCCGGCTTGCCTCCCAGAAACTCCAGCTTCCCGTCCCGACGCAGCTCGTCCCGGTACTCTATCTCTATGTACTCCTCGGCGGGTACGGCAAATAACGCCACCCGGCCTCCCAAATGGTCCAGCGCCCCCGATGAGAGCAGCCCACCGGCCACCCCCAGCATCATCCCTATCTGGGCGTGATGCCCGCAGGCGTGGGCCGCCGCCGTCTCCGAGTCCGCGTGGGGGTGCTCCGACACTATCAGCGAATCCAGCTCCCCGATTACTCCCACCGTCGGCCCCGACGACCCCCCTTCAATCACCCCCTTCACTCCGGTCAGCGCCAGCCCCGTTCGATGCTCTATCCCCCACTCCCCGAACACTTCCGCCACCAGCTTCGCGGTCTTCACCTCCCGGAAGCCCGGCTCCGGGTTCTCCAGGATGGTCTTGGACGCCCGGACTATCTCGTCCGCCTTATCGTCGATGGCCTGCCGTACCATCGCCTTCAGTTCCTGCTTGGAAGTCATGCCGCTCCTCCCTTAATGCCTGCTACATTTCGAGCCTGCTTCCTGGATTCTAGCAAAGGGAGAGGATTCAATAAACCACGTTGTATAATTTGGCGTCATGCGGATAGTCATTGCCCCACAGTCTTTCAAGGGAAGCGTCTCCGGCCCCGAAGCCGCTCGTGCTATTCAGGAAGGCGTCCTCCGCGTCTTCCCCGACGCGGAAACCGTCCTGATCCCCGTGGCAGACGGCGGCGACGGGACCCTAGACGCCCTCGTAGACGCCACCTCCGGCCGTACCTTCACCAGCCGCGTGAGCGGCCCCCTTCGCGACCGCGTCAGCGCCCGCTGGGGCGTCATGGGCGATGGGAAGACCGCCGTCATCGAAATGGCCCAGGCGTCAGGCCTCGCCCTCCTCGCCTACAAGGACCGCAATCCCAGACACACCACAACCTACGGCACCGGCCAGCTCATCAAACGCGCCCTCGACAGGGGCTTCCGCCGCATCATCGTCGGTATGGGCGGCAGCGCCACCAACGACGGCGGGGCCGGCATGGCCTCGGCCCTAGGCGCACGCCTCTACGACTCTAAGGACCGCCCCCTTCCTCCCGGCGGCGCCTCCCTTTCCCGCCTCGCCTCCATCGACGTTTCCCGCCTCCACCCCGCCCTCAGGCGCACCGAAATCATCGCCGCATCCGACGTTGAAAATCCCCTCTGCGGCCCGGAGGGCGCCTCCGCCGTTTACGGCCCTCAGAAGGGTGCCGGCGCCAGGACCGTCCGTACCCTGGACAAAGCCCTCCACCGCTACGCCACCGTCATCCACGATTCCTTCGGCATCGAAGTTGCCGACCGGCCCGGAGCGGGCGCCGCCGGCGGCCTCGGCGCCGGACTCATGGCCTTCTGTGGCGGCCACGTCCGCTCTGGCATCGATATCGTCTGCCAGGCCCTCGACTTCGACAACCGCATCAAGGGCGCAGACCTCGTCATCACCGGCGAGGGGCGCATGGACGCTTCAACCGTCTACAACAAGGCCCCCGTGGGCGTCGCACGCCGCGCCGCCCCCCTCGGCGTCCCCGTCATCGCCCTCGCCGGCAGCCTCGGCCGCGGCTTCGAAGCAGTCTACGACCACGGCATCAGCGCCGCCGTCTGCATCGTCGATAGGCCCATGTCCATGCGGGTCAGCGTCGCCAGGTCTTCCGAATTGCTCGCCTCCTCCGCGGAACGGGCCATGCGCCTGCTCGCCATCCCCAGCCCCATCAAATAGAAAAGAAACGCCGCCTCCCCGGGACTGCCCTTGGGGAGGCGACGCTTTAAGTTCCGCTGCTTGGTTCCGGCTATGAGCCGGTCGTGGTGAAGGTCAGGTCCTGCGTCATCAGAAGTTCCAGCAGGCTCACGTTGGAGTTGAACGGTACAGTCTCTGCCGCCGCTACTCCTGCGCCGTCTATCCAGGCGTAGAAAGTAACAGTCTCGCGGTCAAACAGTATGGAGGGTGGCTCAACCTTCAGCTGGCTGTAACTGCCCCCGCTCGTCAGCGCTGACAGCGTTGCGTAGACCGCTCCGTCCCTCACTATCTCCGCATAGATCTCAATCCCGTCGACCGCCGGCGCTCCGTCGATGGTCACCGATCCCCCGAAGATGTTCGGGAAGGGCGGCGGCGATATCGCGGCTTCCGTGGAGGGCGGCAGCGGCGTGGGAACGGGCCTGCCCGTCACAACAGGTGTTGGCTCCGGCGTCGGTTCGGGTGTCGGTTCCGGCGTCGGCTCCGGTGTCGGCTCCGGTGTGGGTTCAGGTGTCGGTTCCGGCGTCGGAGCAGGCGTAGGCGGCAGCGTAGGCGGTGGAGGTGGCGTCGGTGGCGCAATTTCGCAGACCACTCCGTCGTTGTCGCTGTCCGCAACGTTTACCAGCGCGGACGGGAACCCTATGCCCGTGCCGGCATTCCCCCTCAAGCGACGCTCTCCGGCCTCTTCGGCCTCGAAGCACGTCTGATACTTGAACTCCGGCGTCGGCTCGGGTGTCGGCGTCGGTGCGGGTGTGGGGGCTGGTGTCGGCGCCGGCGTTGGCGCCGCCGTCGGAGTAGGCGCAGGTGTCGGCATCGGCGTTGGCGCCGCCGTCGGCGCAGGGGCCGGCGTGGCCGCCGCTACGGTGGGCTCGGGTGTGGCGGTCTCTTCTTCCCTGTCTCCACAAGCTATCACCACCATAGCCATTATTGCCAGGGCCAGCACTATCAAATATCTCAATTCGTTGACTCCTTTTGACCACGACAGGCACGAACCAGCCGGGGTCGTAGGTTATGTAATATAAGTATACAAAGGGGGTTTGGCGGTTTTCTACAGATTTTCGACTGATTGCCGCGACATTGCGCCCAAACACCCTCACTGGATAATACGCCAATCACCCCAAGTCCGTTCCCTTTCCCAACAAATCTCGTAGCCGTTCCCTCGATTTGCGCCGACTCAGTTCCTCAACAACAGTCCCGGTTGACATCGACGGCAGTAGCTGGTTATCCGCTGGTTGCTCCCTATCTGCGTAATCGTCGTCCCGCACCGGGGACACCCCTCTCCTCCCTTGTTGTGTACCCTCAGGAAGTCCCTGATCTTGCGATGAATATTCGCCCCCACCCTTGGCCTCAGCTCCTCCATCGCCCACCGCACCACAGTAGGCGCCGCCTCCAGCAGACGCCGCCTCTCCTCTTTCGTCAGGTCCCGCTTCTTGCGAAAGGGATATATGCCCGCCTCGAACAGGATCTCGTCGGAGTAGGCGTTGCCGATCCCTGAGAGCACCCGCCCCCTCGTCAGTATCCCCTTTATCTCCCCATAGAAGGGCCGAAGCCGCTCCTCGAATTCCTCCATGGAAACGTCGTCCAGCACATCCGGCCCCTGCTCGTCCAGGCTCGGCACCTCCCCCATCGATCCCTCGTCCACGTAGTAAACCCGGCCCATCTGCCTCTGGTCCAGGTAGCGCAGGTCCCACCCATCCGAAAGCGACACGACGAAGCACACCCGCTTGAACGGCTTGTCCGACGTCGCGCAGTGTTGGAATGCGCCCGTCAACATGGGATTCACCACCAGCGATGTACCCCCGCTGAAGGACAACCGCAGAAACTTGCCCCTGCGACCCACTCCTCCCACCCGTCGACCCACCACGTCACCGGCGAAATCTCCGTATAGGGAGCGCACCACCGTGGGCTTCAAAACCCGCGCCGCCACGACCTCACGACCCGCCACCGCGTCGTTCAGGTAGTCCTTGATGATCTCCAGGTCCGGCGCTTCCGGCATCTTCCCTTCCTTCGGCCAACACTTACGTGCACGAAACCCCCCGGTCGTCCCGCTGACGCCCCATTCGTCCCGCTCCAGCTAACCTCTGCCTAACCCTCGCGCGAACTCCCCAAAACCTCTTCCACCTCGATGGGGGAAGATTGAGCCTGTCCTGAGCTAGCCGAAGGGACGGGGGTGATTGGGTGGAGCGAAGGGCGCAGTTTGCAGTTACGCAACGGTCTCCTCCAGCGGCACAGCCAGCCATGACACTATCTGGCGAAGCGACTCGTACGCCTCCAGCCGCGCCTCCGGCGTCCCCCCGGCCTCCGCCTTCGCCACCACGTCCTGCATCTGCCTCACCACCCTCGGCCCAATCTCCAACAGCCCGTCGCTCCCCGATGAAGCCCACTTCGCCAGGATGAATCGGGCCAGCACCCCTACCGGTATATCCTGGCTGCGACTCATCCGCGCTAGTGTGGTCAGTGGGTCCGACTTGCTGTACAGGGCCACCTGCTGCTTGAAATTGGCGTTCCTGTCATCCTCCGCCCACGGCCCCTCAAACGGCTCAAGCAGCACCCACGTCCCCTCCCCTGACTCCGGGGGCGTCCCTAACCCTACGCTCCTCACTCCTCATCCCTCGGCGCAAGCGCTTCGATAGCCGCGCGGTACGAGTTCAACGCCCCTCCCGCCGAGAACGGCGCAATCACCGGCATCTGGATGCCCAGGTCCCGTCGACGCTGGATCTCCTGCCGACAGTGCTCCATTCCTCCGACCACCGCCAGCGTATCCTGCATTTCGTCGGTCACCGACCTCGCCGCAGCCGCCCGGTTCCCCTCCGCCAGGTAGCGGCCAATCGCCTCCGCCTCATCCGGAAAGCCCGTATCGGCAAAGAAGTTCCGGTAGTACTCCATCCCGCAATACCGGAGTATCTGCTGCACCAGCGGCGTCCGCACCAGGTTCCTGTCCGGCGTCACGGCCACACGGATGTAACAGGCCACGTCTATCTCCTCCAGGTCCCGACCGGCCCGCGCCGCGCCTATGTCCAGGTGCTCCAGGGCCCGCTCCAGGTACGCAGGCGCAGCCCAGTTCAGCAGCACCCCGTCGGCCAGCTCCCCCGCCAGTTCAATCATCTGCGGCCCCAGCGCGGCGATGTAGATCGGCACGTCGCACTCACCGCCGAACCCTAAACTGCCGTCCTTCAGGTTGAACATCTTCCCCTGGTAATTCACCCGCTCCCCGTTCAGAAGCTTCCGCACCACCTCCACCGTCTCCCGGATACGCGTCATCGGCCTCCGAAAAGCCACCCCGTGGGTTCCCTCCGCCGACCCGCGATGCCCTACCCCCAGGCCCAGCGTGAACCGGCTCCCCGAAATGATATCCATGCCAAGCGCCGTCATCGCCGTCAACCCCGGAGTGCGCGCGAATACCGGAAGAATCCCGGTCCCCAGCCTCACCGTGCTAGTGGCCCCCGCAAAGGCCGAAAGCCGCGTGATGGAATCGGAGCCGCCGCCTTCCGGCACCCAGATCATGTCATAGCCCAGTGACTCCGCCAGCTGAGCAAGCCCTATGGAATCCTTAATGCTGATGTATGGAATCGGATCCAGCCGAACACCCAATGACGCCATTTCTCTTCCCCCTTTATCCTGTCTGAACGCCCCGCGGCATCCGGCCGTCCACGGAGCGGCTGCGAAGACCCGTGCAGGCACATATATGACATAACCCTCGCAGGCACTACCCTACTTCAATGGGGAAAATACGGCAAGGCATGGAAGGTGGCGACCACTTTGAAGCCGCCGCCGAGGCTAATCATCGTCCACGTATTCATCGTCAGGAGATCCATACCCCCCGTACATCACCCCTAGATGGGGGGAGAAAACCCGTATTCCACGCCTAATCGGATGTTTGAAGCCGTGTCTACCGGGTTCGGGGCAAATGAGGGGTAGAGACCGGTTGACCATCCTCTGAGCAATCGAGGTCGAGAGAAAAGTGAATCCCCCCGCTGCAACGGCCAACATCGCCGCTGGCAACAGCAGCAACCCCACGCCGGGCCACGACTCAATTCCGGGAATCCAGCCAAGCACCGGCAGCGTTGACGCGAATTCCCCCAAACCGCCATCCACTGCAGACGCTAAAGAAATTCCAAGGATGAAACTTGCAAACGCCCCAACGACGAGTCCTATAAGCCCGTAGATGACTGCCTGTCGTAGGGGACGCAAGGAAATGATCATCCTCTCCGGAGAAACCCATTTCCCGCATACTTCGCAGTTGACAAATCCAGGATCGGACATAAGCTACCCAACTCCCCCAACGATAGCCTCAACCACGCAGGCCGTGGATGGCAAATCGGAGGATACAACCGGGTTCCGCCTGAATTGTTAAAGCGCTGCTAAACGAATGGCCCCAATGTCGTCATAAGGCAAGAGCCGTAGGAACGAACAAACGCGGAAAGAGAGTGTAAGGTGCCGGGCAAATGGGACACTAATCCCACCCCTCGCTGGCCGGCTTCCTCCTCTTCCAGTACTGCCATCACCGGCGACGCTGCGGCTGCTTCCCAACAGGCGCCTCCGTCTTCCGCCTCTTCTCCTCTAACTTCTAATCGTGCCGCTCGATCTCCCTTAGGAGATCCCGGTCAGGCGCGTGCCTGAGATCTTTCCAAACTCGTATCGACGCCGCCTTCCACTGCGCCCCTCCCGCGCAGCCTCTCGCCGCTCTATGTACGATTTTGACAGCTCTCTAGGATCCGGATGCCCTTGCATGTGCTATCGTTCCCTGCGCTGCCCCTCCAATGCTGGGTGCCCCACCCAGAATCGCCTCCCACGCTATTGTTTCTTGTAGCCTGTCCCCCTCCCGCCCCGATGACATAGGCATCGTTTCCCATTATCAATGGCGGCAGATGCATCTATGGTCGTTCCAGCACACCCGCCGGACGATGAAAGGTGCGCCGACCGGCCTTGAATCCCATGACAGGATTGACTATTTCCGTGACGGCGGCCAGCCGGCTGTCGCAGTCCAAAGCCACCAGGTCGGCGGCATTGCCAACTTCTACGCCATATTTGGTGAGACGCACCAGCTTGGCTGATCGGCTCGTCACCATCTCGAAGCACTCTTCCAGTTCCCCAGGGTCCCCGACCTGGCAAACGTTGGCGTAAAGATTCGCCATCCTCAATAGGGAACAGTCTCCAAAGGGCGTGAAGGGATTGAGCACGTTGTTGGTGGAGAGGGAGCAGTTGACGCCCTCCCGCAACAGCCTGTGGACCGGCGTCAACCCGCGCATGACGGAATGCTCCTGGTGCCTCCCCATAAGATACAGGTCCGTTGCGGGCAGAACCGTCACCGCCACGCCCGCCGAAGCCAGCCTGTGGGCCTTCTCCGAAAACACGTCCGGCGGCACGACGGAAAGCTTGGTCACGTGCCCGATGGACACCCTTCCGCCGTACCCGAACCTCTCCGTCTGGGCGCAAACGTAGTCCAGGTCCATGGATTCCGCGTCCGGCCCGAAGTCCAGGTGCATATCGATGTCCACGTCGAACTCTCGGGCCATCTCAAACACCCTGTCAATCTGACCTCTGGGGTCGCTGTCGGTGTAGGGAGCAGCCCCCACCACCCGACAACCTCGACCCAGCGCTTCGACCATCAACTCATCCGTCCCCGGATTGTTGAGCAGCCCCTCCTGCGGAAACACACAGACTTCAACGTCCACGGCCCATCGGTACTCTTCAATCAATGGCAGGATGCCCTCAAGGCTGCGCAGGCCGATGACCGGGTCCACCTCCAGGTGGGTGCGAATATGGGTAGTGCCATTGAGTATGCATTTCTCCAGCGTGCGTTTTGCCCGTTTGTAAACATCCTCCGGCGTGAAGGACTGCTTCAGCCTTGCCACTTCGCCGATGGCCCCGCCAAGCCCGCTCTGCTGCGGCGAGATCCGGTCAAGCAGGCAAGACTTGTCTAGGTGGATGTGCGTCTCCACGAACCCCGGAGTGACCAGGCAGCCGTCCACGTCGTACTCCAAGCCGTCGACACCCAATCCGGTCCCGATTGCCTCAATCCGCCCTTCTTCCATAACCACGTCCACCAAAGGCGCGTCGGGGCCCTCAGCGATCCTTGCATTGCGAAGTATGGATTTCATTATTCAGAGTCGCTCCATTCAAGAGAATGAAGCCAATTATAGGGGATGACAGATCGAAACCCACATGGCCTTTTGGTTGTTGTCGGCCCACAGCCGGCCAGGTCTAGCTATTAGGCCCCGCTTGTTTCTTAAACGGGAATTCGCAGTAGGCGCAGATAGTTGCCGATGGCTGGTTCTCGAACTCGCACGTGGGGCACACGAGAACGTCCCGAACTGTCTCTTCCTTCACCTGGTTCCTGAGCAATAACGCCAAAGGCGCACCCAACGCAATCGGCAGACCTTTTGCGACCAGGTGGGGGAATCCCACGTGCAACCACAGCACTTGTGGCACTACGGTAAAGACAGCAATTGCCACAATGGTAAGGACTACCGGTTTCCAGTTGCCCAGCAGCTTCCAGGAGACCGCCATCGACGCTATAGCCAGGGCGATTGCCGCCAATGACACCGGTAAGAACCACCGACCATAGATGCTTCCGGGCTCTGCATCCGATCCGCCGAACATCAGGAGCACCGCCACTGCGGCGAGCGCGGAGAACCCACCTATGGAAATCAACGCGGCCGTGCGCCATTCGTTCCGCTGGTTCATCTCCCAAATGCCCAGCGCAATGAGGACTGGCACGAACAGGTTGAGGCCGGGAATGGAGAAGAATATCAGGTACATCAACAGGAGAACGCCCCCGACAATAAAGGCCATGGGAAGCGTCTTCCAGTTGACCATGGTCCGAGACCGAGACAGGGCCAGGGCCGCTCCCGCCATTGAAACGGAAAGAACAATCACCACCGTCCAGAATTCCGCACTCGAAAGAAAGACCCGGTTCTTGGCCCCGAAGGAAAAGTCCGTTGCCTCATAACGTCCCACGTGTGCGTGTGTCCACTTTCCATCAGCCGTCCCCACAACCACACCCTGCAGTCCCAACGCCACAATCACGTTGCCGGATTCGGGGTCGTACACCATCGTCAGGGGGTCCGAGCCAATCTCCCTCTCTCCAAGACGTCCCGTGTCCTCAGCCTGCATCCACCTGTTGGAGCTGTCTCGGAAGAACTCCGTCGAATAGACAACTTCCCGCCCACCATCTGGGCCAACCCCCAAAACGTTTGGCCCTTCCAGTATATACCTGCCCCTGGGGGTTTCGATTTCGTGGCTTCCGGTGCCAGCCAGCCAGGAGGTTGGTCTGGGTATCCAGGTAAAGCCTCCATCAGTACTGAAATAGTCAATCTCGTTGGACGGCTCCACAATTGCGTATATGTGCCCTTTGTCATCAACGCCAAGCTTGATTACGCCTCTTTCCAATTCCCCATTGCTGAAGGCGAACGTTGCCAGCGCAACCACCATCGCCGTCATCAGAATCGTCCACATTCGCATACCTCTGCCGGAGACCGACAACCGTCGGCTCGGACACAACAGGCGATACGCCTTCAGAAGTGGGAACGCAATAGAACCGGCCCTGTCCTGATGAGTTGAGTCGGCAGAGGATCCCGAGCGGAGATCGCTGTTCAGAGAGGTCTCTCGTTTCGAATTACGCCTGTAGAGCCATTCGGACATGAACGGATTCTAGCGTTGGCGCATCGCTACTGCCACTACCGTGAATTGCTTGTATCGGCATCTTTCCAATGCAGTAAGGCCCTGAACACAACCCCCCGTCCGACAATCAGGCACCTGAAAGAGCCCTGATGAAGCCTGACAACAAGAACGCTGAAACGGAAATCACCATCCCCGCGACGGCCACCTCAACGCCTTTGCCCTGTTTCCTGTTATTGGAGTGTCCAATAATGGAGAGGACGAGCCCAACCACGGCGCACGGCATTGAAAGAAACGGCCCAAGGACGGGCACAAACGAATACACCAATGCAAAAATCCCGAATGAAAGTCCCGCGATTGCCATGGTGCACTCAATCCTAGCAAAGCATCCCAAACGTCACACGAATGCCATTTCTAGCCGAGCGGGAGGAGTTTACGTATGTCGGACACTAATCCCAACCTTGGCTGGCCGGCTTCCTCCGCTTCCAGAACTGCCACCACCGACTTCGCTGCGGCTGCTTCCCAACAGACGCCTCCATCTTCCGCCTCTTCTCCTCTAACTTCTGCTCATGCCACTCGATCTCCCTTCGGAGATCCCGGTCAAGCGCGTGTCTGAAATTCTTCGCATCCTCGAATCGACGCGGCTTGACACTGCGCCCCTCCCGCGCAGCCTCTCGCCGCTCTATGTACGATTTTGACAGCTCTCTAGGATCCATCAGCCCTCGCTTGTCCTATCTCTCCTTGCATCGCACGTCCAGAGCGGGCCTCATCCTATGAAGAACCTCCACCAACTCCTTCTCTTCTTCTTGGGAGCTTCGAAGACCGGTTCCTTCGGCCTCTTGTAATGCCTCACCTGGTTAGACGAAGGCCCTTCTTCGTCAGAATAAGGCATCCCCTCCAACGCCTGTTTGTGTCGGTGAATTTCCTCCCGGCGCAGCCTGTCACTCTTGGACGGAGGGCCTCCTCTGTATTTATCTGCAGGGCCACGATAAATAAATTTCATTATTGCTCCCCTTTCACCCGCTCACGATCGAGGGTGGGAAATAAGTTGACTCGAGATAATCTCGGGGCTGACCGCGTCAAATACCTATGAAGAACCTCCACCAACTCCCCTTCTTCTTCAATGCTTCCTTCTTCCGATTGTGCTCCTCCAAGAGCCTGGCCTGTTCCAGCTTCTCAGCCTCCCGAACGTGTTTCCCCATCTCAAACTGCCTCAGCGTTTCTTCCTCCCTGCGCAGTTTCTCTCGTTCGGACTCACGCTTCCCTACGTAACTGTCTGCCGGACCACTCGCACTAAATGACATTGTCGCACCTCTTCCGCCTACTCACGGTAGGTTCAAGATCATTTTCCGATTGGTCATTCCTAGCCGGGCTTATCCCCCTAAGAAGAACCGCCACCAACGCCCACCCTTCTTCTTCGGAGCCTTCTTCTGTTCCTGTTTCTCCGGCCTCTTGTAGTGTCGTATCTTACCATCGTCCGACTCGAACCCAAAGGATCCGTCCCCATCCGGCGACTGCGAATGCTTCCCCTGTTTCATCTCAAGCTCGTACATGCGCTGCTTCATCTCCGCTTCGCGTTGCCTCTGCTCCGCCAACATCCGCGCCTGGTGCTCGTTGAATTGCATAACTTTTCTCTTCCTTACATTACTCAGCCTTCATCATTTCCCCAAGACTCCATCCCATCAATTCCTGACAACGTGAAATTCGAGAATTCTCGGCCATCGCCGACCATTATGCGAATTCCTCCAGGTTGATCGACGCAACAGGCTCAATCCAATTGCATCAGCGGAGTATTATCGGGTTCCTGAATCCACCCTCCCCGCTTCCCGTAAGATCAAGTCCGCCCGTTAGGCCCAAAACGATGAAGTTCAGTACAACCACCGGAATGAATGCCATCAGAATCACGACCACCGCCCGGAGCGTCGACGTGTAGTCCAGGCTCTGCCGAACGGCAACCACCATGCACGCAAAGGTCCAGGCAAACGTTACGAAATACAAAATTCCACCAATGGTGGGTATGTAAACGAAAATATTCAGAATCCCTGGACTCTGCGCGTATCCTGTAGTCCGCGCCAACTGACCCCAATCAGCGTCAGTCTCCACTACGTCAAAGACTATTTCTCCCAATAGCCACGCACACAACGCCCAGGCGGCCCAGCTCGCCACCCCCCGAATGACGCCCCTGAGAATCGCCCACCAGATGACGGTATCCTCTCCCCCGACGAGCAGCTCGCCGCCCACCGTGGCCGCCGACACCAGGATGACGATTATCACAGCCTGCCATATCGCCCCCTTGTCGGCCTCCACGTCCTCATAAGTCGCAGACCTGAGCCGAAGCGCCCCAATCATCCTCAAAAGCATCGAATCAGCTCCCTCCCCAGGTTTATAAGCAGTTACCCCGAACCATCCCTGAAATTCCTCCCCCCACCCCCCCCCACTTCCCCTACCCTACCCCGAAGGAGAAAATGCGGCAACGCTGGGAAAGGAGGCATAAACTTATCTACCGTCTGCCGTATATGAGAGGATGGGTTGGGGTTGTCTACGAGCACCTCCACAAATCGGGATTTTCGCGGGATCCGGAGGTTTCTGTAATTCAGGTCACGTAGGCCAAAGTCCTACTTAGTCAATTCCTTCATCGGGTAAGTACCCTTCAATCCATCTGGCTTGCTTGACAATTCTATTCAGCCTGCCCTTGGTCTTCCTGCCAGTAATGACACAATGACCGGGACCGCCTGACGAACGATCTCGAACCACTCCTAGTCCCTAACTCCTCAAAACGCTAATCTCTACTGAAGCAAGATATTCTTCGGGTCCTCCACTGGCAACCACGTCTGGTGTTGTTTCAGATACCAAATATACAGAAACTAGTCCGTCTCGACCGTCCTGCAAGAAAGATTGTGTCGAAGGCCTGGTTCTCTGAAAGTTCTCATCGTAAACGTATGAAGCAACACGACGAAACACACTTTCTTCGCTGCCGATAGTGGCATCGTCGCAGTGGTGCTCCATCATTCACTTGCAGTTACTGCCCTCACATACTTAGACAAATGACCAATGTCATCCCAGGCATTCCCTTCACGCTCTTCAAGAGGACCACTAAAGAAGTACTCAACTGAGCCATTTGGAGCGGCCTCAATCTCGAAGTCCACATTGTTTCTATGCCATTCAACTTGCACACCGCCGCACCATGTAGGAACAACAGCAGGAACTGGAGTGCAATTTTCAAGTACTTCAACCAAGACTTCCAGGAGACTAACCAGAGCGGTCTCGCGGGTTTGCTTTCCACCAGAGATCCACTCCCCGGTGGACCGTGGAAGATCTGCCATGGCCCGAATAGTAGGGATTGCCCACACTCGCTTGCGTAACTCCTCCCGCCAGTCTACTTGGACGTCCGGTTCCCATCCATGTGAGTCTATGTGCAAAGAATAGGTATAGCTAGGTACTATCCAATCCGGTCTGTGAAAATAGTTGTATGTAGAACTGTCTTGGATTTCCCGCATGGGTTCTTTTCTAAATGGCCTTATCTGTATTGTCGTCATGCTGTCCTCCCCCAGATTCGGTGCATCTCTCTAGAGGTTAGGGTGGCAAATCCCCTAACGATCCATTCATGTCCAAGATCCATTGATTCAGCTACTGCTGAAACTTCCTTTCTTTGGGGCTTTCCGCGGAAGGTGAGCTTCATCAGGTAGATTTGTCTCTCGTCATTTAGGAGATAGCTTGGCTCCGCACTAACAAATAACCGGCCAAGGGGAACTCTTTCCGCTCCAAGAATAACGAATTGGGAGGCATACCGCGTTTGTTCTGGGCACGGCAAGAACCCTTCAGAAAGTCGAGGGTTTGCAGAAGGCATTATCTTCCCTAATTCCGCGTGGATTCCATTCGTTCCTTCAAACAAGATGACGTTAACGTATGTTACTTCGCACTGGACGGGAGAGAGGCCCTCAAGTTTTTCGTCGTCCAGAAATCTCTCAAAAGAAGCGAGTTCATCCGTAAACACTTGTCTAATTCTTGAATACCTAGGGTACTCAGCCCCGACACTCAATTTCCTCCAACTATATCCGAATCTGTCTTCCTGGATCTGGAGCACTTCAGCATCGGACTCGCTCATCATAAGCAAACGTGGAGTGGGAGGAGCGTCGCTTATACGAAAGTCAATCTTAGGGCGCTCTGGCCCATTGAACTCTTCTACGGACGGAGATAGCGGCGCAGCTTGTTCATATTTGGGAAATCGATCCCGGACTTTGGTCCACCAGAGCGTGAGCATTGGACCGTCAAGGACTGGGCGATCGAATTGAACTGAAACTGCTACTTCCACGACAGGCGGATTCTTGAATTCAGGCAGCAATTCAACACCTTTTTCACAGCTACTATTTTTCAACTATACACTATCATTATGCCCAATAACCTTTGCATCCTTGTAAAGGATACCGCCTTCAAGGATCAGGTCTCAGCATATTTTCTAGACATTTCCCTGGATTTTGCTAATACTGCGTTCATAATACTACGGGTTATCCCAACCATCAACGATGCTCGGAACTTACCCCCTACACCGCCCACCGCGGCCGGTACTGCAGCGCCTCCGCCAAATGCTGCACCTCAATATCCCCAGACCCCGACAGGTCCGCTATCGTCCGCGATAGCTTCAACACCCGGTGAAACGCCCGCGCGCTCAGATTCAGCTGGCTCATCGAAGCCTGCAGCAGCTTCTGGCAGTCCTGTCCAACCTGGCAAAAGTCCCACACCTCCGCCGGCCCCATCTCTGAATTCGTCGTGAAAGGCATCTCCACAAACCGCCGGTTCTGCACCTCCCTCGCCTTCTCCACCCGGTCCTGCACCTGCGCCGAAGTCTCCCCGTCCGCGTCGTCCATCAACTTCTCATACTCCACCGCCGGCACCTCCACGAACATGTCAATCCTGTCCATCAGCGGCCCACTGATCCGACGCTGGTACTTCGACACCATGCTGTGACTGCACCGGCACTCCTTTTTTGTGTCTCCATAGAACCCGCACGGGCACGGGTTCATCGCCGCCAGCAGCATGAAGGTGCTAGTTCTGCATTAGACACCAAATCGTGCACCGGGATAGCAAGTGTGAGATTTACGTTGTTGTCCCGATCAATAGTAACCCCGTCAAGAATCAACTGTAAGAGTTCACGACGATCCACATCAGACAGATTTTCCAACCCTTCTCGTAGGTCTTCGGTCCACTCCCTTACCTTTTGTGCAAGCTCCACCCTGACTTGAGCAGCGAACTCGCCAGCACGATATTCTTCCAACTTCTTCTTGACGTGCCCCAAGCGCTCAAGGATCGGCTTGCGCTGACGGTCGAGTTGAACCTCAGAAATTTTTCCGGACACATACAACCGTATCGCTCTATCCTCTTCCAAGCCAATATTTTTGAGGTCCCGCTTTGCCTGAGATGTCAACTCCCGTAAACCATCATGGTCTCGGTTTTCTATTCCACAGATGCCAGCCAAAATGACGTTAGGACTTTCAAGGATGTTGCTTACCTCGTTCCAGACCAATCCCTCTAATCGTTCCGCCCTGATAAAGGGATGCTCTCGGCATCTAGAGAGGCGTTTCTGCATTCCGTAACACTGATAGTAGCGGCGGGGAATAGCCAGATTATAATGATACTTCTTCCCGTTACGTCTTACTGTGTTTTGTCTCGTTGCTCGCCCCCCCATGAGCATTCCACACTCTACACATCTCACCAAATGTTGCAACGCGTAGAACACGCGAGTATTGCGCTTGGCGCGACTCCTTCGTTGCTCCTTTAGTAGTTGCGCTCTCTCCCACGTCTCATCGTCCATTATTCTAGGAAAGGGAATCCTTATCCAAGCAGACTCTGGTTGTCTGTACACTTTTCGTCCATCATCCGTAGAGATTTGCCGAGTTTTTCCATACCACCATATGCCCTTATAGGCTTCGTTCCCGAGAATCCGAAGCAGTTGCGCCTCATACCATCTCTTACTTCCTGGCTTGCTCGTCGGGACCCCTTCGTCCATGAGCCTTGCGGCGATGGTCGACTTGCTCAACCCTTCATTAACATACTCTCGGAATACTCTCTTCACCACCTTCGCCTCAGCTTGGCATATTTCTGGTTTACCGTCTTCGCCAATTCGGTATCCATAGGGTACGCCACCAACAGGAATTCGGCCCTGTTTTGCTGCCCCTCGCTTGCCCATTGACGCCCTCTCTCTGAAGTTGTCCAGCTCGATCTTTCCGATTGCGGCCATGAGCCCAAAAGTCTTCATATCTATGGCGTCCATCACCGCTTCCAGGTTGATCTGGTAGGCCTCAACAACTTCCATGAGAGCAGCGGCAGGATACATGCCGCGACTGAGGCGGTCGGACTTCCAGCACACTATGGTGTCGAATAGTCCCTGTCTGGCGTCGGCCAGCATGCGTTGGAACTCTGGGCGCTTCTTGGACCAACCTCTGCCAACCTCCTGATATCGGGCAGTGATGGTCAATCCCTTCTTCTCGCAGTAGGACTCCATATCGGCTGTCTGCTCGGCAATGGAGGTCTTGTCGTTTTCGGCTTGACTTCTGTCCGACACACGGGCATAGATCGCCGCCCGGTTCATACTCCGCTCTAAAGTTGGATTTCTCACGATAGCCTGTCACCTCCTGCGATTCTCGCTGATACCAAAAAGACCCGCCTCCTGTATGGAGCGGGCCTACGAATAGTACAATGTACCCGCATCACCTGGACATTTACAGGTGGCGCCATGGCCCGGGGTGTTTGCGCATCGCCGGGCCAATCCTTGGCCAGCATCATACCCTGAAGCTCCGTTTCAGTCAAAGGGCTGAAATCTCTCAGAGGCCGCAGTGCCCCTCACACTCGTTGCCGAAACCGTCCGCGTGGGCTTCGTTGCCCAGATCTGCCTCGTCCCGTTTGACAGCTTCGGCCAAAGGGAGCTTCAGGGAGTGCAGGTACGGCTCCTTTGCGAACGAGAGTCCGCTGCGGATGTTGAAGTCGATCTCAACCGCCTCGGCGAAAAGCTCAGGCCACCGGCACTTCGTCGCCAACCATCTCTTGCGAGACTGGAAGGGGCAACCCACACAGGCCGATCGTTCGAGAGGCCGGTTGAACCGAACGGCCCACCACTCCAGGCAATCACTCCGGGACATCCCCGCTTCAATCAGAGGGTAACGGTGTCGCATCCACCGATCCCTGGAGGTCTTCATACGCATTGCCTCATCCGTGGATATACCCAGCCACAGTTCAACGGTGGTGCCATGGGGAACCCTCTGCCCCGGTCGCAAACCCAGAAGCTCACGAATCTTCCGGCGTATAGGCCGGATTTTGTAGTTGGTGGTGCACTGACGTCGGCCTATACCGTCACCCTCACCATTCCGGCCTTTCAGGAAGACGGGGATGTCCACAAAATTGGGATGGTCCGAGTGATTAGTGAGAGACTTCACATCCTCGCGGAGACTGCGGCCATTGTCCACAACGTGGATAGGGAACGAGAGGTTGCCCCTCATCCATTCCAGGTGCTCGTAGATACTAGGGGGCTCCCAGTGAGTGTCGGCGAATATGGCGCAGTCCGGGACAGGCCCGAAGCCCCCTTCAACCGCCATCAGGCTCATTACAGTGGATTGGACGCCTCCACCAAGGCTGATTACCTTCAAGCTAGTGGGTGTACTCATTTTACATTCTCCATAGTGGAATCGTCCGACAGGGCCACTTCGTCTGAGGAATCTTTCTTTGGTGTTTTCTGACCGTCCCTCTCCACGTGTTTGATCAGAATGGTGAAAATGCGTCGCAACCGCATCTGGGCATCGGGTGCCGGGTTGCACTTGACACCAGCAACCCTCAGTTTCGTGACGGCTCTACGGGATTTCGTTGCTTTTGTGGAGTTGTCCGTGTTCTTCATGTGACCGTTCTCAGAGCGCCTGCAAGTCCCTGGTCTCGGCATGGGTTTCCGGGAGACCGGCGCATATCCCTGTTCCGTCTTTAGTCTGGGAGACGGGAAGACCGGACGTTATCCCCTCAAGGGGATTACATGGATGTAATACCCTTCGACAGCTTCGACACCAATGAGAGGCTGAGAAGATGCGGGCGGCCAGAAGCGAATCCGATCCCAGGCCCAGAATGGCATGTGCGGGAGCGGTAGCATTCCAGGCCGGAGTGCTGCCTTCGTTCTCCACGGAATGAGGTTAGAGGAATGGGTTGAATCAGCCTTCTCGACTGCCCCTGGCTAGAATCGCCG
Organism: uncultured Dehalococcoidia bacterium; assembly: GCA_964418665.1. GTDB lineage: Bacteria > Chloroflexota > Dehalococcoidia > Lucifugimonadales > JAPULR01. The sequence continues at coordinate 18,451 of CAYQLZ010000017.1, read as the reverse complement.
GCGAACCCTGGCCGCAGGCAGCAGGTGACCCAGATCCAGGTCTTCGGCCAGGTCCTGGAGGGCCAGGAGATGTGACGCGTTGGGCTTCACCCCACGGAATCGCCATCGCCACAGGTTGACAGCGCTGGTGCCGAGAAGCCGCGCCATCTCCGCCCACTCCAAGCCGGAAGCTTCCTTGAACCGGTTCAGGCAATTGGGAAAGTCGCCGTCGATGACGTAGAGCCTCCTCCTGGTGAGTAATCTCTTCCTGGGCACGGTCTCATGCCTCCTTCATCGGTCGCAGGAAGTCATCGCCCATCAGAATTTCCAGGCCGTCGGGTACCCAGGTAGCAAACCTGACGAGGCAGTGATATGCGCCTCCCGAGGGCTCTGTACCGTGGAGCCAACGGAGCACCTGCTTGATCTCCACTCCCAGCGCGTCGGACAATTCCTGCCAGGTGAGGCAACTGGCAGACTTCAAAAGGGCCAGCCGTGCAGGGAAGTCGTCGGGGAGATACCCACTGCCACAGGGCACCTGCCGGCCGTTCACCACGGGGCCGCCTCCAAATACGGATAGTCTGGGAGAGCTACCGTTCATCCTTCGGCCTTCGGAGAGTGAAGAGTTCATGAAAACTCTTCATCTCAAGGACTCTCAGCATTCTTCGTCGGATGCGACCCGATGGGGCCCGGCCGCTGTTCACCAGGGTGGAGAGGTAGCTGTGGCTGATTCCCGCCTCTCGCGCCAGCCAGCTCTGGGACCGGCCCATCAAGGCCAATCGGTCCCAGAGGGCCTGGGTCTTGAGCCGGACCACTGTGCGCAATTTCTGTCGTTTCATACTCGTGTGGAAACGCCCTTGGAAATCTAAGCTGTACTTATGGTAGGATTATAAGCGTCGAACAGTTGCGCTGTCAAGTACCCATGTACTAACATAAAGGCGCAGTCATCCCGCATACGCCACAAGGAGACGACGAGTCCATGACCCAAGACCGGGGCTACAGATGGAAGAGGATAGGCGCCCGCATCAAGGAGGCCAGGCTGGAGGTCGGCCTTACCCAGAAGGAGGTGAGCGAGCTTGTGGGAGTAAGCCCCCACGCCGTGTGGTCCTGGGAGGCGGGCAAAATGCTGCCCACTCCCGACCACCTGTTGGAGCTGGCCTACCATTGCGAGACCAGCACCGACAGGCTGCTGGGACGCGACCTGGTGGAGGCGGAAGTGCTGAAGGAGGTGGACGTCTCATTCAGGGATGCCATCGAGGGGCTTCCCACGGAGGACCTGGAATCCATCATGAATTTCATCCGGTTCGTGAGAGAGCAACGGAGGACAAAGAGGAGGAGCGGGGGATGAACCGGGCGCAGAGGAGTGCAGTGAAACTCCGACGCCAGCTCGGGCTTCGGGGGCAGGTGGACGCGGAGGCGGTGGCCAACCTGGTGGGACTGGTTGTCAAGCCATGGCCGCTCCAGGTGCAACAGGAGATACAGATGGGTCACTTCATAGGCGTGGCCGAGCGGCTGAATCCCCAATGGCGTCGTTGGGTGATCGCCCACGCCGTGGGACATAGACTGATGCATCCCGGCAACCACCTGTGGATACGGGACAACACGGGCTTCGGCGGGCGCTTCGAGCGGGAGGCCGAGGATTTTGCCCGCGCCCTGCTCATGGATGTGGAGGAAGCCGCCGAGGCGGGTCTGAGGGAGGTGTGGGAGGTGGCGGAATATTTCGGCGTGCCGCAGGAAATGGTCATGCTGCAGGCTAGCATGAGAATTCAGTGAGCGAGGATGTGGTCTCAAATGCGACCTTTGGAAGAAGAAGAAAGACCACAGGCTATGTATATGCGATATCCGGATATCCGCGTCCCGCTGACGGGACGGGACTGGGACACGGAGGGCGGCGACTATTACATGACGGCAGTGACCTTCAGGTCCTCCAGCATATTGGCGCGAGTGCGAAAGGCCCTCAAACTGGGCGGGGTCAGCGACGAGGAGATTGAAGAGTACACCAGGGAAGCCACTTCCCGCCGCTACAACCACCTGTTGTTCACCACCATCACCTGGGTCGAAACCCGCTGAGTGGACGGTCATCGGTGCAGGGGCATCATGTCCGGGAGGGACCGGACTCAACAGGATGAACGGCCCGGCCTCACGTCGAATGTCAACCGCAAGTATGCCTTTCATTCCGTCACCGTCTGACTATGCCCCTGGCATCCTGCTGTGACGCCCGTCTGTTGAGGGCCAGGTGCAGAAGAGAAAAGGCCCGGTGAGTGTCCAGGCGCTGGCCTCCGGTAGAGGAGCACGACTCCTGTTCGAGTAGGGCGTGGGCCACAAATCCCGCCATCTGCAGCAGGAGATCGCTTTCGGGATTTCGAAAAGCGGGACCTCCGATGATCCACTCCACGGGCATGTTCCTGAGCCTTTCGCCTTCTTCCCACAGCCGGTACCTGCTGGGCACCGGGTTGAAGACCGTGAGCCGTCTATAGCCCCGGGAGACCACTCCCTCGTCGCCCCGTGGGAAGATGAGGAAAGCGCGGCGTCGCGCCTTCCTCGCGGAGGTGTTGATCCGGTTCAGCAGCCGGTTGAGGCCAACCTGCCCGTATTGACTGACCCTCTGCCTATCGAGGCAGACGTTGATGATCTCCAGGCCCCTCACGGTACGGGCTACTTCCTCTACGACGCGTAGGCCGTTGAAGAATATTTCTCTCGCCTCATCCTGCGTGAGATGTCTGTACTCGCCGTCCGTTGCCGGATTCCCGAGCCTCGACAGCAGTTTGCCGGCAGACAACTCCCGTTCCGGTGATATGCCGTAGATATCGGCCAACTCAAGCCGCCACCGGTAAATCATCCGGTATACGTTGTTCCAGCTCTCGGCGTCCACGCCCACGGCGGAACGTACGTGATGCAGGGAATCCTCAGCCTCGTTGATGTGGTATAGCCGCATGGCGTTTCGTCTCCTTATCGGAATTGGATGGTCAGAAATTTCGTGGGATCCGTACGGCATCCCACAGGCCCGGGCTTCTCCATATCCGCCCCAGGGGACCCAGTTTCCGAACTGCCGACTCGTGAGAGACCCACAGGGGGACCGACACCTCCGCCAAGGCCATCTCTTCTCCCGCCACTCTCAGGAAGTGGGTTGCGGGAAGCTCGTCCTGGAACACCACAAGGAGGGAGGGACGGACGCCGTGGTCGTCTCGGGGCCGGGGGGTGGAGTAATATCTCAGGTACGGGGCCAGCCGGGCCGCCATGGTGGCAGGCCTCACGGCCCTTCGTTCCCACTCCAGAAAGAATGGCCATACCCTCTCACCGCGGCGTAGGATGCCGAACGCATCGGGATGAATCGAGCGAAGTCCACCCGCACCGGCTGGGAGTGGGCCGTGGCGGAAGTACCTCGACGCACGAAAGGGTGGCTCCAGCCCGACAAGTTCCCAGCTCAACGAACGGGCCTGCACGGACAGGGCCGCGAGGAAGGTGTGGACCGCCGCGGTGTGCTCCATATTTCTGAGCAGCTGGCGGGATCTCCTGCCCCTGATGTTTCTCCAGGAATCCGGGGCGTCGGAGTCCAGGGGCGACACGCTCCACCTCCGCTTCTGCACCCCAACGGATGCCCGGTCTCTCCGAGCCGGCACCGCAAGTCCCCGGTCCGTGAGGGCCAGTCGGTTTCCGGATCCGGAAACTCCGGTCACCAGGCCAAGCCGTCTCAGGGACGACAGGAGTTTCGTAAGCCGGGTCCGTGATACGCCTGTTATTTTTTGCAGATCCACCAGCCCTATGGATGGCCAGTCGAAGAGAAGGCCAAGAAGGCGCTTCTCACCAGGCCTCAGCAGGGCCGGCAACATCCAGTGGGGAGTTTTATCACCGGCATCGTCAAGAGTTGTATCCTGAGGCGGGGTTGCTCGCAAAAGCCCCCTCTCTATGGGAATCGCCCCTCCCTGTTGCACGTAGGATAGGACCTGCCTCAGACTCAGCGCCTGAGCCACGGAGGGCAACCTCCACACGGGCTCCGAAGGGTGCGCCAAGACTGCGTCACTCTCCAGGGCCAGCAGGGCAGGCAGGGACCTCGTTGTGGGCATGCCGCGAGCATGCCTCAACCGCACCTCATCAAGCATGAGAAAGAGGACGGCCCCGGGAATCGGACCCCGGGCCAGTCGCCACGTTCTCTTCGAAAATCCCGTCCTGTCAGAGGTGGGACCCTGCCTCAGGATGCCGATGGTCCTGCCGTCCCAGAGGGACACGGCTGCGTCCAGGGGCGCGGCACGGTACCACCTGATCATCAGCGGGCCCATCTGCGCGCCGATGAATGAGGCAACCCGGTAGATGGCGGCCACGGCGTCCAGTCGCTCCATGAGCACCCTTCGCCACTGGGTGGATACCGGATGCCTGCGGAGTAGTCCGTTCATGCCGCCTCCCTCCAGTTCGGCCAGCCTTCGCAGCCCGGCGGCGGTTAGACAATACCGTTTTGTGGTCCTCAGCAGTTCCGTTGCGTGAGGGAAGGAGAAGACCAGTCCCCCTAGTTCCAGGTCCGCCACGATGCGATAGGCGGACCTGTCGGGAATCCCGGAGACGGACGCCAGCTCAAGCCGGTCCAGAAAAGGCATGGTGGCCAGCCTTCGGAGAGTGCACTCCTCTCTCACCTTCAGGTTCACGAGTTCGTGCCTCCGATGGATTTCTCTCCAGCATTCCTGGGGTGGCGGGTCCGGACCTTATGCTTTCGCGGAGTGGGAGGATTGGCCACCGAAGTCTTCGCCGGAACCGCTTCGCCATCCTCCTGCGCTTGAATCTTTTCCTGGAACTCCTTCACCCGCCTGTGGCCCTCGGCCTGTTGCACACCAATCTCTTTGGCGGATGTGACGTAGGAGGCCGCCGCTGCACGGACGTTGTGGGCCATCTCGGGATTCCCGTCCTCGGGTCTCCTCACCTTCATGGAGAAGGTGGGCAACCTCTCCTTCCCCACGGTGGCCCTCACGTAGCAGTGGTGGACGGGCAGGGACACGATGTCCTCCTCGGAGACCCGGTCCTTCCCCAGTTCCCAAACAAGCTGACGGGCGTCGGCGCCCGCCACCTGGAACACCGCCAGGCAGCCCATGTTGGCCATTATGGTGTCCCGCATGGTGGGGGAGAGATCGTCCAGCTTGGCCAGGCTCTGGGTGGCCAGGATGAAGCTCGCCCCGAACTTGCCCAGCTCCGACAGCATGGACTCGTAGTCGACTCCCGGCATGGACTGCATCTCGTCCACCACCACCAGCGCTCCCCTTCGCTTCTTTAGGGAAATGCTGCCCTGTTCCCTAATGACGGCGTCCGCCAGGTTCAGCAGAGACGCGCCCACCAGGGCGGCCACGTCCCTTCCCACCACGCCCTGGGCGGTGGAGACCAGCAGGATTCCCCCGCCCAGGATGGTCTCCCTCAGGTCTATGGTGGAGCGGCGTTGTCCCAGGATGGCCCTCGCCCTCCTGGATGAGGAGTAGTACGACAACCTGGTCTGCACCGGGGCCAGGGAGTCCGACCTGTAGTCCCGGCTCCAGCCGGTGAAGGTGTTGGTCCACCACTCCAGGATGTACGGATCGGACACCTTCTTGAGCACGTCAGTACGTACCACCTTGTTGGACAGCAGCCTGATCCCGTCCAGGATGGTGAACTGCTCGTCCTCGTCCATTTTCTCGTTGGCCTCATGCAGGGTCTTCATGGTGAACTCCAGGATGGACTGCATCCTGGGCCCCCACTGGTCCCAGAGGCCCCTGGCCACCCGCACCACCGAGTCGGCGGTGCGATCCCTGTCCGAGAAGACCCGCGTGTCCAGCAGGTTGATGCCCGGCGCCCCCCTCTCATTGGCCAGATCGATAAGCCGCACCCTCTCCACCAGGGATTCCGGCACCTCTTGGAGCAGGCCCTCCACCAGGTCCGTGTGGGGGTCCACCACGATGATGGCGTCGTCGTCCCTGCCCGCCGCCTTCTCCCGCATCTTGTGGGCTACCAGGTGGTGCATGAGGGTGGACTTACCCATGCGGGTGCGAGCCACGTACAGGTGGTGCCTCCTGAGAAGGTCGTCGGGAAAACGAACCTCTCTGGGCTTTCCACCGTTGGCATGGCCCACGTGGGCTCCGCATCTGATGGCCCTTCCAGGGGGCAGAAGGGTCCTTGCTCCCGTACGCTCCACAACGGGCGTGTCGGTCCCGGCTCCCGGCGGGTGCCACAGGGCTGCAACCTCCCGCACTCCCATGACGCTGCGAGGGCCGAACAGACCGGGGCCCGAGGGGTGCAGCATGTGGGAGTCCGGAACCATGGGCCTCATCCTGCCCACGTGGAACCGCGCACCGGCGGGGTTGTCGTAGTTTCGGTAGGCCGTCGCCACCTGATCCAGCAGCTCATCCGCTCTCTCGGATCCCGACTCCGCGGGAAGTATGGCCGTTATCTGCACCTCGCCATCGAAGGCCATGCGTGCCACCTTCTCCCGGATCAGCAGGGGATCGTATACCCGGCTGCGCGCCTTCCGCCACCGGTGCCAGATCCACCCTCCCACGGACAGCCCGAGAGCCGCCCCGGCGCCGAGGAGGATCGCCTTCCACACGTCGCCGCTTCTCACCCACATATAGCCCTGGATGGCGGCCAGGGCGCCGACGCCGAGGACGGCCATGGTTACTCCGTCGAGCTGCAGGAGCTTGGTATCGTGCATGCCGGAGGACTCCTGGGGCGGGCGCCCACCGGGGTGGGACTTCTCCAGGTGCCCCTGGGACCAGTCCGGGCCCAGGGAGTTCAGCATGAGCCGCGACACCAACCTCTCTCCCGGGCGCAGGTCGGATAGGGATCCCAGGAGGGAGATGATGGGGTCCGAACCGGCGTCCAGAAGGACTTCATCCTGGAAGACCCTGAGGGGCACATACTCCGGACCCGAGGCCCGGAGGGTCATGCCCCACGCCTGCTCACCATCCTCCAGCTTCAGAGAGTCGTCTTCGGGCTGGATCTCCTGGATCTGAGCCTGGGGATAGTGGGTGGATATCTGCTGCCGCACCACCCGGTGGTCCAGGCAGCGGGCCATGAGGGTCACGCCGTCCATGTTCCCCACCATCTCCAGGGAGAAGGGCTCGGGCACGGCGATGGATCCCAGCATGTTCTCCACACCCAGCAGGGTTCTTTCCCCCGTCCTGGGCGGGGTGATCTCCAGGAGCACGGGGGGTTTTTTCTCCTCTTCGTCTCCAAACAGTATCTTCCTTGGGTTTATTTTCATTCTTTCTTCTCCTAGTTGAAGTCTTTCTTTGCTTTCTTGAGGGTTCATTGCCAGGAGCTGCAGGTTTAGCTGTCCTCCCCGGCCTCCACTCGATTACTGCTGCCTCCTCCGGCGTGGCTTCAATGCGCACGGGAAACCGGTTGCCCCTGGCCAGCAGAAGTCCGTCGCCCCTGGGACAGGAAAGTAGCCATCTCTGAAGCTCCTCCGGCAGGTCGAAGGCGTCGCCCACGGTGCCCACCGCCGCTGCATCCTGCTGCAAGAGCAGCTTGAAGGCCGCGTTCTGAAGCAGCGCCCTTCCGCTGTGGCCGGTGATTGTTCTCGAAGAATCCTCGGAGAGCAGGTCCTGCACATCCTGGGTGATGAACTGCAACCCCAGCCGGTGCTTCCTTGCCCTCTTGGCCATGGAGACCATGAAGGCCGCCCCCTCCGGGTGCTGCATGATGCTCCACACCTCGTCCACCACCAGCAGGCGGGGCTTGGGGTTCTGGGCGGCGGCGGCCCACACCGTCTCTGTGCAGACCATTGCTGCGGCGGGTCGAAGTTCCGGCTCGAGCAACCTGAGGTCGAAGACGGTGACCAACGCCTCGTTGTTCAGCAGGTCGTCCCCCTCATCGGAGAGGAGGTGTCTGAGGCTGCCCGTGGCGAAGGGGCTCAGCAGGTGGGCGAGGCCGGGGTCCCCGTCCTTCTCGTGTTGCAGGTGGGCGTAGAAGTCCGTGAAGCCCGTGCGTTTTCTTGGTTTCGAGTAGTAGCTGGCCAGGGCGTGGTCCAGGGAGGCCCTCCGGTCGGCGCCGAGTTTCTCTCCCACCATCACCTCTATCAGCCGCCTGAGGCTGCCGATGCGCTGGAGCATCTCCTCGGAGTCCCCCTTGTCGATGACGAAGGGGTTCATGCCCTGGCCCGGCACTCCGGGGGAGAGGACCCGTCCTCCCGCCGCGCGGGCCATGTCCGCGTACTCCCCCTCGGGGTCGATGACATAGGCGGTGATCCCACGGCAGACGCCACGCAGCACTCCCAGCTTCGTTGAAAAGCTCTTGCCGCTCCCGGACCGGGCCAGCACCGCCGTGTTGGCGTTCAGGTGAGTCCCGTCCCACGGGTCGTAGACCACGGGGGACCGGGCCCTCATGTCTATGCCGTAGAGGGTGCCGCTACGAGTGTCAAGGTCGGGTGGCGAGAAGGGGAACAGCCTGGTCAGGCTGGATGTGTCCAGCGTCCTCCACGCCGCCACCGCATTGAGGGCCAGTGGCAGGGTGGAGAGCAATCCTTCACGTTGACGGAAGGACAGGGAATCCAGTTTGCCCAGGGTGGCGGCGAAGTGAGCCTTCGCCCTCTGGGTCATCTCCTTCAGGTCTTTTTCGTCCTTCGCGTGCAGGGTGACGGACAACGAAGCATGGAAGAGCCGTTCCCTGCCCCTCTGCACCTGGTCGCGCAGTCGGGTCACGTCCTCAAGGGCTATCTCCGCCTCGGAGGACATGGTGCGTCCCCGCTTGAAGGAGAGGGACTGGGCCGACTCGAAGCGCACCTTCTGCCACTCCAGGGTCCTGGCAGCCTGGTCCGTGGGGATGGCCCCCAGGTGTATGGACAGGTCCATGGGCGCTCCCGCCGCCATCAGCCCCTGCAGAAAGCCGGTAGACAACGAACGGGGCCACTTTCCCAGGTGCAGGGAGCGCATTAGCGTTTCACCAATCCGGATATGCCGGCGGTTGACCCGGACTTCTATTGGGGCATCACCGTCGACCTCAGTCGGAGAACCTCCCAGGCAGCAGGAAACAAGAAACATCCGCAGCTGCCTGCCCCTCAGCGCGTGGACGGAGAGTCCGGCCCTGGACAGGAGTCCCCGCAGCTCATCCAGCCGCGAGAACTCGCATGCGGCGTAGAATCGCCGGTCCACGATCCCGTCACGGCTCTCCAGGTCGGTCAACAGCCGCCTGAGCGATTCCGAGGCCGTCAGGGTCTGTGGGGGAAGGTTGTCGGGCTGGGCCTTTTTCAGATTTTCTCTCAGCCGGCCCAACCTCGGTTGGTGCTGCCTGATGAGAAGCTGCACCGGGAAGTCCAGGGCGTTGAGGGCCCCGGCGAAGGAGCCCAGCTTCGGTTCGTCTATCTCCAACCCCATCAGCTCGCACACTCCCACCTTCACCCCGTCAAGCCTCACAGGGCCGTCCTCCTTCAGGTGGGAGAGCATGAAGAAGGTGGAAAGGGGCGGGGGCGGCTTGGGTACGGGGATCTGCGGTTGTTCTGCATTAGAATTCTCGGCCGCCACGGCCTTGCGCCCCAAGCTCCGTGCGATGAGTTTCTTTGCGGTCTGGATGATCTTTTTCAAGTTCTTTCTTCCTTTGGTTTTTGGAGTGGCAATCAGGGAATGGGGATGACACCGCTGAGTAGCGCTATCGAAATTCCCTTGGCCGACAGCACCAACACCAGGCCTCCCAGGGCGACGGCCACGGCCCTTCTCGCCCTGCCCCGGCTCCGCTCGTCCGCCCCCTCCATCATGAACAGGAAACCCGCCCATACCAGGGAGAAGAAGGTCAGCACAGCGGCCAGCCTGGAGGCGTCGGTGAGGAAGAGGTCGAAGGACCGGAGCATGTGGACCTTCTCAGGCCCGGACTGCCCCATGAGGATGAGTGCAAGACCCACCGGAATGATGGTTGCGGCAAGCAGCCTCACCAGGGCACGTACTCCCCGTTGAGCTGTTCCTGCAATCTCTCCGCTTCGCCCTGGCTGATGGGCACCTGGGTGCCGAACAGGGGCGACTCTTCCATTATGGGAAGATCCAGCGCTTCGTAGGGATCGTCCGAACCCACCGAGGACAGCAGGGTCAGGGTCTCAGTGCTGTACCGGATGGCCGGGGCTCTCTCCTCCACCCGGGCATCCACCCGCTCGGGATGGACGATGCTCAGGGTCACATTCTTTCGTACTTTGCGGCTGGGTACTGACAGGGTGGCGGAAATGGTGTGTTCCGTGGTTGTACCGTCATCGTGTTCCACGGTCACCCGTCTGCTCACGGTCCTTGTGACGCCGGGGCGGGTCAGGGTCACCGTCCTGGTGCGCTGCTCCGTCCGCTCAGGATGATGGGTCAGGTGAGCCAGGGGCGGCAGAGGAATGCTGAGGTCGGCCTGCATCTCCGCCACGATAGCCACGGGATAGTCAACCTTTCTCGAGGCTGTTTCCAGCCTGAAGGTTGTCTCTCCGCCTGCGACCAGGGGTACGGTGGTGCGGGATCCCGTGGTCACGGCGGACACAACGCCGCTGATGCCGGTCACGTCTGCGTTCATCAGCGACATCTCCGACACCTGCCGGTGACCCGTCACCGTGGTGAGGGCAACCAGCTTCCTTACCCGGTCCTCGCAGTCGGACTCCACCGTTCCCTCGATCGCGCCGGGAGTCCATCCCAACGATGTGACCTCCAGGTCGCAGATCTCTCCCCTGATTGTTGGAAGGGGATAGGGAATCTGGTCTCCCTCCAGAAGGAAGGCTCCCGCCTGTCCCTGGGAGTCCTCCCAGGCGAATGTAATGGTGGGGAATTTACCGGTGAGGGGAATGTCGTAGGCAATTACCTGCCCCTTCCGGAAAGTTGTCGATGCCTCGAAGATGGGAGTGAAACCAATGGTTCCCCCGTAGGCCCTCACGTTGATTTCCAGGTCAGTGGCCGCTTTAAGCGTCACGGTGGCCGTATCTCCGGCCACCTTCAGGCCCTGGACGAAGAGCCGCCGTCCTGGTACGGGGGCCGGCGGCAGCCTTCCGAGCTCCTCCACCAGCCAGTCGTCAGATGCGGTGTCATGGCCGTCGGCCTTCGTCACGGTGGCCGCGTAGACCGCGGAGCTGGCAAGGAGAGTCAGTCCAAAGAAGAGGGGGAGCAGGAAGCGGAGGAAGCCCCTTCGCTTCCCGTCCCGGCGTTGCAGTTTTGCGTGGTCGCTTTCTCTCCCGCCCCCCTTGATCCTCCGGCGTATCCTGTCCAGCCACCGCCGGGGACGCAGGGGCATGCGGCCGTTGCGTCGCTCCCGACGGCTCCTTCGCAGCCGGTTGAAGGTCCTCCTCAACCGGCGGGCCAATAGAACCGGCAGACTGGGAGACTTCTGCGGTGGCGGAGGAGGATCCGACCTGGTGAGCTGGGCCACGGTACCGGAATACACCCCAGACCCCAGGCCGTACTTCAGCAGGTCGACGGCCACCTGGGGCAGCCGCCGACCCCCTATCTTTCCCACCACCATGACTATCCCGAACAGGCCGACGAGGACGGCCAGCGCCAGCCTCACCGACGACGGTCCAACGGGGGCGTAGGCGTACACCCCGTAGGCCAGGGCGCACACCGCCACCATCGCCACTATCTGCGGAAAGGTGAACCAGAGCAGCACCTTGTCCTCCGCCTCCACGTGGGTTGGCACCTCGTGTTCTCTCATGGATTTTCCTCCTATTTCGTGGGCGAGGGAGTCGGGGTGGTGGGGTCGGGCACGGAGACGTCCACGGGGGACCCAACAACGGCGTTCATCACCAGCTCCACGACGCCGTAGGCCACCATGGCCAGGATGATGCCCGCCAGGGCCGTCATCATGGCGCTCTTGCCCTTCTCCATCTGGTGGGGCGCGCCCGAGGCCGTCAGGTACAGATAGGCGCCGTAGACGAAAAAGCCCACTCCCACGGCTCCCACGATCCCCAGCATGATTCCCACCAGGTTCGATATGGTCTGGGTCAGGTCTTGCATCTCTTTTTCTCCTCTCTTGTTCGGTTGATCTAAAGGGGTTTTTCGGCTGCCGGTTGCTAGCTGCTCATCTCGTCACCTCCCTTGTTGTGTTCACTCGAATCCGTGTTGCTCACGTTGTTCTTGATCTGAAGTAATGCTTTGATTTCGGTCCATTCACTCGCTGCTGCTCCTTGGAGAGGCGGGGCCGGCTCCGACACCCGCACCGGCGCCACCGGTAGCACCTGAGCCTGCAGGTCCGGAGGCCATGGAACCCAGTCCGGCGGCGAATCCCGCAGCCTTCGCTCCCACGGCAGCGGCGCCCGCCCCGCTGGCAACTCCAGCTGCCATGAAAGCCATGGACCTGGCGGACCTCATCACAGTCCCGGGCAGCGAGAGTCCGAAGTAGAGGGTGTGTATCCAGGCATCGAAGGTTCCCCCGCTGCCCATCATCGAGGGCACCCGGGTGGCCAGGTAGACGAAGGCCACTGACATGAGCAGTTTCCACACCAGGTCCGCCGCTGGTTCGAAGGCGGCAACCCTCGCGAAGTCGTCCAGGAAACCGAAGGCCAACGCCAGCGCCACAAGCTGCACCGACTGCTGGAACACGGTGACCATGAAGAGCCTCAGCCACCGTCTTCCCCAGTCCGAAGTGTGGGGCAGAATCCACAACCCCAGCGCCACTGGACCCAGCACGATGAGCAGGTCTATGAGGGCCAGCCTCAGCACCATCTGCAGCAGCAGGTAGAGGACAAAGAAGCCATAGATGAGATAGATGATCGCGATGAACAGGGCCAGTCCCACGGATCCGGCCTGTATGGCGGTGAGCAACGGCTCCATGGGCGCCCTCAGCAGGTCGCCAGGGGTTACGTCCAGGGCGGCGGCGATGTAGGCGGAGATGGCCCCCGCCGTGGCTATCACCAGGGCGCACCACCAGAGGGAGGACGCGGCGGCGGCAAGCCCCAGCAACACCCGGGGCACCATCTCCCTCCAGCCCGTGGGGGGCATGCCCAGGTGCTCGCTCACGATTAGGGTGATGCCCAACCAGGCCAGGATGACCACCAGGGCCCCTGAGGCCACGGTCCACATCACGCTCCACGCCTCCCTCACCAGGGGATGCAGGAAGGTCAGCTCGGGGGGAGTGCCGGTGAGGATGTCTCCCATGGCGCTAGCTCCCCGTCCCGCACTGGTCGATGTCGTCTCCCGTTGCCCGCTCCAGCACGCCGCACAGGGTCCCGTGGACTCCCTCCACCACCCATGTCGCCGCGGCCCTCGCCCATGTCTCGGGATCGAAGGCTCGCAGCACCCGGTCCCACAGTCCCATGGGCCGGTGCACGGGTATGAGGGCGTGGAGGGCCTGGGTGTGGCCTCCCACCACGTCCGCCACCATCGCCAGCAGGTATGGCTTCTCCGGGTCAAGAGCGGCCTCACCGGTCAGCACGGAATACTCCCACGAGTACTCCCAACCGTGGCTGAGCTGCTTCTCCCCTCCAAGCACCGCGTAGACGGGGGTGAGCCACTCGCCGTTGTCGGTGTCGCGGACTCCGTAGAAGAGGTTGTCAATCTTCCGGTTGAATACGGGGCGGGCGATGAACCCCCCATCCGACTTCCGCTCCACCACGTCCCTTCCGTCATTGACCAGCACGATCTCGTCCCCCGGCGGGGCCTGGGCCTCCGCCATTCCAGTGAGAGAAATGGTGACAACCAGGGCCAATAGCAGGGCGATAACCGGGAGTTTCAACCGCTCCAATTTGGTGGTCTTCAATTCAGGTGTCCTTCGCATCTACGCCTCCTGTCATTGCGGAACCATCGTGGAGGAGGGAGTGTGCTGCGTCAGGTGAACGAGGGGTATCCCCCGGAAGGGATTGCATTTATGTAATCCCTTTGAGGGGATAACGCCGCCGGAGACCCCTGTGATGTCATGGGCGTGTACAGGAAATCGAACTTCTCTGCAAGTTGCGCGCCGGGCCGGTTTCAAAGCTGAATCGGGCATGATTCCGACCCTATAGGACCCTCAGATGCCAACGAATTTTGACAACTTCCGGTTGCCACGAAATCTGCAATTTGTAGCGAGGACGAACCTGGCAGTTCCGATGGCCACGGGTGTGGCGTCGGATATATTTCATTTGGAGGTGGTATCCATGAGACCGGACGAGGCCGTGGTCGACCGCGGCGGCGAAGACTCCGATGACCTCCGAGTTCCCCACCTGATGGCCCTGCTGCACGACCTGGTGAGAGGGCACGGCCGGCTGGAAGCCGCCAGGAGGCTGGAGTTGGACCCCAGGACGGTGGGGAAGTGCATGGACGGAGGCCGCATGACCTGGCGGGTTCGCGAGGCCCTGGAACGAGCCCGGCGGAAGGGACTGCTCTGCGGCTGTTCGGAGGAGTCCGGCGGCGATGGCGACCCACTGGAGCAGCGGGTGGATGCGCTGGAGCAGGGGATTCGAGCCGAAGTGGAGAATGTCCGCCGGGAGATGTCTGCCATTGACACGGGACACTCCCGGACGATACGACAGATTGAACGACGCCTGGACCGGATGGAGATCCCTGGAAACAGCAGTGACACAGAGGCCGGACCGATCCCGTCGGAGAAGCCCGCGACCGGGGCCCCGAGGCGGGATTGGTCTTCCGGCGGACATGTGCGAGGACTGCCCCCTACGGCAGGCGGCGGTCGGAGGTCATCGGCCAAAGAAGGCACCCTGACCTGGTGACAAGGGAACCCATGGAGGGCGACGCCGTGGTCTACGGTCCGGCCTGGCCCCTCGTCCACGAGTGGCGCAAGCTGTGGAACGTCGACCCTACCGACAGCGGCCTCTCGGAATTGGAGAGAGTGGAGCGGATCAGGGAACTGGAGATCGCAATGCTGGAGGAGCACGGCCTGACCCTGCCTCCGGAGACGGAACCCCTCAGGGGCATCTGGCGCAGCTACCAGTTGAACTGGAGAAAGAGGGCCCTCAACCACCTCCGTCGGGCGCGGGCCAGGAGAGTGCTGCTCAGGCGGATGCGAAGGATCCTCACCCTGGGGCTGTGGCGGAGATAGCCCCCGCCACGGCCCCACTTAGGATTCCGTGGAAGTTTTGTTAAAGCGGATTGACGGGTTTCGTCCTAACCACCCCGAAACCGTTGACACCGATGTGGGCCGGTGCTATCAATAAACTCTGTTTCTGGCTTTTTCCAGCGTTTCACGCCGAGAAACCTGGAGGATTCCAGTCCCCCGGATCCGGGACCGGCTGCCTAGGATCGAGCACCGCTCTCCGAACAGCCACCCGCGGGGCGCCAGCCCAAGGGATCGAGCACAGCTCTCCCGACGGCGGCCCCAGGAGGGACAAGCGCATGACCGCTGCGTGAATTAGGTTGAGGGGTCGAGCCCTGCTCCCCCAGGACCGGTTCGAAAGCGGCAGGACCCCCGGGATCGCGTCACTTGGAACGTGGCCCCTGGCACATGCCGGTCGGAGGGAGCTCCGAGGCCCCGGCCGGTTCCTCACGACTGCGGTTGGACCAGTGCACGGTTGGTCCGCAGCTTGGACACGCGTCGATACCCGGCTCCGTCATCGGACGCCGGGCGGGCGCTCCCACCAATCGTGGCTTCTCCTTGCGGTGTTGACCCAGGGAGAGCCGCGCATTTCTAAATCCCAACTTACCCCTGTCCGCGCCCTGGATGCCGGTGCGGTTACACAAGAAAGGAGGCGTCAATGAACGTCACGAATCTCCCAAGGGAAATCCCCACAACCAGGAGGGCCTTGTCCCGCATGAAGGACCTGCTGCTCTGGAAGAAGGGGCTTGCCATCAGAGTCCTTGTCGCAGCGCTGCTGCTTTCGCCCCTGGTGCTGACCGGCAACGTCTCGGCCTTCCTGCTCAACACCCTGCTTCTGGCAGTCATGGGCCTGCTGATATGGCGGCTTGCGTCCGCCCTCCGTGAGGGCCGAAGGCAACGCTGACGGCAGACCGACCTCAGCGAACCCCGGCTTGCAGGGCCGTCTCTTCGGAGGCGGCCCTTCTTCTTTGTCCCCATCTTGCACGGATAGCTCACACCTACACAACTACTTTAAGGAGGAAATGTATGACTACGGCAACAATGACGATTGGAAACCGGACCTTGGCACCCACAGCACGTCCCCGGCGCAGTCTTGAGGAGCTCGTGGACCGGCTCATGAATACGCTCACCTTCAGGGAGGAACCGGCGGCGGTACAGCCCATCCCTGGGGTCTTGATGATGGACGTGAACCCCACTTGCGGCGTGACTCGCGCCATCCACGAAGCCCGGCGGCTCAGGCAGTCGGGAGACCTGGACGGGGCCCTTCAGACCCTGGCCACGGGGGACCTCGCCACGGCGGAGCCGCACCAGGTCCGGTGGGCCTTCTCCGAGTGGAAGCAGCTTGTGAAGCGGCGGTACCGCAATGCGGGAGTCCTGGTGTACAGCCAGGGCATGGGCCGCGCCGCCGCACTGGTTCCCAGGGACAAGGGCGCCGCGGAGGTGGTGACCGTCCTGGGAATGAAGTGGCAGCCCGGCAAGCTGGTCTCCCGGCGCAGCCTCAGGGGCCTGAGGCCGCTGGCCAGGGGGGCCGCGTCATGATGACTACACACACCAACGTCGACATCCCCGCCCTGAAGGCCAGGCATCCCCTTGGGGACGCCGTGGAGGCTGCGGGGGTGAAGCTGAGAGGCAGTGGCAGGGTGCGGCAGGGCCTCTGCCCCTTCCACAATGAGGCGGAAGGGAGCTTCACGGTGTACTCCGATTCGGAGCGGTGGTACTGCTTCGGCTGCGGCGAAGGTGGAGACGTGTTGGACTTTCTCCAGCGCACCGAGAACCTTACCCTGCCCGAGGCCATACGCAGGCTGGACGGCGGACTTGGGCGGTCGCCCGGGACGGTGCACCGTTCAGCGACTCCGCCACGCAGGAAGGCCGCTGCGGTGGCTCCCCGCAATCCCACTCTGCTGACGGCGGCGGCACGGTACTACGCCCGCCGGTTGCGGTGCAGCCCCGAAGCCCTGGAGTACCTGGCTTCCAGGGGTATCGCCAACGCCGCTGCCCTTCGCCTCGGCCTCGGCTACTCGTCGGGCTTGGGGTTGATGCAGGCCCTTGAGTCCGGCGGCTTTTCGAAGAAGCAGATCGAGGACTCCGGGTTGTTCTCCTCCAGCGGCGCGGAACGCTTCTCCGGTATGGTCATGACGCCGGAGACCTCCGGCGGTCTTGTCCGCTGGCTTGCGGGCAGGGCCGTCCGCCCGGACTCCAGGCCCCGCTTCCAGTCCCTGCCCGGTCCCAAGCCGGTACTTGGCGCTGGAAGACTTGGCGCATCGCCTTCCTGCGCCGTCGTCACTGAGGGCCTCTTCGACTGGCTCACCCTTGCCGGTTGGGGCCTGCCCGCCGTGGCAGCCCTGGGCACCCACGGGCTTGAGAGGGTGGCGTCGGCCCTCAGGGGCTGCCCAAGAGTCTTCATAACCTTCGACAACGACGCTCCCGGCAGGGAGGCGGCAGGCAAGCTGGCGGGCCTGCTTGGGCCACGGGCCGCCGTCGCAACCCTGCCCGGGGGCGTGGCGGACGTGGCGGAGCTCGCCGCCCTTCCCCGGGGACGTGATCTCTTCCTTCGCCTGCTTGCACTCGCGGCCCGCTCCCATCGCTAGGGACGTCCCCACTCCCCTTCAACCTACAGGCCCTCCCTGCCATACCCATTGAATGACGGGCCACGCACGCCAACGGGTTTCCACAGGAATCCCGCATCCCCATTCCCAGGAACTCCCCTTCAAGGAGAAGAAGATGAACAACGGCAATCACAACGGCAACGGACACCACCCCAACGGACTGGTGCACCTGAACGGCAACGGAAATAAGCCGGACGCCCCGGTCGTAACGGAGATCGAAATGCTCTGGGACGGCCTGGCCCCGGCCACGACGAGGGCCCTTGCCCAGCCCCTCGACCCCTCCCTGATCTGCCAGCGCAGGGGACGAGCGGGCATGGTCTACCACTACCTCGAGGGACACGCGGTCATCGACCAGGCCAACAGGATCTTCGGCTACGGCGGCTGGGGGTACGGCCTGCAGGGAGACGTGACCCTCCGTAGGATGGAGTCCGTGGACCCCAGGACCGGCGAGGTGAAGGTCTCCTTCGGATACAGCGCGCCGGTGCGGGTCACCGTGGCGGGGGCGCAACCCCGCACCGACATCGGATTCCATCCAGTGGCTGAAGATACTCCCGACGGCCACGACACGGCCATAAAGGCCGCCGTTACCGACGGCTTGAAGAGGGCTCTCAGGAGCTTTGGGGTCCAGTTCGGCAATGGTCTCTACGGCGACCCGGTCCAGGTGGGGAGCGCCGCCCAGCCGGAGCGGGTTCCCGCCCGGACTGCGAAGAAGCCGGAGCAATCCAAGCCCGCCGCCAATGAGGACCCCCAGGCCCAGATGCTGCGGCAGCGGGTCCTGGAGCTGGGTACGGCCCAGGGGTTTAACGAGAACCAGGTCAGGGAAGCCGTATCCGCGCGCACTGGCAAGGACCTGGACAAGCTGACGGCGGCGGAACTCGCTCCCCTGGTGAAGGCAGCCGCCAACAAGCTCAACCAGATTCGCCAGGCCAGGGAGTCCTAGCCGGTAGATT
>CAYQLZ010000016.1:0-45107 GCA_964418665.1 uncultured Dehalococcoidia bacterium | reverse complement strand
GGCCACGAAGGTGGCGCCGTTCATGATGGCGGAGGTGATGGGGTTGATGGGCATTTCCACGCTGCCGAAGGGGGTGCTCTTGGTTTTCATCCCGTCGCGGCTGGTGGGGGAGATCTGGCCGGTGGTGAGGCCGTAGATCTGGTTGTTCATTACGACCATGGTCAGGTCCACGTTTCGGCGGGCGGTGTGGACGAAATGGTTGCCGCCGATGCCGTAGCCATCGCCGTCGCCAGTGGTAACGATGATGTTCATTTCGTGGTTGCCCATCTTGGCGCCGGTAGCAACTGCGAGGGCGCGACCGTGGAGCGTGTGCATACCGTAGGTGTTTATGTAGCCGGGCAGGTTGGAAGAGCAACCAATGCCGCTGATCACCATAACTTCATGGGGTTGAAGGCCCTGTTCGGCGCAGGCCCTCTGAATACTGTTGAGGACGCCGAAGTCGCCGCAGCCCGGACACCAGTCCGGGTTGACGGGGCCACGAAAGTCTCTCGCCGTGAGCTTGCGGGCAGGCTTGCCCGACGCAATATCTACAACGGTTGTCATCCTATCACCTCTTTAGACTATTACTTCCTGATACGGCACATAGATATCGGTGGCGCCGCTTAGAATCTCCATGACACCCTCGGAAACATGGTGGGGCATGAAGGGTTCGCCGTCGTACTTGCGAACATGGCCGTCGGAAGCGAGGCCCGTTTCACTGCGCAAGTAACGGTGGAATTGGCCGGAGAAGTTATTCTCGACCATGATGGTCTTTTTGGCCTTGGAAAAGACTTCGGAGATCTTGTCGGCATGGAGGGGAACTATCCACTTGATGGGGAGATGATTGGCGGTGATGCCCTTTTCCGCCAGCTGGCCGATGGCCTCCTGAATGACGCCGTAGGTGGAACCCCATCCGATGATGGTAACGTCGGCGTCCTCAGGGCCTTCGAGTTCAGGGGCCTGGACGCTCTTGATGACGTTCTGGAATTTGCGGGCCCGCTTTTCAACCATCCTACGGCGTTTGTGGGGATGGGTGAACTCGTCGCTAATGAGGATTGAGTCCTCATCATGCTCGTCGGTGGCCACCACGTGGTTGTAGCCTTCCAGACCAGGCAGGGCGCGGGGCGAAATGCCAGATTCTGTGTTCAGGTAGCGCTTGTAGCCATTTGTGGCGGAAGGCTCGGTGATGATGTCGCCGCGGTCAATGACTGGCTGCATGTTGAGGGCGTCGGGGTCGACGCTGAAGCGGCCTTCGCCGATGACGAGGTCAGAGATAACGATGCCTGGACACTGAGCCCTGTCGACCAGATTAAACAGTTCAGGCATGGAATTGAAGGCGTCCAGAGCATCTTTGGGGGCGACAATGAAACGTTCGAAGTCTCCCTGGCTGGCACCAAGGATTTGCCAGAGGTCTCCCTGCTCAGACTTGGTGGGGACTCCCGTGGAGGGGCCGGCGCGCATGACGTCAATGAAGACTACGGGGATTTCCATCATGGCGGCGCTGCCGACAGCTTCGGTCATGAGGGCGAAGCCACCGCCGGAGGTGGCGCACATGGCGCGGCATCCGGTGTGGGCTGCGCCGATGGTCATGTTTGCGACGCCGATTTCGTCTTCGACCTGTCGCACCATGATATCGAGGGCGCGGGCGTGGGCGGCCATCCAGTGAAGAACCCCTGTGGAGGGGCTCATGGGGTAGGCTGCGTAGAACTTCACGCCTGCTGCGGCGCCGCCCATGGCGACGGCGTCGTTGCCGGCCCAGACGGCGAGGGGCTTTTCGCCCACGGGGGTGGGCTGGTGGTAGGGTTTAAAGTTTTCGATTGCATAGTCGTAGCCGGCCTTGGCGAACTTGACGTTTTCGTCCACGACGGCCTGGCCGTGGCGGGCGAACCGGAGCTTGAGGCTGTCTTCGAGGATTTCGAAATCGAGGCCTAGCATGTACATGATGGAGCCGACGGCGACGGTGTTCTGGATGAGCCGGTTTCTGCTGCCGCCGGTGAGGTGGGAGATGGGAAGGGCGCAGAGCTGCACACCTTCTTTGGCGTCTTCAATCTTGATGCGGTCGCCGTTGTAGACGACGCTGGAGCCTGGGCCCATGAGATTGACGTGCCTGTCGGCGGTGTCCTGGTTAAGGCAGAGGAGGAGGTCCAACTTGTCGCCGTGGCTCTGGACTTCCTCTTCGCCTACGCGGATGGTAAGGAAGATGTGCCCGCCGCGGATGATGGACTGGTAGGCATTATAGGTATAGAGATGGAGGCCGCGGCGCACGAAGACGCGGGCCAGAATATCGCCCGGGGTGGCGATGCCCTGACCGGCCTCGCCGCCAATAGCCATGGCGAAATCAAATTTCCCTGAAGTCATTAGGTTGCTCCTTTATTAATGGTGGGCCCAGGGAAGATTAACGAATTCCACGAATATCACGAAGAAGGGCCCTGATTCGGTTATATAAACAACTCATTTTACGGCAAACATGACTAGGGAGGGCCTGATAGGCCTCCCTTGAGTCGCAGTTTACCCAATTTCGCCAAGGAAGTATAGCGTTAGCGGTTGCGGTAGGCAACCATGGGGGATAGGGGGGAGGGAAGGGGGCATCTGCATGGAATTGAAAGGAGTGGGTTATTGAGGTTGGTAGTCATATTACGTATACTAATCTTATAGGGCGTATACGTACATACGAGGTGGGGGGAAATATATGAAACAGAAGCTCACCTTAACCGTGGACGCCAACCTGATACCCAGAGCCAAGCGATTTGCAAGGTCTCGAGGTGTTTCCCTCTCCTCACTCGTAGAGCGGTCGCTGAGAGAGATGACAAAGGGTGAGGAGGAATCCTTCGCTTCTCGGTGGCGAGGGAAGTTCAAGCCGGCCAATCGAAAGAACGACCCTCGTTATGATGCGCTGGCCAAGAAGTATTTCGATTGATACTCCTCGATACCGACGTCTTGGTTGATGTTGCGATCAACCGAGCACCATTCTCGGAGCCAGCAACGGAGCTCTTGGGAAGAATCGAGCAAGGAATCGTCCCCGCATCCGTTGCTTGGCATTCCCTGTCCAACCTCTATTACGTAGTCAGTCCCGCCCTTGGTAGAGTAACCATTCTTGACTTCATTGCCGGGTTAACTCAATTCGTGGGGGTGGCGGCAACGAGAACCGAGGACATTCAATACGCTGTGGTGTTGCCAATGACCGATTTTGAGGACGCAATGCAGGTAGCAGCTGCGCGTGCCTGTGGGGCCCATTACATAGTAACAAGGAATACCAGGGACTATACCCACTCTCCAATTGCCGCAGTCAACCCAATACAGGCAATTCAAGAATTGGTCTAAGCCGTAGGGCAGCCCGCGTACCTGAAACATATAGTTCGACCAACCCTCCTACAGCATGCCCAGGAGAGGCACGGCGTTTGCGCCTCCAGGGTGTCCGGACGGGTTGGGAGGGGTATCACGTTGATGGGGCAATTGGGCGGTGGTATTATAGGCCAGCCATCCACCCGTTCGGGGGGTGAGCCTCTCGTTTTTTCAGGAGGCCGCTGGGATCCCATGAGGACCGAGACGGCGACACCGGAATGTATTGGCCCATTTGCGCAATTCTCCGCGGTTGATTCGATGGGAAATGTCGGGGCAGAAGCTTCTCACGCAGACGCACGGGGACGAGGTGCGCGGTGCGGCTTGGGGGCTGGGCCGGCTGTGTCGGGAGAATTCGCCAGCGAATTGACGCCAGACTCATTCGAACGCCCCAGCGTGGGGTTCATAGGAGCAGGGGCATTGGGTTCGACGCTTGCGGTGGCCCTGAGCAGTGTCGGATGGAAGGTGGACGCGGTGGCCAGCCGTTCGCTGAGTTCAGCGAGACGCCTGGCTGGGCTTATTCCGGGCTGCGCAGCGGTGGGTCACCCCCAGGCTGTTGCGGACGGCTGCCGGCTGATCTTCATTACGGTACCCGACGATGCTATAGCCGAAGTGGCTTCGTCAATCAAATGGCCCGAAGGACGAGGAGTTGTGCACTGCTGCGGGGCGGCGGGTGCTGACCTACTGAGTCCGGCCCTGGCCGATGGTGCGCTATGCGGCTCAATTCATCCGTTGCAGACGTTCGCGTCAGTGCCGGAAGGCGTGGACGGGGCTGGCAAATTGAGTGTCGCCCTTCAGCGTATGGAGGGGATTACGTTTACGGTGGAGGCACCCGGCTGGCTGCGGCAGGCCCTGGAGTCCATGGCGTTGGATCTTCGTGGGAAGACAATTGAGATTAAGCCTGAAGACCGGGCGCTGTATCACGCCTCTGCGGTGATGAGCTGCGGGGCAATTGTTGCGCTGCTTCGGTCCGCAGCCGAATTGTGGGAGCGGATGGGCATCGACCAGAAAACGGCTTTCGAGGCCCTTCTGCCGCTTGCACGGACCACCCTCGAGAATGCGGGGGCGCTTGGGCCGGAAGCGGCCACCACCGGGCCCGTGAACAGGGGAGACGTGGCCACAGTGGGGACGCACCTGGAGTCGCTGCAATCACGTGCACCTGAGGCGCTTCCGCTGTATGTGGAGATTACGAGGGCGTTGACAGCCCAGTCGAACATCCTGGAAGGCGGGAAAAGGGGAGAGTTGGGCCGGCTGCTCTCGGAATACGATAGGGGGGCTTCCGAGCCGGTCAAGGAACCGTTAGCACCCGGCCAGAGCCACAACGAGGGAGGGACGACCCATGGCTAGGATGACTGCCCGTCGGATAAGTACGATGAAGGCTAAGGGGGAGCGCATCCCAGTTGTCACGGCCTATGACTATACGATGGCGCGGCTTGCGGACAGGGCGGGGTTTCCCGTTCTCCTGGTCGGGGACAGCCTGGGGATGGTCTGCCTGGGGTACGACTCAACCATTCCGGTAACGATGGATGACATGGTCCGGCACACAAGGGCGGTGGTGCGAGGGTCGGACCGGGCGCTGGTGGTTGCGGATATGCCGTTCATGAGCTTCCAGACCAGCGTTGGGGAGGCGATGAGGAACGCCGGCAGATTGGTGCAGGAAGGGGGAGCGCAGTCGGTGAAGTTGGAGGGGGCGGGCGACACGGTTGAGAAGGCCAGGCGTATCGTAGAAGCGGGCATACCGGTCGTGGGGCATCTGGGGCTGACTCCGCAGTCGGTGCACCAGTTTGGAGGGTACCGGGTGCAGGGCAGGGCCAAACGGAGGGCGCGCCAGATGATGCAGGACGCGGTTGCATTGCAGGAGGCGGGATGCTATGCGCTGGTGCTGGAGCTTGTTCCGGCGCCTCTCGCCCGAGTCATTACCAGCAATCTGACGATTCCAACGATTGGGATCGGCGCGGGGCCGCATTGCGACGGACAGGTACAGGTGGTGCACGACATTCTAGGGCTGTACGATGATTTCGTTCCGAAGCATACCCGGCAGTATCTGAGGCTCTCGGAGACGATTGCGGGTGCGCTGGAGCGGTATGCCGGTGATGTTCGAGAAGGCGCCTTCCCCACCGACGAGGAGAGTTTCGACATGGATGAGGCGTTGATTCAAGACCTGCTGGAAGGCTGAAGGCTTGAGAGTCATCGAAACGGTTTCGCAAGCGGCAATGGCTTGCAGCGAACTCACACGTCCGCTGGGGCTGGTGCCGACGATGGGGTTCCTTCATGCCGGGCATATCTCGCTGGTGAGGCGCGCGAGGAGGGAGAACGCCTCGGTGGCGGTGAGCATTTTCGTCAACCCTACCCAATTCGGCTCCGAAGAAGACCTGAGGGCATACCCGAGGGATATGGGGCGTGACCTGGCGATTCTGGATGGCGAGAAGGTTGACCTGGTCTTTGCGCCAGCGGCCTCTGAACTCTACCCAAGAGGGATGGATACCTGGGTGGAGGTGGGGGAGGTGGCCCGGCGGTTGGAGGGGGCTCATCGTTCGGGCCACTTTCGAGGAGTGGCGACGGTGGTGGCCAAGCTGTTCAACGTGACGCTGCCCACCCGGGCGTATTTCGGTCAGAAGGACGGGCAGCAGGCGGCGGTGGTGAAGTCGATGGTGAGAGACCTGAACATGCCTGTGGAGATTGTGGTATCGCCGACGGTGCGGGAATCCGATGGGCTGGCCTGCAGCAGCCGAAACAGCCGACTGGGTCCGGCGGAGCGGGCCGCGGCTCCCGTGGTGTACCGCGCATTGCGGACGGGGGAGGAGCTGTGGTGGGGCGGGGAGACCGGCGGAGGGGTGTTAAAGCGGCGGGTGCGCAGGACTCTGGAGGCTGAGCCTCTGGTTGCAGAAGTCGACTATGTGAGTGTGGCTGACCGGGAGACGATGGGGGAGCTGGAGGTGGCGCGGGCAGGGGCGATGCTTTCGACCGCGGTGTGGATAGGAGGCGTCCGGCTGATTGACAACGTGGTGTTGGGGGAGATTGGGTAAGCGGGGCTCGCAGTCTTCTCCATTGCGCCACGCGCTTTCACGTTTTAGAGAGCGAACATGGAATCCAGGTGTTCGGGGCTGAGGCGGTTTTGGGAGCGGGGAGACGCCCGTCGACTCAATCCTGCCCACGTGCGCAGGATTAGTCGGGTCCTATCTCAGTTGAACGCTGCCAATTATCCTAGCCAGTTGAATCGGCCGGCCAACCGCCTGCACCAGTTGAGGGGCAACCGAAGAGACTTTTGGAGCGTCCGGGTAAGCGGCAATTGGCGAATCACTTTCCGCTTTGAGGGAAGTGAAGCCGTGGATGTACATCTTGAAGATTACCACTAGGAGACGAGACCATGAGCCGAGATAATCCGAGCCACCCGGGAGAAGGTTTGCGAGACGATTTGGAGGAGGTGGGCTGGAGCGTAAGCGAATTTGCCGCTCGCCTCGGCGTCAGCCGCAACACGACTTCGCGCCTGCTCAACGGCCGCTGCGGAATCTCACCGTCCATGGCGATAGCCCTGGAGCGATTAGGATGGAGTGACGCCGACTTCTGGATGCGTCTACAGGCCCATTATGATCTGGCCCAGGCCCGGCGGAAGCTGGCCGCGGTGGGGGAGGAGCGTAGTTAGGGGTTAACCCAGGAGTTCGCGGAGGGTTTCGGTGAAGCCGGGGAGGACCTTTTCCCAGTCGCCGACCACGCCGTAGCGGGCTTCTTTGAAGATGTTTGCCTCTGCGTCCTTGTTGACGGCCACAATGACCTTGGATCCGGAGCAGCCGGCCATGTGCTGGCTGGCCCCACTGATAGCAACGGTGATGTACAGGTCCGGGGTGATGGTTTTGCCAGTCAGCCCAATCTGCCAAGACGGCGGCACCCAACCCGCATCCACCGCCGCCCGGGAAGCGCCGATGCCGGCTCCGAGCAGGCCTGCGATGACCTCCAGGTCTTCAAAGGGAGCCGAGGACCCAAGTCCGCGTCCGCCGGCGACGACGATCTTTGCGGTCTCCAGGCGCACTCCCTCTGATTCCTCCGCCACCCTTTCGACGAGCTTGACTTTTGCCATGGACTCGTCCAGGGAAAGGCCGATGGGGACAATCTCCGCCTGAGCGGCATTGTCCGGCTCCGCGGGTTCGTAGGCTTTGGGGCGGATGCAGGCAATCTGGGGGGTGCCATTGCACACGACGGCGGCCATTGCGTTCCCGCCATAGACGGGTCGATGGGCCACCACGCGGCTCGACGCTTCGTCTACGGTCACTTCGAGGCAGTCCTGGGCTAGACCGACGCCCAACCGTACGGCGAGTCTCGGGGCCAGATCCCGTCCCGCGGTAGTTCTGGCTATAAGTACGATTTCGGGGGAGGTCTCGCGGCAGATCCGGGACCAGGCTTCCAGCAGAAGTTCCGGATTGTCGTCGGTGAGGAGCGAGTGCTCGGCGGAATAGACTCTCTGCAAGCCCAGGACGGCTGCTTCCTGGGATGCCGATGCAGCGTCGTTTCCCGCGAGGGCCAGGGAGAGGGGCAGGCCCAGACCTTCCGCCACGACTCGTCCAGCGGTTACAAGCTCTGCCGCCGTGGGAGATAGGGCGCCGTTTTCCGTTTCAGCGAGGACGAGAACTCCGGAAGATTCAATCATTTTCATTCACTTCGCACAGGCCCATCAGACCAGTTTTGCCTCTCGCAGCTTAAGGGCCAGGAGACGACCTGCGTCGGCGTCGTCCTCGCCTTCAATGAACTCGCAATCCGCCTCGGTGACTGGCACATAAAGGTCCACGGTTTCCACCTGGGGCGACAGATTGCTTGCGTCCAAGCCCAAGTCTTCAAGGGACCACACCACGGGCTGCTTGCGGGTGGCTGCCATGATGCCGCGGAGGGTTGGGTATCGCGGCTGGCCCAACTCGTTGCTTACTGTGACCAGGGCGGGCATGGGGGCTTCGGCGATTTCCGTACCGTCGGGCATTTGTCGTTCGACGGTGACCTTTCCATCGCCCACGTCCACCTTCCGTCCGATGGTGACGCTGGGAAGGTCCAGCATTTCGGCGACTGCGAGGGGCACCTGGGCGTTGTCCCAGTCGGAGGCCTGGCGTCCGGCGATGATGAGATTGAAGGGGCCGAGCTTGCGGATAGCAGATGCGAGGACCCGGGCCACGGCGAAGCTGTCCACCGTGTTGTCAAAGGCGTCGTCCTGGAGGAGCACGAGGCTATCGGCACCCATGGAGAGGGGTTTCTTCATCACATCCATGGCGAAGCTCCGGCCCATTGAGATGACGGTTATTTCGGCGGGCTGGGAATCCTTGATGCGCAGGGCGGCCTCGACGGCATTTTCGTCGAAGCCATTCACCACGGGCGGCAGGGTGGGAGGGGTGACGACGCGGCGGTTCTTCCGGTCCACCTGGAAGGCGGAGCGAGGTATTTCCGGATCGATGACCTGCTTGGCCAGGACGAATATATTCAGGGACAAAGCCGCCTCCACGGAGGGAAGAATGAACGGTGGGAAATATACCATCGGCCCCAAAGGGTGTCAAAGCTAGAGGGACGGGCACAGCACCTCCGGCCCCGGGTATCACATCATAGCTTATTAAGCGTTGCGCAATAGGATCCGGGTGGGTGGGACCGATGGCCGGCTTCGCAGCGGTGCCAGAGGTCCAAGGGATCAGGGGCGGTGCGTAGCGACCGGATAATGTGTGGCCTCCTGGCCGTTTTCGGCACCAGACGCCGAAAGCGATGATATGAATTCTCACATATTGGAAGCGCAACAAATTGAAGTGAGCGTCACTTTCTGCTATATTTCTTGCGTGTTTTCGACGGGCGGAGTGCCTTTGTCGGCCTGATGCTACCATTGCAGATTCTTTGCGATATTTGGCATCAATCTCGTGCAAGGTGAGGCGCCAAACGAGGAAGCGCTCATTTAGAACCGATTAAGGAGTTGCAAGGGAGAAATGCTGATAAACAGGGATGACTATCGAAGAGAAGAATATATTTGGATAGACGGCGCGAAGCCAACAGCCAAGCTCCGGTCCAAGACGAGGATCGGCAGGAAGATTGAACAGCCCGGACTCTGGGGCTTCGACGGTTCCAGCACCGGGCAGGCTATAGGTGAAAACTCCGACTGCGTCATTCGCCCTGTACTATCCATCAAGGACCCGGTACGCAAGAAGATGGACGCGTTCCTGGAGAGGGACCGGGGAGACCTGCTGGTTATGACTGAGGTCTTGAACACTGACCTGACGCCGCACGAGAGCAACACGAGGGCCGCCTGTGCAGCCGTTGCGGAAATGTGCCGGGACCAGGAAATGATCTTCGGGATCGAGCAAGAGTACACCTTCTTCAAGGGAGTAAGGCCCCTCGGATTTCCGGAGTCCGGCTATCCGCCGCCGCAGGGCGGCTACTATTGCGGGGTAGGCGACGACGAGGTCCATGGCCGCGAGGTTGTAGAGGCGCACCTAGAAGCATGCCTCGAAGCCGGACTGAAGATTGATGGGATCAACGCAGAGGTCATGCCCGGGCAGTGGGAGTTCCAGATTGGCCCGCTTCCGGCAGTGGAAGTATCTGACCAGCTGTGGCTGGCCCGGTGGCTGCTGTATCGCGTGGCAGAGGACTATGGGATAAACGCCACGCTGTACCCGAAGCCCGCGCGCGGCGACTGGAACGGTGCAGGGGCGCACACCAACTTCTCCACCCGCGAGATGCGCAACAGCTACCAGGCATGCGTCGACGCGGCGGAGGCGCTGGGCACCCGGCACGATTTGCACATCTCCAACTACGGTTATGGGATTGAGGAGCGGCTGACGGGTCTGCACGAGACCTGCTCGTACAAGGAGTTCAGGTATGGCGTGTCGGACAGGGGCGCATCCGTACGGATTCCGTGGAAGGTAGAGCACGACCAGAAGGGTTACATCGAAGACCGGCGGCCGAACGCCAACATGGACCCCTACGTGGTCACCCGGTTGATTATGGAGACCATAACGGGCATCCGACTCAACGGAAACGGGCACGAAGGCTAGTTTTCAACAGCATCAAGTTAATGAAGCAAGGGGCCGGCTTGAAACCGGCCCTTTGTTATTTCGGGGAGGTGTGGGCAGGCGGTTTACGTGAGTGGTGATGGGCGCAGGGTCCAGACCGATTCAGCTGGGCGGTAGGGGGGTGACGGACATGAGGCAAGGGCGAAAGAGGGAGGCCCACAGCTATTGTTTCCGCAGTCTGTTCCCCATCTCAATCATCTCTCATCATGGGAGAGAAGGGGAGTCGCTCCCAATCTCACATTTCCTCCTCAGAGAAGGAGAGGATTGCGGGATATTTGATTGCATCCCAATCGGCACCGAAATCACCCACATCCCTCAGGAAGACTCAGGTCAGGTTCAATCTTCCTCCATCGAGGAGGAAGAGGTTTTCAGGACGGCACAGGGTAATGCAAAGGTCTCCAAGTTGGAAAAAGGGGCAGGGCAAGGGGCCACAGAAGGGCAGTTTGTTCCCTCATACCCTCTCGGACAGATACGGTGAAATAATGAAGCCGAAAAGGAGGTAAGTCGTCGAGGCTAAAGCCGATTCGTATCGGAAGCTGTTCTTGACACTGGATACATACCTTTCTATAATTGCGGCACCTCTAGGAGACCTCGGCGAAAGTCGTGGGAAGTTAGGGGTGCACGCACTTTTAAGAAAGGAGTGGCTTAATGGCAAGTAAGGACATCGCACTGATGGCGCACCTGATGCGCCGCGCCGGTTTCGGAGCCACATACGACGAGCTCGAGGCGAGAGCGGCCAAAGGTTACGAAGCGACCGTGGACGAATTGGTGAACCCGGACGCCCACGGAGTGGCCGAGTACGACGAGTTGACTCTGGCCCGATATTTCCCGGACATGGAGGTTCCTTCCGCCCCGGCGATGGGGACGGCGAACTTCATGTACCACTTGTACACGACACCGAGGCCCCTGGTGGAGAAGATGACGCTCTTCTGGCACATGGTCTTCGCAACGGGGAACTCCAAGGTGGACAACCCACCGGAGATGCTGCAGCAGATTCAGATGTTCCGTGACCACGGAATGGGCAATTACAAGGACCTGCTGATACGGCTATCCAAGGACCCCTCCATGATCTTCTGGCTGGACAACAATGAGAACCACAAGCGAGCCCCCAACGAGAACTGGGGACGGGAGCTTCTGGAGCTATTCTCCATGGGCCAGGGGAACTACACGGAGGACGACGTAAAGATGGCAGCCCGGGCATTCACCGGCTGGACCATACTGCCGAAGATTCCGCGAACGCCCTACCAGAGGCATCATTGGAAGTTCATCTACAAGGCAGAGGACCACGACCACAGCGAGAAGACCTTCCTGGGACACAAGGGCCGATTTAACGGGGAGGACATAATCGACATAGTGGTGGAGCAGCCGGCGACGGCCAAATTCATGGCGCGCCACCTGTATAACTTCTTCGTTGCCGACGAGGTGCAGGTGCCCAGCTGGCTGGACGTTCCGCCGAGGGATCCCGAGGCGGTGGAGGCCATAGCCAAGGTCTTTGTAGATTCGGAATTCGACATCAAGGCGACCCTGAGCTTCCTGTTAAACTCGGACTTTTTCAAGGACGAGAGCGTATGGTTTGCCAAGGTAAAGAACCCCGCAGAGGTGGTGGCCGGGACCATCCGCCTCGTGGGAGACTTTCAAGAGCCGCGCCCGGGAGTGCTACCCGTTGGACTGGAAGGCACGTACCAGGGCCAGGACCTGATCAATCCCCCCAGCGTCGAAGGCTGGCACACGGGCAGGGAATGGATAGACACCGGATCCCTGGTCCGGCGCGTCAACTACGTCGCCGATAGTTTCAGCAATGCGGAGATGCCCGGGATCAAGTCCATCATCAACCGGCTGGGCGCCCGCGAAACCCTCACGGCGGAGGAGCTAGTGGACGGATGCCTGGAGTTGCTGGGCGCCGTTCGGATAAACGACGAAACCCGGGAGCAGCTACTGAATCACGTGAGGTCCGGCGGTGATATCAGCCGAGGATCGACGGAGGAAGAGACCCGTGCCTTCGGCAAGAGGGTAACGGAAGTACTGCAACTCATAGCCGCAACCAGGGAATACCAGTTCGGCTAGTAGATTGGAAAGCTACGATGAAAATGCAGCCCACAGAAAGGAGTGAACGTCATGGCTAAAGATCCAGTCTTGGTAATTTTTCAGCTAACCGGAGGTAACGACTACCTCAACACGATTGTGCCTCGCCAGAATCCCCTTTACAGGGACTACCGAAAGCTGGTAGTGATCCCGGAGGGTGAAGAGGTGCCGATAGACGACGACTACGGGTTCCATCCGGAGATGGCCCCGATCAAGCAGTTCTGGGATGAGGGCAAGATGGCCCTGATACACGGAATTGGATACGACAACTCCCCGAGGTCCCACTTCCGCTCGATGGACATCTGGCACACCTGCGAGCCGGACAAGGTAGGCACGGAGGGTTGGGTAGGCCGCTCGATCAAGGCGGTTGACCCCGACAAGGAGAACGTGCTCACGGGCGTGAACTTCGGGCAGGGTCTGCCGAGGGCGATGGCGCTTCCGGGGGTACCCGTAGCGTCCGTTTCGGACATTGAGAACTACGGCGTGCTGACCGGCATCACGGACGAGGACCAGAGGGCACGGGCGCTGGACCGCTTCCAGCGGATCTACTCCCCGGCCATTGGTCGCGGCCCCGTGATGGACTATCTGGGACAGACGGGTCTCGACGCCCTGAAGGGCGCCGACATCCTGAAGACCGCGCCGGAGACTTACAGCTCCAGCGTAGAGTACGCCGCGACACCCATCGCGCAGAAGCTGCGGGGCATTTCCATGGTGCACCAGGCCAACCTGGGCACGCGGTTCTTCTACACCCAGCACGCGAGCTTCGACACCCATGCCAGCCAGATGGCGGGGCATGAGCAGCTGTGGAAGGATTCCGCCGCGGCGATTTCGGACTTCTTTGCCGACCTGCGGGCGAACGACGCCGCAGAGAACGTGGTATTGATCATGTTCAGCGAGTTCGGCCGTCGAGTCCGGGACAACGGCTCCGGCACCGACCACGGCGCCGGCGGAGTTGCCTTCGCGATCGGCGATCCCGTAGCGGGCGGTCACTACTCGGAGTACCCGTCCATGGATGAGAAGGACCTCCAAGAGGGAGACCTGGCCCCCAACTACGACTTCCGCGGATTCTATTCGACCCTGCTGGAACAGTTCATGGGTCTGGACCCGACGGAGATCGTAGGCGGCACCTTCGAGCAGCTGGACTTCATCGCGAAGTAAGCTCTCGTTGCCCAGGGATCCCATAGGTATCCGGTAACAAACGACGGGCCATCCCGGCGCAAGGGGTGGCCCGTCTGCAATTTTCAGCAAATACGGTAAAGGAAGTACAAATGCCAGTAACGCAGATAGCGACAGGCCGAGCTTTCAGCTACAGAGACAACATCGGCCAGATCGGACAGTCCGCGACCAGTCTACGGCATCCCGTAGGACTCGCCCGTGGCGCAAACGACGTTCTATATGTGGCCAACTGGGGCACGGAGTCCCAGGGCGGCGCGAGGATCACGAAGTGCGTGATGGGGACGCAGGAGTGGTTGGCGGACATTGGTCAGCACGGCTCCGGAGACGGAGAGTTCATATGGCCCGGCGGACTTGCGATCGATTCCGACGAGAACCTGTACCTGACAGACCAGGCGGAAAGCAAGGTTGTCATATTCGACAAGGATGGCGGATTCATCGGGAAGTGGGGTGAGGAAGGCTCCGAACCCGGCCAGATGATGCGCCCCAGCGGGATAGCCCTCGACTCAGAGGAGAACCTGCTGATAACCGACTCGCGGAATCACCGGATTCAGAAGTTCACCAAGGACGGGCAGTTCCTGGACGCCTTCGGGTCCCACGGGACGGGGCCCGGAGAGTTTGACCTACCGTGGGGTCTTGCGGTGGATGCCGACGACAACATCTACGTGGCGGACTGGGGCAACAGCCGGGTCCAGAAGCTGACGGCTTCCGGGCAGCTGTTGCAGAGCTTCGGTGAAGCGGGCCAGGACCAGGTAGAGCTTAACCATCCCAGCGACGTTTCGGTGGACCGGGACGGGGATGTGTACGTAGCTGACTGGGCGAACAACCGGGTGATTGTCTATCAACAGGACGGGACGTTCCTGGTGAAGCTGATAGGGGACGCGACGAATCTCTCCAAGTGGGCCGAGGCGAAGGTTGCGGCAAACCCGGACCTGGCCAAAGCCCGAATGCGGGCAGACCTGGAGCCGGAGTGGAGACTGTGGCACCCGCAGGCTATATTGGTGGACGACGATTACAACATCTTGATAGCCGAGGCGCAGCACATGAGGGTCCAGATTTACCAGAAGGACCCGAATTACTTCGAGGCGCAGTTTACGCTGTAGGCAGAGGCACTGACCAGCGCAGTAAGCAGAAGCTGAAGAAGGGGCGGTCCTGGTGGGCCGCCCCTCTTTTGTGTGAGGTGAAGGGATGCAAGGGAGGAACTTCCAAACGCCTAACGTCAGAGCGCCTGCTCCCCAGAGGGGACGATGAACGGCGAAAACGTGGATCGATTGTCGAGGCTCTCCAAGGAGCATTGAGCCGGAGGGGGTCCAGGCTTGACCTGATATAACCGTTTAAGTTGATGTTTATTTTTATATGTACTTCGCTTATAATGCCGCTATTCTACGGATTCTGGAGGATTCGTCATGGCCGATGAGATTATTGCCTATTTTAATGGTGAATGGATTCCCAAGAGCGAATGCAAGATAACGATGGACAACCGGGGATTTCGTCTCGGCGACGCGGTCTTCGAGGTGGACAGGACCTATGGGGGGAAGTTCTACAACACAGACGACCACATGGACAGGCTTTTCCGCTCGCTGAAGTACACCCGGATCGACCCCGGCATTTCGCGGGAGGAGATGATCGCGATTACCAATGAGGCGGTGGCGCGGAACTGGCACCTGGTGCCGGAGGGCGGGGACATGAACGTGCGGCAGATGATTACCCGAGGCGAGGGGTTTTCGGTCAGCGACAATTCGCCGGCCACGGTGTTCGTGTGCGCCTATCCCATGGACTTCAATCGGTACGCCCACCTGTACGACGAGGGTTGTCACGTGGTGTTCTCCCGGACACGGTCGTACCATCCGGACTCTCTTGACCCGAAGGTGAAGCACGTGAGCCGGATGAACTTTGTGCTGGCCGAGTTGGAAGCCCACGACGTGGACCCGGAATCGTGGCCGGTCCTGCTGGACCTGGACGGGAACATTTCGGAGGGCACCGGATTCAACTTCTGGATCGTATCGGACGGCAAGCTGAGAACAGCAGGCGACCGCACACTGCTGCAGGGCGTATCTCGGAAGACTCTGCTGAGCCTGGCGGACGAGTTGGGCATTGAGGTGGAGTTGGACGACATCCAGCTCTATGACGCGTATACGGCTGACGAGGCGTTTGTTAGCGGTACGAGTCACTGCCTGCTGCCGGTGTCCAAGCTGGACAACAGGCCATTGGAGGGTGAGACGCCCGGCCCGGTGGTATCGCGGCTGCTGGCTGCGTGGAGCGAGCGTGTGGGCGTGGACCTGATAGGCCAGGCACAGGCGCAAGCCGGCATTTCCAGCTAGTTTCAACCAAGGCTACCTTTACTGCATTAAACGTCCGGGCCGGGGGTTTCGGCCCGGACGCATGCTGAATAAATCAATGAAAGATTACGGGGGGATTTCTGATGCGTAAAATGACTCTAGGTAGGACCGGATACGAGGTGACGCAGCTTGGCTACGGCGCCCTGGAAGTGCGCGGCACGAGCCAGGACGACGAGCGGGGGCGGATGCCCAACGAAGATCGAGCGGACCAGATTTTGAACGCGGTGCTGGATTCCGGCATCAACTTCATCGACACGGCGTGGTGCTACGGGCGGAGCGAGGAGATGATGGGGAAGTTCATCGGCAAGCGTCGGGATGAGTACGTGCTGGCGGCGAAGACGGGCCACGGGCGCTGCAGCGCGGACAATTTCGCGAGCTACTCGCGCAAGGATATGCTGGAGTGCCTGGAGGAGAGCCTGCGCAATCTGGGCACGGACCACTTGGACATTGTGCAGCTGCACAATCCCACTGCAGAGGACGTGGAGGCGACGGGTGCCATTGAGACGTTGCAGGAGATCAAGGCCCGTGGGCTGACGAAGTACATTGGCGTATCCAGCGTGCTGCCGCACCTGGAGAAGCACCTGGCGACGGGTGTTTACGACGTGTTCCAGATTCCGTATTCGGCGCTGGAGCCGGACCATCACGACATCATCACGAAGGTTGCGGAGGCCGGCGGGGGGACTATAATCCGCGGAGGAGTTGCAAAGGGCGAGCCGGGGGCGGGTGTCGGTGCGGAAGGCCGAGTCCACAGCACGGGCGGCAAGCGTTGGGACGCCTTCGAGGAGGCGAACCTGGACGAGCTTCGGGAAGACGGGGAATCGCGGACTGCGTTCCTGCTGCGGTTTACGATGTCGCATCCCCACGCCCACACGATCATCGTGGGTACGCAGAACCCGGCGCATCTGAGCGAGAACGTGGCAGTCGCGGCGAAGGGGCCGTTAGCGGACGACGTTTATGCCGAGGCAAAGAAGCGGCTGGCGACCATCGGGCTGGTGCACGGGAGCGAGTGCTAACGAATTCGAAAGGGGGGTGAGCTTAAGCCCTAGGGGTGAGCTCTGAGACCTCCACTCCGGTAAGAACAGCAACGACGGGGTCGGCCAGTTGGCCGGCCCTTTCCTTTATGCCTACGCGGTCGAGGGTTCCGACAGGATGATGGGTGTAAATGACGGGGAAGTCGGGTGCGCCCCAGGTATCGGCCATGCCTTTTGCGGTGACCTCAAACCTGTCGGTGCAGATTACGGCTGCGGGGATGCCTGCCTTTTCAACGTGAATTCCGTCGTGCACACTGCACGCGCTGCAGGACCCTCAATCACCGACGGCGACAATTGCGCCGTCGCACTCCTCTGCCATCTGCGTGACCACCTGAGGGTCGGCGGGTTTGGAGGCGGAGGGCTTGCGGTGGTACAGGGTGACGGAGGTCTCGTATCGATCTTCCAGGATGGTGGCCAAGTCTTCGAGGAGCTCCTTGGCGTTGGTCTTGCTATCGTCGATGAGACCGATGCGCTTGCCACGGATGTCCATGAGCCTGGGTGCGACGTTAAAGCTCGCCACCAGGGGTTGGGTGGTGGGGTCTACCAGTTCGTATGCGCCGTTCTTTGCCATGATATGCTCCCTTACTTTGGTTTTGCGGATTGATGCCTGGTGGTCCGCGAAGCGCTTTTTCTGGATATTCAGGCAGTGGGCCACTGAATCTTGCGGGTTACGGACTCCGAAGAGACCTTCGGCCCCCAGCTGGGGATGGCGGCGATGTGGGGCTGCTCGGCGCCGCCAGCGAATACAATCATTATATCGTCGGGTGAGAGAATTAGCTGTAGGAAATCCTTCTCATCCTGGTCGGAAATCGAGCCTTCCAGGACGCCGCCCCGCTTGAGATCGGCGAAGGAGAGTTTCAGCATGGGATGCAGGTAGCGACGAATGTCGTCCTTCGTCCAGCCGTCCCAGTCTTCGGCGGTGCCGGCGAAGACGAGGGCCACTTCGCCCTGACGGACGATGTTCGAGGTGTCGCCGACGGAACCGGCGGAGGCCATAGAGGTGCCGACGCCGGAGATGGTGTCCGCAACGGCGTAGAGCATGGTCTCGGGCCAGTTGCTTGCCCTGACCTGACGGGGGCCTTCGCAGGCGAAGACGGTGACGGTGCTGTCTTCGCGATTGAAGCCGCGCTCGACGTGGAGAGGCGTCCAAGAGGAAGCGCTTTCGTTTTCGGCGATGCAGTAGCTGTATTTGCCGGGATGCCCCAAAACTGTGCGGTCGAAGAGGCCGGGGATGGCGGCGCAGGTGTTCATGAGGATAAGGCGGACTGCGCGGCCGATGGTGGCGTTGGCGCGATTGCCGGGGCCGAAGAGATTGTTGCGGCTGTTGATGCTGAGGTCCGAGGCAGCGGGGCCGTTGACGATGACAAGGATGCCCGCGCCGCCGAGGCTGGAGGAGGGGCCGATGAGGTTGAACTTGGGGTCGAGCATGGCCTCGGCGGTGGCGAGGACCACGGGGAAGTACTCGGGCTTGCAGCCGGCCATGACGGCGTTTGCGGCGACTTTGCCGACGGTGACTTCGCGGCGGCGTTCGGGGAGGCTGCCGATGACTTCGTCGGCGGGTCGCTGCCCGACGTCAAGGAACTCCTGAACGCGCTGGACGGTGGGGGGGACGACGGGGAGGCCATCGGTCCAGCCGAGGGCGTAGCAGTGTTCAACGGCTTCAACAGGGTCGTTCCATTGGGCCTGAACGAGGGAACCTAAGCCGGTAGTCATTCTATTACTCCCTTCAATCGTCCGAGCTTCTGCTTAACCTACGACTGCGGCTCCCGCGGCGGAGATCTCTTCGTCTTCTTCGCCGGAGCCGCCGGCGGTTCCGACGGCGCCGACGAGGACGCCGTCTTTGAAGACGGGCATGGCGCCCTGCTGGGGCATGAAGCGGCCGTGGAACATTGCCTGGAGGCCCTGGGCAACGGGGCGGGTGGAGCGTTCGAGGAGTTCGCCGCTGGGGGTGCCTTCGTAGGCGACAGTGGCGACGGCCTTGCCGCGGCTGCTTTCGGTCCACCACCAGATGGCGTTGTCCATCCGTGCGGCGGCAACGAGGTCTCCACGAGCGTCGACGACGGAGACGGAGACGATGAGGTTGAGGCTGCGGGCCTTGTTGAAGGCGGCTTCCAGGATATTCATGCCGTCCTGGAGGGTGATGGCGGGCATTTTGCCTCCCGTGAATGTGGGGCTGGCTTTCAGAATACCGCTACGGGGTGGGAGCGGTCAAACGGGTGATGTCACAGTGAGGACTATTGGTAGACGGGGACTGTGTATTCGTGGTAGCGGGTGGGGCCAAAGTGGGCATGGTTAACCTCGTATGCTTCAACTACGTCGGGATCATAGACGGCCTTCCCGTAGATCCAGAGCAGCGGAATGCTCAGGTAGTTGTCGTACCAGAAGTCGCCGAGTTGCCGGGTCAGATGATTCCGCTCCAGCGGATGAGCAGTCGCATCGAATTGTTCCTTCCATTCGGTGATGAATGGATACTCGTAGTAGGGTGTATCAGCCCCGCGCCATAACGAGTCTATGCTCGATGAGAGTAGACGAAGAGGGCTGCCGGTCAAAAACACCTGACCTTCCAGTTCCCTCCTGGTGAGTTTGTCAAGAATATCGCTGTTTTCAATGATCACCGGGTGGACGTCTATGCCGATCTCTTCCCACATCTCAAGAATTGCTTGGGCAACGTCTGAAATCTCATGGATCCCCAAAAGCTCCCTGGAAACGTAGAGGGTCAGGTCAAAGCCATTCAAATAACCCTCCTCAAGAAGGTATTTACGAGCCTGTTCAGGACTGTATATGTACGGCCAACCACCGGCGTGGCCGGTCATATCATCGGGGCCAGGATAGGGCGCCCACTCGTCTTTGAAAGAGTCCCACCACTCAGCAAAGTGGGAAACTGCGCCGGGTATGGCATCCCCTTCGAAGATGGTGTCGCGGATGAAGTTTCGGTCTATAGCTACATTCAGAGCGGCGCGGACTTCTTTCTCCCGCGTTGGGGAAGCAACGTCATAGTTGGGAGTAGGAGAACCGTCCAAAGCATTAGGCATATACCAGGGGATTGCCACCCAGAGATGATAGCTCGGGAGTGTACTCCTGGCTATTTCATAACCGTGGGACTTCGTCTGGTTAAGAAAATCGGTTGGCAACACTGTCATGTTGACTTCTTCGGCTAAGAGCATGGCCAACCTAATGGATGGATCGTCTATCCAAAAAAACTGCAACTGCGGGAACTCCGGCTCCTTTCGATAGTGGTCGTAGTTTTTCTCAAGCAGGAAATGCACGTTGTCCACGTACTCCACGAAGCTGAAGGCACCCATTCCGATGGGATGCTCGATGTAGCCGTCTTCACCGCCCACGGCGTCCCAATAAGACTTACTGATGATGCCAAAGGTCCATTCCTCTGAGAGATATTTGTGGAGGTCCGGTTGGATTACATCGAGATTCCAGATAAGGGTGTTTCCGTCGACAAGAATGTTATCCACGCTCTCGACCAAGGGCCGCCACCTGCCGGAGTTGTTGGACCAGTTTACGTTTATCCCGGCGTTCAAGAGCCATGTGTGGCGAACGTCTTCCGGAGAAAAGACATAGTCGCTGGCCTCGCCGTTCTTGTAGTAAGGGATGTGTTCTATCAATTCAAAGGCCCATGTTCTCGCATCCGCGCTCACAGACCAGGACCCTGCAAGGTGAGCGTTTTCCAACTCTCCGGTCTTAGGGTTTTTTGCCTACCAGATAGTCATACAAGTTATGGAGAGGCCCGCCTGCACTTTGAAAGGTCATGTAGGGCAGTCTCACCTGGTGAATTGGTGGAGCCATAGCAACAATCAGCCGGGAGGAAACGGGTTGGGCCACGACAGGAGTTGGGAATGGAGTGGGACTGGCCGTGGGGGACATGGTTGGCGCCCGCACTGCCGTTGGAGCGGGTTCCGGTTCTTGGGACAAAGTGCAATCCGGACTACACGCAACCGACGTAAGGGCGGGTGAGGGCGATGGAGAGAGTGCAGGATTGGAAGCCTGGGTTGGGTCAGGGGTTCCGGGTTGGGTGTTTACAGTAATGCACCCAATGGAGACCAACATCGTTACTATCAGTACAATTGCCAATCTAATCATGCGGAGCGTTTTCTCATGGGCGAAGAGAGCAATCCATAGGGGCGTAGTATACAATGATCGCACCCGTATGAAGCGCGTAACCTTGAGGAAACTTGAACGGGGGAGGGAGTTGGCTATGGCGGATGTTGTTATTAGGAATGGGAAGATTGTTGATGGGGCGGGGAATCCGTGGTTTTGGGGGGACGTGGCGGTTTCGGGCGGGGTGATTACGGCGGTTGGGGAGGTGCGAGAGTCTGCGGATACTGTCATCGACGCGGAGGGGATGGTGGTGTGTCCGGGGTTTATCGACATGCACTCGCATCCGGATTTGACGTTGTTCTACAAGGAAGTGGAGGACTACAAGCTGAGGCAGGGGGTGACGACGGAGGTCGGGGGGAATTGCGGGTTCACGGCGGCGCCTCTGAGCGAGGCCACGGGGGACGACCTGCAGCGGTATACGGCGTTCATCACGCCGCCCTCTGGGGTGACGTGGGAGTGGGGGACTTTCGGCGAATACTTGGCCGAGGTGGAGAAATCCCGGCCCGCAACGAACCTGGCGCCGCTGGTGGGGCAGGGCACCGTGCGCATCGCCGTCATGGGATTCGAGGAGCGAGCGCCTTCCGACGATGAGCTACATCGGATGCAGGGGTTGGTGCAGGAGGCTATGGAGGCGGGCTGCTTCGGGATTTCGACGGGCCTTATCTATGTGCCCGGGGCGTATTCGGCGACGGAGGAGATTGTCGCAATGACGCGGGTGGCGGCGCGGTTCGGCGGGTTCTACGCAACGCACATGCGGAATGAGGGCGACCGGCTGATGGAGTCGATCGAGGAGAGTCTGACCATCGGGAGGGAGGCGGGTCTGCCGGTGCAGATTTCGCACCACAAGGCGACGGGAAGCGCCAACCACGGGAAGGTTTCGCAGTCGCTGGAGTTGATTGGCGAGGCGAGGCTGCAGGGGATGGATGTGACGGTGGACCAGTATCCGTACGCAGCGGCGAGCACCACGTTGCAGGCGATTCTCCCGCCGTGGGCGCAGGAGGGGGGTGTTGACCGGATTGTGGAGCGTCTGAGGGACTCCGAGACGCGTGCCACCATAGTGGAGCAGCTTCTAAACGATAACGGGGAGACGCGCACGGGGGGCGCGCTTTCGGACATCTTGATTACGTCTGCGAAGTCGGAAACCAACAGCCGGTTTGCCGGACATACCATTGGAGAGATTAGCGACCTGAAGAACAGTTCGCCGGTGGACACGGCGTTGGACCTTCTGATGGAGGACCGGTGTGCCGTGGGGATGGTGATCTTCTCCATGGACGAGGATGACGTGCGGACGGTGATGGCGAGTCCGCACACGATGATCGGCTCCGACGGGCTGTTTCAGTTGGGGAATCCCCATCCGAGGATATTCGGCACCTATCCACGGGTGCTGGGACGGTACGTGAGGGAGGAGGGGGTGCTTACGCTGGAGGAGGCGGTGAGGAAGATGACGTCGTTCCCCGCCCAGAGGCTAGGACTGCATAACAAGGGAGCGCTGCGTCCGGGGGCGGACGCGGACATTGCGGTCTTCGACCCGGACAGGGTTGTCGATTGCGGGACGTTTCGGGACCCTAACCAGTACCCTGTCGGGATAGAGCATGTGCTGGTGAACGGGCGAGTGAGCGTGACGGAGGGGCGGTTTACGGGGGAGACGGCGGGGCGGGTGGTGAGGAGGGGGAGGTAGTTTGACGTGCATTTATGTGGACATTAGCGATGGAGCTTGTGCGCGGGTGATGCGGCGGAACGGGCCGGCTACGGAGGAGGAAACGGACCAGCTGCGACGCAATTCGCATGGAGATTCCAGCCGGAGCCAGATATGAGTCGAATTCGGCAAGCCCGCGGGGCTTGCGCGCCATACGGAAATGCGCGTGCACCAGCCCAGTTGTTGACGGCCACGCATACTGATTGACAGTTACCCTGTGTTTTGGTGGAATAGGGGAGGTGGTTGTGGGTGAATTCGGGTAAGGAGGCGCGGCTATGAACAGCTCATTCGTTTACGTTGGACTGGGTTCGGAGGGTGGAGCGGAAGGACACGGGTTATATCGTCGGGCGGTGGATGGAGGATCGTGGGAATTGAAGGTTGATGGTCTTCCAGCCAATCCTGAGATACGTGTGATTGCCATTGCGCCGAACAATCCATCGGTCATCTACACGGGGGCGCAGGACGGGCTGTACCGGAGCGAAAACCGGGGGGACTCGTGGGAAAAGATGGACCTGCCGGGAGAGCCGGTGCCGATCTGGTCGGTGGCGTTTCATCCTAATGATCCGCGTATAGTCTACGCGGGAGGGGAAGATGCGAAGCTGTGCGTTTCCGAGGACGGCGGAGAAAGTTGGGAGCTGATTCCCATCAGCGCCACTTTCCCATCGGTGACCACCACGCCCCAGATGATGCCCAAGAGGGTACTCAGCATATCGCTGGACCCCCATAGCCCGGAGGAGATGTACGCGGCGATAGAGGTTGGAGGGTTGCTGCGCAGCACCGACGGTGGGGCAAGCTGGGAGAGTGTCAGCGAGGGTCACTACCTGAACGACGATCCGGTGGACATGCACAGCGTGCTGGTGAGCAGTCACCGGCCGAAGCACATCTCCACGATTTCGCGGATTGGGCTATCGCGCAGCGCCGACGGAGGGGAGCACTGGTCGCCGGGGAGGATTCAGATGTTGAGCCAGCGGGGCACTTATTGCCGGGTGATCAGGGAAGATCCGCAGGACCCCAACACGCTGTACCTGGGCGCGGGGCCCGAGTTTCGGGGGACGCCGGGGGCTTTGTTCCGAAGCCGCGACGGGGGAGACAGCTGGAACCAGGTGAACATGGGGATGGCGTTGAATTGCACGTTATTTGGATTCGCAATCAACTCCGCTGAGCCGTCGCAGATGTACGCCGCCACGCGTGAGGGACAGGTGGTGGGAAGCCACGACGGGGGCCATACGTGGAAGGACTGTTCGTTGCCGGAAGGGGTGAGCGAAGTCAACGCGCTGGCCATCGGCTGAGATCAGGCCGACGGTCAACGGATTTCCCCGGACTAATCCAAAGGCGGATGGCGGCGTATACCCTTGCCGCAATGCCGCCATCGGTCTATCCTTGTGTGGGTCAGCCACCGGCGAAACCG
Source organism: uncultured Dehalococcoidia bacterium (assembly GCA_964418665.1). Lineage (GTDB taxonomy): Bacteria > Chloroflexota > Dehalococcoidia > Lucifugimonadales > JAPULR01. Next base: position 20,922 of record CAYQLZ010000016.1, on the reverse strand, counting down.
CCTATAACTTTTGCTAGGAGAAACAGCATGTCCGCAGTGCCCGCAACAACCGTAATCAAAGCCAAAACAGTCATCGACGGCAAGGGCGACAAGGCCCTGGAGCACGCCGCAGTGATCATCGAGGGCGACACCATCAAGGAGGTGGTGCAGGGAGATTTTTCCAATCTGCCGAGCGGCCCTCACGTCCGCACGCTGGACCATTCGGACGGGTACCTGCTTCCTGGCATGGTGGACGCGCACACGCACCTGATTTTCGGGGTTTATGGATCGTCCTACGAAGAGGTAATGGAGAACGACTCGGACCAGATAATGTTGCTGCGTGCAGCCAAGAATGCCCTCACGCATCTACACGCGGGCGTTACCACGATGAGGGAGAACGGGGCCCGGAACCGGGTAACCTTCGACCTGAAGGAGGGGGCGCGTCGGGGTTACGCCACCACCCCGCGCCTATTCCTGTGCGGACGGCCCGTTACTCTTACGGGGGGACACTTCTTCTGGTGCAACCAGGAGGCGGACGGCGTGGACGGGGTCCGGGCAGCGGTGCGCGAGCTGGTGAAGGACGGGGCCGACCACATCAAGATAATGGCCTCGGGCGGAGGCACCGCCATCACGGACAACCGGAAGACTTCCTACAGCGTGGAGGAGCTACGGGCGATAGTGGACGAGGCGCATAACTTCGGCAAGCTCACCACGGCCCACTGCCTGGCCACCCAGAGTTTGACTAACGCGCTGGACGCGGGGGTGGATATGATTGAGCACGCCGGATTCATTGAGCCGGACGGTTCGTACAAGTACGACCAAGCCATCGCCGAGCGCATCGCCGAGCAGGGGGTGTACGTGAGCCCGACGGTGCAGACGGGATACCGTCAGCGGGAGGTGCTGCAGGCGAAGGAGCTGGAGCGTCCGCTGACCGGCGAAGAGCAGGGACGCCTGGACGGGCTGAAGGCCAAGTGCGAAAGCCAGCTGGAGTTCCTGGGGAGGATGTGGACGGAGTGCGGGATCAACATTATCTCCGGCACGGACGCCATTCAGATTTTCGGGGACTACTGCCTGGAGCTGGAGCTTATGGCGGAGGCGGGGATGAGCAACATGGACGTGATCCGGGCATCGACGAGCATGGCGGCGAAGTCCATCGGTGCGGGGGACCAGTTTGGAACGCTGGCACCCGGGATGGGGGCAGACGTGATTGTGGTGGACGAGGACCCGCTGGAGGACATCAGGGCGCTCCGGTCCATGCGGATGGTCATGCGGGCCGGGGAGCAAATAGTGTAGTCGACCGTTCGTCTGGGTGATTGCATTGAGGGGCAGGACTGGGTCCTGCCCCTATTGTTTTGGGTTTGGTTGGAGCATGGGTGGGGAGTGGGATGGGGGTTTAGTGGTGCGGCGGATGTTGGTGGGGGGCGATTTCCTGCTTCGGATGAGAGCGGATATTGTTGAGAGGGTGTCGCTGGAACGACTCGTAAACGAAACGGATTCGAAAGGCTTTTCGTGGCATTGGGAGGCGTGATGTGGAGTCGATTCGGAGAGTCGACTGAGGGAGAATTTGGAGCGTTTCAGGCGTGGATTCGGGTATTTTCATTGGATTTTTGTCTTTTTTGCATTTCTGGAGAATCGACTGGAGAAATTAGTGATAGTAGGTATCCTATAAGCAGCAATTTGGGGGATTGCTTGTGGTGAAGGTGGACCAGGGTTTTTGCGGGAGGCGGGGATGGTTTGTGCATGGGGGAAGATTAGCAAGGATGGGGAGTTGGGGCAATGAGGGAAATGGCACTTTGGGGTCATGGGGTGACGGGGGATGGGAGGGCTGGTTTGAAACCAGCCCCTACCGGGAACCATTGGGTGACTGCGGGCTGCCTGTCCTCGCAGCATTGGAATCGGCCCCCATCCCTTCGGCAAGCTCTGGATGGGCCTAGGCTGGCTCCCCAAATGGGGACATTTGCGTAACTGGCATAAGTGCTTGCCAGCACCACATAATCACCCCCCATCCCTTCGACAGGCTCAGGACAGGCTCAATCTTCCCTCATCTAGGGGGAAGAGGTTTTGGGCCTTCGTATGGCGATTATGCAAAGGTCTCCATCGGGGGGGAGAGTGGATTCCGGCTTCCGCCGAGATGACGGGTGTGAGTCTAGGAGTAGGGGGAGGGAAAGAGGGATGGGTGAATATGAAGTCGCGTCTGCGGGGATGGGAGGGGTGGCGCCGATGGGAAGGATTTGTGTGGGTAGAGAGTGGGTTCCTGCCTTCGCAGGAACAAGGAGGGGGGGCATTTCTATATCGTCGAGAGATTTAGGGCGGGCCTAGGCTGGCTCCCCTAATGGGGGCCTTTGCGTACCTACAGGCTGACTCCTCGCACTACCCCAATGACCCTCACCTCAATCCTCTCCCAGGACGGGAGAGGTGGTAAGAGGGGGGCGGAGATGACGGTTATGCAAGGGTCTCCATCGAGGGGGAAGAGGTCTTCATCGGAATGGCGGGGGATGGGAGGGCTGGTTTGAAACCAGCCCCTACCGTGAACCATTGGGTGACTGCGGGCTGCCTGTCCTCGCAGCACCAGAATCACCCCCCATCCCTTCGGCAAGCTCAGGATGGGCCTAGCCTGGCTCCCCAAATGGAGACATTTGCGTAACTGGCATAAGTGCTTGCCAGCACCACATAATCACCCCCTATCCCTTCGACAGGCTCAGGACAGGCTCAATCTTCCCCCATCGAGGAGACCCTTGCATAACTACAGGCTGACTCCTCGCACTACCCCAATGACCCTCACCTCAATCCTCTCCCAGGACGGGAGAGGAGGGAAGAGGGGGACGGAGATGACGGTTACGCAAGGGTCAACATCGGGGGGGGAGAGGTTTGCGCAGGATTCAACGGCGGGAGAGGCGGGCGCGGGGGCCTGTTTCGGGTACGAGAATTCCGACGCCGAGAAGGCCAAGGGATACCACGGCCCACAGGAGGAAGCCGGGGATGTAAGAGCCCAGCCAGTCGGTCATGAAGCCAACGGTGATGGGGGCGATGGTGGCCACGGTGGTGGCGACGGCGAACATGGTGGCCCAAGCGACGGCTACCTGTCCTTCCGATAGGCCCTTGATCTCCATTGGAATGGTCATGAGGACGGGCAGGTAAAGGAAGCTGGCGATGCCGAGGGTGATGATTCCGGCGTAGATTATGGCGTCATTCTGGAAGAGGAAGCAGGCCAAGCCGCCGATTCCGGCCAGGGCGCCGGGGATGATGAGGAAGGGTTTTCGCACACCGAGTCGAGCGCTGAGGAAGCCGCCGGTGAGGGAGGCTACGACGCCCACCATGGAGACGAGGCCCACGATGGAGCCCGCCTTGGTGAGGGACATGTCGAAGACCTCGTTGTAGTAGGTGGGGAGCCAGGTGGTGAGGGCGAGGTTCTGAGCGAAGGCGGCACCGTCGGCCAGTCCAAGCAGCAGGATGGTCCTGGCGCGAACCGCTCCCAGCATTTCGCGGAAGGTCACCGTTCTTGCCTTTCCGTCCCCCGTCTGCCAATTCTCGGTGGGTGGAGGTACGCGCCCGAATAGGAACCACAAGGCACCAACGACGAGCATTGCACCACCGAAGAGCATGACGGTCGGCTGCCAGCCGATGGCCGAGGAAAGGGGGCCAGAGGCCAGGGTGCCTACGCCAATGCCGAGGATGAAGAAGGTCATGTGTAGGCTATTCATAACGGGCAGTTCTCTAACGTCGAACCACCGCATGAGAATGGGGGCCGTGGCGGGCATGATAACGACGAAGGCCATGGCGTGGATGAGGCGGAGGGAGAGGAGGACCATGAAATTCTCGGCGAGGAAGGTGAGGGCCATGGCGGCGGCGACGATGCAGCCGATGGAGAAGACGTGCCTGAGAGGGGTCTTGGCGACCAGCATCCCGCCTGGTATAACGAAAACTGCCTGGACGATGAGGACGCCGGACATGAGGAAGCTGGCGGCGCCACGGGAGACTTCGTACTCCTCAATGATGAGGGGCATTACAGGGGTAACGACAGAGAAGTTGGCGGAATAGAGAAGGTTGAAGAGCAGGATTATCCCTGCGATGACGAAGCGATATCTGCTCTTCTTCGGGTCCACCTTATTCGAGTATTCGGGTCGAGGGCATTCCAACTCTCCAACGGCTGCGTGGGAGAGGATATCTTAGACTTCGGAGGGGGGCTTTGTCACTTTGGGGGGTCTTCCGGGGTAGTGGGTCAGTTGTCGCGTCGACGGGAACGACGGGCGCGGGGGCCTGTTTCGGGCACCAAAAGTCCCACAACGAATAGGCCCCAGGCGAAAACGGCCCAGAAGGTGAAGCCGGGGATGAAGGAGCCAAACCAGTCGGTCATAAAGCCTACAGTGATGGGGCCGAGAATGCCGATTCCGCCGGCAACGGCAAATAGAGTTGCCCAGGCGACGGCTACCTGCCCCTCGGAGATGCCCTCCAATTCCATGGGAATGGTAAGGAGGACGGGCAGATACATGAAGCCCGCGATTCCCAAACCCACCATCGAGACGTATATGAGGGCCTCATTGTGGAACAGAAAGCTGCCGAAACCGGCGAGGCTGACGAGGAGACCGGGGATGATGAGAAAGGGCCGTCTAACCCCGGTATAGGCAGTCAATGCCCCGCCTACCAGAGATGCAAAGACGCCAACCATGGGAATCAGGCCAACGGTGAATCCGGCCTGGGACAGGGACATGCCGACGACCTGGTTGTAGAAGGTGGGGAGCCATGTGATGAGGACGAGGTGGAGGGCGAAACCGGCGCCATCGGCGATGCCAAGGAGGAGGATGGTCCTGGAACGGACCATGCGGGCCATGTCGCCCAGGGAGACGCGTTGGAGGTTTCGCCCGGTGGGGAAATCGGGAATTCGGCCAAGGACGGCCCAAGCGAGGCCGGCGGAAAGCATGGCGAGGCCGAATGCGGAGAGGGTAGCCTGCCATCCGAAGGCAAGGGAGAGGGGAGCTGAGGTGAAGGTGCCGAGGGCCACGCCCAAGGTGAAGAAGGTCATGTGCAGGCTGTTTACGATGGGCAGTTCGTTGACCCTGAACCAACGCAGGAGGATTGGCGCAGTTGCGGGCATCACGACCACGAAGGCCAGAGCGTATAGAATCCGGAGGCCCAACAGGAACAGGAAGTTGTCAGCGAGGAAGGCGAGGCTCATGGCGCCGGCGGCGATGCAGCCCAAGCCGAATACGAGCTTGAGGGGGGCGCGGGCGGCCAGCATCCCGCCGGGGATGACGAGGACGACCTGGACGATTAGAGAACCTGAAACGAGGAAGCTGGCAACGCCGCGGCTTACCTCGTAGTCGTCGATGATGATGGACAGGATGGGGGCGATAGCGCCGAAGTTGGCGCCGTAGAAGAGGTTGAAGAGCAGGATTATTCCTGCAATGACGAAGCGGTATTTGGTCTTCTTCGGGTCCAACTCAGCTAGATTTTCGGGGTAACGCCATGGCAATTCTCCGGCGGATGGATGGGAGAGGATATCTTAGACGGCAGGGGAGGATTTGTCATCGCCTTCGGGGACCGGCTGGGATTCGGCGGGGCTTTCCCTGTCGTTGCCCGGCATCTTCGGCTCAAGTTCGGACTCACTTCGTCTCCCCGACGTGTCAACGAATTGCCTGACATCTACGGGGATTGGCGGTTATGCGAATCCCGCTGTTGGCGACCGCAGTCCCGCAGCCTGACCACCTCCAGAAAGTGACCAGGCATGGCGGGGTTCATCTCTGGACAGGCAGTGGAAAAGACTGTAATTTTGTGGGTGTTCCCAGCATGCCCATGCGAGTCACGACCTCCGAGGAGTTAAGATGTCCCAGACTTCCGCTTATCGACTGCCCACCAACGTCCGGCCCACGGCGTACCGGCTGACGCTGACGCCGGACCTGGAGAGTTTCACCTTCACCGGCGAGGTGGAAATTGACCTTCAGGTTTCCGTGCCATCGGGCCGGGTGCTTCTGAATGCGGCCGAGCTTGAGATTTCGTCGGCCAGGGTGACTGACGAATACGGGGTGGTGATTCCCGCATCGGGGATTATTGCGGACGAGAAGCGGGAGAGGGCCTCGTTGACGTTTCCGAGAGCAATTCCGAGGGGAAAGGCGACGTTGTCGATTGAGTTTTCGGGGATTCTGAACGACCAGCTGCGGGGGTTCTACAGGTGTCAATACACGGATGCAGATGGAGTTAGCCAGAATATGGCGGCGACGCAGTTCGAGGCGACGGACGCGCGCCGGGCGTTTCCGTGCTGGGACGAGCCGGCGGTCAAGGCCACGTTCCAGCTGACCCTGCGCATACCATCGGAGCTGGCTGCGGTCTCGAATACGATGCCGGATTCGGAGTCAGCAGGAGAGGACGGGACCAAGGAGGTCAGGTTCGGGGAGACGCCCAAGATGTCCACGTACCTGCTGGCGTTCGTGGTCGGAGACCTGGCGTGTGTGGAGGACCGGGCGCCCAACGGCACGCTGGTGCGCATCTGGGCCACACGGGGCAAGGAGGAGCAGGGCCGGTTCGCTCTAGACACCGCGGTGGATTTGCTGGCGTACCTGGACTTCTACTTCGGCATACCGTACCCGCTGGAGAAGCTGGACCACATCGCGCTGCCGGACTTTGCGGCGGGGGCGATGGAGAACTGGGGGGCGATAACGTACCGGGAGATTGCGCTGCTATTCGACCCGGTGAACTCGGCAGCGAACACTCGACAGCGCATTGCGGAGATCATCGCCCACGAGATGGCCCACATGTGGTTCGGCGACCTGGTGACGATGGAGTGGTGGGACGACCTGTGGCTCAACGAGAGCTTCGCTTCGTGGATGGGGAACAAGGCGGTGGACCACATCCGGCCGGAGTGGGACATGTGGACGCAGTTCGTGTACCAGGACACGAACGGGGGGCTGAGCCTGGACGGGTTGAAGAATTCGCACCCCATCGAGATGCAGGTGACCAACCCGGCGGAGATTGGGGAGCTTTTCGACGCGATCAGCTACAACAAGGGCGGCGCGGTGCTGCGGATGCTGGAGGACTTCCTGGGCGAGGACACGTTCCGTCAGGGGATTCACCACTATTTGAAGAGCCACCAGTACGGCAACGCCCGCACGGAGGACCTGTGGGCGAGCCTGGACGAGGTCTCCGGCAAGCCAATTACGACCATAATGAACACGTGGGTCAAGCAGGCGGGCTATCCGGTGCTGACGGTGGAGGAGAGTGAAGGCGAGGGCGGGCTTTCACTCTCGCTTTCGCAGGGCCGGTTCCTGTATGACGCGCTCCTGAACCCGGATGAGGTGGACGAATCACGCTGGCAGGTGCCGGTGAGCATCCGGCAGGCGGGAGCAGATTCGAAGGCCACGGCGCTGATGGAGGGGGGCAGCCTGAACGCTTCCCTGGATTCCGCCGCTGAGGTGGGATGGGTGAAGGTAAACGCGGGGCAGACGGGATTCTACCGGGTGAACTATGACGAGGAGCAGTGGGGACGGCTGGGCGAGGCGGTGGCGTCGACGAGCCTGCCGGCGACGGACCGATTGGGGCTGCAGAACGACGCCTACGCGCTCATGCGGGCGGGGGCCCTTTCGCCAGCCACATTCCTGGCGTTGGCGGAGAATTACCGGGGGGAGACACACGTATCCGTGTGGAGCGACCTGGCTTCCAACCTTGGATCATTCGACAACATGATTGGTGGACAGGAGTATTTCAGTACATTTCCGCCGTTTGCGCAGGGTATTTTCAGAAACGCCGCCCAGAAGATTGGGTGGGATGCCGGAGCGGACGAGGGGCACCTGGACGCGCTGCTGCGCACGACTCTGCTGGGGAATTTGGGGATGTACGGGGACGAAGGGACGATTCAAGAGGCGCGGACGAGGTTCGACCGCTTTCTGGAGCGGCCGGATTCGCTATCGCCGGACCTGCGGGGGACTGTGTTCGCGCTGACGGCGCAGGCGGGGGACGAGGATACCTTCGACACACTATTGCAGCTGGAGGACGCGGCGGACCTGCAGGAGGAGAAGATGCGGTTCCTTCGGGCGCTGACGCGGTTTGAAAGGAAAGACCTGCTGCAGAGGATGCTGGAGCTTACCCTAAGCCCGCGGGTGCGGTCGCAGGACACGGTGTCGCTGGTTATCGGGGTCGCAGTAAACCGGCACGGTGGAGATCTGGCGTGGGAGTTCATCAAGGAGAACTGGGACGAGTTCAACCGTCGTTACGGGGCGGGCGGATTCGCCATCATGCACCTGGTGAGCATTATTGGGAGATTCACCACGTTGGAGCATGCAGCGGACGTGGAGTCGTTCTTTGCCGAGCATCCGGCGCCGGGAGCGCAGAGGACGATCCAGCAGTCGCTGGAACGGATACGAATCAACGCCCGGTGGCTGGAGGTCCGGGGAGCGGAGGCGGGCGAGTGGTTGACGGCACGGGGCTAGGCGGCAACCCGGCAACCGGCGCGGGCGGCATTCAGGGACGTTGAATCGACCGGGCCTTTTTGTGTTGGCCGGCTTTTTCCTTTTGCTCCGGGGTCGTCCAGGGATGACGGCGCTATTGGGGATGGCGCTACTTTCGATTTTGGCCATTGGATGCGGTCAGGCTGACACCAGAGAAGACCAGGGGCCGGTGTATGTTTACGCGGCCCGGGAGGAGCAGCTGGTAGGTCCTCTGGCGGACAGGTTCAATGAGGAGACGGGCATCGCGATTGCGGTGAAGTACGGCGGGACGGCGCAGGTGGCGGCTACGCTGCTGGAGGAGGGTGACGCGAGTCCGGCGGACGTGTTCTGGACGCGGGACCCCGGCGGGCTGGGGGCACTATCGGACAGGCTTGCGCCCCTACCCGCGGATATACTGGAGCGGGTGCCGGAGTCGGCTCGTTCCGTCGACGGGGTGTGGGTGGGGGTCACGGCGAGGGTACGCACGCTGGTCTATAATCCGCGGCGTGTGGACACGGCGGAGCTTCCGAATTCGCTGAGGGAGTTGACGGAGCCCCGTTGGAGAGGGCGTGTGGGGTGGTCTCCGACGAGCGGGCCGACGCAGACGATGGTGACGTTCATGCGCCACGCGTGGGGGGAGGAGGAGACGCGCGACTGGGTGGCGGGCCTGGAGGAGAACGGGGCGGTGAAGTTCGACGGGCATACTTCGGTGGTGGCGGCGGTGGACCGGGGGGAGGTGGACGTGGGGCTGGTGAACCACTACTACGCGCACCGGTTCAGGGAGGAGAACGGGGGGCGGGTTGACGTTCAGAATTATCACCTGCCGGAGAAGGGACCGGGGAACCTGGCGATGATTTCCGGGGCGGGGGTATTGAAGACGGCGTCGAACGAGGCTAATGCCCACGCCTTTCTGAGGTACCTGCTATCGGCGCAGGGGCAGGCGTATTTTGCGCATCAGACTTTTGAGTATCCGATGGTGGAGTCGATACCGATCCATGAGGCGTTGACGCCGCTGTCGGAGATCAACACACCGGACGCGGCCATGGAGGAACTGGCGGATTTGGAGGCGACGTTGGGGTTGCTGCGGGGGGTGGGGGTGGTGCCGTGAGGGGGGGTGGCAGAGTGAGGAATAAACTTCTTTCGCGTCCGCGTCTAAAGTCGGAAGTCTCGAAATTTGTCGGACAGCCTATTGTTAGCAAAAAGGAAGCGAGCGAATGGCCTCGGGGTGTTGTCCCAGAGTGATTCCAATTCTTCCCACTTTTTCAACAACCTCAAGAGGACATCACTCGGATGCTCTTCTCCGCTAGTCAGGAATACTATCCCGACCCGTTCATTCAGAATGATATTTCGCTCCGCCGTGACCTTCAGCATCCGCTTGTTGCAACTGAGCACAATCCAGTCATTTTGAGCTGCCCTTTTCAACCAGAACTCGTCCGGTTGACCTCCCAATCCCAGACGGACGAGAGAAAGAGCCTCGTAGCCCACAGCTGAAAGAGCGGTGGGCACCCCGGTACCTACGTCTTCATCGCACAGCAGAATCAAGCAGTGACTCTCTCCCCATATTGCAATGCAGTTTCGACCAATTCGCGGTCCAGTTCGAAGTCTTGCGCAATAAAGTCAATGCGCATTCCGGCCTTGAATCGATTTCGGATTGATTGCACCGTAACACCCCGCCCTACAATCACGGGGAGGCCCGTGCTTATTCTGGGATCAACGACAATGGGTACAGACTTGCCTATCGGGTACCATCGAGAGGCCAGACCTTGGTCGTAATCCAGTTGGTCAATTGTGTCTTGAAGCAGGCCGGGCAAGGTCCACTGTTCCGGAAGATCAACGGCTTGAAAGCTGGCCGTCGGATCCCCACCTTCCAGTAAATGAATGATATGACCGCCTATCGATTCCAGTCTCAGATGGGCAAAGGGATATTCAATTCCGTATAGGTTTTTAGCGTTGATATAGGCGTTACGAACGATCTTCAAGGTGACCGATCTGCTGCCCGACACGCTCGTCCGAAATCGGCCTGCAACCATGATCTCAATCATCTGAAGGAAGGAAACCATAGCTGCATTCCTGGATGGCATCACTGGAGGAATTTCTCGGCCTCCAACGGAATACCCGAATAGCCAATTCTTGACGGTAGACACGGAAACCTCAGCCAAGTTTGCAGCTTCACGGAAGCTGTACATCGACTCGGTTCTCCAGCCGTTTACTGCTTGATGGCCATTGATCACCGCAGGGTTGAAGACAGAACCTCCATTGCGCTGGGAACGAACTTCATGCTATCTCCCAGCACCATCCGAATTCATAAGACGCCCAGATGGGAAACCACCATCCATCACAGGACAACAACATCCTAGCATATGGGTTCACCCGTGTCATTTCGCCAGGTCTTCCCCGGTTTGCCGCTTGTATAGGGGTGTGTTAGATTGCGAAGGGGGAGGGCCGGTTTGAAACCGGCGCCTACCGGGATGGTCGTGGGAGGGAGGGGAGTGCGTTTCGCGAAACGCCCCTACCGATAGGTGTCATTTGGGGAAGTGGCGGGAGACTTTCGAAACGCCGCTGCGGGGGATTTGACCCTCACCCCTTCGACAAGCTCAGGGCAGGCTCAATCCTCTCCCAGGACGGGAGGGTAGGAGAGATGAGAGAGCGATTTTGGACGTAAGGAGTTGGTGATGGCTGAGAGTTTTGGTGTGAAGTTTGAGTCTGGGATTCCGTTGCGGTTGGGGGATGGGACGATGTCGTACGTTGACGTGTTTCGGCCGGATGCGCCGGGGCGGTTTCCGGCGTTGCTGCAGCGGACGCCGTATGACAAGGGGTCGCCGGGGAGCCGGGGTGGGCCAATCGAGGCGATTCGGGGGGCGATGAACGGGTACGCCGTCGTGATTCAGGACGTGCGGGGTCGGTACAGCTCCGAGGGCGAGTTCTACACCTTCGTCAACGAGTCGGACGACGGATATACGTCGGTGGAGTGGGTGGCGTCGCAGCCGTGGTGCACGGGGAAGGTGGGGATGTACGGGGTGTCCTACGTGGGGGCGACGCAGTGGCTGGCGGCGAAGGCTAACCCACCGTCGCTGGCGGGGATTGCGCCGGGGGTGACAGCGTCGGACTACCACGAGGGATGGGCGTGGCAGGGAGGGGCCTTCGAGCTTGGGTTCAACCTGTCGTGGGCCGTTGGGCCATTAGCTGCTGCCAATTGGGAGAACCTTTCGAACCGGCTGGGGCTATCCCAGGAGCGGTTGATTGAGGTGATACACGCCAAGGACAACCTGACGGACGGGTTCCTGCATCTGCCGATGGAGGAGGTGCCGGACCTGAAGGGCGGGCTGGCGCCGTACTATTACGACTGGCTGGCGCACCCGGAGTTTGACGACTACTGGAAGAGCGTGTGCATAGCGGAGTCGCACTCGACCATTGACGTACCGTCGCTGAACTGGGGAGGATGGTACGACATCTTCCTGGGGGGAACCATCGACAACTACGTGAAGATGCGTCGGAAGGGGGCTACGGAATCGGCGCGGAAGGGTCAGAGGCTGCTGATTGGGCCGTGGATACACGGTAACGCACCCATCGACGTTTCGGGGCAGTTCTACTTCGGGACGAGGTCGTCGACGTCGGTGCTGGACCTGCCGGGGATCATTCTGCGGTACTACGACCACTGGCTGAAGGGGGAGGACAATGGGGTGGCGGAGGAGAAGCCGGTGCGGATTTTCGTGATGGGGGAGAACGTGTGGCGGATGGAGGACGACTGGCCGCTGGAGCGGGCGGTTTCGACGGACTTCTATCTACACAGTGGGGGGAAGGCGAATACGTTGAACGGGGACGGGGTCTTGAGCGTCGACGCACCGGGGGGCGAGCCGCCGGACGTGTACGCGTACAACCCGCTGGACCCGGCGCCGACGCAGGGCGGGGGGTTGTGCTGCGACCCGGCGTTCATGATGTCGGGGGCTTACGACCAGAGGCCCATCGAGGCGCGGGCGGACGTGCTGGTGTACAGCACGGGGGAATTGGAGCGGGACACGGAGGTGACGGGGCCGGTGTCGGTGACGTTGTACGCTTCGAGCTCAGCGGTGGACACGGACTTCACGGCGAAGCTGGTGGACGTGGAGCCGTGCGGGTGCGCACGCAACCTGACGGATGGGATAATTCGAGCGCGATACCGGAAGCCGCGGACGCCGGCGAGTTTGATTCAGCCGGGGGAGGTGTATGAGTACGTCATAGATTTGTGGGCGACGAGCAACGTGTTCAAGAAGGGGCACCGGATACGGCTGGAGATTTCGAGCAGCAACTTCCCGCGGTTCGACAGGAACCCAAATACGGGCGGGGATATTGGGTCGGAGACGAGGCTGGTTTCGGCGTTGCAGACGGTTTTTCACGACGGGGAGTATCCGTCGCGGATGACGCTGCCGGTGGTGCCTCGGGGGTGATTGGGGGAGGAGGGATGATTGTACTCGTGGACGGACACCTGGCGTCGACCGGCTTAACTTGTTAAGTCTTTAATGGCCGCCGGCAATTCCCTGAACGTTTCCACCCTGGCGGTTGCTTTGGATAAGTCGTGGGCTGCGGTGAATCGGTTTGCAACGACGATGCAGTCAATGCCCGCAGCTATTGCCGACTTCAACCCTCTGGCCGAATCTTCAACAACTACGGTTTCTGCGGCGGTGGCGCCAAAGCGTTGGAGACTTTTCAGGTATGGTTCGGGATGGGGTTTAGCTTGGTCGTAATCCTCCCGCGTCAGATAGAATTCCATGTGCTCCAGGATGGATCGTCCTTTGTGTATCAGGGCAAAATCGGGTGGTTTGGACGTAGTAACTATACCCATCCTGTACGAATCTGCGAGTTCGGCTAGAGTTGGCAGAACACACTCTATCTCGATGTCCTCGGTCAGCAGGAACTTCTGGTAGTATCGATTTCTCAGTTCTTGTCCACGCTCAATTTCAGACTCGGATATCCCGGCAACTCGCGCTGTCTCCCAAGCGGAAACTCCATTGGCCATATCTGCCAAATATGCGTCCCGCGTGAGATCAATTCCGAAAGTTGCGAGGGCTTGTTTGTTTGCCTGGTAATACCACGGCTCTGTTTCGACCAGGACCCCATCATGGTCGAAGAGGATGTACTTTTTCACAATTGTGCTCGATTCAATTTCGGCTCAACGACCAGGCTAACCTGGCGAGCCTCGGCGACGAACCGCCGGAGAAGAGTTAGCGGCGATTGCGATGCGGACACTCTAAGAGACCTTCGCCAGTTTGGTCAAGTTGAGAGGCCGGTTTCGGCGTTTCAGACGGTGTTCCACGAAGGGGAATATCCGGCGCGGGTGACGCTGCCGGTTGTGCCGATGGGGTGATGGGGGGGCATAGCTTGACGCAAGCCGTCGCTGTTTGACTTGCAGGATCGCAACGGTTGTGTGAACCTGACAGGCATGAGAAATAATGTGACGCAACAGAAATTCGTTGTAGGCGTGCTGGCGTCGGTTTTGGTGGGGGTTGTGGCGTTTGTGGGTGTGTGCGCGGTTGTATATGAGGGTGATGTCGGCGACGGCGGATGGTATCCCGTATTTGAGGCTCCAATTGCCCAGGCACGTTGGTCGCCTGATGGCGCCAGGATAATAATGGACACTGGGTGGTATCCGAGACTAGTTGACGCCAGTGGAGTGGAGACGAAACTGCCGGACATGGTTGTTGGCGGGTACAAGGAGAGGATGTACCCTAGGTTTTCTCCCGACGGATTGCGGATTGTCTTTTTAACAGAACGATACGAGGGCGGGGATGACAACTCCGAGATAGCGATTGCCAACCTGGACGGTACGGGATACCGACGTTTGACCAGGAACAGGGGCAATCAGTATGGCCCGGAGTGGTCTCCGGAGGGCACCCACATTGCCTTTCATTCCTCGCATAGTGTACCTAACGAGCCGGACAGAAAGTCTTTCGGTCTGTATACAATGACGGCCTCGGGGTCAAGTCCACGGAAACTTGTTGACTCGGTTCAGGCCACCGGGCCGCTTGCCTGGTCGCCCGACGGCCGACAGATAGCGTTTGCCGGCTATGAGAATGGCCATCCAGGGTCTTGGCCTGACGAAAAGTACATTTATATCGTCGATCGTGACGGGTCCAATCTAAACAGATTGGCCGAGTCTTCAAGTCCACCGGCCTGGTCGCCGGATGGTAGCCAGATTGCTTTTCTGCAGGGGGAAGACCGTGAGTCCTTATTCGTCATTAGCCCTGACGGTTCCGGGTTACGGGAGATTACCCATCTAGACTCACTAGGAGAATCAAGTTGGAGATCGTCGCCAGAATTGTCCTGGTCTCCGGACGGTTCGGCAATTCTATTGCAGGGCAACCCCTTCATTCTGGTGAGGGTCGACGGGGAGACAGATGCTGAGGGTGAAGCGGTATACGCTGTGTTTGACGGGCCGGACCATTGGTCTAACGCCCACGCCACATGGTCTCCAGATGGATCCAGGATTGCTATCGCGGTCGACAGATATGAATATGTAGTGGAGGGACCCAATATAGGAAAGGCTATTCTAATCACCATGGCATCGGACGGGACGGACCAGCAGGTGCTGTTAAGGGCCAGGAGTGATGTCGGAGTTTACACGGTGGCGAATGAGCCGTGGGAGGAGAGAGGGGAGTGGGTGTGGCAGACGCCGTAGGGGGGATGGTTGTTTGACTTGGTGGGGTGGCGGTGGTAGTTTTCGGTCGATGGGCTTGGTTTGGGTTGTGATGCTGGAGGGAGTAAATTGGGTGGGGCGGGATGGGCGAGGAGAGGGTTGTTCGAGGAATTGAGGATCTGGTAGGAGCGAGCCATGTACTGTCCAAGCTGCGGGGTTCACAACGCTGACGAATCTAGGTTTTGTACGAGCTGCGGCAGGGCCCTGGGAGGGATGACGTCGGGCGGGGGAGGATTCCAGTAGGAACCTTCATGGCCGTCGGAGGAGCGCCAGCACATTCCGAATTACCTGGTGCAGGCGATTCTGGTCACCATCTTCTGCTGCCTTATTCCCGGAATTGTGGCCATTGTCTATTCGGCACAGGTAAATGGAAAGCTGGCGGCGGGGGACATTGCCGGGGCGCAGCAGGCATCCAACAACGCGAAGACGTGGTCGTGGCTAGCTTTTGGGCTGGGGTTGGGAGCAGCATTCGTGTGGGGAGCTTTCTTCGGCACCCGAGGACTGTAGATCTGTGCAGCCCATCAAGATAGTTCCGGTCCGAGGTATACCGCCACGCATGACGTTTGTGGTCGTGGGGCTGCTGGCGCTGGCGATTGCCGGCTTGTTGGTTGTGTTTGATCCGCGGAATTCGGGAGTCTATCCCACGTGCCCGTTTCTGGGGCTGACGGGATGCTATTGTCCGGGCTGCGGGACGCTGCGGGCACTGAGCCGGCTTCTGCACGGCGACCTGCCGGGTGCGTTGGGGTTTAACCTGGTGGCGGTGGTGGCGCTACCGTTTATCGCCTACACGTTTGCGACGGGGGCGATGCGGGCGTTTCGGCTGCGGGCGCCGCGTCTTGTTTTCATTCCGTCCGGGTGGATCTGGGCGATTTTCGGGGGGATTGTGGCGTTCTGGGTGCTGCGGAACGTGCCTGTGGACATGTTGTCGGCGCTGGCGCCGTAGGTACAAGAGATTATTGTACAGGGCTGGTTTCAAACCTGCCCTTACGGGAGAGGCATCGTCGATTGAGGGGGAGGGCGGTTCGCGAACCGCCCCTACGAGTTTAGCGTGGGGGCTGGATTCCCGGCTCCGCGGGAATGGGTGTGGAGGCGACGAGATTCTTCACTACGCATCCGCTACGCTCGGAGTGACAATTGGGGTTGATTGACTTGGTTGGGTGCGGGTGGTAGTTTCGGGCGAAGGGGAATTTTTCAGAATTTCAGGGAGGTTGCGACTGTTGTATACGAAGAAGATGTTGGGCATGGAAGAGAGCCAGGCGGCCATAGCCGCGATGATTGCGGAGTTCAAGAAGAACCCGGATAACCCGCCCGCGGCGTTTGCGGTGGTGGACGAGCAGGGGCTGCTGCTGGCCTACGCGCGGACGGACGGGTCGCGGCCCATAATCTCCAGGAATGCCATACGGAAAGCGTACACTGCATCGCTGCGGGGGATGACCACGGAGACCTTTTTCGAGGAGGTCCGCAGCAGGGGATGGAGCGTGGCGGCGATGGGGGACCCGATGCTGATAGAGGTGCCCGGAGGGATTCCTGTTATCGACCCGTCGGACGGGGCGGTGCTGGGAGGCGTGGGGGTTGCCGGGCTACCGCCGGGGCCGGGGGACGACATCATTGCCGAGGTGGGAGTAGAGGCCACGGGATTTTCGCCGATTCCGTTGAAGCCGGGCTAGGGGCCTCGTCGGCGGGACACTTCGGGTCGGATGACGCAGGTGACTGCGAATCCGAGAGTTCATCTCATTTCGTATAGATCATAAAGGGGTGAGCGGCCATGCTGGAATTCTTTGGGCATCTTGAGAGACTGGCCTCGGACCTCTATCCGTGGCGATGGCTGATCATGGCCATTATGCTGCTTGTGGCGGCGGCGGCGCTGCATTTTGCGCACCGGCGGGGCTGGCTGGCCTACGTTTGGGAACGGCGGGTGAAGTTCGGCATTTTCGGGGCGCCGGTGCTGGCGCTGCTGTTGTTCATAGCGTGGGACCTGGGGTCGCCGTTGTTCATCAACAAGACGGTGGAGGAGGAGTTTCCCTTTGCGTTTGCCGGGGTGATGCCGGAGGGGGTGGAGATGGAGGATGCGGAGGTGGCGATGGAGGTGATGTCCAGGGTGGAGATGGAGGCCATGGAGGAGATGCCGGCGGAGATGATGGCGATGGCCGGCGGGCCGGAGCGGTTGAAGTCGGGGATGTTCAGCGACCGTGACAGGATACACAAGGGGAGCGGGGAGGCGATTATCTACCGGGCGGAGGACGGGTCCCACCTGCTGAGACTTGAGAACCTGAACGTGACAAACGGGCCGGACCTGCACGTGCTGCTTTCGCCGCACCCGAATCCGGATAACCGGGACGAGGTGAAGTCGCCGGGGTACTTCAGCCTGGGGCCATTGAAGGGGAACCGGGGAAACCAGAACTACTTGATTCCGGCGGACGAGGACCCTTCGGGGATAGGGAGCGTGATTGTGTATTGCGTGCCCTTCCAGGTGATATTCACGATTGCGCCGTTGACGGAGGGGTAGGGGGGTTGTTGGTTGTGTGGGGAGTTTGTTGGTAGTGGAGAAACAAGAGGGCGACCCGCCGGTCGCCCCTACCGGGATGAAGGGGAATGGGCATCTTGAAAGGGGTGAGTGTGTTGGGTAGAGGGTGGGTTCCTGCCTGCGCAGGGACAAGGGGAGAGGAGGGGAGATTGTTGGTTGTGGGGGGAGTTTGTTGGTAGTGGAGAAACAAGAGGGCGACCGGCCGGTCGCCCCTACCGGGATGAAGGGGAATGGGGGTCTTGAAAGGGGTGAGTGTGTTGGGTAGAGGGCGGGTTCCTGCCTTTGGGGGGACAGGGGGGGAGGAGGTTCTGTGGCCATATACGTGGGCATAGGGTCGGCGCTGGGGGAGGGAGTGGGTCCCCGCGTTCGCGAGGACAAGGGAGGGGGGCAACTTCGTTGCGACGGGTTATGCGGGTGGGAGGTGGGACGGGGTTGGCGTTGACTGATAGAATGGGACGCTGGCGCTGCCATGCTCATTTATCCATTTGTGAACATCTACCGTCGGTTCAGAGACTCGTTTTACGGGTGGAAGATGGTGGGCTTCAGCTTCTTCATCCTCACGCTGGCTTCCCTTGTGTCATTTCAGGGGACGGGGACTTTTGTTGTTGCGCTGGAGCGGCATTTTGGGTGGAGCCGGACCCTACTTTCCGGGGCATTTGCCCTAACCCGCGTTCAGGGAGCGGCGCTGGGGCCAATTGAAGGGTACCTTATCGACAGGTTCGGGCCTCGCCGGATGGTGATGGCAGGGTTCCTGGTGATGGGCACAGGGTTCATTCTCTTCTCGCTGGTGCAGACCGCGTGGCACTTTTACGTGGCCTTTGTTGTCATCAGCCTTGGGGCGGGACTTGGGGGCTGGCTGGCGATGATTGCGGCGGTGAACAACTGGTTCATCAAGCACCGGGCGCTGGCGCTATCTGTTGGAATGTCCGGCACTCACGTGGCGGGGCTGCTGGTGCCAATTCTGGCGCTGAGCATTGTGGCCTTTGGATTCCAGAAGGTTGCCCTGGGCACCGGGATTCTTCTGGTTGTGATTGCGATTCCCGCTGCACTTCTGGTGAGAAACAAGCCGGAGGAGTATGGGATGGTGCCGGACGGGGAGCATGAGCCAACGGCGAAGGAGGACGGGGTTGAGGCAGAAGAGGAACCGGAGCCGGCATTCACGGCTAGGGAGGCGCTGCAGACGAGAGCGTTCTGGTGCATCGCCTTCGCGCACATCGCATCGGCGGTGCCGATCGTGACGCTGTCGATTCACCTGGCGCCGAAGCTAACGGACATTGGACTTTCGCTGGAAATGGCGGGGGTTGTGGTGGCGACATATACGATTGTGGCGCTGCCAACGCAGTTCATATCGGGCTATTTGGGGGACAAGTATCCGAAGCCTCCGTTGATATTCTTCTTCCTCAGCCTGCAGGCGGTGTCGCTGCTGGTGATTGCCGTGACGACCAGCGTGGCGGGGGCGTTCCTGTTTGCGGCGCTGTTCGGGGTGGCGTTCGGGGGGAGGATGCCGCTGCTGTTTTCGATTCGGGGGGAGTATTTCGGTCGGAAGTCTTTCGCGACGATTATGGGGATGTCGCAGCTGCCTTCGAATGCACTGATGATAGGTGCGCCGCTGTTTGCGGGGTACATGTTCGACACGACGGGATCTTATTTCATACCGTTCAGCTTCTTTGCTGCGTTTAATTTTCTGGGGGCGTTTTTGATTCTGTTTGCGAAGAAGCCAAAGCCGAAGGAGCCGCTACCAAAGCCGTGGTGAGCGACTGCGTTGCGGGTCGCTGCGTGACGGCTGGATTTGGCACGTTGGAGGGGGTTGGGGTCGGCGCAGGGCGTTGCTTTAGGGGGGATGGGTGTGGGTGCGAGGGTTCACCCTCATCGCCTCGAAGTATTCAGGGCAGGTTTGAAACCTGCCCCTACCGGGGGAGATGGGGGAGGGGAGGGTCGGTGCTGATTGGAGGGATTTTGTGTGGGTAGAGGGTGGGTTCCTGCCTTCGCAGGAACAAGGGTGGGGGGAGGGATCAGGTGCCGATGCGGGGGCCGGAGGTGCAGGCCTCCCGGAGGGTCTCGAGGACGGAGAGGATGGCGAGGTAGCTGGTCTTGGGGTTCCGGTCGTGGGGTTGGTTCTCGAGGGTGAAGCGCATGACACCGAAGCTGCCGCGGGCGTAGATCTGGTGAACGTTGCCGGGGGATTCGGGGTCGGCGACGACTTTGACGCGGGTCTTTTCCGGGCCGAGGCCGGCGAGGCTTAGGGTAGCGCCGACGTTCACGTTGGCGGGGAAGAGTTTGATAGCTTCGAGGGCGTTGCCGTCGAAGATGGTCATAGCTTCGGTTATTTCCGCGCCCTCCCACTGCTTGAAGCCGGGTGCGCCCTGGAGGCCGCGGGGGGGCTTGGTGGTGGTAAGCGTCACTTCTTCGAGGAGGCCGCGGGTGGCACGGATGGCGTCGATGCCGCCAAGGGCGCCGGTGGGGATGATGAAGCGGAGGTTCTTTTGCTCCGCGAGGGCGGCGAGTCGTTGGAATAGTTCGGTGTCGGTGAGGGCACCGGAGCTGATGACGAGGAGGTCCTTGCCGGCGGAGAGGACCTTTTCGGCGTGGGCTTTAACGGCGCTGGGGGAGGCGCATTCGACGACCATTTCCAGTCCCGGGGAAGCGAGGAAGGCGTCCATATCGGTGTAGGTGGGGATGGAGCCGTCCAATTGGGTGACGAGGGTATGGGCGACATTGGCGTCCATGTCGAAGAGGGCCACAAGATTGGCGCTGCCGACGCGACCGGCGGCGACCTGGGTGGCGATTTCCGTACCGATGGCGCCGCAGCCAATTAAGCCTATGCTGGTCAATTCGTCCTCTTTGAGCCGGGTGGGGATTTGGGATTGTGCTGGGGATGGATGGGGGAGTTGGGGCCTTTTGGATTATAGGAGTGAGGGTGTTTTGGGGTCAAGCGGGGTGGGGGCACTGCGTTGCGGCAAGTTTTGCGGGGGTGGGAACGGGGGAAGAGGGCAACCACAAGGGATTGCCGCTACGGGATGTCTGGTGCGGGTGGGGAGTGGGTTCCTGCCTTCGCGGGAACAAGGAAGGGGGCTACGTCAGCGAGATTCCTCGGCTTCGCTTCACTCCGCTCGGAATGACATGTTGGGGACCGCTGCGCCTGGGTTCGGGATGACGGGTGGGGGAGAGGGGGAAGGGAGAGTTTGTGGGTTGTTGGGGGAGATTGGAGTGGGCTGAGAGTGGTTCCCTTCAATCGCAGTGACAAGGGGGGAGGAGGTAATATTGTCTATTGTGAGGGGAGTTTTTTGCTGGCAGTGGGTGGGTTCCTTCATGCGGCGAACAAGAGGGCGACCCGC
>CAYQLZ010000015.1:0-48279 GCA_964418665.1 uncultured Dehalococcoidia bacterium | reverse complement strand
GTTGGTGACATTTATGCTGGTCACTCGCACTGACATTTATCCTGAGCGGCGACACAATTACGGCGTACTTACCGCGGGATTTGATGCTCCAAATACAAGCGCGGCTGTCTTATCTAGACCGACAAAATCGTTGGTTCTATACAGCCAAATGATAGGAAGGGCATTGCGGGGCCCCTTAGCGGGTGGAAACAACGAGGCTGAGATCATTACAGTAGTAGACACAGAGTTACCCGGATTTGGCGACCTAGCTGAGTCGTTTTACAATTGGGAGGATGTTTGGCAATGAGACTTCAAGGGCAGTTAAGGTTTGATTTTGTTCCTACGGCACTAGCAGTAAAGGCTATGAGGGACAATGGATACAAGAATGCTGCGTACGCTATCGCGGAGTTGATCGACAATTCCCTCCAAGCTCAAGCTACCAATGTGGAACTGCTGTGTGTTGAGGCCGAGGAGCAACTGACTCGCCGGCGAGTCAAACGCATCCGTCAAGTCGCTGTACTAGACAACGGCACTGGGATGGATGCAGATGTCCTCCGTCTATCGCTGCAATTTGGGAATGGAACTCATTTGGATGATCGTTCCGGAATTGGCAGGTTTGGAATGGGGCTGCCTAGCGCCTCTATTTCGCAATGCAAGAAGTTGGAAGTCTGGACGTGGCAGTTAGGTTCTGATTCGCCCTTCTATACCTATTTGGATATCGGTGAAATTGAACGCGGAGAGATCAATGAGGTCCCCCCACCGATTAAGCGGCAGATTCCGCAATTTTGGAAGGATGCAGGAAAAACATTTGGAGATTCTGGAACGCTCGTCGTCTGGTCTGAACTCGATCGATGTACATGGAGGACTGCGAGATCAATCATTAACAACTCCGAGTTCGTCATAGGTCGGATGTACCGCCGATTCATAGATTCTGGTAAAGCCACCATAAGAATGGCCACTTTTTCAGAGGGTGTCCCTATGCCGGATCAGGAAAAATATTCGTTGGCGAACGATCCAATCTACATTATGAAGCGGACGTCCACACCTAGTCCTTTTGATGAAAAGCCAATGTTCGAAAAATATGGAGAAGCGTGGGAAGTAAGACCGAGGATTGAATTCAATGGCGAACAGCATGAAGTAGCAATTCGATTTACAGTCGCGTCAGAGGACGCGAGAAAGCCTTCTGGTACGGGTCGGCCAGCAGGCAGCCTTCCGCACGGTTCTCATGCGAGAAATAATGTAGGGATTTCTGTCATGCGTGCCAATCGAGAACTCGAGCTCGAACAGAGTTGGGTTGATTCATCTGACCCTCGTGAACGCTGGTGGGGAATTGAGATAGAATTCCCCGCCGCTCTTGATGAGGTCTTTGGCGTCACGAATAACAAGCAAACAGCCAGGTATTTTGCCCAGACTCCAGATATCGAAGCCTTGCTGGCTGAAGGTCAGACCATTACGGAGCTCCGGCAGCAGTTAGTCGAAGAAGAAGATCCAGTAGGGCCGCTAGTTGAAATTGCGGAAATAATTCGGAGAAACCTCAACCCAATTAGGAGGTGGCTCAGAGCTCAGATGAGATCTGAGAGAAGGCCTGGTCGTCGGCGACATGGCCCTGATTCCCCAGAAGCGCAAGGAACTAGAGAGACGAGACGACGACAAAAGGAGGGATACTCCGGAAAGAGTGATATTGAAGAGAATGCCCCGGCGAACGAAAGAAAAGAACTTATTGAGAAGGAACTTCTTGAACAAGGTGTATCTCCAACTCAAGCAAGAGAACTGGCTGCTTCCACGGTCTCGGACGGTATTAAGTTTGTGTTCAATGAGAGTGATCTAGAAACATCTGCCTTTTTCTCCGTTAGGCCACGCGGAGGAGCGCTCATCATCACTCTAAATACGTCCCACCCGGCGTATGATCATTTAATTGAGTTGCTGGATGCACCAGATTTTGACAATCAACCTCCCGAAGACCTGGTTGCTCGTCTAAATAATGCCTGGAAGGGCTTGAAGCTACTATTGGAGGCTTGGGCCCGGTACGAAGACGAGCAACCAGAAGGGCCAAGGCGGAATCAAGTACAAGACGCTAGGAGTGATTGGGGCAGGGTAGCCCGGCAGTTCTTGGAAGTAGATCCTGTGGATTGACACGTGGGAGGATTAGGAGAGCATGTCACGTCATCGAAGATTGTCCCAGGATAAGATGGACATTGCGAGGGACAAAGCTAGGACGGCACTAGGCAAATTACCTTATGATACCGTAAGGACCATGGCTAAATGGTGGAATCGGTGGTATACAAAGGCTGGCCACCGTCGGCTAGGTCGTCTTCTACTGGGATACAGACCTTCAGCGAACACTCGCACAAATAGACAGAAGACTCGAATGCACGCTAGGAACGAAATCGTACATGGGCTAAAGGCGCACATTGTTGATGACGGTGTGGACTACTCCGTACGCCGAGAGAATTATGATTCCGCCGCATTCTTTGACGTTAGGGAGATAGTCGGAGAAATCCAAATTGTATTAAATTCTGCTCATCCTGTTTGCAAAATGATTGAGCAGTCTATCGAGGGACCCACGGGAAATTTGGACTTACGCGAGAAATTTGATTCTAGCAACGTAAGAGCCATCGCCCTGACTCTTCAGGCATGGTGCAATTTAGAAAGACGTTTACCTATTGGCGAAAGGAAGCGCAGAGCCAGAGAATTACGCGAAGACTGGGGTCGAGAGGCCAGGCATTTGGTGGCTCACCTGGGTTGCGTTCCGTGATTAACAGGTGGGGTGAAACTTTACTCGAACTCTTCGAGACTGCTTCATGTGAAGTATTCATGGCTTCGCCTTTTATAAAGTCCACAGTCGTCGACAGAATCGTCAAAAAAATAGGGCCCCGGGTTAAATTCACTTGCGTAACACGATGGCATCCACACGAGATTAGTGCCGGCGTAAGTGACCTTGAGATATGGCGGTCCTTTAGGGTTCGCAGCAACTCGTCACTCTGGCTAGTGCCAAACTTGCATGCCAAATACTATCGGGCTGACGACCAATTTTCTCTAGGATCAGCAAACTTGACCAATTCGGCGCTAGGCTGGTCGGTTCGACCAAACGTTGAGTTAATGATGATGGGTGAAGTCGATCCAATTCTGCGCACGTGGGAATCAGGCCTGCTATCCAAGGCTATGCGAGTTGATTCGTCCACGGTGCAATATTTTGAAGAGTTAGTGAAGAGCCTCCCCGCAAATGGAAATGTAGTTGTCGATACATTCCCTGAGATTGAGGCGCCCACGGATGAATTTTCCGAACTAGTAAGTCCAGATATTGAAGTCTGGTTGCCAACAACAAGGTATCCAGAGCATGTATTTAAGGTCTACGTTGGGGACACTGTAAATTTGAGCGCCGGAGCAATTGAATCAGCTACCAAGGATCTCCTGGCTCTCGCTATTCCCCACGGGCTGGATGAGGCCAGATTTAAGGCTTCCGTCGCGGCAAACCTTGTTCAAATGCCCCTTGTCCGTCGAGTAGACGACTTTTTGAGAATTCCCCGATCATTCGGAGCAGTACGTGATTTTCTTAAGTCGTTGATGCCTGAGTTGCGGCCAACTGATCCAAGTATTGACTGGCAGACGTTAATGCGGTGGTTTAGACATTATATGCCCTGGCGATACGTTGCTTCTGTGCCAAATCACTCCGAGGTCACGATCAGGGTCGAATAGCTGACTCCGCTGATCAATTGGGAATCCAGAATCGCCAAGAACCATATACCAGTGAAGTACGTGCTCCGTCGTCGATCAGCCTCCGTAGTGACAAGCAAGATATTCCAATTTCAAAGTACATATTCACCCGTTTTTTGGGAGGCAAATGACGAAGTCGAACGATCAGTGGTGCCAACAGATGGAGTGAGGCTATTGCATGGTGGGGATATTTGGCGTAGTAATTGCGACGAACATAACGAACCCGCAGGCCCGCATAAGGCTGTCGACGCGAATAAAGATCTATTCAGTTAAGGAGGTGCCCTTTGGATAATGTAGTTTCCCTCGCCAACCTATTTCACCAGCGATTATTCCGGGTTCCTGATTATCAGAGGGGGTATTCGTGGGAAGGGCGGCAAGTTTTGGAGTTCTTAGAAGACCTCGAAGTCCTTGAGTCTAACCGCGACCACTATACTGGCACAATCGTGCTCCACAGATTTTCAGTCAAGGCTCATTCTCTCATGGACGAAGATGGGACCCCATATGGCCAGGTAAACATCGTTGATGGTCAGCAGAGGCTTACAACGATCATCCTGCTGTTGGATAGCATACGGGCGCGTCTAAATGAATTCCCTGAGAGAGGCAAGAAGCTGGCGGAGGGAATCAAAAAGAGCTTTATTTCCACCACTGGCGAAGACGGACAGCCACTCTTTAAACTATCCCTAAACAACGATACTGATTATTTCTTCAAACACAATATCCTTGCCGAACAACCCACCACCGAAGGGCCTATAATAGCTTCAGCTCAACGACTTTCTATGGCGAAAAAGAGGATTGGCGACTACCTCCTTATGCAGATCGCAGATACAGTGACCTCCCACTCGGACAGCCCGGATTCCGCAGAGGAATTAGCGGTGTCATGGCTTCGCAGCCTATACAGTAAGGTCGCCACTCAGCTGAAATTCACGTTATATACCGTCAGTGATGAAGCTGAGGTCGGGGTCATCTTTGAAGTCATGAATGACCGAGGCAAGCCGTTGACTGCCTTGGAGAAGGTCAAGAATTTTCTCCTCCACACATCCGTTTCTATTCAGCCTGACAACCGGCTAGCTAAGGACGTGAACGAGGCCTGGGCAGCAATTCTCCGCCAGCTGATGGCTGCAGGTAGGGCCTCAGCCGCCGACGAAGATCGCCTATTGCGAGCACATTGGCTGACCAACCACAACCCGCAGTCCAGACAGTGGAAGGGTAGCAGTAGCGTTAAAGGGGAGTTCAGTCTACGGAGACACAAGGGGTGTCACAAGGAGCTTTTGGACAGGTTGCACAGCTATGCTAGTGGGCTCAGGGAGGCATGCACCTGCTTCTGCGACGTGTATCAGCCGTATAGCCCTGGCGCCTTTCAATCGTTCGGAGGCGATCAGAATATCAAGGAGGAATTGGCTGAGTGGACTGCCAAACTTGTAAGAATGGACGTGGTTGTGCCGTTCCTACCCATTCTTTTTGCGACTAGAACCCGCTGGCCAGATGACCCGGGGAAGTATCTGCAGATTCTAAGGTTGTGTGAAATCTACGCTTTTCGTGTATATCGGGTGAAGCAGTATAGGTCGGACGCTGGACAGGCAACCCTGTTTCGCCTAGGGCACGGCCTTGCTCGTAAGTCAGAGAGTTTTGATGGCGCCATTGGTCGTTTGAAGCGCCAAATCGTGAAGTTAAGTAAGGTGGATGAGTTTAGGTCTTGGATAAGCGGGGAAAATGAACAGATTAGATCGGCATATAGTTGGAATGGTCTGCGATATTTTCTCTATGAATATGAGACTACCCTCGCTAGGAGCTATAAGGATAAGCCTGATGTACCATGGGATAAATGGAATAGAAGGGGCCCTTATCGAACTATCGAACACATCCTCCCCCAGTCAATAGATGACCAGCCGAGTTGGCAGGCAAGATTCGGTGAGAAACACGAACGATATGTACATGACCTTGGCAACCTCACCCTAACGCTTTGGAACTCGCACTATGGCAATAAGCCGTTCTGCGCCAAGAAGGGGCAGGTGGACGCCAAGGAGCCGAAGTACTGCTATGCGAAATCACCATTCTATGCTGAGCGAGAACTGGCACTGTGGGACGATTGGACACCTGACGCAATTGAGGAACGGCAGTCTAAGTTGCTTAACTGGGCGAAAGATCGATGGGAAGTAGATTAGATCCGAAAAGACTCAAGAGCGCCACACTAAGTCGAGATCGTGCATCACTCGGCCATACTGGAATTCGACATGCCCAGCTACCGGACCGGTGTGGCCAGACTCCGACAAAAAGAGGAGGTTTCAGACCGGCAAGAATAGTTGACGCCAATCACGGCCGCTTCGGTTGACCCGACTTCCCGCACTTTAGTCATCATCTTTGGCTATCTTGACGTACCGAACGGGTTTGTTGAGTTTCTTATATTTGCCTTTGCCAGCCAAACGATTGAGCCAGACTCGTGCTTGCCTCTTCTGGACTTGTAGATGGGCAGTAACAGTGGATTCCGTTAGTTGAGAACCAATCCCATTCAAGAGTTGCTCTACTTTGGCGAACAGATCATCGGCAGCAGAAGACTTCTCTGCGTTCTCCGTGTCCAATTCCTACGACGAAGATGTCTCCTGTTCCAGCCGTTTGGTACCGTCGGCTCCCGAGTCTTTTGCTGAGTCAGGAATTAGGCGAAGCTGTGAGGTGTCGGCGGATAAGGAGCGAAGGGGACGATTCGACAGCAACGCATTGAGATCCTGGGGAGTCTCTGGATTGGGCCATGCAAACGCACCCTTACACCGAAGACCCTTCAAACCTGGGCTGATTTCGCCCCTCGAGCGAGTGTACACGGTTAGGAGGCGCAATCTGTCCAGTTGCTCGACTGCGCCGGTCCATGTACCACCTTTGCCGTAACCGGATTCTATAACCAAGCCCGCGTCAGCCAACGCGTATATCAGTTTGTTGCGTGCCATTGCGTTTCCTACACTGAAGCGAGCCTTGGGGTCGTTGGGAGAAATCAGGACAAGATTTCCCTCGATCAGCATCTCGCGATGTTTGGCGTTGAGCGCTTCTCTTTCGAGATTACCTGGCAGTACTCCAACAACCGTCCCTCCTCTTCGTAGTGCTCCTAACATGGCTGCCTGGTCCACGCCACGGGCAGCGCCGGAAACGATTGTGCAGCCCGATTCAGCGACAAGACGGCCGACGTTCTTGGTGTACTCGAGCAATTCATTTGCGGCATTGCGGGAGCCAACAACCGCAAGGCCACCGTTATCGAGTAACTCCCGATTGCCGCAACCGTAAAGCACAGCCGGCGCATTTGAACCCAGCCGCTCCTTTAGTCGTTGCGGATATTCGGCGTCTGCTCGGCTCATCACCCAGATTGCCCGCTGTTGCCAGTAATCTATCGCCTGACTGAGTAGGAAACCCCGATCCAATAGACGTTTGATTGGCCCTAGCTCAAACTCCAATTCCAGTTGAAGTTCACGCAACACCACGCCCCTCTCCTCTCCCACTAGATTTGCAGGTTCCCGGTTCAAATGCTTGAGGTGCCGGGCGATCCCGTTGTATTTCGACAATGTCAGGGGTTTATCAGCGCCTATTCCCTTACCAACAATCAAAGGCGCGGTCAGCAGCAAAATGGCTTTCGTGTTTTCGGATACAGAGGCGGTCATGCGCATTAGCCTGTTCCAGCGTAGGCAAGAGCGAATGGTAACACAGCAGGGCAGCCGCTATCACGTAACAGCGATGCGGCAACGGTGAAGGTCCATCGGGAGTCTACCATATCGTCCACTAGCAGTACTGGTCCACGCATCAGGTTCGCTGGGACGATGGCGAGGGAGCCTTCCACATTCCGGCATTGCTGAGAGCTGTTGGCCATGGTCTTCTGCTCTGGGCGATCCATAGTTTTGTTCAGGGCGAGGCGGAAGGGCAGGTTCAGGGCTGCGGCCAGACGTTGGGCAACGTCTGGGACCAATTCAGGACGCCGTCGCGAAGGTACACAAGTTACCCACAACGGTGCCGGCTGTGGACGCCATTCCGTTATCAATTGGGATGAGGCCGCCACCAATTCGTCTGAAAAGTGCCGATGACGGTATTTGCCCTCGCGTACCATCTCACCCCATCCTGGGTCACCCCAATAACAGAGAGCTCTACCTTCTTCCGCCCTCTGGTTTTGCGGAATTCCTCTGCGTGATGCCCACTGCTTACGCGATGCAATCGGGACATTAGTGTGCCGTAGGAAATCAAAGGCCTTTTGTATCATCTCCAGACTTGCAGTGTCAGGCAGCGGTGGCAAGTCCGGTTGCCGCATGCCTTCAGGATTTCCGTCTAGTGCACGGATAAGAAACTCCATGTGACCGGAATCCAATGCCAGGTATTCCTGCATCTGCGCCTGTTCCTCGTGCCGGAGAGATGTTAGCCTCTCTGCCCGTTTCCAAAGAGCGTTGCCCAATCTCACAGGGGTAGAAACCCAATTTCGGCCTTGCTTGACAATCGGAGCTGGCGATTCCATGGACAGCATTTTAATTGCCTGAGAGAGCCGTACGTTGCTAATGTTCACTCGTGACAGGATCTGTTGTTTGGAAAGGCCCTGAGAGGACTCCTGAAGTGCAGTCAATACCTGTCTGACTTCTTCCCTAGTAGGAAAGGCTCGGTCTATAAAGAAGTCGGTGATGTCCATATCCTCAGTCCCGCTCAACAGCACGCCGTAAGCGGAATCCACGGCTCTTCCGGCGCGTCCTACCTGCTGATAGTAGGCCACCACCGAGCCTGGCATCTGGTAATGTATGACAAAGGTCAAATCAGGCTTGTCGTAACCCATGCCCAAAGATACGGTTGCCGACAGAGCCTTGACTCGGTTATGCAGTAAATCGTCTTCCAGGGCTTCCCGGTTCTCCGACCGGCTGGTATACGCTTCCACGTTTAGACCCTGCAACCTAAGCCAGCGCGCTACCCGATTGGCATCTCGGATGGTTAGAGTATAGATAATCCCTGAGCCTGGAATCTCTTTCAGACGCTCCGCGAGCCAGGCCAGCCGCTCCGCGCGATTGGACATTTCGATGTTCTGCAACAGCAGGGTTGGGCGATTCAGGTTCCCACGCATAATGTGAATGTCGGGACCAAGCACCTCAGTCAGATCGTCCAGCACCCGGTCATTTGCGGTTGCAGTGGTCCCCAGCACTCGGAGGTTAGGGGGCAAGTTTTCTACTATCCTTTCAATCCGCCTATAATCAGGTCGGAAATCATGCCCCCAGTCAGAGATGCAATGCGCTTCGTCAATTACCAGCATAGAGACCCGCTGGAAATAGTTGGGCAGGAAATTATTGTGAAAGTCATCGTTGGCTAACCGCTCGGGAGAGATGAGCAGAATGTCAACTTGATCGCGGCGGACTAGCGCTTCCACCATGCCCCATTCGGCTGTGTTGTTTGAATTGATGGTGGCCGCCCGTACGCCCATGCGCTTCGCTGCGGCAATCTGGTTCCGCATCAGCGACAGCAACGGCGATATCAACAGAGCAGGCCCTCTTCCACCCTCGCGCAACAATTTAGTAGCGATGAAGTACACGAAACTCTTGCCCCAGCCTGTCTTCTGGACGAGAAAGAGTTTGCCACGGCCTTCTACGACGTACCGGATGGCCTCTTCTTGCCCTTCACGGAACTGCGCATCATGATGGCCGGAACCCGTTCGAAGCAGTTGAAGCGCCCGTTTTTTGTGGTATTTCACTTTCTGGACCGTTTCTAATTGGAATTGGGCACTTGAAGAAATCTAACATTGGCAAAGTTCTGCTAGCAAAGAAATTCTACCCTAAAATGGTGGCAGTTACACTTAAAGCCACTGGTCGATCCTGCTACAGTGCTGGCTGCCCGACTCGGAGGGAATATGGCGATCACATTACAGGCTAGTAGACCGACACCCTAGAAATGAGGAGTTAAGAGAAACCTGCTCCACGACCGGGTTCTAACGGTTGTCGCCACAAGGAAAGGAATCGCTCTGCCGCGAAGCTTCCCCTATTCCACCAACCCCTCATTTCAAAGTTCTCGCAACACTAGGATTCCACCTAAGAGAGAGCATCGGTAGTGGAAAGGCAGCCTCTCTTGTATCAGAAGAATTCTATTTTGACCTGCCCACCTAGGAAGACTCGAACCGGCAATTGTGATTCACGGTCCACAAACTGCATATGCCTGAGCGCTCTAGACATTTGAGTCCAACTCGACAGCCCAGGAATACCTCAACTTTTCATTGCTATTGTACAACTGGTATGAAGTTGCACGGGAACGTCACATTCCACTGCGCCCGGCTGATCGTCACCACGTGGTCCTCCAGCGGCTGACGCAATGACTCCAACGCGTTGTGCCCGAACTCCGGGAGCTCGTCCAGGAACAGCACCCCACGGTGAGCCAGCGTAATCTCCCCCGGTCGAGGCGTGCGCCCTCCTCCCACCAGCCCCGCGTGCGACGTCGTGTAGTGCGGCGACCGGAACGGACGCTGCCGGATCAGTGGCTGGTCCGAAGGCAGCATCCCCGATATGCTGTAGACCTTCGTCGCCTCCAAAGCCTCCTGCGGATCCATCGCCGGCAGAACGGACGGCATTGTACGCGCCAGCAACGTCTTACCGCTGCCCGGCGGCCCCGTCATCATCAGGTTGTGCATCCCCGCCGCAGCCACCTCCATCGCCCGCTTGGCGTTCTCCTGTCCCCGCACGTGGGAGAGGTCCGGCCCCACATAGGGCATCGTGTCCTTCGCCAGCAGCAGACTGTCCACAGGGCACGGCTCTATGACAATGTCTCCCCGAAGGTGGGCCACCACTTCCCCCAGCGACTTTACCGGCAGAACGGTTACCCCCTCCACCAACGCACCCTCCCTGGCATTCTCCGCGGGTAGATATATCTCGTCGAACCCCGCGTCCTTCGCCATCGCCACCATCGGCAGGATGCCCTTCGTGTGTCGCGTACTGCCATCCAGCGAAAGCTCGCCCAGAAACAGCACGTTTCTGCCCTGCTCCTCCAGCTGTCCGGAACTCGTCAAAATTCCGATGGCTATGGGCAAATCGTAGGACGGCCCTTCCTTCTTCATGTCGGCCGGTGCCAGATTCACCGTGATCCGACGCATGGGAAACTCGCAACCGGAGTTCCTCAGCGCCGCCCGCACCCGCTCCCGAGCCTCCTGCACCGCAGCGTCCGGCAGGCCGACCAGGTTGAAGCGAGGCAGGCCGGGCGAAATGTCCACCTCCACCTCGATAATCGCACCTTCTAACCCAAGGATCGCACAACTCTTGACCTTGCTCAGCATGGGCGCCACCTCCCCGCCAATAGGGACAACGCCCCCATCCTCTGCGGCCCTCGAGCGCGGCCAATTGGTACTGTGAGGTTCACTTCTTTGTTAATCATGTGGAACATTATAGTCTAGTCTGCGAGAAAATAGAGCGGCTGGATAGTTTCAATGTTCTCGAACCACACCGTCATCGGCCAGCCCGCCCTCAAACGCATGGCTGATGTCCCGGGCCTCGTCTTCCACAGCAACTTCCTCACGCCGAAAGAAGAGTCCACCTTCATCGAACACATCGACTTCGCCGAAGGACTCTTTCTCGACGATCTCAGCCGCCGCGTTCAGCATTACGGCTGGCGCTACGACTACAAAGCCCGGGCCATTATCCCCGACATTCACATTTGCGCGTTACCTGATTGGCTGAACGACTTTGCGAAGCGCATTTGCGATGAGACCGGTCTGTTCGACCGCATCCCGGAGCAGGTAATCGTCAACGAATACCTTCCCGGTCAGGGCATAGCCATGCACACCGTTAACAAGGGCTTCGGCCCCACCGTCCGCACCATCTCCCTCACCGACGCCGCATCTCCCTCACCTTCCGCACCGTCCTCAACCGGGACGCCCCAACACCTGACCCCGTCAACGCACACCTACAGACCGTTGACGAACTCCTCACCTCCCTTCATCACCAGCTTGATCCGCTCCTTGTCCAGAAGACAGGTGATGTCCGAAAGTGGGTCTCCGTCCACCACAACCAGGTCTGCCAGCTTCCCCTTCTCGATGGTTCCCAGATCGTCTTCCTCCCCCAAAAGTTCCGCGGCAGTCCCCGTGGCTGAAACCAGCGCCTGCATCGGCGTCATCCCAGCCTCCTCCACCATGCACTTCAGCTCGCCTGCGTTCGCCGGATGTCCCCAACCCCCCGCGTCCGTGCCCGCCACCACCTTCACCCCTGCGTCCAGCGCCATCCGGATGCTTGCCAGGTGGTCGGCGTGAAGCTTTCGCGCCCGCTCCTTCACGTGCTGCTGCACATTCTCCCGGTGGTACACATACACCAGCAGCGTCGGCACGTAGTAGATGCCCTTCTCCGCCATCATCGGAATCAACTCCGGGTCTTCGTTTAAATACGTCCCGTGCTCGATGCTGTCCACCCCCACCTCCAGGGCCAGCCGCAGTCCCGACCCGCCCAGCGCGTGACACATCACCCGCCGACCCAGGTCATGCGACTCGTCCACCAGCGCCTGCAACTCCTCCCGCGTAAACTCCCGGTCGAAGGGACCGTGCCCATCGCGAGAACTCGCCCCGCCCGTGGAGGCGCACTTGATCACCGTAGCCCCCAACCGGCAAAGCTCCCGCACCTTGGCGCGAATCGCATCCGGCCCGTCGGCAACCCCCGATGGCAGGTTCAGGTTAACCGGCGCGGGACAGCAGTGCCCCGAAGGACTCCGCGTATCGGAAAGTCCGCCCGTGGGCGATATCAGCGAAACGCTGAGCGTCAGCCGCGGGCCGGGAATCACCCCCTCATCCACCGCCAGCTGAAACCCGTGGTCCAGCCCCCCGGCGTCCCGCACGGACGTGTAGCCCATCTCCAGCGTATCCTGCAGCACCTGGGCCGTGCGAAGATGACGCAGGCTGGCGGGGGCGTCCAGCTCCCAACGGTCCATCAGCCCGTATCCGCTGTGGCCCAGATGGTCGTGACAATCAATCAGCCCGGGAAGCATCGTCATCCCCGAAAGATCCACCACCTCCACGCCCTCCGGAGCCGTCACCGATCCCGACGCTCCCACCTCCACAATCCGCTCCCCGTCCACAACCACCATTGCGTCGACAAAAGGGTCCCCACCCGTACCGTCAATAAGCGTAGCGCCCTTCAATACCTTCATAACCCGCCTCCCGCGAATTCTAGGCCCAACTTATTCCCCTACGCCACCCCTGTCAAGAAACTAAACAGCCTCCGCCCTTCCTCCCTCCCCCGGATTTGCGGTATAATCCCTCTCTAATCTACGCCAAAAGGGGTGTCCAGCCGTGCGCGTACTGTTTCTGGAAGACGTCATAAACGTGGCCAACGCCGGGGAGATCAAGGAAGTCAAGAACGGCTTTGCCCGCAACTACCTGCTGCCCAAGAACCTCGCCACCATCGCCACCCCGGAGCAGCTGAAGCGTATCGCCAAGCTGCAGAGAACGGCCGAAGAGCGGCGTGTCCGTGAAACCGGCGACAAGCAGGCCCTTGCCCGTATCCTCGAAGGCACCACCCTGGAGATTCCCGGCAAGGTCGGCCCCACCGGCCGCTTCTACGGCGCCATCTCCGTCACCCGCATCCTGGAAGAGCTCGAGGCCGCCACGAACCAGAAGGTCGCACGCCGCATGGTAGAACTCAGCGAGCCCATCCGCGAGCCCGGCAATTACAACATCAACTTGAGGCTCCACCAAAACGTGTCGGCGGAAATCACCGTCATCGCCCAGGGCGAAGGCCAGGAGGACTACGAAGCCGACGACGACCTCGAAGCCGAGCCCCAGGCCTCCGAGGATTCCGTCGATTCCGAAGAAGAAGAATAGGGTCGGGGCATTACCCCGGCCTTGTCCCGGCATCAGCCCTGAATAGGGCCCCGGTCAATAAGGTCCGTTTTGGGGCAGGCTTCAGTCCTGCCCCTCTTTCTTGAGGAGGTACCGCGTCCTGTGTATGAAGAGAGACTTCTTCCCCATGACATAGACGCCGAGGAGGCCGTCATCGGCTCCCTCCTCATCGACGGCGAGGCCATCCTGAAGGTCGCCGGTCGGCTAAACCCGCAGGACTTCTACCGGGACCGCAATTCCTACTGCTTCGAAGCCTGCATCGCCCTCTTCGAGCGCAGGGAGGCCATCAACCAGGTCACCGTCACCAACGAACTCAACCTGAAGGACCGGCTGGAAATGGTCGGCGGCGCCGCCTACCTCAGCCACCTCGTCTCCAGCGTTCCCACCTCCACCCACGTCCTCTACTTCGCCACCCTCGTCGCCCGCGCCGCCACCATGCGCCGCCTCATCGGCGCCGCATCCGAAATCGCCGACATCGGCTACCGTGGCACCGACGATGAAGAGGCCGCCCTCAGCCTCGCTGAGAACCTCCTCTTCAATCTCCGCACCGGACGCTCCTCCCGCGAATTCGTCCCCATCCGAGAGGTGCTGGACCAGTTCCTCGAAGACCGCACCGCCTTCGCCGAACCCCTCTCCGACGCCGGCGCCGTCATCATGAGCGGCTTCTCAACCCTGGACGACCTTCTCGGCGGCCTCCAGCCCTCGGACCTCATCATCCTCGCCGCCCGCCCCAGCGTGGGCAAGAGCACCCTCGCCGTCAACATGGCCGTAAACGCCGCCCAGAACGGCTCCAGCGTCGGCATCTTCAGCCTGGAAATGAGCCGTGAGCAGCTGGCTATGCGCATCCTGGCCAGCGAAGCCCGCATCGACTCTCACCGTCTCCGGCTCTGGCTCCATCCCGGTCTGGACCTCTCCGCCCCAGAGGAGGAGCGCATCATCGACGCCGTCGGTTCCCTTTCGGAACTATCCCTCTATCTCGACGACACCCCCCTCCAGGGCATCGTCGAAATGCGAAGCAAGGCCCGCCGCCTACATCTCGAGCGAAACCTGGACATGCTCGTCGTCGACTACATGCAGCTCATCGAAGGCAGCCGCAGGCTCGGCAACCGCGTCCAGGAGATCAGCGAAATCTCCCGCGCCCTCAAGGGCCTCGCCCGCGACCTGAACATCCCCGTCCTCACCGTCTCCCAGCTCAGCCGCGCCGTCGAAATGCGCCCCTCCCACCGTCCCCAGCTCTCCGACCTGCGTGAAAGCGGCAGCATCGAGCAAGACGCCGACGTGGTCATGTTCATCTATCGCGAAGACCTCTACACCACCGAAGAAGAGTGGCTCAACCGCTTCCCCGAAGGCCCGGAATACCCACGAAACGTGGCGGAGATAATCGTCGCAAAACACCGCCACGGCCCCATCGGTAACATCAAACTCCTCTTCCACAACAGCCACGTGCGCTTCGAGCCGGCGCCCCTCGACAGGGAGTTCGCCACCACATGAACCCCACGTCCCTCCCCTCCAACACCACCTTCACGCCCGTGCCCGACCCCCTCCTCGGCGACCTGCTGAAAAACATCCACAGCCTGTCGGAACTGAAGTGCATCCTCCGCGCCCTATGGCACTTACACCGGAAGAAGGGCCCCCTCCGCTGCATCACTCTGCCAGAGCTCCAGGCCGACCCGGTTCTACAGGTGGAGATGGACCCCGACGCAATCGAGGCCGCCATGAACAGCGGGGCGGCGCTGGGCATCTTCGCCAGGGGCAACGTCTCCGACGGACGCCGGCGAATCCCCCTCTTCGTGCTCAACCAGGAGACCCACAGGGCCGCCCTCCGCCGGGCAATGGCCGGCGAAATTACCCCGCCCATGCACGATTCGAATTGGACCGCCGAAACGGCAGAAGCCACGAAACGCCCCAACCTGTTCGACCTTTTCGAGCAGGAAATAGGTATCATTACACCCGTCGTCGCAGACGAACTAAAGGCGGCGGAAACAGAGTATCCCAGGGAATGGATTGAGACCGCCCTCCGCGAAGCCGCTCTCAGCGGCAAGCGAAGCTGGCCCTACGTCCGGGCCATCCTCCGGCGGTGGAACAGAGAAGGCAAGTCTGATGGAAAGTTTGGGAGACATTCTACGGAGGTTGACACAAGACGCTTCGTCGAGGAGTACATCAGGGTACGAGGAAGGCCACCAGGTGTCTGACGAGCAGGAAGACTCCTGTCCAATCTGTTACGGCCAGGGATGGGTGGAGCGAAGGGTCCCCCTCGGTCATCCAGACTTTGGCGAACTTTTCCCCTGCCGTTGCCGTGAGCAGGCAGCCGACCATGCACGCCTGCATCGTCTTCAACGTTTCAGCGGCCTGCCGGATGAGTTGTTGCAACGGATGAGATTTGACACCTTCGAATCGAACCGCCACAGTCCCGGTTCGGAAGCCCAGCTTTCGCTACAGGCGGCATATAGCTCCGCACGCAATTTTGCTGGCAATCCAGATGGATGGCTGCTCATTACCGGCAATCACGGCAACGGAAAGACCCATCTGGCCGTCGCAGTGGTTGGTTGCTGCATCGAAAGAGGCTTCCCCTCCCTCTTTGCCTTCGTGCCTGACCTGCTGGACCATCTGCGCGCCGCCTTCAGCCCGAACAGCCCCGTGCAGTACGACCAGCTATTTGAGCAGGTGAAGTCCGTTCCCCTCCTCGTCCTCGACGACCTCGGGGCCGAAAGTACCACCCCCTGGGCCAGGGAGAAGCTGTACCAGATAGTTGTCCACCGACACAACACCCGCCTACCGACGGTGATTACCACCAATCTCAGCCCTGAGGAAATCACCCGTTTCAATAGTAGACTGGCCTCCCGATTACTGGACCCCAGCCTGGTCAACTGGACTCCCATCGGCGTTCCCGACTACCGTGACCACGGACGGACTAACCGACCCAATTCCCGCCGGGGAATCTAACCCCTCCCATGGACTGCATCTTCTGCCAAATTATCGCCGGCGACGCCGAAGCCACTTTCTACCGCCGCGAGGACGACTTCATCGTCATCAAGAACAAGCTCACCTGGGTCCCGGTCATGCTCCTCGGCATTCCCACCAACCACCTCACCCAGCAGGAGCTTTGGCAGTCTCCGGTCCTCCCCAAAATCGGTCAGGCCCTGTCGGAACTGGGCGAGAAAATGACCCCCGGCGGCTTCCGCGTCCTCTCAAACTTCGGCCCAGACGCCATGCAGAGCCAGCTTCACGGCCACGTCCACCTCATCGGCGGCCTCCACCTCGGCCCCTACGCCTGACCCTCTTCCCCCCTCCCCCATCTCTTGTTCCTGCGAAGGCAGGAACCAATACTCAACCCCCACCGAGATCTCATCAACAACCACCAAACTCTCCCCACTCTCTCCCACACATCATCCCGAACGCAGCAAAGCGGAACCGCGAAATCGCGCCCCCCAACTCTTGTTCCTGCGTAGGCAGGAACCCACCCTCCACCCACACACTCAACTACGGTAGGGGCAATCCCTTGTGGTTCCCCTCTCCCCCTTCTCCCATCCTATGACAAGGTTAGGATGAGGGTCTCCCCCATCTCCTCTCCCTACCCCCCAAGCTTCTCAATCTGCCAGTACCGCCGACCCTCCGACGTTACCACGCGCCCAAAGTGTTCCCCCGTCGGAAAATGCCCCGCCGCCACCACCATGTCCTCCCGCTGGATCCGCTCCACCATCGCCAGCCGCGTCTCCCTCGCCTTATCGAAGTCCACGTCCGCCCGAGACCCCCACTCCGGCTTCATCACCTGCACCACGCTCTGGATAAGGTCCCCCGTCACCAGCCCCTGCTGCCCCTGCGACGCTATCATCACCGTCTGATGGCCGGGCGTGTGTCCGGGCGTCGGCAGCGTGAAGACCTCGTCCGTTATCGAATGCTCCCCCTCCACCAGGTCCATCACCCCCAGCGGCTCCAGGGGTGCCACCGACTCCGCAACGAAAGGCGCCTCGGGCGCCACCTCCGGCTGACGAAAATACTCCCAGTCCGCCTTGGGTGCCAGGTATCGCGCCGAAGAGAACGTCGGCTGGCCCCGCCTGTCCAGGTTCCAGCCCACGTGGTCCCCATGCAGATGCGTGTGGACCACGTAGTCCACGTCCTCCGGCGGTAGCCCCTCCTCCCTCATCCGAGTCGTCAACTCCCCGCGACGGTTGCCCCGCTCCGGGTGCGGCCCCGGACCCATCCCCGTGTCCACCAGGATCAGCTTCCCCTGGGATCGAATCGCGAAGCACCCGTAATACAGCTGCAGATTCCCATCCCCGTCCAGCACCTCTTTCCGGTACGGCTCCCACCAGTCGAGCGGAATACTCGGAAAGAAATCGTCAGGGGTATACGCCGGCGGAATCATGTCCAACAGCGCCCAAACCTCCACCCCGCCAACGCTAATTTTCTCGGTCATCAAATACATCCTCCAGTTTGGAGATAAAACTCACCCCGAAAGCAATCACCGCCCGGACTGAACATCTCCTAATAGGTCAAAACGCTCGAAATCTCGTACCCCTTCAGCTTCTCCCGCCCCGAAAGGAAGGAAAGCTCCACCACCAACGAAAGCAGGTCCACCGTGGCGCCCGCCTTCTCCACCAGCTGGCATGCCGCCTCCAGGGTGCCCCCCGTCGCCAGCACGTCGTCCACCACCGCCACCCGCTCCCCTGCCGTCACTCCGTCCGTGTGCATTTCAATGGTATCCTCGCCATACTCCAGCGTGTACGTGACCGAAATCGTGTCGTATGGCAGCTTCCCCGGTTTCCTCACGGGTACAATCGGAAGTCCCATCTCATAGGCCAGCGCAGCGCCGAATAGAAACCCCCGCGCGTCCACCGTTACCAGGGCATCGATACTCCGTCCCTGTAGCCCTCCCGCCATTCGATTCACCGTCTCTCGAAACGCTGCGGGACTCCGCAACAGCGGCGTAATATCCTTGAATATAATCCCCGGCTCGGGAAAGTCCGGTATGTCCCTGATGTAATTCTCTAGCTGCATTCTCGCCTCCACGCCGCCCATTATACCCACCTCCCCCACCCACCTTCCAACCCACCCCTCCTCCAGTGACGAAGACCTTCGAATCCCGGCATACAAAGGCCAAGAACCTCTTCCCCCTTGATGGGGGAAGATTGAGATGGGGGTGATTGGGTGGTGCAGGGAGGGGGCACCCTGCAGTAACGCAAGGGTCTACATCCTGGCGGAAGATTGAGCATGCCGAGGGAATTGGGGTTGTCTCACACCCACCCCGAGTGACATTTGACCCATTGCCCCGGCTCATCCCTCCCTGATACCATCCCTCCTATGAAAACGCCCCTTCTACAAACGCCGTCTCCCCCGGGACCCACTGCCCCATACTTCAAAAACGAAAAAACTCCCGAATTCCTCTCTTCTCAGGCACGAATATCCCGCCCCTGGCCCTTATTCGTTTTCCTGATCGAATCCACAAACATCTCAAAATCCCGCCCCGGTCCCCACAACCAACTCTGCTACAATACGCCCATACACACCCCAAAGCGGACACAGTCCAGGGAGGAAAAATGCAGCGAATTGCCATCTTCGGCGCCGGAGCCGTCGGCAGCTACCTCGGCGCCTTCATGACCCGACAGGGCGAGGACGTCACCCTCATCGACCAGTGGCCCGAACACGTCGAGACAGCCAGGGCCAAAGGCATGACCGTCACCGGCACCCAGGGACCCTTCAACGTCCCCGTCAAGATCCTCCACCTCCACGAAGCCCAGTCCCTTGGACGCGAATTCGACCTGGCCTTCATCGCCGTCAAGTCCTACGATACCCCCTGGGCCGCCACCTTCATGGAACGCTACCTCAAGCCCACCGGCTGCATGGTCTCCTCCCAGAACGGCATCAACGACGAAACAATCGCAAGCGTCGTCGGCATCCGTCGCGCCATCGGCTGCGTCATGTCAAACATCCAGGTCGCCCTCTACAAGCCCGGCGAAACCCACCGCGGCGGCGAATTCGGCCGCGACCGCGGCCACGACGTCTTTCGCGTCGGCCACATCGACGGCGCAATCACCGATGCCGTAATGCGCGTCGTCGAACTCGTCTCCAGCGTCGACGGCGCAAAGGCCACAACCAACCTCGCCGGCGAACGCTGGGCCAAGCTCGCTGCCAACTGCATGGGCAACCCCGTCGGCGCCATGTCCGGCCTCGGCTCCCACGGCCAGGCCGACTCCCAAGAGGCCCGCCGACTCAAGATCCACATCACCCGCGAGGTCGTCCAGGTTGCCACCGCCCTCGGTCACCGCGTTGAAAGCATCAGCGGCGCCACCGCCGACACCTGGCTCCGGACGGACCGCGGCGATGTTCTCGAAGACCTGGACGCCCGCCTCCGAGGCAAAGGCCGCGTCGACTGGCATTCCTCAATGGGACAGGACGCCATAAAGGGCCGTCGCTCCGAAATAGACCATCTCAACGGCCTCGTCTGCCAGCGCGGCTCGGAAGCCGGCGTCCCCACCCCCTTCAACGACGCCGTCGTTTCCCTCATGCGCCAGGTCGACGCCGGCACCCTCCAACCCTCCCCCGCAAACATCACACGCGCCCTCGAAACCGCGACCGCCACTCCATAACGTCCCCAGGCGCCCCCAACGCCGGACCACCCGCCAAATCCGCCAAAAGTCACACCAAAACTCAGGCGTGAGCAGGCGTGACGTGGTATACTTACAATATGTAAATTAGGGGCGTTCCGCGCCCCTCGCCAAGGTCGCTAAAAATAGGATACGGGAGACCTGCTTGATGACCACCGAAACACAGGCCAGATATACCGCCAAGGATATCGCCGTCCTTGAAGGATTGGAGGCCGTCCGCCGGCGCCCCGGCATGTACATCGGCAGCACCGACCAGCGCGGTCTCCATCACCTCATCTACGAAATCGTCGATAACGCCGTCGACGAGGCCATGGCCGGCTACTGCACCAAGGTTGAAATCGTCATCCAGGAGGATGGCTCCGTCTCTGTCAACGACGATGGCCGCGGCATCCCCGTGGACACCCACCCCACCACCGGCAAGTCCGCCCTCGAAACCGTAATGACCACCCTCCACGCCGGCGGCAAGTTCGGCAGCGGCGCTTACACCGTCTCCGGTGGACTCCACGGCGTCGGCGCCTCCGTCGTCAACGCCCTCGCCAGCCACCTCGAGGTCGAAGTCAGCAGGGGCAACGCCCTCTATCGACAGTCCTTCGAACGCGGCGACGTCCTCACGGAAATGACCCGCGAAATGAGTTTCGGTGAAACAGGCACCCGCATCACCTATACCCCCGATTCCCAGATCTTCCCCGAGCTCAACTACGACTTCAACATCATCACCGACCACTTCAAGCAGGTCGCATACCTCAACCGCGGCCTCGCCATCAAGTTCGTCAGCCACCGTCACGCAAAACAGCGCAAGGGCGATATCGAGCGTTCCTACTACTTCGAGGGCGGAATCAGCGACTTCGTCCGTAACCTCAATAGGAGCCGCAAGGTCCTCCAGCCCGCTCCCTTCTACTTCTCCAGGACCGTGGACACCACCATGGTCGAAGTCGCCCTCCAGTACAACGACAGCGCCTACGAAAATATCTACTCCTTCGCCAACTGCATCAACACCGAAGAGGGCGGCACCCACCTCACCGGCTTCCGCGCCGGCCTCACCCGCGCAGTCAACGACTACGCCCGCCGCTCCAAGCTCATCAAGGACGACCAGCCCAACTTCTCCGGCGAGGACGTTCGCGAAGGCCTCGCCGCCATCATCAGCGTCAAGATCACCGAGCCCCAGTTCGAAGGCCAGACCAAGACAAAGCTCGGCAACGCCGAGGTCAAGAGCATCGTTGAGTCTTCCCTCGTGGAGGCCCTCAGCCAGTACCTCGAGGAGCACCCCAACGAGGGCAAGCAGATAATTGCCAAGTCCACCGTCAACCAGAAGGCCCGGGAGGCCGCCCGCAAGGCCAGGGCCCTCGTCCTCCGCAAGAACGCCCTCGACGGCAGTTCCCTCCCCGGCAAGCTCGCCGACTGCTCAGAACGCAACCCCGCCCTCTCCGAGCTCTTCATCGTCGAGGGTGAGTCCGCCGGCGGCTCCGCCAAGATGGGCCGCGACCGCCGCTTCCAGGCCATCCTCCCCATCAAGGGCAAGATCCTCAACGTCGAAAAAGCCCCACGCGACCGCGTCATCGCCCACGAGGAGATTCGCGCCCTCATCGCCGCCCTCGGCGCTAACGAGGGTGAGGAGTTCGATGCCGAGAAGCTCCGTTACCACAAGATAATCATCATGACCGACGCCGACGTGGACGGCTCTCATATCCGCACCCTCCTCCTCACCTTCTTCTTCCGCGGCATGGAGGACCTCATCAAGGGCGACTACCTCTATATCGCCCAGCCCCCCCTCTACCGCATCCAGGTCGGACGCAAGGTCACCTACGTCTATACCGAAGAGGAGAAGGATGAGTACGTCGCCGGAGTCAACGGAAACCGCAAGGTAAACCTGCAGCGCTACAAGGGTCTCGGCGAGATGAACCCGGAACAGCTCTGGGAGACCACCATGGACCCGGAACGCCGCAGCCTCCTCAGCGTGGTCATGGAAGGTGAACAGAACCGCGAAGAGGCCAGGCGGGCCTTCTCCGACCTCATGGGCGCCGACGTCGCACCCCGCAAGCGCTGGATCCAGGCAAACGCCCGCAACGTCAAGGAACTCGACGTCTAACCCATACCTACACCTCTTCCCCCTTGACGGGGGAAGATAGAGATGGGGGTGATTCCCACTGTTTGTAGTTGCCGACACATTCCCTCTCGCCCCCTCTTCTCCTACGTAGGGGCGGTTCGCGAACCGCCCTCCTCACATCCAATTAAAGGAGGCCTCCCATGCCCACCGACTCCATGCCCGATCCCACCCCCGGCAATGATGTCTTCCCCCAGTTCGCGACCCTCTATGACCTGGTAGCACCCGAAGTAAAGGGCCTCACCGACGAACAGCTGGACTGGGAATCCCGGCAGTGGGACTGGGCAAACTGGAGCATCCGCCGCCAGGTCTCCCACATGGCCTCCTTCATCCCCGGCTGGCTCCTCCGACAATGGGGCTCCCGCCTCTTCCCCGACGGCTTCGAAGACCTCGGCGATCTTCGGGAACTCGTCCCCGAACCCTCAGAAGGCATCGTTCGCTGGCTCGACGAATCAGAATTCCACCACATTGACCACATCCTCATCCGACTCGACAAAGCCCTCGCCCTCGCCCGCTTCGTCCTGGCCCGCGAGACCCTCGGGTCCATGAAGGTCAAGGAAGTCCCCCGTCCGAACACCCCTCCCCACTGGCCCCAGTTCGTCAAAGCCCATCCTCGCGGCGTCCGGTGGCACGAGACAGAAACCCTATTCACCTACGTCACCCTGGAGGCCACCTTCCGCCACCTATACTTCGAGGTGATCACCCACCTCTACAACGTGCAGCGACTCAAGCGCGCCCAGGGACTCCCCACCGTTGTCGAAGTCCCCTACGAAGGCTATTGGGCGCTGCCCGACTGGGACCGCAGCGAAGCCACCGACTAACCCCCGTCCAGTCCCTGCACCAGCCGAATCTTCCCCTCCGCCGTCGCCTCAAGCAGGCATCGGAAGTCATAACCCCGCCGCCTGATCTCGTCGCTCCCGCCCTGGTGACGGTCGATGATCGCCATCACCACCACCACCT
The DNA here is from genome assembly GCA_964418665.1 of uncultured Dehalococcoidia bacterium. Classification (GTDB taxonomy): domain Bacteria; phylum Chloroflexota; class Dehalococcoidia; order Lucifugimonadales; genus JAPULR01. Next base: position 25,118 of record CAYQLZ010000015.1, on the reverse strand, counting down.
CGTGCCCGTCCGACTCCGCCGATTCCACCGCATGAAACAGTGACGCCCCCGTGCTGCACGCGTCGTCAACAATAGCCACCCGGCTGCCCGGCGCCAGCGGCCCCTCTATCAGATTCCCCATCCCGTGTTCCTTCCCCTCTTTCCGCACAATGAAGCCGCTGATTGGCCTCCCTTCCATCCCGCTAACCAACGCCACCGCCGCCACTATCGGGTCCGCCCCAAGCGTGGGCCCACCAATCGAGTCGACCTCATAGCCCTCCAGCATATGCAGGAAAGCCCTACCACAAAGACGCGCCCCCCGCGGGTCCAGCGTCAGCCGCCGTCCGTCAAAGTAGTAGCTGCTTCTCTCGCCGGACGAAAGCACGTAGTCTCCGAAGGTCAGCGCCCTCCTCTCCTTCGCAAGCTCCAGCAGCTCCCCCACTATCTCAGAAAGACTCAACTTCTGTACAACCCCCTCGCGTAGATATGTCGCTCCACCGGTTCAGGCACCAGGTACCTGATGCTCTCCCCTTCCGCCACACGTCTCCTGATGTCCACCGAGCTGATATCCAGGTGAATGCTTCGAACATACTCTACCCGCCCAGCGATGCCTTTCGGGCTATCTATGACCTCCGTAGAGCCATCCCCACCCGGACGGTCCACCACCACCAACGTCGCCAGCTCCATGATACCCTCCGGTTCCTTCCACTCGTTGAACCGTGCGTATGCGTCCGCCCCCAGAATGAAGAACAATCCCGCCTCGGGACCATATTCCTCCTGCAGCTCCCCGAGCGTCTCCGACGTATAGGACGGCCCCGACCGTTCCAGTTCCACAGTCGACACCCGGAAGAGGGGATTGTCCTGCACCGCCTGCCTTACCATCCAGAGCCTGTCTTCAGCCGGTGAAACAGCCTGATCCGCCTTCATCCACGGATCGCCCGCCGGCACAAAGCACACCTCCTCCAGGTCCAACCTGACCCTCACCTCCTCCGCGATGGCCAGATGCCCCAGATGTATAGGATCGAAGGTCCCTCCCAAAACGCCTATCCTCACCCTACGCCCACTCCAACTCAATCTTCCCCAATCGCACCGTATCGCCCACCTGCACCCCCGCCCGCTCCAACGCCTTCGCCACACCTATCCGCTTGAACTCCCGCCACAACTGCAGCACCACCCGCTTGTCTCTCATGTTCGCCATAGTCAGCAATCGCATCGCCTGGGGAGAGTCGACAACGTATGCTCCATCCTCTAACCATACCTCCGGCCGGGAGTGTCTGGGCGTCGGCCGGTGGACCACAGGCCCGTTAGCCTGCGTCGAAACTGGCCTTGGCATCTCCTTCATCAGCGACATTGTGTGCTTTATCAACGACTCCACACCCTCCCCCGTCATTCCGGACACCACATGATAGTCCACCCCAAGCTCCGAAAGTGACTCCTCAACCTCCCTCCTTCTATCCTCTGTCATCACGTCGGCCTTGTTGACCACCAGCACCTGCGGCTTCTCCAGCAGCTCGTGGCTGAACATCCCCAATTCTTGGTTGATCATGTTCCACTGCTCCGCCACGTCGCCCGTCACTCCGTCGACCAGGTGCCACAGCAGCCGCGTTCGCGCCACGTGTCGCAAAAAGTCATGCCCCAGGCCATCGCCCATGTGCGCCCCCTCGATCAACCCGGGAATCTCCACCAGCAGAAACTCCTCGTGCCTACGAGCCACCATTCCCAGCACCGGGCTGAGCGTCGTAAACGGATACGACGCTACCTTTGGCTTCGCCCCCGAGCAGGTCGATAGCAAAGTCGACTTCCCCGCGTTCGGCCTCCCTATTATCCCCACGTCCGCCAATAGCTTCAGCTCGCACAGCAGCTCCACCTCTTCTCCCTTATCACCCGCCTCAGCCAGCAACGGAACCTGGTTCACCGCATTTGCGAAGCGAAGATTGCCCCTTCCTCCACTGCCGCCTTGAGCCAGCAGATGAGGCGTATCATCCAGCACGTCCGCTATCGGGAACCTCTCCCCATTGCTCTCAATACGCCATATCAGCGTCCCCAGCGGCACAGGCACAATCGAATCTTTCCCCCTCGCGCCAGTCTTCCCCTTCCCACCTCCATGCCCACCGCGGCCAGCCCTGAATTGCTGCTGATATCTCAAGTGAAGCAGAGTATTCAAAGAACCATCTCCAACCGCATACACCCCTCCACCGTCGCCCCCGTCTCCTCCCTCAGGACCCCCCTTCGGAAGTGCTCGCGTCCGACGGAAGCTTACGCACCCATTTCCACCACCCCCTCCTATGACTTTTATCTTTGCTACATCAATCATCTATTTGTAAGGATATAGTAACAGCACTAAGAATAACTGCGTGGGTAACTTCTATAATCGTGGATTCACTCGTATCGATAGGTTCAAGATATGTGGCTACCTGCAGGATAGGTCGGCAGTCTACTGAGGATTAAAGTTGGTAACCCTGTGGACTACATCCGCTTATGGGATGTTAACAGAAAGTCCACCGCTGGGACAAAGTTATCCACCCAGACTAAACAGAAAAACCACAGTTACTGAACGCGTTGTTCTCGGAATATCAACGACTGTCGTTGATAAGTGCCTCAGGGAATAGTTACACGGAAGCGCAAGCAACCCTGCGCTAAAACTGACTACCGGGAGAGCTGCTCTGTGGCAGCCTCTACCTTCGCCTTGAACCCGTCAACAGACTCCAGGTAGTCGTCCACCCTCTTGATCCCGTGGATTACCGTAGCGTGGTTCTTGCCTCCCATGGCTCGGCCAATCTCCGTGACACTTAGCTTCAGGTGCTCCCGCATGATGTACATCGCGGCATGGCGGGCAACGACGAAATCCCGGCGACGCCTGGACCCCGTCAGGCTCTCCTGGTCTACGTGGAACGCGCCCTCGATAGCCTCCAGCACCTTCTCTGGCGAGCTCGTCGTCACCGGCCGCTGGACTGTCTCCTCCGCCAGCGCCCGCCTGGCCAGCGATAGCGTGATGGGTCCCTTGGCGACTTGTGCTGTCGCAACCACCCGGTTGAAGGCCCCTTCCAGGTCTCGAATGCTTCCCCCAGTCCGCTCCGAAATGTACGTCAACACGTCATTCCCCGCGTTTACGTTCTTCGCCTTAGCCTTGGTCTGGAGTATCGCCACCTTCGTCTCCAGGGACGGCGTCTGGATGTCCGTAGTCAGTCCCCATGAAAATCGGGAACGGATCCGGTCCTCCAGGTACGGCATCGTCTTCGGCGACTTGTCGGACGTGAGCACTATCTGCCTCCCGGAGTTGTGTAGGTCGTTGAAGGTGTGGAAGAAGCCCTCCAGCGTCTGCTCTTTGCCGCTCATGAACTGGATGTCGTCCATCAACAGTACGTCTACGCTCCTGTACCGCGAGCGAAACTCCTCTGTGTTCCGTCTTCTAATGGCCGAAATGAACTCGTTCGTAAACTGCTCTGAGGTGACGTACAGGAAGTTGATGCTCTTCTGCACGCACCGGTGGGCGATGGCATGAAGTAAGTGCGTCTTCCCCAGTCCGACCCCGGAGTATATGAATAGGGGGTTGTAGTTCTCCCCAAAGGACGAGGCCACCGCCAGCGCCGCGTTGTAGGATAGGTCATTCGATGGTCCTACGACGAATGAATCGAAGCTGTAACTCCGGTTGGGAAAACCGCTTCGAAACAGGGGTTGCGCACTCTGCCCACTTCGTGTGGGCCTGATATGGGGATCAATCTCCCTTCGCGTCGCCGATTCTTCTATACGAAAGACGATTTCCAGCGACCGGCCGGCGATCCTGGACGTCGCCCGCTGGACCAACTGGTAAGCTCGACGCTCCAACCATTCGGACGTGAATGCGTTGGGTACGCCTACCACCAGTTTGTTGTCAGCGAAGGCCAGCCCGGCAGTATCCTTTAGCCAAGTTGCAAACGCCGATTGTGGCAATTGCATCTGAAGCTCCCCCAGGACCGCCGACCAAGTTTCCTTAGCTGTGCTGTCAACCCTTCTACTTGTCCCCATGCCCCTCTTGAGACAACACCAGTTGCTCACATGAAAAAATTGGAATGCAGTGACTTTTCCTACTCTAGCAATCGGAAAAAGAAGTTGCAAGGGTCGAATATCGAAAAATGGTGCGCAACCTTAATTTGTCTACGATTTAATATGTTGTTTGATAAGTTTCTAAACTTTACCCTAGCACACCCATTACATATATCCTGTTTGCGTAATATATATCCATTGGATAGACCTGGTTCAATCCTGTTTGCCGAGTTAACGCGTCGCTTTGGCTGGTTTTGGCCTTTCAGGTAAGTCAGTGGCGTTTTCTGGGGTGTTGTTTCCTTCTCTTACGATTTCTATAATCACTAGCCGTATGAGAGTTGTCTTTATGGGTAATCCAGCATTTTCCTTGCCGGTGCTGCAGGCGGCCCACTCCTGCTGGGGTGACCCCGTGGGTGTCTACACCGCCCCGGATCGCCGTCGTGGGCGCGGCCTCGTCAGGGACTTCTCAGATATTAAGGCGTTTTCTTTGGACAGAAACTGGCCCGTCTTCCAACCCGCCTCCCTCAGGAAAGAGCCGGCAATCCAGCAGTTTAGCGCCCTTGCGCCGGACTTGGCAGTCGTCGCCGCCTATGGCCTGCTCATCCCGTCGGATATGCTCGCCGTTCCCAGGTACGGTTTCCTCAACATCCACCCCTCTTTGCTTCCCAAGTACCGTGGCCCCTCCCCCGTTCCCTCCGCCATCCTCGACGGCGCAACGAAAACGGGCGTCAGCCTGATGCTGCTGAACGAGGGTCTCGACACCGGCCCCGTGGTGGCGCAGAAGTCTACGAAAATCCACCCCGGTGAAAGAGCCGACGCCCTAACCCTCCGCCTGTTTGAGATGGGCGCCGAGCTGCTGAAAGAAACCGTCCCACCGTTTCTGGACGGCCGCCTCCCCCCCAAGCCCCAGGACCCGTTCCTCGCTACCCACACTGCCAAGCTCGCCCGCGAGCACGGCAACGCAGATTGGTCCGAGACGGCGGAAATGCTGTGCCGCAGGTTCCGGGCCTACACCCCATGGCCGGGTCTCTACACCCACTGGAACGGAAAACGCCTTCGACTCCTGGACGTGGAAGAACTGTCGCCACAACCGAATGAAACTGAAAATCGATCAAATGTAGACCCGGCCAGCAGATCCCTACTTGGCGTTGTTGGAGTCCACCCTGAGGACCGGCATACCCTCGCCATTGGAACCGGTTCCGGCACCCTCCTGATGGTGCGCCGCCTCCAGTTGGAGGGACGCCGCGCCCAGGAGGCCGCCGAGTTCCTACGCGGTTATCCCCGGATAATAGGAGAGCAGCTACCCAGCTGACTCCCTGGCGGCGTCCCTAGTCCCCCTCCTCCGATTCGGCCTCCGCCTCGCCCTCGCCCATCTCCGGCGACTCTTCCTCTACAATTTCGGCTCGGACAATCTCCAGCCTGGCAACCACCTCTTCTTCTTCCATGAGAGAGGTAACACCTTCCGGTAGTTGAATATCTGCCAGGCGGACCACGTCCCCCGCCTCCCGTATCAACCCAATGTCGGCTTCAATTTCCGATGGCACGTCCAGCGGCAGTGCCCTCACCTCCACCTCGCGTAGAAGTTGTACAACGGAGGAGTCCGGCACAATATGCACTGCTGGGGCGTCTCCGATGAGCGTGATGGGCACCGTGGTCGTGATCTCGTTGGCCACGTCCACGTTCAGGAAGTCCACGTGCAGCAACTCTCCCTTCACCGGGTGCCACTGGATCTCCCGTATGAAGGTGAGCCTCTGCTCCTCCTGCCCGGGTATGCTGACCGATATGGGCGTGTTCATCCCCGCGTCTGCCAGGATACGGTATAGGGTCCTCGCCTCGCATTGGAGAGACTGGGACTCCACTCCTTGTCCGTAGAGATGCACCGGTATAATTCCGGCCTTGCGAAGATTCTTCACCTTCTTGCCCGTCAATGTGCGCGGGTCCAGAGTAATCGTCAGCGTGTCAGCCATGGCTCTCCTCAAATTTTCCGAAAGGGTTGTTGGGGCTAAATGTCACCCACCGATGAATCCGCCAATAATGCTACCACCACCGCCGTCGAAATTAAACAACCCGCCGTCGAGACATGGACAAAATGGACATCATTTTGGGCCGATGCTATAATCATGCTTCTACAGGAAGGCGTGGATATGAGAATTCCCATGCGAGTGGACTACGGAGTTCGCGCCCTGGTGGAGATGGCTCAGGGCGATGCTGCTGTGCCCAAACAGACCGCCCAGATAGCCCGCAGACAGGGCATCCCGGAGGCCTACCTTGAGCAGGTACTCACCTCCCTACACAAGGCCGGCCTGATTAAAAGCCGTCGCGGGCCCCACGGCGGTCACATCCTCGCCGAACGGCCCGAGGACATAGACCTCTCCCAGGTAATGGCCGTTCTAGAAGGAAGAGGACCCCTGCTCGACTGCCTCGTCGAACCCGTATGTTGCGAGCTTTCGGAGACATGTGCCCAGCGTGAGGTCTGGTCCTTCTTCGAGGAATCCGTTAGAGAACTTCTAAGCAGCACCACCATTGCAAGCATGGCTCGACGGCAGAAGGAACTCACCGCTCAGCATGCGGCCCTGACCGTCCACGACTGAATATAGAAACTGAAGCTAGAAATAGAATTCACTCCTACCAATATAAAGAGATGAATCTCCTTCAACACCCAAGAATTTCCACGGAGGAACTCAGATGACACAGGCACGGGTATTGACGCCTCAGCAGGTCAAACGCTACAGCAGGCACATTATCATGGGCCAGGTCGGCAGCCTCGGCCAGCGCAAGCTCATCAACGCCAAAGTCCTCATAATCGGCGCCGGCGGCCTCGGCTCCCCCTCCGCCGTCTACCTCGCCCTCGCCGGTGTAGGCACCGTCGGCATCGTCGACTTCGACGTTGTCGAAATCTCCAACCTCCAGCGCCAGATCCTGCATCACAACGACGATGTCGGTCGTCCCAAAGTCGTATCTGCCCAGGACTCCCTCAACGCCTACAACCCCGACGTAGACGTGGTGGTCCACGAGACCATGCTCTCCTCGGAAAACGCCATGGAGATTATCAGCCAGTACGACATAGTCATAAACGGGGCGGACAACTTCCCCTGCCGCTACCTGGTCAACGACGCCTGCTATCTGCTGGGCAAGCCCCTCGTCGACGGCAGTATCCTCATCTTCGACGGTCAGGCCACCGTCTTCATGCCCGGCAGCGGTTGCTACCGGTGCCTCTTCCCCACGCCCCCACCTCCGGGCATGGTCCCCAACTGTGCCGAAGCCGGAGTCCTCGGCGCCCTCACCGGCCTCGTCGGCAGCATTCAGGCCACCGAAGCCTTGAAGCTCATCCTGGGCATCGGCGAGAGCCTCCAGTCACGCCTTCTCCTCATTGACGCCCTTTCAATGGACTTCCGCGAAGTCCGCATGAAGAAAAACCCCGCCTGCCCCCTCTGCGGCGACAACCCAACAGTCACCGAGCTCATCGACTACGAGATCTTCTGCGGCCTCCCCTCCCTCACCGAAGCCGTAGCCGCCCCCGCCGACTAACCTCCCCCGCGCCGGCATCCCTGCCCAACTCCGACTGACCCAGCGGGATTGCAGACAGATTTGCGGCAGGTGGCGTCAGCAAAATGGTGCCCATTCTGGAAGACAGCATTCGGCTGATTGCCTCCGTGCGCCACTCCAAACACCCTCAAACTTGCCAACCTAATCTCTCGGTGATATACTCACCCAGATTCTTCCCACGGGGAACTTGTGTGGAAAGCGGGCCAAGTCCCGCTTTCTTAATTTAAAGCTGTTGTGAGAGGTGATAGCTTTGAAGAGCGACTTTCTCATAGCGTTGACGCAGCTCGCGGCGGAGCGCCACCTGCCTAAAGAGGAGGTGCTCAAGGCCATTGAGGCCGCGCTTGTTTCTGCTTTCAAAAAGGACAGCTACGGCGATGGCGTGAACATCGCCGTTAAGCTGAACCCCAACACGGGCGAAATCCAGGCCCACACCCTCAAGACCGTTGTCGAAGTTGTGGAGGACGACAAGACGGAAATCCGCCTCGCCGATGCCATCAACCTTCGCAGAGACGCAACCCTGGGCCAGGAATTGGAGATGGAGTCCCTTTCCCACCAGGCCAGCCGTATCGCAGCCCAAACCGCCAAACAGGTGGTCCTTCAGCGCCTCCGGGAGGCCGAGCGCGAAATGGTCTACGAAGAGTTCGCCAAGCGGGTGGACGATATCATCTCCGGCGTGGTCGGCCAGTCTGAAGTGGGCCGCGGTCTCGTCGTAGAACTCGATCGCGCCGAAGCCATCCTGCCCCCGGAAGAGCAAGTCTCCACCGAGCGATACCGCCGCGGTCAACGCCTCAAGGTCTACGCCATGGAAGTCAATCGCAGCCCCCGCGGGCCTGAGATCGTCGTATCTCGCCGGCACTCGCAGCTGCTCCGGCGTCTCTTCGAGCTTGAGGTCCCCGAGGTCTACAACGGCATCGTCGAAATCCGCTCCATCGCCCGGGAAGCCGGCTCCCGCAGCAAGGTCGCTGTCATCGCCCTGCAGGATGGCGTCGACCCCATCGGCTCCTGCATCGGTATGAGAGGCAACCGGATCCAGAATATCGTCAACGAGCTTCAGGGCGAGAAGATAGATGTGGTCCGCTGGGACCGCGACCTGAAGCGCTTTATCTCCAACGCCCTCAGCCCCGCCGAAGTTGTCCAGGTGGTTGCCGATGAGGACGATCATGGCGCCGTTGTGGTCGTCCCGGAACGCCAGCTATCTCTTGCCATCGGCAAGGAAGGCCAGAACGCCCGCCTCGCCGCCAAACTCACCGGCTGGCGCCTCGATATCAAGAGCATGGCTGAATGGGAGGCCGAAAAGGCCCAGATCAAGCTGGAGGCTCAGGCCGCCGCCGAAGCCGAGACCAAGGCCAGGGAAGAGGCTGAGAAGCTGGCCGCCGAGCAAGCCATTGCTGAGGAAGAAGAACGGGCCCTTGAGCAAGAAATCCGGAAGCTGGAGGAAGAAGAAGCCGCCCAGCAGACGGAGACCGTCGCGGCCCCCGTCCTTGAAGACGTGCTGGAGGAGATCCTCGCTCAGGAAGAGGCCGCCCAGCAGGAGGAACAGCCCGAAGAATCAGAGGCCCTGCAGGACGAATTGGATTCCTTCACCCTGGATGATGTCATGGTCGAAGAGACCGTTGACGAGGTAGAAGAAGAACAAGAAGATGAGGAACTGCCCTTCGACGAGATGGGCGATGAGATTTGGGAGGTCCCACAGCTTACCCCGGACGCCGGAAAGATCCGATTTGCCGAGGACATCCTCGAATTCGAACGGGGCGGTCGCGAAGGCCGGTCCCGCCGCGGTAGGGGCAAGAGGAGGGCCAAAGCCCGCAGAAGATAGCCGCCATCCAAGGAGGTCTTTGAGAAGAGGTGAGAACCCGGCACGTCCCCCTTCGCACCTGCTTGGCCTGTGGCGTGAAGCAGCCTCAGCGCCAGCTTGTGCGCCTCGTCTGCGCCTCCCCGGACCGTGTGGAGATAGACTTCAAGCGCGTCAAGCATGGCCGCGGTGGCTATCTCTGCCACAACCGCGAGTGTTGGCAGCGAGTTCGGGACAAAGGACTTCTGGAGCGTGCCTTCCGGTCATCCGTCCCTGCCCGGGCCAGGGAGCATCTGTGGATAGAGTATATGCAGTGGCAAGGAATTGTCGCGGGAAATGAGACGCCATGACAACTAAAACTACAAGAACCAGAAGAGCAGGTCCCAGGGAGGTTCAGCTTCCCCCAACTCTTACCGTAAAGCACCTGGCGGACCTCTTGAGGGTCAGCCCCATCGACGTCATCAAACAGCTGATGCGAAACGGCGTTATGGCCGCAATCAACCAGGTCATCGACTTCGACCTTGCGGCCACCGTCACCCCCGCCTTCGGATATCGCGCCAAGCCTGAAGAGAGGGCCAAGACTCCCGTTACCGACGTCCTTGAGGAGGTTGGCTCCGCCGCCGACGCAAACACTAAGCCCCGCAGTCCCGTTGTTACCATCCTCGGCCACGTGGACCACGGTAAGACCACCCTCCTGGACACCTTTCGCGACAGCCGCATCACCGAGGCCGAGGTTGGCGGGATAACTCAGCACATCGGCGCTTATCAGGTCGAGTACAATGGTCAGAAGATCACCTTCCTGGACACCCCCGGCCACGAGGCTTTCACCGCCATCCGGGCAAGGGGCGCCCAGGTTACCGATATCGCCATTCTGGTGGTCGCGGCCGACGACGGTGTGATGCCCCAGACCGTTGAGGCCATCGACCATGCCAGGGCCGCCGAACTCCCCATCATCGTCGCCATCAACAAGATCGACCTGCCCGACGCCCGGCCCGACCGGGTCAAGGGCCAACTGCTGGAATATTCCCTCGTCCTCGAAGACTTTGGTGGAGATATCATTGGCGTCCCCGTTTCCGCCAAGAACAAAATGGGCATTGAAGACCTGCTGGAGAGCATCCTGGTCGTCGCGGAAATCTCCGAACTCCAGGCAAACCCAAGGACCCCCGCCTCCGGCGTGGTCATCGAGTCCCAGCTCGATAGAAACCGTGGGCCTGTCGCAACCTTGCTTGTCCAGAGCGGTACGCTGAAGGTCGGCAACAGCATCGTCGCCGGCACCGCATGGGGCCGTATCCGCGCCATGGAGAACGACCTCCGTCGGCGCATCAAGCAGGCCGGTCCCTCCGTGCCCGTGGAAATTCAGGGCTTCCGCTCCGTTCCCCAGGCCGGTGACCGCTTCGTGGTGGTCCCCAACCCCAAGACCGCCAAGGCCCTTGTACAGGAGAACGTGGTCAAGGGCGAGGAGGAGCAGAATCTGTCTCGCGCCCTCACCCTGGAAGACGTCATGAGCCGCATTTCCGCCGGCGACGTCAAGGAGCTGAGCCTCATCATCAAGGCCGACGCCCAGGGCAGCGTGGAAGCCGTTCGCGGCGCACTGCAGCGTCTGGACAGCCCCTCCGCCCGCGTCAACATCCTCCACGCAAGCCCCGGTGGCGTCAATGAAAGCGACGTGCTGCTCGCCAGCGCCTCAAACGCCATCATCCTGGCCTTCAACGTGGGCACCGAGCCCAGCGCCGAACCCGCCGCCGAGCGGGAGGCCGTCGAGATTCGTACCTACGATATCATCTACCAGATTATCGAAGATGTGGAGAAGGCCCTCAAGGGCATCCTTGAACCCGCCTACAGGGACGTGGTTCAGGGCACCGCCACCGTCCGCGCCGTCTTCCGGGCGGGCCGCGTCGGCAGAGCCGCCGGCGTCATCGTCAACGATGGCCGCTTTACCCGTGGCATCGCCGCCCGCGTCATCCGCAACGGCTCCGTCGTCGCCGATAGCACCGTCTCCAGCCTCCGCCGCTTCAAGGACGATGTTAACGAAGTCACCGCCGGCTTCGAGTGCGGTATCGGCGTCGCAGGCTTCGAGGACTTCCAGGAGGGCGACGTCATCGAAGCCCATCGCAGGGAGAGGAGCCGAGCTTAGCCTCTCGGCGGCCTCCGCCGGGGACGACCCCTCCCATGAACAGGCGTATCCGAAGGATCAACGAACTCCTTCGCCAGGAGATGAGCCGCCTTATTCAGGTGGACCTGCGCGATCCGCGCCTCCGCTGCGTCATCAGCATCACCCGTGTTGACGCCTCCCCGGACCTCAAGACTGCCAAGGTTTATTTCAGCGTCCTCGCCGAAGCAGACAAGCGAGACGAGGTGCTGAAAGGCCTCACCGCCGCTGCAGGCTATCTCCGACGGCAGATGGGAGACGCTCTCCCCCTCCGCTATATCCCAAGTCTGACCTTCGTCCCGGACGACTCCCTGCAGCTCAGCGAAACCATAAGCCGCGCCATGAACCAGATAAACTCCCCCCAGGAGCCCCTCTGATGGCCCAGCACAGGTCGCGCCGCGGCCGCCGCGGAGGACAGGGCCCCGTCTTCAATGGCTTCCTCGTCCTGAACAAGCCCGTGGGGTCCACCTCCATGGACGTGGTGCGAAAGATCAAGCGGCTCACCGGCATGAGGAAGCGGGTGGGCCACGGCGGCACTCTGGACCCCCTCGCCTCCGGAATCCTCCCCATCTGCTTCGGCCAGGCCACCCGCCTCATGGAGCACCTCATCAACGAGACCAAGGGCTACCGTATGGACGTGCGCCTCGGTGTCACCACGGATACCTACGACGCCGAAGGCCAGGTTGTCGAAGAGCGCGACGCCTCCCATGTCACCCGGGACCAGTTGGAGGAGACGCTGGAAGCCTTTCGCGGTTCAATTCTCCAGAAGCCCCCCATGCACAGCGCCCTCAAGAAGGGCGGCAAGCGTCTCTACGAACTCGCCCGTCAGGGTGTCGAGGTGGAAAGAGAGGCGCGTCAAGTGGAGGTCTACTCCCTGGACCTGCTGGAGTTCAACCCTCCCCTGGTTACGCTGGAGAGCGAGTGTGGTCGCGGCGTATATATGCGCTCCCTCGCCCATGATCTGGGCGAAATGCTGGGTTGCGGCGGTCACACCGCCAGCCTCGTCCGGCTGCGCACCGGCGGCTTCCGCATCGAGGACGCCGTTACCTTGGAGGACTTCGAGCAGGCGGTGGAAGAAGGACGCTGGAAGGAGATGCTCCTCCCCCTAGATTCGCTGCTGTTGAACATGACAGCCGTCTGCGTCGAAGAAGACGTCGAGCAAATGCTCAAGAACGGCCACCCCGTATCCTTGGGACACCGGGGCCTCTATGCGAGCCATCTGGAAAGCTACCGGCTATATGCCCGTGACGGACGATTCTTGGGCGTCGTGAAGTTTGACAGATCCAATAACCGTTGGAACCCCTACAAGGTCTTCCGACTCCACGAACCCTCCCCTCACGCGCCCCTCCCCTAGACCCTCGCCGCGTACCCCAGCTTCTCCAACAGCAAATTCGGATTCCGCCGAAGCAATATTTCCGTCTGTTCCTCGTCCAACCCCGCGCCCCGCGCGACCCGATAACACAATTCCGGCGTCAGCAGGTCCTCGGGTGCGTGGGCGTCCGAGTTCAATATCAGTGACGCTTCCTGCGATAGCGCCGTCTTTACAACGTGCCCATTGCTCAAACTGTGCCCCTTCCGGGCGGACACCTCCAGGAACGTTCCGTTTTGTCTGGCCGTCTGCGCCTCCTCCGCCGACAGCAGCCCCGGATGTGCCAGGACGTCTACGTGGGCCGAGTTCAACGCCGCCGCATTGGTGCCCGGCTCCACCGGCTCCACCATCGTCTCGCCGTGCACGTTAACCAACCTCGCCCCCATCGCCTTCGCCTCCCGCGCCGCCAGGTCAATGTCCTCCTTCGGCACGTGGGTGATCTCCACCCCCGGAATCGCCAGAATGTCCCACCGGCTGGAAGCCTTGGCACAGTCGACGACCAGCGTCTTTACAACGTATTCAATGTTGCCGAACCCCACGTGGTCCGTAACTGCAATCACCTTGTACCCACGGACATAGGCTCGCCGGATCAACTCAATCGGCGAGAGCACCCCGTCGCTCAAAAAAGTGTGTGTGTGAAAGTCATACATCCTCTGTCCTCCCAAGCCAGACAGGATACCACCGTGTGACGATGATAACAATGAACCCCCACGTCCACGCCATCCCCGCCCCTGCGGCTTCCCGTTCCCACCTCCCTCTTCCAATCCCGCCGACACGACTGCCGCCGCCCAAATCCCCAACCCGTCATTGAAAACCCGACTTGCCGACACGTACAATAGCATACCGTTATCGAGGGCCGTTAGCTCAGCTTGGTCAGAGCACCGGACTTTTAATCCGGGTGTCCAGGGTTCGAATCCCTGACGGCCCACCATTGGGTATAAAAGGAGGTACTTGCCCGTTCAGGGCCACATCCTCCACGTCTATTCCGGGTATTGGGCTGTCGTCGGGCATGGGGAGGGTGTACCTGATCGTGGCCGTTCCCTGAACGATGACAATCTCCTTTACAAAGGACCTGATGAAGGCCTTAGTCTCGGTTATTTCACTCTCTTGCAGGTAACTTCTCATGTCCTGGGCATATGCGGCGATGGTGTCCACGTTGTCCAGCACTTCACGCCGCTCCGACAGGGCTGCCCTTGCATCCTGCGCGGCAACCTCCAACTTCTCCTGACGCTGACGGTGTTCCTTGATTCTTGGACTGAGGTCGGCCGGGTCCAGGTCGGTGGTTTCAATGGCCCGATAGAGGCGGTCCATCCACCGCTTCACGTCCGCCAACTCTCCCTCGATGGTCTCAAGTCGCTTGCGCTGTTCCTTGGAAATTCCGTCCATCTCCTCACCCACCAGCTTCACCAAATCCCTGATGTTGCTCTCCGTCAGGATGTTGTTTCTGATCTGGTCAATGACGAGTCCCTCGAAGCGCCGGGCGTTCAGCCTGGGAGCGTCACAGGCCTCCTTGCCCCTCTTGAGCAGGGACTGGCAGACATAGTAAGCAAACTGGCCACTCTTGGATTCCTGGCCAGTGAGAGACTTCCTACAACGGCGGCACTTCACCAGGCCACTGAGTAGGTAAGAACTGGAGACGCGCCTGGGATGCACTTTATCTGGCGCCTTGGACGCCATGAGCTTTGCCACCTGCTTGAACCTTCTCTTGGACACGATGGCGGGGAAGGCTTTCTCCACTCGAACCGGCGGGTCCTTGCTCTTGGAATGGACGCCCCAGAGAAGGGTGCCCGTATGGGCCTCATTGACAAGAATCTTGTGGATTGTGGTCTTCAACCAGCGTTTGCCACTGGGACTGGCGATGCCCTCTGCGTTGAGGGTGCGGGTGATGTCCAAGAGACTATTGCCGCGACTCGCCATGGAGAAGATGCGACGTACTACGGGGGCCTCATTTTCGTGCAACGCAAGCCTGGGACGCTTCTTTGGTCCATCCTGAACCATCTCCTTCCTGTAGCCGTAAGGCACCCTGCTGGAGACCCAGAATCCCCTGGAGGCTGCCTCTCTCATTCCTCTTGCGACTTCCTGGGCAAGATTCTCACTATAGAACTCGTCCACACTCTCGATGATGGCTTCCATCAACCTCCCCGTGGGAGAGTCGTCGGCGTGCTCCGTAATCGACACAACCTTGACGCCGCGTCTGCGGAGCAAGGACTTGAAGGCCACGGCGTGCTCCCTCTTCCTGGTGAAGCGGGAAAATTTCCAGACGAGAATCTCCTTAAAGGAAGCACTGGCCTTTGTAGCCTCTTCGATCATCATTCTGAACTGGGGCCTGTCGGCGATTCTGCCGCTTTCGGCCTGGTCAATGTACTCGCGGGCCACCAGGTAGCCGTTCTTCTTGGCGTAGTCCCTGAGGGCCCTGAGCTGGGCCGACACGGACAGGTCCACATCCTGCCTCTCGCTGGAGACTCTGGCGTAGAGAGCCACCGGTGTTGGTGTTTCTACGTGTTTCTTTTTCATGTTGTCCTCTTTCAGTTGGAAGGTCCGGTTGCCTCCGTTAGCCAGTCACCAACTCGATACGGTCGCCGAAACGACGAAAGTCTGCTTTGTTGAATGTCAGTAGTCGTCGCTCACCATGGGCGAGCATTGTCGCCACGATGTTAGCGTCGTGAATCTGCCGTCCGCCAACAGAAATCTCCCGGCACAGCGTCAATAGCGATTCGGTGACATGGGGGCCGTCCTCTAGTATCTCGAAGATGCCAATCAGCCTGCTCACATCGGTAAGGGCTTCCTCACGAGTGATGGCCACCGGCCAGGTCTGTGGGCGGGTGACAACGGACAGATACTCTCGTATGACCTGACGGTTTATTCTGAGGGGTTCAGGGTCTCTAAATGCAAGGTCCAGACTTGTCCTTGCGGCTGCGTGGTGTGGTGCGCCGGGTATACGGGACATTACCAAGACGTTGGTGTCTATGAACATGTCGGGACTAGACCCTATCCCTGTAGAGGTCTTCCCGCCTGAGACTCAAGTCTTCAGGCCATACTGCCGTGGGGTGAACTGGCCATGCCTCGTCGAGAGGAAGCCTGGGTACAGGTTTAGGGTGCAGCCGCCGGAACAGCAACGTCTCGGCTTCCATATCTACCTCCTCAGTCTTCCATCCGGCAACGTTCCAAGCCAGGGCGTGACTATGGCCGTTTCCTCTTCGCTGATTCCCCCACCAAGGCCGGTGCACTCGTGCAGAGGCAGGCAGTTCAAATCCGATGACCGCCTCGACCTCCCGGAAGGACGTCCTCCACTCCTGGACAGGAAGGCTGCTGAGGTAGGTGTACAATCTCTTGTACTTGCCCCTGATCACCATCCGTTGGTACTTGTCATTCTGGTCAATTGCCAATTCGCGCCTCCCTTGTCGGGTCATGTCTCTGAGCGATGTGACTTCTCTGATGTATCATAGATAGTTAGTTACTATATTGCAACTGGCTAATAGCACTGTATCGTGCGCTATTGCTCAGTTCCCCTTCACTCTGGTGAATCCCAGAATCGCCACCAAGGACGTGGTCGGTCCCGAGACGAAGGTTGAACCATGGCACCTTCCGGATGCTCCAATTTCAAAGATCTACTTTTCCGGTCTTGCTGCAACTGACCCTGCAATTCCGCTACTTCCTTCTCTAGACGGAAGATTCGTTCCAGGGCAACTACCAGCGCAAACTTCACGAACGAGTCATCCAGCTGGTCTACAGCGGGGCCTTTTCCCATCACAACATACACACGATGCCTTTGTCCCATTGGCTTCTTGCGCGTCTGAATTACGCCAGATGCTATGCGCCGATCCAAGGTGGAAAGGGAGATCCCCAGCTCCTCACAGGCCTCCGCCTTCGTCAGCAATCTTTCTCCACTCCTCTTGTCGTTGCCGGAAGGAGCAAACACTTCACTATTCCTCATACCTGACACGTCAATCACCTCACGGTGCCGGTAGCGGCTGGTCTTGGGGTGATTACCGGTTTCGATTGAGCATCAGAAACTGCAACAAAGTCCCCTCCGTGTCCCTTCAAGGGTCTGACAACGTAGGTGGAGGAGTTGTCAGGTTTGTCACCATACTCCCTACAGGAATCCCCGGGGTCATCCGATTGTACTTTTTCCTCTGGGAAGTAGGCACGAAGTGTCATCCGAGGTTGTAGTTGTTGGGCTGAGGTGCGCCACACGTCACCCAGCACCCCACGCCGGTTGATGACCTCGTTGTTGGAGGTGAGCAGAGACGGGATGCCTGCGTCGGCGGCGACGCGCTGGAAGGCCCTCTCCGATTTGGAATTTTCGAACACGAACAGCACCAGGGGGTTGTATCCACCGTGGTCCCGGTGTGCCCAGCCGCTGCGGAAGTAGCGTAGGTAGTTTGTCAATCGTGCCCTGATCCGTTTGGGAGTGGTGGCCCTCCGCTCGAACTCCAGCAGGCAGTGCCGCATGAAGCCCCAACGACCCAGCAGGAATGCAGCATCAGGGTGCAGCACGTAGTTGGTGTCGTTGTACTTGTAGCCGATGGTGGAGCGGGACGTGGGCTGCAGGTCGAAGATTTCGTAGGCCTGGGAGCGGGCTGCCTCGGCGGTCACTGCGGCGGCAAAGCTGGTGACGGCGTCGTGGTGGCCCATCTGGGAGGCGATGGCGCGGAGGGAGGACCCGTGGTAGGTCGCAGCGTCGCCATTGTTTGTCTTGTGGCGTTCGGCGCTCCAGCGGCCCAGGATCATGGTCACAGATGCCCGGTCGCGGCGGGCCAGGTATCTCAGCCCGTCGTCGGTCAGGACGTGGCGTCTCCCCTCGGCCTTCATCAGAGACCGGTTTGTGAAAGAGCGTAGGACCTGGTTCACGCGGCGGCGGGTCACTCCTCCCATGAGCCCGGCCAGTTGCTTCTTTGTGCACAGCGGCCATGAGGCCAGCAGGTCCAGCGCCTGCTTCTCCGCCGCTGTCAGTTGCATGGAGAGGGAGGAAGTGAGCTGCTCTCGTGGCTCAGGCATGCCGACGTGTTTGTGATACGTGTAGAGAGAGTCCGGGTCGGGAGGTCTGTGCCCGGTGGCGCGCTGGTGGAGTTCCGAGGCTTCCAGTGTCCGGCCCATCCAGCGAACGATCGTGGATAGGGAGATGCTGGGATCAATCTTCACGGGCAGGGAGTTGTTTGACCCTTCGCCGCAGCGTTGCCAGCAGGGGGACTCATGGTACCAGGCGAGGAATTCCTCTTCGGTGGTCACAAAGGTGCGATTGTGATGATCATAGTCACCCAGGGTACGAACGGCCCGTCGCGATGCCTGGTCCGAGTGGGTCAGTACCAGGGTGACCGTGTGCTTCTTGTTTGAGGGGAGCATTTCCATGCTTCTGAGGCGGTAACGAAAGTTGGCGGTGGGCAGGGATGGACCCTGGCGCATGACCCCAATGGCCCGGCGCTCTGAGAAGGTGATCAACATGTCATAGGGACCCTGGCGGTAGAGGTCCACCCGCAGGGGCTTCTTGCCGGGGTCTGCGGCGGCGACCATGGCGGCCGTGTGGTAGAGCACGCCCACGGCGTCCAGCCTCTCGGCCAGCAGCTGGAACCAACGGCGGGAGATGGGGTAGCTTTCCAGCACGTGTTTCACCCCGTGGGTGAAGCCGGCGGCGACGATGATGCCCTTCCTGGTGGGGAAGTGCCGCCGGTGCGGTCTTGGGCCCAGGGCTGCCAGCCGGTGGGCGATGGAATCCACCAGCCCCAGATCCGTCAGCTTCCTCAACCTTGCCTTGAGGGTGGAGTTCGGAACTCTGCCCAAGGTGGAAAGTTCCCTTGTCCTGGCCAGAGGAGTGGCGCACACGAGGAGCAGGGTGTCCTCCAACTCCTCGGAGAGAAACAGAGGGGCGGCGGCGTGATTCGGGCTTGGGCGGCTCTTGTTGAGTTGCAGAGTTGCCGCTTCGAGGGCGTCTACACCACCGGCGACGGTGTTGAGAACCGCCTTGGGCAAAGAACGTCCCAATTGACCCTGTTGCAGGAAACGCCAGAGGGTATGGCGGGAGACGCCGAAGGCTTCGGCTGTGTGTTTTCTTCCATGACGCGACACATGGGCTTCCACGTAGTCGCGTATGGCCACGTTTAGGGCGCTGTAAGCCGTCGCCGTGCTCTCAGGTGACTTGGGTTTGTACTTTGTTATTCTCATCAGACTTGCGGTAAATATCGATGCACTTACGTTTCATTGTAAAGGCAAATCGGACTTTTGGTAAAGGGTTTTAGAAAAAGTGTTTACTCTAATGAGCCTAGAATGTGCCTCGAATATATCAAGAATGTAGCAGGGGCCTTTTGCAGGGGGTTCATAACCAAGTTCAGATGCAAATGGACCTACATTCTTGTGTCGCGACCTCTGTATGCCTGAGGCCTTTCTCTGGGTCTCACATAGCCCGCCCCCATGTCAGTGGTAAGGCCCTGAGAGTTAGGGAGGAGCTAGGAGTTGGTTTGGTCTCCATCCCGTTCGCTCACCCTATTTTTCTCCGCCTCCCGTCTCAAATGGTGCCTGACGATCAGCCGCGCCAGGATGCGCAAACCCCGCTGCAGCGTCTTGTGTCCTTCGCCTGAGCAAGGGATAGACATCTGCCTTCCCTTCTGTCCATTCCTAGCGGGTTTCTTCCTTTCGGTGAAACTTCTCATCGTTGTCCAAAAGTTGCTTAAGACTCACGTGGAGGAGCGGGCCGTAATGGTGGTGTTCGCTGACCTCTGTCGTACATCATCTAGTCTGTGAATTGGGAAAGCCAAAGGCAATCCCTTGGAAGGGATATCATTCATGTAACGGTCTCAAGAGTCTTCGGAGAAAGGGGACAATAGAGGATACGGGTAAGCCGTTCAGCCGATGACTAAGGAGTTGGAAGATGCCGTTTCGCGAGATGACCCGGGACCAGGTGTGGGCTGCCCCGATCCTGGATGAGCTGATCCCCACCGACTATCCCGTCCGCTTCGTGGCCTAGTTCGTAGACACCCTCGACCGGGAGGAGTGGGCTGAACTCGGCGTTGACCTGAGCGGCGAGGCGATGGGCGCACCCGCCTATCACCCGCGCACTGTTGAGCGTGTGGGTCTATGTCTTCATGACCAACGTCCGCTCATGCCGCAAGCTAGAGAGGGACTGCAGCGACCAGCTGCCCTACCTGTGGCTGACCGGATGGCAGCACCCTGACCACAACACTCTCTGGGGCTTCAACAAGAAGCACCGGCGCAGCATGCGCAGGCTGTTCCGGCACACCGTCAGGACGGCGGTGACGCTGGAATGGTGAACCTGGCAGTGCAGGCGGTGGACGGCACGAAGGTGCACGCCAACGCCGCGACATCCGCAGCCTCGACGCCGGACAGTTGAAAGAGTTGCTCACAGCGCACAGAGCGTGCGACACCCTTTTGGAGCCGTTGTCTCCGCCCTAGAGGTACATTATCTCTCCGCCCTTTATACTCAGTAATACTAACTGTTGATCTGTGATCAATCTGGCATCTCCTGGGTATCAGTTCATCCCATCTTTCAGCCGGTAAAATGATTGTCGCTGTCCGCATTGGTGAGAGCGGGCCCTCTGAGCGCACCGACTAGGAGTAATTCTACCCGGTGAAGGGCTTTAACTCGAAGGCGTCTATGATTTCGCTGTCCTGCCCGTGGGCAATCTACACATCCCGTCCACCATCTCCTCCCTTGCCATCGATCCTCTGGGCATCTGGGTGCAGGCTGTTGAGCAGAACTGAAACCATGTCCTCGTACTTTTGTCGATCGATATCCTCCCTCCGAATTTGCATTGGAACACCTACCCAGCGAGATTTAGTGTGAGAATCCTATCAGGTAGTGGGACAAAGCGTTGGGTGGCGTATCTCTCCACTAATCCCTCTAAGTCTAGCCGGCCAATAAGTTCCTGCATGTCGACCAAGTGCTCATCGTCGATCAGATAGTCGTCGTCAACCAGACGGTTGTCATCGACTTGCCGGCCTCTCCTTGGAGTTAACGAATGCAGGTATTCCAAGGCGTCCATTCTCCCTTTACGCATACGCTCCTCTTGAGGCCAACCTGATGTATTGCGTACCCCCACCCGTGTACATGAAGAATGAAAAAGACACCTCCACGGTACGGCATCAGGGTGCCAGTGGATAGAATCGAAGCGTTTGGGGACTCTTCCGTCATGAACTGGCCTCACAATGTCCAATGGGGCGACCGTGCATCCCATCTGTGACAAATCTGGCGGTTGTTGTATGCGACAATTCCAATGCCATGCTGCCGTATGGTCGTCGACGTGGTTATAAAAGCAATACAGAGGGATTGCGCCAATCCAATCAGCAAAATCCTCTAGAGCGTCAATTTGGTACATCGAACCGGCCCTATACTTCAGCCTCCCGTACGAATACTTCGATGTATGGTCTAGTTTGAGCTTCTTCGCTTGGACTGCATAGAGCATAGGGGGCATTCCAGGTCTAGAGATCACCCATAGCCAGTCGAAGCCAACCAGCCGCTCATCCCGTTTGGATACTCGGAAGACACCCACTTCTCTTGGTACGGTGCGTGCAATCTCCAGCATGGCCAAGTCCGAAATCGTATCTTCGGAAAACCCGAGACTCAGACGCCTTGCGTCACGCAGCCATCCCCAAGTCAAGTTCGCCAAAGCCTCGAACAGCCTGAGGGTGTCAGACTTGTCATACGGGCCGTACGTTTGCATGGTCCTCATTAGGCTTAGCCGTCTCCCAAGTCCACCTTCAAACTGGTCGTCGGAACCGGTCTCTACCTTCCAGTCGACTATTCGATCCCTAGCTTCCTTCGTAAGGGCGGATACTGGGTCGCCATTCGCCTGATGTGGTCATAGTCGATCTCCAAGAGCCGGAGTAAATGAAGCTGTACGAGGGCTTCAAGTTTGGAGTGCAGTCGTAGCAACTCTCCAGTGTTGGTCACCGCTTGTTCCTTAATGCCTTCGTCATAGTGAGTTAGATAATTCCGTGTTCTAACCACTCGGTCAATGAATGCCGCTCGCGAGGATTGGGTCCCGAACAGGTCACTGAATGGGGTAACCATCTGCCTGATCCTGTTTCGAAGCGAAGGCTCGTTTGCATATCGGAGCCTTTCCCGTACCCAGTTCCTTCGTGTATCCGGGGTGCTCCGTAGGATCGAATCGAGAAGACTGTCGAATTCTTCAGCCGGCATTTGCGTCTCGGAGGAACTCCTTCGATGCAATGATTCTATGCCATGGACGAGAAACAGAAAGCTTCCTTCCAAGTGAATCTTCCGGTTTCCCCTGACCGCAAAGTATAGATGGAATGTCGGTTCGTATTCTTCATAACTTTCCAGCCATCTCGGCAGGTACTCGTGGATGTAGTGGGCAATCTCGTCAAATGAGATAAGGAAGTTCCCTAGGCTGATGTTGTCTTTAGGTAGGTCATACGGATCGAACTGACCGTATATGACCACCATATCGTGGCGAGTGTGAGGTTCGTTCGACTCCCGCCTGGTGCCAGTGATGGACGTGAAGGAAACGGTGCGGTCAAATGCGAAGCAAATGAAGTTCTTTACCTTCCGCAATACCTGCATAAACTCGGAGAGAGTGCGCATTCGACTCGATTCTACGCTGATGCTCATCTTGGTAGTGATAGTTTGCTGAAACAAGCCTGAGTCCGTTCCAGCTCCCATGTGAAATCCAATGCTGAGATTGTCTGGAAGTTGGAAAGTGGTCGGCTCAGGCTGACTGTAGGTAAACGACATTTGCCCTGTGGAATCCATATCGTGTGAGAATGGTCGGTGATGAAAGGCGAACCACTCGTCGAGCCCTTCGACCGCAAATGTCATACATGAGAAACGGACATCTTCGGAATCGAAGTGTGCGCCCCAGAAAACGAAATCGACATGCAGGCTGGAATTGGCTAATGGTTCAACATTGACCACGTTAGTTTGTTGAGTAACTATGCAATTGATCAAAGTCACGGGGCCTGCCTTGTCCGTCACTCCCAGAATGTGTAAGCTCTCGCCCGTCAATTGCTTAATGGGCCCGCTGTAGGGCGAATCGAAGGCGCCAAATATCTCTAGCGACGGCTCTCCTCTCTCAGAAATACGAAGCACTCCCGTAAGTCTGTCGGCGGGTTTTTCTGCCAGCCAGAAATAGCCATATGTTTCTATAGATTCCGGAAGTTGCATCAGACCCCTCTCTATTAGACTTCACCACTTAGGACTTGACAACTGGTGCGGGCGAGCGTCAGCGGCAAGCAGTTGAGTCCAAGCGGCATGACGGTGGACGAGTTCAAGGAGAAGTCTGTGGAGGAAAATGACCTGTTCGCGTTACGAGAGGAGCACATTGGGGTAGATAAGGAGGAGAAGATGCCGGCAGTGGACAAGAAGGCGGTGGATTCTAGGATGAATTCAATCAACGTGTTTCCTTAAGACTTGCCAGGGCTCGTTGCAAGAGCGCTTCAGGTCCGAGGCCTGGACAAGGAAACTTACCATGAACTAACTCCACCAGTACCTTGCGCATCTGAATTGCTTCTCTAGCAGGAATGGTGTAGATGTAGGAATTGTCCCTAAAGTCCCCAATCGACAACTCTGCATTTGTGAATAAGGTAAAAATAATATTCCCCACCTTAGTTTCCCAGCAGAAGACTTCTCCATCAGGGTCCGATTGACATTCCCATTCTAACCGGCTAGCTTCTGTCCACTCCAGCAATTTAATTATGACACTTAATGATGTGGCCATCGCCTCCTCTATTCGTAGATATCATCGATATACTTTAACACTTCAGCTTCTGTTTCAAACAGATACTTATTTCGCCGCTCAGGATAAATGTCAGTGCAATTGACCAGCATAAATGTCACCAACTTGGTCCTTGATCATACCAGGTCATGAATTCCTGGATGTGGGTCGATGCCTGGTCATAGGCGGGCTTTTGGCGTTCATGTACTTCTTGGCCGTGTCCCTATGAATGCCCAGTTCCCGGGCTATTCCTCTAATGGACAGACCCTTTCGCTTGGCTTCCTGCACCGCATTTCATCTAGCCTCCTTGTATCTTGGTTTTGGTATGGGACAATCACTTCAAAGTCGGATCGGGGCGCGGCAGACCGTTTCCTCCCTGGTCTTGGAAGACCGCATTACAGCGAGGGTCGCCGCGCCCATCCCGAATGGAGCCCGAACAGTTGCCTGGGCCAACCAAGCCCGCATCTCGCAAGGACGGGCCAGTAATTCGCAGGAGGTGCTCATGGAGCAGGAAGCGACCTACGTAGGCATTGATGTAGCCAAGGCTCAGTTGGACGTCGCCGTCCGTCCCACGGACGACAAATGGGAGGTCTCTCATGACGAGACAGGGGTCCGGCACCTGGTCTCCCAGATGAAGGCCCTTGAACCGGTCATGGTGTTGCTGGAGGCTTCGGGCGGATTGGAACTGCTGTTGGTGGCCGCCCTGGCAGCCGAGGCGCTACCAGTGGTCGTGGTCAACCCCCGCCAGGTGCGGGACTTCGCCAAGGCCACCGGGAAGCTGGCCAAGACCGACGCTCTGGATGCAGCGGTCCTGGCTCACTTCGCCGAAGCGGTCCGACCTCCCGTGCGTCCTCTGCGAGACGCCGAGACCCAGGGGCTTAACTCGCTGGTCGCTCGCAGACACCAGGTGATGACCATGCTGGTCTCGGAGAAGAACCGCCTGGGCGCTGCTACCATTGCCGTGCGTCCCCGCATCGAGGCTCACATTGCATGGCTGGAGCGGGAGTTGGATGACCTGGGTGAGGGTCTGCGGCAAACCCTTCGTCAGAGCCCCGTGTGGCGAGAGAAGGATGACCTCCTGCGCAGCGTCCCCGGCGTGGGAGAGCAGCTGTCCCTCACCCTCTTGGCCTACCTACCGGAGCTGGGCACGTTGGATCGTCGGCAGATCGCCGCTTTGGTGGGTGTGGCTCCCTTCAACAGGGACAGCGGCACTCTGCGGGGCAAACGCAGTGTCTGGGGTGGACGTGCCCGGGTCCGAGCCGCCCTGTACATGGGAGCTTTGACAGCCAGCCGCTTCAACCCTGTCATCCGGAACTTCTACCAGCGGCTGACAGCCGCTGGTAAGCCGAAGAAGCTGGCCCTCACAGCCTGCATGCGCAAGCTGCTCGTCATCCTCAACTCCATGGTCAAGAATGGCTCGCCTTCGCGCGACCTGGCTCCGAAGGTCGCCTCTCATCCCTCTTGACTCTCAAGACAGTTGCTGTAGTGGTGTGGGCTCCCTTCGCGGCGATCCTGCGGGGTTACGGACTCTTCTGGTGCCATTGGGGCCGGCGTCGTCGATGAGGGTTCCCACAT
>CAYQLZ010000014.1:51062-52482 GCA_964418665.1 uncultured Dehalococcoidia bacterium | reverse complement strand
CGGGTAGTTCTCGATGACCAGCTTCAACGGATGCAGCACCCCCATCACCCGATGCGCCTTCCGGTTCAGGTCTTCCCGCACACAGTGCTCCAGCATCTGGATCTCCACCGTGTTCGGACGCTTCGCCACCCCGAGCCGCTCGTTGAACGTCCAGATCGCCTCCGGCGTGTACCCCCGACGTCGCATCGCGGATAGCGTCGGCATCCGCGGATCGTCCCACCCCGACACATAACCGCCCGACACCAGCTCCCGCAGCTTCCGCTTGCTCATCACCGTGTGCGTCAGGTTCAATCGAGCGAATTCAATCTGCTGCGGATGGTGTATCCCCAGCTTCTCTATCAGCCAGTCGTACAAGGGTCGGTGGTCTTCGAACTCCAGGCTGCACAACGAATGCGTGATTCCCTCTATGGAGTCCGACTGCCCGTGGGCGAAGTCGTACGTCGGGTAGATGCACCACTCGCCCCCCGTCCGCTGGTGGTCCAAATGCAGAATGCGAAACAACACCGGGTCGCGCAGGTTCAAGTTGCCGGACGCCATGTCGATCCTCGCCCTCAGCACCCGCGCCCCGTCCTCATACTCCCCCGACCTCATCCGACGGAACAGGTCCAGGCTCTCCTCCACGCTCCTGTCCCGATACGGACTCGGAATCCCTGGTTTCGTGAATGTCCCCCGGTGTTCCCGAATCTCCTCCTGCGACAGGTCGCACACGTACGCCAACCCCGCCCTGATCAGCTGCTCCCCGAACCCATAGAGCTGCTCGAAGTAGTCGGATGCGTAGTAGAGATGGTCCCCCCAGTCCAGCCCCAGCCATCGCAGGTCCTCCTGGATGGCGTGAACGAACTCTTCCTCCTCTTTGGCCGGATTCGTATCGTCGAAACGCAAATGGCAGACCCCATCGTAGTCCCTGGCGATGCCGAAGTTGATGAACGCCGCCTTGGTGTGACCGATGTGCAGGTAGCCGTTCGGCTCCGGCGGAAACCGCGTGACCACCTTCCCCTGGAACCGGCCGCTCTCGTTATGCGACTCGATAATCGCGCGAATGAAATCCGTGGAAGAAACGCTGTTGGCCTTGGTCTCCTGCGTGGTCATGTGCTCGACGGAATGGGGCCTGGTATCCGACGTGGTCATAAATCGAAAACTCTGCCTGAAAGTGATGCACCAACCATACCCAAACCCGCCCCGTTCCACAAGAAGCCCACCCACCTCTTGTTCCTCCGAAGGGACACCTTTGCACGATCGTCATCTCCGCCCACTCTTACCTCCTCTCCCGTCCTGAGAGAGCATTGAGGTGAGGGTCCTTCCGGTGATTCGAGGGGCGCACTACGAAGTTACCCAACCCCGCCAAAAGCCGAATCCCACTCTCCACCCCCGCCCCAACCAACCCAAAACAAAAAACCCCCGTTAGGGCGAACCGCCCGTA
>CAYQLZ010000014.1:0-51038 GCA_964418665.1 uncultured Dehalococcoidia bacterium | reverse complement strand
GCCCTCCCCCACCAACCGTCAACCTTCCCAAAATCCCATACGTTATAATAGAGGAACGGAGGGATGGCCGAGTGGACTAAGGCGGCGGTCTTGAAAACCGCTTCTCGTCTTGCGCGAGACGTGGGTTCGAATCCCACTCCCTCCGCCATTCCAACCCACCAGACCCAAAGACCCAACCGATCTACTCCGAATTCACCCCGCGCTCACAACCACCGCAGCCTCCATGAAACTCCCGACCGCAAGCGCCTCCTCCTCCCCACGTATAAGCGCTGAAATGCAGCCAGGCAAGAATATAGCAATAGGGAAAATAGCAGAAACCATCCCCCGCTATGCTTCGGCAACAACATCCGCAACTAGTCTATATCTTTGATGTTCTATCCAATTCACATCAAGCCGGACTTGCTTGACGAATGCCGTAATTTTTCGCTACAATATGGACAATCGTGGCGGCTGGGCCGCTGCGTTTATGTGTTTGGGCGAGGATGCGGGCCCCAGTGGCGCAATGGTAGCGCAGCCGACTTGTAATCGGCAGGTTAGCGGGTTCGAATCCCCTCTGGGGCTATACCCACAAACGCTGATATCGACAAGAAGGGAAATAATACCGGCCCAACCCGTTGGCCTCCATTTTTACCTGTGTTAAAATATGCCCACCCTATTTTACCGGAGGGGTGGGTGAGTGGTTTAAACCACCAGACTGTAAATCTGGCGCTCGAAAGGGCTTCGCAGGTTCGAATCCTGCCCCCTCCACCACATAGCCTATAGCAACATCCCCAAGCCAAATTCACTGCCCACATAGCTCAGACGGTAGAGCACGCCCTTGGTAAGGGCGAGGTCGACGGTTCAAGTCCGTCTGTGGGCTCCAGTAGTCACCACGCAACCCAAATTTTATTCCATATATGACAGGAGGAACCTAGATGGCAAAGCAGAAATTTGAGAGAGGTAAGCCTCACGTAAACGTCGGCACTATCGGCCACGTTGACCACGGGAAGACCACCCTCACTTCGGCCATGACCATGGTTCTCGCTAACCAGGCAACCGGCACCAACTACAGGGCTTTCGATACCATCGACAACGCCCCCGAAGAAAAGGCCCGCGGCGTTACCATCAATATCGCCCACATCGAGTACGAGACCGAAAATCGTCACTACGCCCACGTCGACTGCCCCGGCCACGCCGACTACATCAAGAATATGATCACCGGCGCCGCCCAGATGGATGGCGCCGTCCTCGTCGTAAGCGCCCCCGACGGGCCCATGCCCCAGACCCGGGAGCACATCCTCCTCGCCCGCCAGGTCGAAGTCCCCCGCATCGTCGTCGCCCTCAATAAGGTCGACGCCATGGACGACGAAGAGCTCCTCGAGCTCGTCGAACTCGAAGTCCGGGAACTCCTCAGCGAGTACGACTTCCCCGGCGACGACACCCCCGTGGTCCGCGTCAGCGCCCTCAAGGCCCTCGAAGAGCAGGAAGCCGGCAACGCCGACGGTCCCTGGAGCCAGAATATCCTCGAGCTCGTCGCCGCCATGGAAGACTACATCCCCGTCCCCGAACGACCCAAGGACCGCCCCTTCCTCATGCCCGTCGAAGACGTCTTCGGCATCAAGGGTCGCGGCACCGTCGTTACCGGGCGCGTCGAGCGCGGCACCATCCGCACCGGCGACCCCGTCGAGATCGTCGGCTTCGGCAAGGTCTCCAAGACCGTCGCCACCGGCCTCGAAATGTTCCACAAGACCCTAGATGAGTCCGAGGCCGGCGACGCCGTTGGCGTCCTCCTTCGCGGCGTCGACCGCGAAGAGGTCGAGCGCGGCGAGGTCCTCGCCCAGCCCGGCTCCATCCAGCCCCACTCCAAGGCCCTCGCCGAGGTCTACGTCCTCAGCAAGGAGGAGGGCGGTCGACATACCCCCTTCTTCACCGGCTACAAGCCCCAGTTCTATATCCGCACCAGCGATATCACCGGGGAGATCAAGCTCGAAGATGGCGTCGAAATGGTCATGCCCGGCGATAACACCACCATGGAAATCAACCTCATCTACCCAATCGCCATGGAGGAAGGCCTCCACTTCGCCATCCGCGAGGGAGGCCGCACCGTCGGCGCAGGAGTCGTCACTCAAGTAGGAGGATAGACTATGGCTAGAAAGCGCGGCGAAGCCCGTATCCTCGTCACCATGCAGTGCTCCGACTGCCGGGAGAGGAACTATACCACCAGCAAAAACCGCCGGAACGACCCGCAGCGGCTCGAGCAGCGTAAGTACTGCTCCCGCTGCAGGCAGCACCGCGCCCACCGCGAGGTCCGCTAGATGAGCACCCGCGGCCCCGGGACCGCCGCCTTCCGACGTCCCAGCCAGGACCAGATGCGGCGGTTCCGCCCCTTTGAGTTCATCAAGGAGGTCATCGCGGAACTGCGAAAGGCCGTCTGGCCCACCCGCGAGGAGACTATCCGTCTCACCTGGGTCGTCCTCGTCATCGGCGCCCTCGTCGGCTCCATCCTCGGCCTCTATGACTTCACCCTCTCCAGAACCCTCACCCAGTACGTAATCCTCCCCTAGCCATCCCATCAGCCCGGTATTCCATTCACCAGGGATTATGAAAGCTACGCCTGATATTCAAGAGCACACCGACTGGTACATCGTCCACACCTATTCCGGCCAGGAAGACCGCGTCAAGAAGAACCTGGATATACGAATCCAGAGCCTCGATATGCAGGACCGCATCTTCCAGGTCGTCGTACCTACCGAAGAGGAAATCGTCATCCGGGACGGCAAGCGACGCAAGGAACGTCGCAAGGTCTTCCCCGGCTATATCCTCATCCAGATGAAAATGGACGACGAAAGCTGGTACGCCGTGCGTAACACCCCCGGCGTCACCGGCTTCGTTTCCACCGAGGACGAACGCGACAAGCGCCAGAAGCCCATCCCCATGGAACCCGAAGAGGTCGCCTCCATCATGTCCCAGCTGGAAACCGGACGACCCCGCGTCAGCGTCGGTCTCCAGGTCGGCCAGACCGTCCGCATCACCGCCGGCCCCTTCGCGGACTTTATGGGCACCGTCGGCGAAGTGGACCCGGACCGCTCCCGCATCCGGGTGCTCGTGTCCTTCTTCGGCCGCGAAACTCCCGTGGAACTGGACTTCCTCCAGGTGGAGAAGCTCTGACCAGGGACAACCCCACTCCTGACTCACAAACAAACTTACACCCGAAAAAGAACCACAAAACCCATCCCAACACACATTGAACCAAGGGTTATAGAAAAATGGCAAAGAAGGTTAGAGCAGTAATCAAACTGCAACTCGCCGCCGGTCAGGCCAGCCCGGCCCCGCCGGTAGGACCCGCCCTCGGCCAGCACGGCGTGAACATCATGGCGTTCGTCAAGGAGTACAACTCCCGTACCGCCAACCAGGGCGGCAACATCGTCCCCGTCCACCTCACCGTGTTCGAAGACCGCTCCTTCAACTTCGTCACCAAGACTCCGCCGGCCTCGGACATGCTCCGTCGCGCCGCCGGCATCGAAAAGGGCGCCTCTGTTGCCCAGGAGCGGGCCGGCTCCATCAAGCGCAGCGCCCTTGAGGAGATCGCCAGGCAGAAGATGGCCGACCTGAACGCCAATGACCTGGCAGGCGCAACCAAGATTATCGAAGGCACTGCCCGTAGCATGGGCATCGAAGTTAGCGAGGACTAGCGTGAAGAAACGAGGCAAGAGGCTCCGGGACGCCGCCGGCACCCTGGACGCAGATAAAATGTATATGCTGGACGAAGCGGTGGAATCGCTTCAGATGGTCTCCAGCGTCAATTTCGACGAAACCGTCGAACTCCATCTCCGTACCAGCGCCGACCCCCGCCACGCCGACCAGCTCGTCCGTGGCGTGGCCATGCTCCCCCACGGCCTCGGCAAGACCGTCCGCGTCCTCGTCTTCGCCGACGGAGAAGCGGCCACCATCGCCAAGGAAGCCGGCGCCGACTATATCGGCGACGACGAGGTGATCAAGAATATCCAGGGCGGTTGGGTGGACTTCGACGTTGGACTCGCCATCCCGGATATGATGAGCAAAATCGGCCGGTTGGGCCGCGTCCTCGGCCCCCGTGGCCTTATGCCCAACCCCAGAACCGGCACCATGGTCCAGATGCAGGACCTCCCGCGCGCCATCGACGAAGCCAAGAAGGGCCGCGTCGAATACCGCATCGACCGCACCGCCATCATCCACGTCCCCGTCGGCAAGATCAGCTTCTCCAAGGAAAACCTGGTGGAGAACATCGCAACTATCGTCGACGCCGTGGTGAAGGCCCGTCCTTCCAGCGTGAAGGGCGCTTTCATCCGCACCGCGTTCCTCTCAAGCACCATGGGGCCAAGCCTCAAGCTTGACGTGAACGCCCTCATATCTGTTAAAGTAGAATAAGCAAAGCAACCGGCCGCTCAAGACAGCAGGTTCCCTCATCGGGACTAAATCGCCTGCCGAGGCGCCCCGGAAGAACCGGCTCCCACTCGGAGTCATTCATTCCCGGCGCACGAGCGCGGGGAATTTTTTTACATCAGGAGAATCGTACAACAACATCCGAGAAGACAGTGATAAGTGCCCACCCAATCCCGGTAGGGGCGACCGGCCGGTCGCCCATCTCCCCATCTTCCCTCTTCTCCCGTCCTGGGAGAGGACTGAGGTGAGGGTCATTCTCCCCCACCACAACTTCCCGTAGGGGCGGGTTTCAAACCCGCCCTCTCAACCACAACACCACCAAAAGGAGAACCCCAAAATCCATGCCTACCGATAGAAAAATTCAGCAGGTGGCGGAAATCAAGGAGCGGCTCGAACGCTGCAGCATCGCCGTCTCCACCAATCCCACCGGCCTGGACGCCAACGACATGAACGAACTCCGCAGCCGCCTCCGCGAGCGCGAAGTCGAATACCGCATCGTCAAGAATACCCTCACCTACATCGCCGCCGATGAGGCCTCCAAACCCCGCCTGCGGGATGTGGTCCAGGGCCCAACGGGCCTCGCCCTCGGTTACGACGACCCTCGGCTCGTGGCTCAAACTCTCGACGAGTTCATCCGCACCACCCGGTCTCCACTGAAGATTCAGGGCGCCCTCCTCAACACCCGCGCCCTCACCGCCGATGAAGTCCGCACCCTCGCCACTCTCCCCTCCCAGGAAGAGCTCATGTCCCGCGTGCTCGGGCAGATGCAGCACCCCATCTCCAGGCTGGTAGGCCAGCTCCAGGCCCCAATAACCGGTCTCGTCAACACCCTGAGCGCCACCCTCAGCGGCCTGGGCTCCGTCCTGCAGCAGCGCATCAGACAATTGGAGGAAGAGCCGGCCTCATAGCCATCCCCTCGGCCGCCTCATCCCGGAACATACATAATCAACAAATAACATCAAACCACAGTTAAGGAATAAAAAGGAGAAGAAATGAGTAACGAAGAAATCCTTGAAGCCATAAAGGGCATGACGGTATTGGAACTCTCGGAACTGGTTAAGGCCCTGGAAGACCAGTTCGGCGTCTCTGCCGCCGCCCCCGTAGCCGTAGCCGCCCCCGCCGCTGCTCCCGCTGCCAATGGTGGCGCCCCCGCAGCCGCTGAAGAGGAGCAGACGGAGTTCTCCGTCGTCCTCACCGACATCGGCTCCAACAAGATCAACGTCATTAAGGCCGTCCGGGAGGTTACCACCCTGGGCCTGCGCGAAGCCAAGGCCGTCGTGGAAGACGCCCCCAAGGCCATCAAGGAAGGCGTCAGCAAGGACGAAGCCGAAGAGGTCCAGAAGAAGCTGGAAGCTGCCGGTGCCAAGGCCGAACTGAAGTAACATCCTCCCCATCACACTTTTCGTGGGGGTCGAATCTTGAGTCGTCGAAGAGATAGAGAGCGCTTCCTCGCCAGGAAACGCCTGAACCCGGACTACGTGGGCTTCAGGGGCTACGACAGCCCCGCCCAAACTTCGGGGCCGCCGCTGGAGAAGGTCACCTGCTCCAGCTGCGGTCGCGTCCGAAACATCCCCGTTGGTGTCGCCGCGGAGCACCACGACGACTACGTCTGCGCCACCTGTCAGGAACAGTTGGAGGAAGCAGCGGAAGAGGGCGAAACCCCATAGTCCCCTATGGAGCAGCCGGCAAGACCCCCATATAGCTCCATGATCCGGGACACCCCCGCCACGGAGCGCCCCCGCGAAAAGCTGAAGAATTTCGGCCCCGATCACCTCAGCAACGCCGAACTCATCGCCATCCTCCTCAGGGTAGGCGTCCAGGGCGAAGGCGTCGTCACCATGGCCCAGCGCCTCCTCCAACGCTTCGGCGGCCTACCCGGCCTCGCCCGGGCCAACTTCGTCGAACTCTGCAACGAACACGGCATCAGCGAGGCCAAGGCCAGCCAACTCCTCGCCGCCACGGCCCTTGGCCGGCGCCTCTCCAACCTCAAGGTCACCGAGAGGGTCGTCGTTCATTCCCCCGCGGACGTGGCCAGGCTCCTCTTCGGCGAGATGAGCTTCCTCGACAACGAGCACCTTAAGACGGTGCTGGTAAACACGAAGAACGAGGTCATGGGCGTCCGGGAGATCTACGTCGGCAACGTTAATTCCTCCGTTGCGCGCCCCTCGGAAATCTTCCGACCCGCAATCCGGGAGAACTGCCCCGCCATCATCGTCGTCCACAACCACCCCTCCGGTGACCCCACTCCCAGCGGCGAGGACATCGTCGTCACCCGCCAGCTCCTCGAAGCCGGCAAAATCCTCGGCATTGAATTGCTGGACCACATCATAATCGGCAGCGAGGAACGCTTCGCAAGCCTCAAACAGCTCGGCTTCGGCTTCTAACCCCCTCTTGTCCTCGCGAACGCGGGGACCCACTCCCTCCCCAAAATCAGCCCATACCGACGTAAGGGACTCTCGTAGGGGCGATTCGCGAACCGCCCTTCCCCTCCTCTTCCCTCATTCCCCATTCCTCCTCATCCCGTAGGGACGACCCTTGTGGTCGCCCTCCCCCTCTACTCACACGTCTCTCCCAACAATCTACAGACCCCGTCATTCCCTCTTCCCCCTTTCCCCCAACCGTCATACCGGACCCGGCGCAGCCCAGAAATCTCGCCCCGGCAACCACCCCTTCACCACCACACCCTCCTCTTGTTCCTGCGAAGGCAGGAACCCACCCTCTACCCGAACCATTCCTCCCTGTAGGGGCGACCCCTATGGTCGCCCTCCCCCTCTACCCACACGTCACCCGGAACGCAGCCCAGCCCCCCCTCTTTTTCTGAGGAGGCCCCCGCGACGAAGAATCTGGCGGGATGGTCTCCCCTCCCACTCCCTCCCCTCTCCAAAACTATTATTCCGAGCGAAGCCCAGCCCAGAAATCTCGCCCCCAGCCACGACCACTTCCCCCGCCCCACTCCCCCAAACTTGCCGTCATGCAATGACCCCCTCCCCTTGTTTCTAACCCCCATCTGAAAGACAATTGATGGCAGAAACATCCTCAGCCCAAGGAGCACCCCTTGTACTTCTACAACGCGCAGGAACGAGACCCCAAGGAAATTGTCCCCGGTGGCACCATCCGCACATTCTGGGGCGAAAACACCCTCCTCTCCATGGTAGACATCGAACCGGGCGTCGAAGTCCCCCTACACACCCACCCCCAGGAACAGTCCGGCATCATCATCGAAGGCGAACTCGAAATGGGCGTGGACGGCAACGTCCGCATCCTCAAGCCCGGCGACATGTACATCATCCCCGGCGGCGTCGAGCACTACGCCAAAGCCTCCACCGGCAGCGCCAAAGTCCTCGACATCTTCAGCCCCGTCCGGGAAGACTATCAATACTAGGGGCACACGCCATAACCACTCGCGAGCCCCCCAAACCTCTTCCCCCTTGATGGGGGAAGATTGAGCCCGTCCTGAGCTAGCCGAAGGGACGGGGGAGATTGGGTGGAGCGAAGGGAGCTGTTGCAGTTATGCAAATCTCTCCCATCATGAAAGAGAATTGAGCCTGCCCTGAGCTTATCAAAGGCTCGAAGATCCTCCAGACGTTGAACTTCAACACCCACTAACTCACAAAACCAGGAGGCAACTAATGCCCCAGACTTCACAAACAGGCCAGGTCTACCGCCGTTTCGGTGCCCACCCCATCATCAACGCCGCCGGCACCGTCACCCGCCTCGGAGGGTCCCGCACCCGCCCCGAGGCCTTCGCCGCCATGGCCGAAGCCACCAACTTCATGGTCGACATGCACGAACTCAACCGCCAGGCCGGCGAGGTAATCGCCCGTGTCACCGGCGCTGAAGCCGGCTTCGTCTGCAACGGCGCCGCCAGCGGTCTCCTCCTTCAGGCCGCGGCCGTCATCGCGGGCACAAACCCCGCCATCGCCCAGCAGCTCCCCCATCCCGTGGGCGTCCCCAACGAAATCATCATCCAGACCGCCCACCGCTTCCCCTACGACCAGGCATACCGCGCCGCCGGCGCCAAGCTAGTCACCATCGGCACCGGACGAAGCTGCGCTCCATGGGAGCTCGAAGCTGCCATCACCGACCGCACCGCCGCCGTCGCCTTCCTCTTCTCCCCCTTCATCTCCCGCAACGGCCTCACCCTCCCTCAGGTTGCCGAAATCGCCCACGCCCGCGGCGTCCCCGTTATCGTCGACGGCGCCTCCATGGTGCCCCCCAAAGCCAACCTGCGACGCTACATCGAAATGGGCGCGGACCTCGTCACCATCAGCGGCGGCAAGGGCATTCGCGGTCCCCAGGGCTCCGGCCTGTTGTTTGGACGAAAAGACCTCGTCGACGCCGCAGCCGCCAACGCCAGCCCCAACCAGTTCCTCGGCCGCGGCATGAAAGTCTCCAAGGAGGAGATTATCGGCTTCCTCACCGCCCTCGAACTCTTCGTGGACGAAGACGAAGAAGTCGAAATGTCCAGGCTCCATGGCATGTCCCAGCGCGTCGTCGACGCCCTCATCGAAATCCCCGGCCTGCAGGTCTCAATCGAACGTGACCAGAACGACTTCCTCGTCCCCTCCGCCGTCCTCAAATTCGGTCCCGAATGGAACGGCCCCTCCAAGCGAGACCTCATGGCCGCCCTCAAAGTAGGCGACCCCCCCGTGTTCCTCCAGGGGTCCTTCGTACCCGAAGACGTCATCGCCGTCGACCCCTTCAACGTCTCGGAAGAAGAACTCCCCATCCTCATCAACCGACTCCGGGAGGAACTCCTCCGCCCCCCCACCTAGCCAGCACATGTCCCTGCCATTTGAATTCATTGTGCTTGGTTCTCCCACGTCCAAACAGGCTCGCCGAAGAAATCGTGTAAGAGCCTGGACCCTCTATGTGCAGAACTTCGCCGCTCTTGGTTGGGGATTAGCGCAACCCTTCGTCGGCAATGTGACTGTGACCATTACATACATCTACGAACCCGTTACGATCGCCCGCCAATTGACGTGGACAATATCCCAAAGCCGATTCTGGATGCATTGAAAGGGCTGGTCTATTCCGACGATGCCCAGATGACGGATCTCATTTGCCGCAAAAGGCGCAATGGCCTAGAATTGAGAATGCCGGATGCTTCCGCCCTGCTCCGCTCGACTCATCAGCGCTCCTTGGAATTTGTCCACGTCAGCGTGGATAACGCTCCAGAATCGGAGGTCTCAGCATGAAAAGAACAGTGCCGGACATTCATTATCTCTCCAATTTGAGGTCCGCCGAAGATTATCGCTTGAGGGGCTATCAGGTAGAGCGAGACGTGAGATTGGAATTCTTCCCAGGTTGCCAGGCCGATCTGCTGGCCACGAAGAACGGTGAAAACAGAGTGGTTCTTGTAAGGACGCGGACGGCCCTCTCGATTGATGGGCAAATTACCGAACTGGCTGAAATGCTTGACGACATGCCCGGATGGAGCTTCGACTTGATCCTGGTGCCCGAGCCCGAGAAACTGTCTTCTCCGGACGGCGCCAGAATTTTCGAAAGAGAAAATATCGACAACCGGCTTGTCGAAGTTCAGAAAGCCCTCGACGCGGGCCTGCCGGAAGCCGCTTTCCTCCTCGCCTGGTCTACAGTTGAAGCAGTTCTTCGGGATATCCTGGCAGCCGACGGAATAACCACCGACAGCGTAACTGCGACGGCGTTCGTCCTTAGCCAGGCTGCACACGAAGGCATAATCTTACCAGACGACCAGGCCGAACTGAGAAGGTTCCAAAAATACCGAAACGCCATCGTCCACGGCTTCACCATCCCCGACTTCAGCGAACACCTGGTAACGGAACTCGTAGACACCATCAAGCGTATCGAAACCGAAGCTGCCCTGGACGATCCCTCAAACGGCCAGCCCCCCTCCGACTGAGATTCTCAGCAGGCAATAACCCCCGCCCCTACCTCTGCGCCGCCGGAGTCTTCTTCTTGCTCCCAGTCACCAGGAACAGCACCTGCTCCGCAATGTTCGTCGCCCGGTCCGCAACCCTCTCCAGATCGTGCGCCACCCATATCAGGTACGTCGCCCGCTTGATGGTCCTCGGATTCTCAATCATGTAGGTCAGAAGCTCCCGGAAGACCTGGTCGTAAAGGTTGTCAACCACGTCGTCGTCGTC
Organism: uncultured Dehalococcoidia bacterium; assembly: GCA_964418665.1. GTDB lineage: Bacteria > Chloroflexota > Dehalococcoidia > Lucifugimonadales > JAPULR01. The sequence goes on along the minus strand of CAYQLZ010000014.1, from coordinate 40,512 downwards.
GCACACCTGGTGCGCCAGCACTATGTCCCTCCCAACCAGCGCGTCCAGGCTCATGCGCAGCATGTCTATCGTCTTGTCCGCCATCCGCGGAATGTCAATCAGCGGCTTCAGCGGCGGCTCATCCCCCATCATCAGGCTGATCTTCCCGATCCCCTCCGCGTAATCCGCCATCCTCTCCAGTTCCGTGATAATGTGCAGCACGGCCACTATGTACCGCAGGTCCCCCGCCACCGGCGTCTGCGTCGCGACTATATGGACGCACTGGTCCTCAATGTCCACCAGCTTGTCGTCCACTATGTCGTCGTCGCGTATAACCTCCCGCGCCGCCTGCATATCCCGGTTTTTCAGCGCGTACATCGCCTTGGATAATGCCTTCTCCACCATGCTGCCCATGACCAGCAGGTCGTCCTGCAGAGACGTCAGCTCCTGCTCGAATATCGTCCTTGGCATTGTACGCTCCTATTCGGCCATCCCCACAGCCACCATCTCGGCTAGCTGAACCGGCCAGTGATATACGCTTCCGTTTGCTCGTGGCTCGGATTCGTGAACATCGTCTCCGTATCGTCGAACTCAACCAGGTAGCCAGACCTGTCCTCACCCACCATCAGGAACGCTGTCTCGTCCGAAACCCGCGCCGCCTGCTGCATGTTGTGCGTGACTATGACTATGCTGTAATGCTCCTTCAACTCCCGTATCAGGTCCTCGATGGCCAGCGTCGCGATGGGGTCCAGCGCCGAACACGGCTCGTCCATCAGGATCACCTCCGGCTCAATCGCAATCGCCCGCGCGATGCACAGCCTCTGCTGCTGTCCCCCCGAAAGCGATAGCGCGCTCTCCTTCAACCTGTCTTTCACCTCATCCCACAGCGCCGCCTTTCGAAGCGAACCCTCCACCGCCTCCGCCATATTCCCCCGAAATCCGTTGATCTTCAGCCCGAAGGCAATGTTGTTGTAGATCGACTTCGGAAACGGGTTCGGCTTCTGAAAGACCATCCCGATCTTGCTGCGCAGCTCCACCGGGTCCACGTCTGGCGCGTTGATGTCCGCGCCATCGAACAAGATCTGCCCCTCGATTCGCCCGCCCGGCGACAGCTCGTGCATCCGGTTCAGGCACCGCACCAGCGTGCTCTTCCCGCACCCGGAAGGCCCTATAATGGCCGTCACCGCATTCCGTCGCATCGGCATATTGATGTTCGAAATCGCCCTGAAGCTGCCGTAATAGGCGTCCAGACTCTTCGCCTCCATCACCTTGGACGCCGTTCCGCCTGTCACGGAATCTTCAGACTTCTGAGCGAACTTCGCCTCTATTCGTCTCATGGCTATCGTCGTCACCATTTTCTCCTTTTCGCGTACTGATAGCGCAGTGCCACAGCGACGCTGTTCAGCAACAATAGCACAATCAGCAACATTACAATACCGGATGCTGCATTCTCCTGGAATCCGGGCAGCGGACGCGCCACCCAGCTGAATATCTGGATCGGAAGCACCGTAAACGTGTCCGTCGGACTTGTTGGCACGAAGAACACCGATGTGAATGCCCCCATCGCAATCAACGGCGCCGTCTCTCCAATCGCCCGCCCCAGTGCCAGAATTATCCCCGTCAATACCGCCGGCATCCCCGCCGGCAGCACCTGGTGCCACACCGCCTGCCACTTCGTCGCGCCAAGCGCCATCGCCGCCTCCCTCATCGAGGGCGGCACCGCCCTCAGCCCTTCCCGGGCCGAGACAATCGTTATCGGCAGCACCAGCAGCGTCAATGTCGCCGCTGCAGCCACTATGCTTGACCCCAGGTTCATCCCGAAGACGAACACCGCCAGCCCAAGCAGCCCGTACACCACCGACGGTACCCCCGCCAGCGTGCTGATGTTGGTCTCAATCATCCTCGTAAACCAGTTGCGGGCGGCAAACTCCTCCAGGTATATCGCCGCCCCAACGCCGGTGGGCACAAAGAACAGGCACGTCAATCCCATCACCCACAGGGTCCCCATTAACGCCGCCAATATCCCCGCATCCTCCGGCTTGCGCGACGGGAAGCTGGTTATGAAATTCCAGTCCAGCCCTCCCAGTCCATCCCTAGCCACGACGAATAACAGCACCCCCAGGCACAGCACGCCGAACCCGGTGGCCGATATCGCCAGACCCGCGAACAGCCACGAACTCCACTTCTTCCCCAATTTGGCGGATATCTCCCCTATGAGAGACGTGGGCGCGGCGTTCATTCGTATTCCTCCCTGAACCTGCCGATGAACCACCGGGCTATTAGGTTCAATCCGAGTGTGAAGATGAACAACAGCATCCCTATCGCAAAGATGCTCTGGTACTCCACCGTACCTCTTGCCGTGTCTCCCGACGCCACCTCCATAATGTAAGCCGTCATAGCCTGCATCGGTTCAAGTGGATTCGCCGACAGGTTCGGAATCCCACCCGCCGCAATCGTCACAATCATCGTTTCGCCAATTGCCCGCGCCAGGGCCAGCAGTCCCGCCGCCACTATTCCCGAAAGCGCCGCTGGTACCACCACCTTCACCGATACCTGGAACCGGTTTGCTCCCAGGGCGTACGCCCCTTCCCGCAACCCGTTGGGCACCGACCTCATCGCGTCTTCGCTGAGGGACGCCACCATCGGTATCAGCATTATCCCCATCGCCAACGATGCCCCCAACGCCGTGAATATGGTCTCCGAATGAAATATCGGCCTCACAATCGTCGGCGCTATGAAGCTGATGACAAAGAACCCGTACACCACCGTTGGTATGCCCGCCAGCACCTCCAGCGCCGGCTTGACCGTTTCCCGGACCGCCGAAGGCGCATACTCGCTCAAATAGATCGCCGTCAATATACCGATGGGGAAGGCGACGGCCATCGCCATCCCCGCAATGAACGCCGTCGCTGAAAGCAACGGCAGCGCCCCAAAGCTCTTGTTCGCGAACAGGGGGCGCCACTCCGTCCCCGTCAAGAAGTCGAAAATGTTCACGTGGGTGAAAAACGGTATCGCCTCCGCCAGCAGCACCGCCACGATTCCCACCGTGGTCACCACCGAAAGCACCGCGCACAGGAACAGAAAGGCCATAACGGGGGCCTCCCGCAACCTTCGTCGCGGGAGGCGTCCCGTAAACCAATTACTCGGTAAAAGGCCCATGTTTGCCAGTTTCGTAGCCATGGCCCCTTATTCCCCTCTTCCTCCTCTCCCGTTCTGGGAGAGGTGAGCCTGCCCTGAGCTTGCCGAAGGGGTGAGGGTCATTTGGGCACCGTGGAGGGCAACCCTGGAGTTCTCCAGAGGTCTCCCCGGATTGAACAGTTCCTGCTTCGTTCCTGTCAGGTATTCCATCTTCAGAAGCCTATCAGTTGACTCTTTCAAGAGCCTCGGTGATGGGGGTCCCCGCTTCTATGGTGTTGAAGATGGACCCGCCCTCCCCGTTCTCTACTTTGTCCCTTCCCCAGTCGTACACGTCCGCCGGCAACGGCACGTATCCTACGTCCGTCACCAGGATCGGCGCTTCGTTCAGGTAGAAGTCCACGAACGCCCTCAACTCGGGCCTGTTCTCCATCTCGCCCTTGTTTACGTAGATGAAGATCGGCCTCGCCAATGGCAGGTACGTCCCGCTCTCCACCGTCTCCGCTCCTGGCGAAACGCACTCGCCGCTCGCAGGATTCACTACCGATACCGGCTCCACCAGCTCCCGGTACTGCTCCAGGTACGCCAGCCCAAAGTATCCTATGCCTCCAGGCGTCCCGTTTACTCCGTTCGCTATCAAGGGGTCCTCTTCCGTCGCCAGGTCCAGGTCGCCGCGGTGCGCGCCGCCCTCTCCCATTATAGCCTCCGTGAAGTAGTCAAACGTTCCCGACGCCGTCGTCGGTCCGTAGATCCTCAACCGCTGGTCCGGGAACCCCGCATCCACCTGGTTCCAATTCGTGATCTCTCCCTCGGAATCAGGCCCGAAGATGGTCTTCAACTGCTCCACCGTCAGGCACGGCGCCCAGTCGTTGTCAGGACTCACTATCACCGACAACGCGTCAAACGCCACCGGCAGCTCGATCAATTCGATCCCGTTCTCCGCACACGCCTCAAGCTCCGATTCCTTCGACGGCCTCGACGCGTTCCATACGTCGATCGTCCCCTCTTCGCACATCGCCCGGCCTCCCGCTCCCGTCCCCGTCGACGCTACGTTCACCCGCACCCCGGAGTTCGCCTTGCTGAACTCCTCCGCCACCGCCTCGCTTATCGGAAACACCGTGCTCGATCCAGCCACCGCTATCGTCCCGTCAAGGTTCTGCGGCGCCATGGTCGGTTCAGGCGCGGTCATTGCAGTCCGCTCCAGAGCCTCGGTGATGGGGGTTCCCGCTTCGATGGTGTTGAAGATGGACCCGCTCTCCCCGTTCTCTACTTTGTCCCTTCCCCAGTCGTACACGTCCGCCGGCAGCGGCACGTATCCTACGTCCGTCACCAGGATCGGCGCTTCGTTCAGGTAGAAGTCCACGAACGCCCTCAACTCGGGCCTGTTCTCCATCTCGCCCTTGTTTACGTAGATGAAGATCGGCCTCGCCAATGGCAGGTACGTCCCGCTCTCCACCGTCTCCGCTCCTGGCGAAACGCACTCGCCGCTCGCAGGATTCACTACCGATACCGGCTCCACCAGCTCCCGGTACTGCTCCAGGTACGCCAGCCCAAAGTATCCTATGCCTCCAGGCGTCCCGTTTACTCCGTTCGCTATCAAGGGGTCCTCTTCCGTCGCCAGGTCCAGGTCGCCGCGGTGCGCGCCGCCCTCTCCCATTATAGCCTCCGTGAAGTAGTCAAACGTTCCCGACGCCGTCGTCGGTCCGTAGATCCTCAACCGCTGGTCCGGGAACCCCGCATCCACCTGGTTCCAATTCGTGATCTCTCCCTCGGAATCAGGCCCGAAGATGGTCTTCAACTGCTCCACCGTCAGGCACGGCGCCCAGTCGTTGTCAGGACTCACTATCACCGACAACGCGTCAAACGCCACCGGCAGCTCGATCAATTCGATCCCGTTCTCCGCACACGCCTCAAGCTCCGATTCCTTCGACGGCCTCGACGCGTTCCATACGTCGATCGTCCCCTCTTCGCACATCGCCCGGCCTCCCGCTCCCGTCCCCGTCGACGCTACGTTCACCCGCACCCCGGAGTTCGCCTTGCTGAACTCCTCCGCCACCGCCTCGCTTATCGGAAACACCGTGCTCGATCCAGCCACCGCTATCGTCCCGCTCAGCGCGGAAGCCGCAGGCGCCGGTGTGCTCGGCCGCTGCGTGGCCGCAGCCTGAGTCGGTGCTGGAGCAGGGGTTGCCGCCGGGGCCACCGCCGCCGGGGTGGGGGTCTCCTCGGCGTCGTCACTGCCACCGCAGGCCGCTACGACGACAACCCCTGCCATTACAGCCATTGCTAAAACCAGATAGAATACCCTTCTCAAGGGAAAGACACTCATAATTGAAATTCGCTCCTTCATCAGCATTCTGAAAAATCCAAATCGAATACTGAAGGTAGCGAATTACCCCTGTGTTAACGCCACGTTAACGTCGGCCAAACTCCGCCTAAACAAAGTCAAAGAAATAAACAATCCCCCACCCACCCTCATCTAGTTCCCACGAAGGCAGACCTTTGCATCACCGCCTCACGAGCTCCCAATAACCTCTTCCCCCTCGATGAGGGAAGATTGATCCTGTCCTGAGCCTGTCGAAGGGATGGGGGTGATCCGGTTGGTGTAGTCTTCCCTCCTCTCCCACGCGTCATTCCGAGCGCAGCACCCCCACATGTCATTCCGAGCGCAGCGAAGCGAAGCCGAGGAATCTCGCTCCAGAAACCGCCCCTCTCTCCAATCCCTCGTAGGGGCGACCCTTGTGGTCGCCCTCCCCCATCTATCCCCGTAGGGGCAGGTTTCAAACCCGCCCTCCCCCTAAACCCACATCTCATCCCCATCCCATCGAAATTAACCCGAAGAATCGCGTATCTTAATCCTTGTTCCTGCGTAGGCAGAAACCCACCCTCCACCCACATAAATCGCTGCTATCAGAAACAACTCTCCAATCCCTCGTAGGGGCGTCCCTTGTGGTCGCCCTCCCGCATCTATCCCGGTAGGGGCAGGTTTCAAACCTGCCCTCCCCCTAAACCCACATCTCATCCCCATCCCATCGAAATTAGCCCGAAGAATCGCGTATCCTAATCCTTGTTCCTCCGTAGGCAGGAACCCACCCCTCCCCAACCCCCATCACCGCCCCGTGATACACTTCCCACATGTCAACCAAACCCTCCCCGACAATCCACAAATCCAACAACCGCCCTCAATCCCTACCCAAAAACCTGGACGTCCCAACCCTTGGCGACCACCTATTCGCGGGCCTGGATCAACGCCTCTCCGCTACCCTCCTTGATCTCCTCGCCTTCATCATCCTCTACCTTATCGCCGGCGTTCTGCTCTCCGTCGCCACCCGACTCACCGGCCTACAGATTCCCCTTTCCCCCTGGGGCGACCTCCTGGCCGAACTCTACCTCCCCGCCCTAGCCTACTGCATCATCGCCCTGCGACTCTTCAGCGCCACCGCCGGAAAAAGAGTCCTCGGCATCCAGGTACTCCGCTCCGACGGGTCAAAAATCGGCTGGACCCGCTCCTTCCTCCGAGAAGTCATAAGGCTCTCGCCGCTCCTCCCTCTCGCCGCAATCATGACCGCCTTCCGCAAGGACAATCGCGGCCTCCACGACATCCTCGCCGACACCGTCGTGGTCCACGCCGCCCCGGGCATTCCCGCCGCCCGCATCGAATAACCCCTTCCCCTACCTCATCCCTCGTAGGGGCGTTTCGCGAAACGCCCTCTTCCCTCCTCTCCCACGCGTCATTCCGAGCGCAGCGAAGCGAAGCCGAGGAATCTCGCCCCAGAAACCGCCCCTCTCTCCAAATCCCCCGTAGGGGCGACCCTTGTGGTCGCCCTCCCGCATCTTTCCCGGTAGGGGCAGGTTTCAAACCCGCCCTCCCCCTAAACCCACATCTCATCCCCATCGCATCGAAATGAACCCGAAGAATCCATTATCCTAATCCTTGTTCCTGCGTAGGCAGGAACCCACTTTCTACCGTCATCCACCTCCACCCAATGGCCACCCACTTCCCCCCTCTCCCACACGTCATTCCGAACGAAGCGGAGACGGAATCCACTCTTATCCCTTCCCCCTCGATGGCGGAAGGTTAGGCCTGTCCTGAGCCTGTCGAAGGGATGGGGGTGATCCGGGTGGGGCGGTCTTCCCTCTTCCCCCCTTGCCAGAGTCAGCCGTCACGCAGTGACCCCCCGTTGTGACACCTCCCCCCTTGTCACAATCCCACACCCCCTGATACCCTCCCACAATGAATAGTACAAAACAACTGTATAAGGAATTCGACAAGCTGCTCGACTCCATCGGCATCCCCGAAGAACCCCCCAAAGGCTCCTTCTACGACATCACTTCCGACGAAGAGAAGAAGCAAGAACCCGCCTCCCAATCGAGCAAGAAACGCAAACGCGGCGGCCAACCGGGCAACCAGAACGCCCGCAAGCACGGCCTCTACTCCAAACACCTCCCTTCCCAAAAGGCCTCCGAATACGACAGCGTCCTCGCAGTCAGGGACCTCTCCCCGGAGATAGCCCTCCTACGCTTCAAGATCATGGAACTCCTCAACGACCCCGAAGCTTCCCATGACCACCTCATCAAGTCCCTCAACACCCTCGCCAGGCTCACCGACATCCAGGAACGCCACCTGTACCTGGTACGATAACGAGTATCACTATGACACTCCAAATCCCCCTGATTTTCCCGGAGACGAATAATCGGGCCGAATCCCCCCGAATTCACGCCTGCAGCGACCCAAACCCCCTTCCATTCGTCAGCAAAATCGAATCCCGCCCACGCCTGGCAATCCGGAAACGAATTATTCGTTCCCCCATTCGTTCCCCACACCCAGTCTCACTAGGCCGATGCTACCCCCGCCCCCTCCTCCTCGCGGCCTCCCCCAATCCTGCTCCCTCCTCTGCTCCGCTGGTCACGCTCCTATCTATGCAATATGCATCTTGATATCATGCAGATATCATGCTACCTTGAATTCATGGCTAATCTACAAGTGCGCAACATGCCGGAAACTCTTCACCAGCGTCTACGGCTTCACGCAAGGGAAAACAACTGCACCATGAGCGCGGTAGTGCTTATCGCCATTGAGCGAGAATTAGTCCGATCGGAGTGGCGGAAGCGGCTGGCCCACCGCCCCGAAACTGACTTGGGCATCCCCGCCGCAGAGCTTCTCGCGGAGGACCGGTCTATGCGGGACAGAGAGACCGTGTGACCCGTTACGTTATTGATGCATCCGTTGCCGTTGAATATCTCCTGAAGACGCCCCTTGGGCTGACAGTTGCCGAAATCATCGAGGATGCACTGCTGGTGTCCCCGGAATTGATGGACGTTGAGGTGCTATCTGTGCTTCGACGAGCCGTACTGCGGCGCAGACTTGACGAAATGCGAGCGAGAACAGCCGTTAATGACCTGTCTCACTGGCCTCTGTACCGCATAGCCCACAGGGAACTTGCTCCCTTTGCGTGGCGCTACTATCAGAATGTCAGCGCCTACGATGCCTTCTACGTAGCAGTAGCTCACCTTCACGGAATCCCCCTTTTGACGGCGGACGGACGGCTGGCAAGAGCATCAGGGTTGGACGTGGTAATACAGCACGTCATTAAGGTTTAGCCAGCATCGTAGCCATAATGAGTTTCCTCGCCTTATCAACTACCTTTAGTTGGGTATCGTCACATTCACCCCCGTCGCATTCGCATCTTTAATTTACTTATCGCCCGTAGACATCTCTTGCACGTCATCATGTTCTCGTAATTCGTGACCATGTCTAGAGTCGGCATCACCTCAGATCCACACGCCGTTTTTACAATTGATTTGTCGGTAAAATCGTTTTCTCCAAAAGTCTTGGTCAAGATCTCTCTCAGGGCAGTTCTCTCAGATTCATCAACATCAGCGCCAAACACATTGGTACCGAAGTGAATCGTTGTCCGTTTGAAAGGAACATCTGTATAGGATGAAATGTCTTCGTTCGTGAGATTGCTCCATGTCATAATGCTTCCGTAACTTACAGCCATATTTTCTATCATAGTGGTACTATCAATATACTCATTCCCGAAACCATTAGCTTCAATCCACGCAATCCGACGTTCTCGATCTTTGACCATTATTGCCTTGCAATAGTCACAAGTAACACTCTCGCTTTCAAGTGTGAATGGAATGCCAGCGTAACTTCCACCGCATAATGTCCTATACATACTACCTATATGTTGTCCGTAATGAACAACTCCAGTCTTCCGCTCATTTAGTGTACGAAGACACCGGTTGCAGGTAACGTAATTGATGTCCATGGTGACTTCTTTGGCTGACACCTGATCGTGGCTTGCACACGCAGTCTGCCAACGCCGACGGCCAAAGAAAAGGAATCCTCCCGAAACTTGGCCATAGTGAATCACATTTATTCCCTCACTCTGTGTTCGTGGCAGGCCCACCCATGGTCGGGTGGCACGAAGAATAAGCCGCACTCACCGCATAAGACCATAAATGCGGGTGGCTGCGATACTCTTGAGTGGAAGTACTCAAACGCGCTTCTGGCTTCAGACTGGGTCCCCCATCTGCCAACTTCTCGTGTGGTTTCGCCATTTCGGTCTAGAACCAGAACAATCCATTCCCCCCCACCCTTACCAAGTGTTCCGTAGAGCCTTGCAAGTGGAATGAATAAGGATGACGGAATCGCCGCTACTTTACTCATCCCTAATCCATCGAACATTCTGACCATAAGGAACAATGATCCGGATATCGGTAGCATAGCAACACGCATTATGAAGAGAAGCATTTACGTGACACCATCAACTTACGGGATTGGGCCTACTCCCCTCCCCCAGCCTCAAATATCGCGTTCGGGTTCATCGGCAGCGACTCCAGCCGTAGCCCCGTCGCCGCGTATATCGCGTTCGCCAACGCCGCCGGTGGCGGAATTATCGAAGCCTCCCCAACTCCTCGTACCCCAAACGGGTGCCCCGGATTGTGCACCTCGATGATTACCGTGTCTATCATCGGCAGGTCAAGCGACGTCGGCATCCGGTAGTCCAGAAACGTCCCGTTCGCCATCTCCCCGTCGTCCGTGTAAAAGTACTCCTCATTCAGACCCCAGCCGATGCCCTGCACCGTACCTCCCTGCATCTGACCCTCCACGTAACTGGGATGCACCGCCTTCCCCGCGTCCTGGAACGCAGTTACACGCAGAATGTCCACCTTGTGCGTTTCGGGGTCCACCTCCACGTCCACGATGCAACCCGCCGCCGATCCCCCCACCCCCTTGGGGTCAATCGTCGCCGATCCCATTATCGGCCCGCCAGTGCTGTTCAAACGCCCCGCCAGGTCCTTGAAGCTCATCTGCAGCTCCGGGTCCACGATGGAAGAGAACGTCCCGTCCTTCAACTCCACAGTGTCCGCGTCCACGTCCCAGATGGTCGCGGCCCGCTCAATCATCTGACGCTTCACCTCATTCGCCGCCTGGTACGCAGCCCAGCCCGTCGCGAAAGTCGTCCGGCTTCCCGCCGTGAGCGCCGTATACCCGATCAGGTCCGTGTCGACCACAGTCGGGTTCACGTCCTCCGCTCGCAGCCCCAGCACCTCCGCGGCCTGCATCGCAATCGAAGCCCTCGTTCCCCCGATGTCCGGGTTCCCCTCAACAAGGTTCACCTTCCCATCAGCGCTCACGCTGATGCTGCAGCTCGAAGGCATCCCGATGTTGAACCAGAAGCCCACCGCAGCCCCCCGGCCCCGGTTCGGCCCCTCCAATGGCGCCTTCCAGTGGGGATGGTCCCGCATCGCCTCCATCAACTCCGGCATCCCCATGCTCACGTGCGTAGGCCCATCCGCCCGGCGTGTCCCTATCTTCGACGTATTCTTCAACCGGAACTCCATGGCGTCCATGCCGAGGGCCTCCGCAAGCTCATCCACCACCGTCTCGGCGGCGAAGGCGGCGTTCGTGGCCCCGGGCGCCCGGTACGCCGCCGTCTTCGGCTTGTTCACCACCACGTCCAGCCCCTCAATCTCCACGTTCGGAATGTCATAGCTTGCAAACAGGCAAGCCGCGCCTGCGTCCACAGGAGAGCCCGGATACGCTCCCGCCTCGTAGGCCAGGTATGCCTGGCTCGCAACGATGCGCCCGTCCTTCGTCGCACCCATCTTCAGCTTCATGTACGACCCCGGCGTCGGCCCCGTCCCTTCAAAAACCTCCTGCCGGGCCATCACCATCTTCACCGGCGTTCCCGTCTTCCGGGAAAGCAGAGCCGCCACCGGCTCCAGGTAAACGGGAATCTTCCCGCCAAATCCGCCCCCAATCTCCAGCGGCACCACCCGTATTTGCGAAACCGGGATCTCCAGCATCTGCGCGATTGTGCTCCTCACCTCGAAGGGCGCCTGCGTGCTCAACCAGATGGTCAGCCGACCGTCCCGGTTCCAGAACGCCACCGTCGCGTGCGGCTCGATATATCCCTGGTGCACCGTCTTGGTGTTGAACTCTCGCTCAATAACTATGTCCGCCTCGGCAAACCCCTTCCCAACGTCCCCCAGCGTGTGACGGAACCGCTTCGCCACGTTGCTGGCCTCATCATGGTTCACGCCCATCTCCTGCGTCTTCAGCCCCCTGTGAATCACCGACGCGTCATCCTCCGCACCGTCGGGAGCCGTGAGCACCGCAGGCATCGGCTCATAGTCGACCCTGATAAGCGAAATCGCCTCTTCCGCAATGCTCGGGCTTTCAGCCGCCACCGCCGCCACGGCATGACCCTTGTAGAGAGCCTTGTCGCTGGCAAGTACGTTGTCCCGCAGAAATCTCAGGCTGGCAACGCTCTCCCCCAGGTCAACCTTGGAGTCCGTTTCCCCGGGCTTGATGTGGAAATCCCGGTTCGTCGCCACAGCCTTCATCCCCGGCAGCGCCTCCGCCGCAGAGGTGTCGATGGAGCGAATAACTGCGTGAGCGTGCGGACTTCGCAGCACCTTGCCATAAAGCAAAATGGCGGGATTGAAGTCTGCGCCGTACTTCGCGGCCCCCGTTACCTTGTCCGCTCCGTCGTGCCGGATGGGCCGGGTGCCCACCACGTTGTAAGTCTTTGTCGCCAGTACCATGTTTGGCTGATATTCCGTCACTGCTTCACCTTCCTTGGTTGCTATTGTTGAAACGCTGCAGCTGGTTCCCGTCTAATGAAAGGTCGCATCCTGAGAGTAGCTCAGTCTGCATCCGGCGGCGGCTCATCAAAGGACTTTCCCTCTGCCTCCGCCTTCAACCGGCGGTTATTCCACGCCCGCCACTTTGCGTTGGCCTCCGCCTCCCCCTCTGCCTTCCCTTCCGCCTTCCCCTCTGCATGACGCCTTCTGAGATATCTCTCTGCTAGCATTTCTCCCCCTTCTTGTACCAACACCGTTGATGCCGTCACAAATACAATAATAGGACCCAAGCCATCCAGAACGTCCATGAACGTTGTCAGGGCATCCGTTGGATTGGAGATCAGTTCATGATAGACGCGGAAACCTGCAAGAACCAGGAACTGAGATAGGAATATGACGATATACCGAACTTCCCGGCTCATCCCCCCTGCCCCCTTTGCCCGGATCCCCGCCTTTCAGCATTCAATTGTGACTTGTGCCTCCTACCTTGTAGGACAACTGCATGTACCCGTTGACCTACTCTATCAACGGGTGTCTAAGGCGTCAATCAAGGCTGTTGCTGCATCTTCTAAGTGTGGGAAACTTATTAGGCAAACTCGTGCCCGCTGCCTCGGTCATCGACAGCCGCTAAGCCGGCTCCGTCCCCACCAGCACCGCCGCCATCACGCACGGCTCCGGTCCCAGATTCCTCCACGTGTGCACCGTGCCCCTCTGAATCAGCGTGTCTCCCGGCTTGAGTAGCGTCTTCTCTCCGCTGTCCATAATTGCCCATATCTCTCCGGAGAGCACAATGATCAGGTCCACCGTATCGCTGCGGTGCATCCCGAAATCATCCGAATCCAGATCAACCGGACCGCCCATATACCTCTCCGCCTCCTCCGGATGCTCCCTCAGGGCGCCCTCCGGTGGCAGCTGGATCATTCGAAAAACAAGGCTCCCTGTCTTTGGAAAGCCGCCGCCGGTGGTCAGCGCACCGTCATCCGATAGCTCGGGTGGGATTGACCCCATCTCCCAAATGTCTCCGGCCCAGGCTCCCAGAACCTTGCTGGACTTCATAAGCGGAGCCGGTCCATCACTGGTTAAGATTGCCTGATTATTCTCATCGAACCCCGTTACCACCCGTCGTATACCATCCATTGATTACACTCCTTTGTTGTTGGCTATTGATGCCCGCCTCATTCTGGGCCTTGGCTTAAAAGCAGAAGACCCCTCAATATGAGGGGTCTTCTAAATTGCCTTATTCTTGCAACTAGGCCGCGGCTACCTCTAGCGAATCTACCTTCGCCTGAATTACGTCGCGTAGCTGCTTCACCCTGGTCAAATCGGGGTACTTGCCGTCTTCCTCTGAGCGGTCGAAGATCTTCTCTCCGTCTAGGTAAACTTCCAGGCGCCCGTTGGCCCCGGGAGTCAGAGAGATTCCGATGTCGCTTCCAAAGTACCGGTAGAATTCATTCGCCATCCACGTGGCGGTAGCGTGGTACTGTCAAGGTACGCAATAAACGATGTCAACGTTAACTTTCCACATAGCAAGTCCCCTCTAAACTAGGTTTCCGGACAATGCAATTCCGGTTGCATACAGTTTACCTTGTCCTCCGTCCCTGTCAAGGTGGTGAAGCGACGTAATTCCCCCATCTGTGCTTGACACTCCCTTGGTGTAGAGTTAGCATCGACCACGCCTGAAACGGCACGCTCTCACTACCATATAGGAACGAACAACGAGAATGACAACAACTGGCATGGCGAAAGTTAACTGGCCCGAAAGACTGCGAGAGATTAGCAGTTACGTTAACCTCACGGAGGATGACCGAAAGCTGATTCGGTCCACCGGCCCCATCGTGCGGCGCTATGCAGACCGGTTGACCACGGAAGTCTACGATCTCATCTTCGAGTTCCCCAATGCCGGCCGCTTCTTTTCCTATGACGACGGCACGCCGGACCCCAAAAGGGTGAAGGACAACAAGGATTCCATGATGCAGTGGCTCAACTACCTGGCTCAGGCCCCTTCCAACGATGCCTTTGCCCGCTACCTGATTGCCGTCAGCGCCATGCACCGGGACATCCCCATTCATCGCCCGGGACTTCCCCCCGTCCCCTCCCAGTTCGTTATAGGCACAATCTCCTGGTACCAGACTCGCCTCATCCAGGTCTTCGAGGAAGAGATGGGCGATCTCCGCAAAGCGGCAGAGGCCAGCGTCGCCTGGAATAAGATGCTCATGATTTCTCTGGATATCCTCCTCGGAGCCTACACCTCCTAGACTGTTGCCCCCCGCAATTTGCCGAACTTGCTGATTTCTAAGCCGGAATTACCAGGCAGATGCGGCGGTTGATAATCTACGGCCTAAGGGTTTCCCAACTCCGCTAAAGAGACACTGGAGAATCCTTCCACCGAGAAATTGCCCCCTGAAGGATACTTTAGGGCCGAAAAGTTTCATTTATTTGCCCCATGTGTAACTGGAGTTTCCTTTGCTCAACAGGTTAGGTCCCAATCCACACGGAATGCTGGTTCCCACCGTTGAGAGCCAGATGGCGTTTAAACCGTCCCCCCTTCCTCGATCGTTGAATCTCAGCCCTCATCTCGTGTGGACGCTCGACGATGCTTCAAGGGCCGTGGCTTCCCTCTCGGCCATTGGCGAAAACATGCAGAATCCCCATCTGCTCATTTCCCCCATGGTCCGGCGTGAGGCATTGTTGTCATCCCGGATTGAGGGGATCATTGCGTCTCTTTCCGACGTGCTTTCCCATGAAGCGGCCCGGGGGAAGCGTCCCAACGACGACGTAGAGGAAGTCATTAACTACGTGGATGCACTAAATCTGGGAATCTCGCTGCTGGCAGATAGGCCTATCTCCTACAGGCTGGTAAACGACGTCCATCGAGTTCTCTTGTCCGGAGTGCGTGGGCAGGACAAGCGGCCGGGGGAATTTCGTACGCTCCAGGTTTGGATTGGCGCACCCAGGTCTTCCATCCGAAACGCCAGATTTGTTCCCCCTCCGCCGGACCTGCTGCGAGATCTGTTCCAGGACTGGGAAGAATTCGCCAACGCGAATTTGGAAATGCCGCCCCTGGTGAAGTGCGCCCTGATGCACTACCAGTTCTAGGCCATCCACCCGTACCGAGACGGCAACGGAAGAATTGGACGCTTGCTCATTACACTGTTTCTAATTGAGAGCGGCCTTCTTTCCAACCCTCTGCTCTATCTGAGTGCCTACTTCGAGCGGGAACGCCAACGGTACTACGACGAGCTATTCAACGTCAGTGCTACTGGCGATTGGGAACGTTGGCTGGAGTTTTTCTGACCGGTGTGTGGACAGTGTCGCGAGACGTGCTGCATCGCCTTAGACGACTGCGGGATCTGCAAGAAAGATATAGGGCGGAATTGCTGGAAAGAGGAGCGCCTGCCAGCGAGTTTCGACTAGTTGATGAACTCTTCGCCAACCCTTTTATGACGATAAGACAGGTCAGTGAGATCCTTCATATGACCCTGCCAGGCGCGCGCAGGGTTATCGGCAAGCTGGTCTCCTCGGGCATTGTGCAAGAGCGTCGTAGCAGTCGGCCTATGCAGTTCGTTGCTGAGGAAATTCTGGAGATTCTGGATGCACCCGAAGCCTAGCAACAACAAGCATTGGAGCGGATGTGAAGGTGCGGAATCCACATTGCACGTCAAATGAATGTGGTAAAAGTGGTAAACGAAGCGGGCGATGGGATTCGAACCCACGACGTCTTGCTTGGGAAGCAAGCACTCTGCCACTGAGTTACGCCCGCATCTCTCAGGCGGTTCACAACCTGAGCATCAATGGTAATACGCTCCTCCAATCAATGTCAATCAATCTGCATCCAGCCCCACCCTCCTTGACACCCGGACTCCCCTCCCCTTTAATCTAGTCATCCTCTCCCGAAAGGCATCCCATGTCCCGGCCCACGCCACACCCCTTCCCCTCCCTTCCACCCTCCAAGAAACTCCTCCTCGAGGAACTGACCGAAGCTGCCGCCAACCTCTGGGGAGAAGAACGGGCCGACGCCCTTTCGGCAATCCTGGATGAACACGCCCAACATCTGCTTGATCTCTCAGAAGTCACACCCCCCAGTGTGGAAGCCCCCACCATGGGCTGGCAAAACCATCCCTGAGGCCTCACCTTGACCAATCCCCACCATCTCACCATCGCCCAGGCATCCGCCGAGATTGCCGTGGGTCGCCTCACCTCTCAAGCATTGGTCGAAGCTCTGCTGGGGCGCATAAACAGGCTCGACCCACGTCTGAAATCCTGGGTAACCGTAGACGCCCAGGGCGCCCTGGACACCGCTCAGTCCCTCGACCGCGAACTGAGAGATTCCGGCCCCCGTTCCCCCCTTCACGGAATCCCCCTCGGCATCAAAGACATCTACTATACCGCCGGCCTGAAGACCACCGCCTGCTCGAGAATTCTCGCCGATTTCGTCCCCACCTACGACGCTGAATCGGTAGCGCGATTGAAGGATGCCGGCGCGATTATCCTCGGCAAGACCGTCACCACGGAGTTTGCATCCGGCGACCCGCCGCCTACCCTGAACCCCTGGCGTCCCGCCCATACGCCCGGCGGTTCCAGCAGCGGTTCGGCCGTGGCCGTCGCCGCCCGCATGATCCCCGGCGCCATGGGTTCCCAAACCGGCGGCTCAATCCTCCGCCCCGCCGCCTACAACGGCATCGTCGGCCTCAAGCCCACCTACGGTCGCATCAGCGTCTACGGTGTCATCCCCCTCGCTTGGTCCCTGGATACCATCGGCCCCATGGTCAACTGTGTCGAAGACGCCGCCATCATGCTCCAACATCTGGCTGGGTACGATCCTCGCGATCCTGGTTGCGCCGATCTCCCCACCTCAGACTACATCGTAGCCCTTAACCGGCAGACTCGCCCACCCCGCATCGGCCTCATCGGCGGCTTCTTTCAAGAACGGTCCGAGACCGAGGTCTGGAGCCACACTGAGTCAGTTGCCCAGAAACTTGCTTCTGCCGGTGCCGTTGTGGAAGTTGTAGATCCCCCTCCCAGCTTTGCAAATGCCCATACCGTCCAGTGGATTGTCAACAATGCCGAAACCGCCGCCTACCATGAGGAGAACTTCCACACACGCGCGCACGACTACAGCGAAATCCTTCGCCAGCGCATCGAAGTGGGCATCCTCACCCCCGCCGTCAGCTACATCCAGGCTCAGCGCCTGAGACGTGTCTTCCGACGGGAAATGGACCGACTTGCCCGGGGCTGGGACCTCCTTCTCACCCCAACCACTCCCACTCCCGCCCCCCAAGACCTCAGCACTACCGGCGACCCCGTTTTCCAAAGCCCCTGGACGTCCTGCGGGCTCCCGACCATCACCATCCCCTCCGGCATCAGCCCCTCTACCGGCCTTCCCCTTGGGACCCAACTCGCCGCTCCGCCCTTCGAAGAGGCCCGCCTTCTCGCTGGCGCAAAATGGTGTGAAGCAGTGCTTGGTCTCAACCTTGTCCCGCCGGGCGTCTAGGCCAGAAACTCCAACAACGCCCGGTTGTACGCTTGGCTCATCTCCAGGTGTGGCCAGTGCCCGCACTGCTCAAACACCCTCAGCCGGCCCCCGGGAATAAGCGCCGCCGCCCGCTTGCCGTGGGACAGCGGGAAGATCCGGTCCTTCCTGCCCCAGAACACCATCGCCGGCGCCTTGAGCTCCTTCAACCTGGAGGTCAGGTTAATCTCTGGTCTCACACCCAATGCCGAAACTCCCACCCGGAGCATCTTCAGCATGGCGCCGCTGTTTCCCGGCCGGCTCCGCTCCCGGTGAATCAAGCTCACCAGCCGTTCCGTCACCTGTGCCCGGTTGTGAAACACCTGACGCAGGACCCATTGGGTGGCGTTGGGCCGGTTGCTTATCAGAATCTCTCCAACAATGGGCATAGACATGAAACGCAAAAATCCCGCAATCTCACGCCCAAGCCCCGCAGCGTCTTCCAGAACAAGCCTGTGCAACCGTCCCGGATGCTCCAGCGCGAAAGCCAGCGCCACAAGCCCGCCCATGGAATTTCCCACCAGCGAAGCGCGCTCCAGGTTCAAAGCGTCCATGAACGCCTCGAGGAAGTAGACGGAGTTCTCCAGCGAATACTCCCACGGCGGCTTATCCGACGCTCCGTGGCCCGGCAGGTCCGGCACATACACCGTGTGCGCTCCGGCCAGCGCTTCCACATTGGCATACCAGATTACCGCCGCCTCCCCCAGCCCGTGCAGCAGAATAACTGGCGGCCCGGTCCCGGCCTGGTAGTACCTCACTTTGGTGTCTGCCGCAGTAACCCACTTCGCAACACCGGGCATCTCCAAGGGTATCCCGAATTTCTCAGCGGCCATAATAGTTAGAGTGTACCCTCACTCCCCCAACGCCACAACAGCCCCTCGTGAACCCAATGTTTGTGGTACATGGGTTTATTCCGGTTGACTCCCAATCCCTTCGACGCCTAATCTGGCAGGACCGCCATGGACGCTAACTTCAATACCCAATGGATGTCTCAACGAAGGCTGGAGTCCCTGCTTTCCGTCCTGGACCAGGCCCCGCCCATGGACGCCAGAACCTTGCTGCTAGCCCCGGGCGGCCCACCGAACGTCGCCTCCCCCAGTGAGGAACGCCACGCTCAATGGCTCACGGACATCCAGACCACCGTCCCGGATCGCCTCTGGCAATCGGAAACGGGCCTCGTCCTCTTCTGGAGCGAGCATCTCCAGCTGGCCGTTGATCCCCCCTTCCCCGTCGAAGCAACGTCCCTCAGGAGCGGCATCAACACCTCGCCCCTCCGGAGCCTGCTGCACCGCGAGCCCCTCATGGCCGTGGTACTCCTCCGACTTGGCAGCTACTCCATTGGTATCTTCCGTGGTCGCCGTCTCCTGGATGCCAAGACCGGGACCCGCTACGTCAAGGGACGTCACAGCGCAGGGGGCACCTCCCAACGCCGCTTTGCCCGCGTAAGGGAGAAGCAAATCCACTACCTGTACGTGAAGGCCTGTGAAGTGGCTCGGCAGAAATTGGGCCCATATGAAAAGGAGCTTCAGCACGTCTTCCTCGGCGGCGAACGCCACACCCTCGCCGGTTTTCAAAAGGAATGCCCCATCCTTCAGCGACTGCAGCCCCTGGTGTCAGGCCGAATCCTTCCCGTCCGTGAACCCCGCAGGCGCGAATTGGAGCGAATGCCCATCGAAATCTGGAAAAGCCGCGTGACTATCTTCCGGCTACCGGAAGAATTCCCCTTCGAAGGACTCTAACTCCCCTCATTGCCCCGGCGCAATGTGACAAGTTGCCATTGATACCCCGGCACCGTGGCTGATAACATCTTCCTGCTACTTTCTTCAATCCTTATCGAATCCCACTCTAGCGGCCACTTCCACCAAATGACATGTCCACCCAACCCGTCACAATAGATTCATACTCCGCAGCATCTGTGGAAACGGATCAGGAAACCCTGGAACTGCTTGAGTTTCCCCTCATCCGGGAGCAGCTCGCCCGCTATACGACGCTGGCGCAGGCGCGGGAGTCCGCTCTCAGCCTCACCCCCTCCTCGGACCTTGAGCAGATTCGCCAGCGACAGCAGGGCACCCTTGAAGCCCGCACCTTCCTGGACGAACAGGGATCATTGGACCTTACAGGCGTTGCTGACATTCGCGGCCTCGTTCAGCGCGCGGTTCTCACCGGTGTCCTCAGGGCGGAGCACCTGCGGGAAATTCACGACACCCTACGGGCCTGCCGCCGCGCCCGCTCCGTTCTCGCCCATCGCAGGGACCTCCCCCTCATTTCCGGTTGGGCCCGCTTTATCCCCTCTCTGCGTGAACTTGAGGACCGTATAGCCGCTGCCATCGACGTTAACGGCTTGATTGTGGACAACGCCTCCCCTGCCCTACGTCAGCTTCGACAGCAGGCGGAACAAGCCCGCGCCCGTCTCTCCATATCCATGGAACGCGAGATGCGCAAACTGCGCAGGAGCAACGTCCTCCAGGAACAGCTCATCACTGAACGAAACGGCCGGCTGGTACTCCTCGTCAAAAGCCCTCTCCGCCAGAAGGTGCCCGGTATTGTCCACGACGTTTCAGACAGTGGCGCCACCGCCTTCATCGAACCCCTAGGGGCCGTCTCCCTCGGCAACCGCTGGCGGGAATCCGCCCTGTCGGCCCGGCGCGAAGAGGAACGAATCCTCCGCTCCCTTTCTTCGCAGGTTGGACTCCAGGGTGACCAGGTTCTGGCATCCCTGGATCTCCTGTCCCAGATAGATTTCACCCTCGCCAAAGGTCGCCTGTCCATGGTCCAGAACGGCTCGTCGCCAATCTTCGTCAGGGAAAACGAATCCCTGCTGAAGCTGGAAGGCGCCCGCCACCCTTTGCTTGGCGATTCGGCGGTCCCCATCAATCTGAACCTGAGCCGGGAAGGTCGGATCCTCCTGATTACGGGTCCCAACGCTGGTGGCAAGACCGTGGCTCTCAAGACTGCCGGTCTGCTCACGGCCATGGCCCAGGCCGGTCTGCACGTGCCCTCAGGCAGCTGTCGTATGACGGTGTTCGACGCCGTATACGCCGATATCGGCGACCAGCAGAGCATCGAGCAGTCCCTCTCCTCCTTCAGCTCTCACCTCAGGAACTTGCGTAGTATCATGGAGGGGGCGACCTCCCGTTCCCTCGTATTGTTGGACGAATTAGGTGCAAGCACCGACCCGGAAGAAGGCGCAGCCCTGGCCAAGGCTACAATTAGCTTCTTCTCACGCCGGGGCGTGTCTTGCATCGTCACATCCCACCATCGAGACGTCGCCGCCTACGCTCAAGACCGTCCCGGCATGGTCAATTCCAGCGTGGAGTTGGACCCCAACACCTTCGCACCCACATATCGCCTCGCCACCGGACTCCCTGGGAGAAGCTACGCCCTCACCATAGCCCAGAGAATGGGGATCGACGGCCCAACCGTGGAACACGCCCGGAATCTGCTTACAGAGGACCACCGCCGCGCTGAGGAACTCCTCCGCAATCTGGAAGAAGAGCGCTCCCTTGCCGAAAAACACCGCCGCACGGCCCAGAATGAAGCACGGCAGGCCCGTGAGGAACGAGGCAAGCTCGAGAAGCAGTTGAACGCCCTCGAAAATGAAAAGGCCGTGATGCTGGAAGAGGCCCGGCAGGAAATCCAGGCGAAGGCTGACGACCTCTGGAAGCGCCTTCGCCGCGCCGAACGCTCCCTGTCCCGTTCCCAATGGAAGACTGGCTTGAAGGGCGAGCGACTCGACGTCGCAAGGGTTCGCAGCGAAATTCGCACTTCCCTCGTACCTCCCTCGCAGGAAACAAAGCCCAAGGTCAATCCCAGGCGCTGGGTCGACGACCTGAAACGCGGCGACTTTGTATATGTCCGGGGCCTGCCCAGCCCGGCGGAGGTGCTGGAACCCTCTAGAAACGGTGGTAGCTTGGAACTTCTTCTCGGATCAGTAAGGGCCAGTATTCCCTCCCATCAGATTGAGCGAAAAGCCGAAAACCCCCAGCCCCCCAAGATGCCGGAGGGGGTGTCCTTTTCCCGTGCGCCGGCCGGCCCCGCCAGGTCCGAACTTGACCTGCGCGGTATGCGCGTGGAAGAGGCTGACTCCCAGATTGATTCATTCCTCGACCAGGCGTTGATGAAAGGTCTCTCTGCAGTTCGAATTGTACATGGAAGCGGCACCGGCGCCCTTCGTTCCCTGGTCCGGGAAAGGCTGAAGGGACATCCCGTGGTCAAATCCGCCCGTCCCGAGGCCGTGGGCCTCAGCGATGGCGCAACGCTGGTGGAGCTCGTCTAAGCCATGAAGAATCGTATGTGGTGCACGAATAGCGTTTTACGTGTTTTCGCGGTCGTTGCTGCAGCTGCTTTGTTTAGCCTGGTCCTGGGCTGCGCAAGGCCGGACGCACCCGATAGCACTTCTCGACCGCCTTCATCCACGAGTCAGTCCGCTGTTCCGTCACCTCGCGCCCCTCAGCCTATCTCGATCCCTCAGGCCGAGGGCGTAGAGGCAGTCGCTGAGCTGGTCGCCGATGAGTTGAAGTCGCCCTGGGCCTTGGCCTTCGTCCCCGACGGCCGCATATTCATCACCGAAAAAGAGGGGAACATCCGCGTGTTCGCTAACAACGAGCTGCAGGATGCGCCCTATCTGGTCATCGAAGACGTGGCCCCGGAAGGTGAGGGTGGCCTGCTTGGCATAGCCGTGGACCCGAACTTCGACGCCAACGGGTATTTCTATGTCTACTACACATATAAGGAGAACACTGGAGCACTTTCCAATAGGGTGGTCCGTTGGCAGGACTCAGGCGACACTGCAGGCAGCCCCACCGTGATTCTTGATGGCATCCCGGGCGACCGAATCCACAATGGCGGCCGCCTCAAGTTCGGCCCCGACGATAAGCTCTACGTGGCCATCGGAGACGCTGCATCGAGAGTCCTGGCCCAGGATCTGACGTCCTTGGCAGGTAAGATACTGCGTCTAAATGCTGATGGTACAGTTCCACCGGACAATCCCTTCCCCGGCTCGCCCGTCTATTCCTATGGCCATCGCAACCCCCAGGGACTGGCGTGGCATCCTGAGACGGGCGTCTTATTCGCAACGGAACACGGACCCGTTGGCAACGACGAGGTGAATCTCATCATTCCGGGCGGAAACTACGGTTGGCCTGAACTCGGTGGTGACGAGACAAGGGAGGGTTTCCTACCTCCCGTTCTCCACAGTGGCCTCGAAACGTGGGCTCCCTCCGGCGCTGCCTTCTACGATGGCGACGTTATGCCGTCCCACTGGCAGGGGCGGATGCTGTTCGGCGCTCTGAGGGGTCAGCGCATCGTCTGGGTGGACTTCCAGTCCCCCAACTATCAGCACGTACAGCGGCAAGACTCAATTTTCGTCCGTCAGCACGGAAGGATCCGCGACGTTGTTATGGGCACAGACGGGCATCTCTATTTCCTCACCAGCAACCTGGACGGCCGCGGACGCCCCCGCGAGGGGGATGATCTCCTGCTGCGCATCTCGCCGGTGGCCGGCGTGCTGAGCTTTCACAATCCCTAGACTGTATTGACGGCGGCTTGGCTGAACGTCAAAGACCTATAGAAGGACACATTATGAAGATAGCCGTTTGCATCAAGCAGGTGCCGGTACTCTCCCGGATCGAGTTTGACTACCAGAAGAAGACCATCCAACGTGATGGTGTACCCTTGGAGATGAACGTCTTTGACCTCATCGCCCTGGGACGGGCCATCGAGTTGAAGGAAGAGGTGGGAGGCGAGGTTACCGCCATCACCATGGGGCCTCCCCAGGCCAGGGAAGTTCTGGCCCACGCCCTTGCCGTTGGCGCGGACCACGGCGTCATTATCTCCGACCCCGTCATGGCCGGTTCGGACACCCTGGCGACCTCACGCACCCTTGCCTTGGCTCTGAGGGATAAGGGCTACGACCTCATCCTGTGTGGCAGGAACAGCACCGATGCAGAGACGGGACAGGTGGGGCCCGAGCTTGCAGAAATCCTCGGAATTCCCCACGTCAGCCGTGCCCGAAAGCTGGAATTCAACCCCGACTCCAACAGCATCGTAGTAGAGCGCGAAATCGACGAAGGTCACGAGGTCCTGCAGGTGACCCTGCCAGCCCTGATTACTGCCACGGAAGGTTTGAGCGAAGAGCGTTACGCCCGCCGCCGTATGCTGGTAGAGGCAAGAGAGCGGCCCGTAGAGGAGATTTCTGCCGGTCAACTCTCCGATGATCCCTCCGTCTTTGGTGTGGAGGGTTCACCTACCTGGGTGGAGGACATCCGCCTCCTCGAGCCTCAGCGGCTGGGTGTAGCTATCGAAGATGCAGCCCCGGAAGATGCTGCTCGCACCATTGTGGAGGGCCTCAGAAATCGCCCGATCGTTTCCGACGAGGACACGTCCTCAGAATTCAAGTGGCAGAGATTCGGACCTGGCGAGGGCCCCCTCATCTGGGTTGTTGCCGAGAAGTCAGCCGAAGGACTCCGTCGCGCTACCCTGGAGAACCTGGGCAAGGCCCGTATGCTCGCCGAAGAACTTCATGCCCAGGTCCACGCCG
Source organism: uncultured Dehalococcoidia bacterium (assembly GCA_964418665.1). Classification (GTDB taxonomy): domain Bacteria; phylum Chloroflexota; class Dehalococcoidia; order Lucifugimonadales; genus JAPULR01. Next base: position 16,255 of record CAYQLZ010000014.1, on the reverse strand, counting down.
TCCTGGTTGAGGACCTGGCTGCGGGAGAGATCACGACCCTTCATCGCTACGGGGCTGACTTTGTACTGAACCTTTCCCCGGCCGTCTATCGCCACCCAACCGGCCCGGTGACAGCAGCGTTATTTTCCCGGGCCTTGAAGGACTACGATCCTTTTGCAGTTCTCTTCTCCTCTACGGCCAATGGCCGCGATCTGGCCTCACGGGTTGCCGCCCGGCTCTCCCTGGGTTTGACCGGCGACTGTATTGACCTGGAACTGGACGAAGAGGGCAGGCTAGTGCAGCTCAAGCCCGCCTTGGGCGGAAACGTCGTAGCCCCCATCCTTTCCAGGACAAAGCCCTATCTCGTCACCCTTCGGCCTGGCCTGCTGTCCCCCGTTAGCCCAGAGAACCACCCCGCCCATGAATCAGGCTTCCCTGAGTACGATTACCACAGCCCGGACCCTATACGCTTGCTGGAGACCCATGTGGAAAAGAACGTCGGAGGGTTGGAGCTGGAGCGTGCAGATGTTGTCATAGGGGTAGGGATGGGCATTGGTGGTCCGGAGTCCCTCCCCACCATTAGAGAGATGGCAGAGAAGCTGGGCTCGTCCATAGCGGCAACGCGGAGCGTCACAGACATGGGTTGGCTGCCCAAACAGCTTCAGGTGGGCCTAACGGGCCGTGCAATCGCCCCCAGGCTCTACATCGCTGTTGGCATCCGAGGCGACTTCAACCATGTGGTTGGCATCCAGAAGGCCGGGACCGTCGTTGGAATCAACACCACCCGGAGGCATCCCATCTTCCAGGCGTCGGACTATTGCATTCTGGGTTCCTGGGAGGAGTTCCTGCCTCCACTCGTGGAGGCCCTGGCATGTGAACGCTAACGGGCCAACCTCCTCAGGAACATGGTGGTCAGGTCTACAAAGACCACCAGAATTAGATACCAGATAAGGAGCAAAGCCACGTCCGTATACCGGAACAGGCTCATGTCCAGCAGGAATTCCCGTCCCAAACCGCCGGCGCTGACCAACCCAACAACTACCGTGGTACGTATGACCACCTCCCAGCGATACAGCAGGTAAGTGAGGAACTGGGGCAGCGCCTGTGGCAATATGCCGTATGCCAGCATCTGGAAGACGCTGGACCCGGAGGTGCGGAGGGCGCGGGCCGATCGCGGGTCCAGGTCTTCCACCACCTCCGCGGAGAGCTTGCCGAGTATGCCGTAGTTGTGGATGCCGAGGGCCAGGGCGCCTGCAAGAATGCCTGGACTGAATGCGAATACGATGATCATTGCTAGCATCAGCTCAGGTATGCCCCGGCTGAAGATGAAAAGCCCCCGCAGCAGATAGTAAAGGGTCCGCGACGGCAGCGACGCAGAGGAAGCAAGCTCCCCCGACGCCACGTTGCGAGCGGCGGGTAGAAATGTCAGCAGCGCACCAAATCCGGCAATGCCCATTGCCAGCACGCTCATTGCCAGCGTGTCGTAGGCAAGCGCCCCCGCTTCCATCCACTCGCTCCATTGGAGAAATGCAGGTGTGTCCTCGGTACCCATACCGGCAAGTTGACCGAGGAACTGCCCCGCCTGACGCCACGTTTCGCCCTGGAACAAGTCTCGGAAGCCGCTGCCTGAATCCATGAGCAGGTAGCCCCAGGAAGCGCACGCCAGGATGAAAAACGCCAATCCGGACATCACCAAGGGATTCGGCCTCATGATGTCCCGGGTCGTCGCAATCTTGAGGAGCGTCACGATGTCAGGTACCTTCTGACCCAGGAGCTCCACAGGTCCACGACCAACACCAGTCCGACCAGGGCGTAAAGCAGCGTCCATACTTCGTTGAAGTAGAGGTCCGCGAGGGACAGCTGAATCTGCATGCCAAGTCCGCCCACCCCCACGAAGCCCATGATGGCGGCGGAGCGGATGGCGCATTCGAAGCGGTAGAAGGTGTAGCTGAGCATGTCCGGCAGCGCCATCGGCAGCCGTCCGTAGAGGAGCACCTTGACCTCAGATGCCCCGGAGGCCCGGAGGGCTCTGAGGGGTTCGGATGGGACGTCGTTTAGAATGTCGGCGTAGATGCGGCCAAGAATCCCGGCGTAGGGGATGGCCAGGGCGAAAATGGCGGCGGCGGGGGAAAGCCCGACGGCGGCGACAAAGAACCAGGCCCAAATCAACTCGTGAACGGCCCGCATGGCACCCAGGAGAAAACGGAACCCCGCCACGCCGGGCAGTTTTATATGTGCCCTTCTGGCCAGTATCCCGGAAGCCAGAATGCCAAGGGGCAACCCCAATCCGATGGCGAGGCAGATGCCAGCTACGGCATAGGCGACGGTCTTCCATGCTGAACCGGCAACCAGACCAAGGAATTCGCCGGACAGCTCCGGTTGGATGGCTGCCTGGAAGAACTGTCCGATGGACGCCAGCCCACCGGGATGCACTGGGGAGCTTCCCCAGGTAAGGGAGGTGAGGCTCCATAGGAAGGCGACAACCAGAAGCAGGGTGAGAAAGCCCCGTCCACGGAAGAAGTCGCCGCGGCGATTACGGGTGGGCTGGGGCGAAGTCGTAGAGGCGGTTGAGGGCCTCATCCGTCAGCTGCTCCACAGGCAGGTCAAATTCCAGAGTTCCAGCGCGCAGTCCAACGGCGCGGGAGAAGTACTTTCGGGTGAGGTGGGTGGAATGGACGCTGGCGATCAGGGTCTTGCGAGACTCCGTAACGATGGACACCAGGAGGTCCATCAGGTCTTCGGCGCGGGCGGGGTCCAGGGAGGCCACCGGCTCGTCGGCCAAGATGACCCTGGATTGTTGGGCAAGGAGGCGGGCCATGGCCACCCGCTGCTGCTCGCCGCCGGAGAGGTGGGAGGTCCTCTCGTGGAGCTTTTCGGGTATACCCACCCGTTCGAGGGCACGCTCCACCATTTCGCTCTCACGGAGGGAGACCAGGGAAAGGAGGGACTTCCACAGGCTCCACCGTCCCAGACGCCCAGCCTGCACGTTGTGCTTGACAGAGAGATGGGGAACCAGGTCCAGCTGCTGGTGCATCATTCCGACCAGTTCCGCCAGCTTGGAGCCAGCGTTCATGGAGGAGAGGGGCTGGTGTGCCAGCAGGACCCGTCCCTCAGTAGGCTGCTCAATGCCGGCGACGAGGTGAAGCAGGGTGGTCTTGCCGCTGCCGCTGGGGCCCAGGACCGCAACCCGCTCGCCCTCGCGGATGTCTAGCGAGACCCCGGTCAGGGCGGCGGTGCCGTTGTACCGCTTGGACACGGCTTCCAGGCGGACTATGGCGGTGGGAGTTGAGCCGTTGAGGGCCATGCTATTGCAACATCCCCAGGGATCTGGCCACGGATTCGATGGCGGCGTAGTTCTCATTGCGGGTGGCGATGAAGGAGTCCGTCCGAAATGCTTCCAGGAGGTCGGCTTGCGATGAGTCGGTGTGGATGGTGAGGAGGGCTTCCTGGAGGCGATCGGTGAAGCCATCGCCGAAGGACTGGTCCAGGTCTCCCCGGACTGACCAGTTGTAGTTGAAGTAGGTGGGGGTGAGGGCCAGCTGCCGGACTTTGGAGGTGTCGACCCTGCTTTCGGAAACGGCGCTTTCCCAGACAGTCTTGCTGAGGGCGCCAGCCTGGAAGGAGCCGGACTCAACGAGCTTCCAGGTGGTGTCGTGGGAGCCTGAGAAGTTGGGCAGGCCGTTTAAGTCTGAGTCGGGGTCGATGCCTGCCTGGGTCAGGAAGTGGCGGGGCATGAGGTGGCCGGAGGTGGAGTTGACGCTGCCGAAGGTGAAGGTGAGGCCGGCCACGTCCGGGAGTTCGCTGGCGGGGAGGTCGGATTGGACTATGTAGACGGACTCGAACTCGGCGTCGACGGGGCGGTGGGCGATGGCTCTTGCTCCGGGCGTCTGGCTGCGGGCCTGGGCTCCCGTAAGGGCGCCGAACCAAGCCAGGTGGAGGTCCTCGTTGGCGAAGGCGGTGACGACGGCGGCGTAGTCGATGCTGGGCTTGTACTCGACGGGGACATCGAGCCGGGCGCTGAGGTATCCGGCAAGGCCGTCGAACCGGCGCACGAGCAGGGAGGTGTCCTGATCAGGAATACCGCCGATGTACAGGGTGGGCGTGGATTCGCCGTCGTCACCCGCGCAGGACGCCAGTAGCAGGGCGAATAACAGCAAAATGAACGCGAATGATGCGGGGGTTCTAAACTTGAGAAGGCTCTTCATCTCTTCCTTGTTCCTCCAGGCAGCTGAGGGATATCAGGGGGTTGTCAGGGAAGCCTGGAACAGAAAGAGGAAAGAACTGCTGAAAGGGGGAACCGACCGGGAAAGAGCTAGGAAGTCAGAAGTTTTGCAGGACGCACCTCGCCTGTCCAGGCGCGACCTCAAGTGAAGCCCTCGATGAGAATGGGTATGAAATCAAAAGTGGGCATAGGGCAAAGGAATGGTATTACGGGGGAGGGGGTTCGTCAATAGGGCAATTGTCAATTTGAGGGTTGGAGGAGAGCTTCGGCCTTGTCGACGAACCGGGCGACTCTATGGAGATAGTTTTCTACAGTCATTGCCGTATAGCCACGCTCATAGAAATTGGCATGCAGGGCTTCGGCAGAGCCGAAAAGGACTGTTAACTCCGGGTCACCTGCCTCCTCGCTGAGATCGGAGGCAGCGCGCTGCAGGGTCCAATGACTAAAGTGGCGCCAACCTCGCTTATCGGCGTTGGCCTTGACCATCGGAGCGGCTGCGCACCAGCCTTTTTCTGAAGCCTGGGGGAGGTCACCCTTTTCAAGCTCTTCGAAGGCTTGGGCGAGGAAGATGCGGCTTTGTTCCTCGTAAGTATTCGTTTTCTGCAAAGTTGGCGTTCCTGTTGCGGGTTTCTCCTTCTTGAATACAGAACAAGTGTATATGGAGGTTGGCGTTGTGTCAACAATGGGGTGTCGCAATTGACGAGGGTGGATTATTTGCCTCGTTGGCTCTAGAATACCGATGAACTTGCTGGCGGATTGGGAGGGAGAAAGCAGGCCCGATTTCCGCAGCGAGCCACATACGGGAGGAAGAATCATGACGGTCTTTGCAAGATACCTGGCCCACGGCGACATCAACTACGGAGTTGTCGAAGGAGATACGATCAAGCAGATAACAACCAGTCCGTTCGAGGACTACGAGGTTACGGACCATACGCATTCCCTGGACGAGGTGAAACTCCTGGCCCCAAGCGTACCCGGGAAGATCATTGCGGTGGGACTCAACTACCGCAGCCACCTGGGAGACCGGGCGCCCCTGGAGGAACCCCTAGTTTTCTACAAGACGACCACATCCCTGGCAGGCCCGGGAGACACTATTGTGATTCCGAAGTCCTTCGACGGGCGGGTGGACGAGGAGGGCGAGGTGGTGGCGATCATCAAGGACCGGTGCAAGAACGTTTCGAAGGAAGAGGCGTTGGACCACGTGCTGGGGTACACCTGCGGCAATGACGTAAGCGCGCGGCAGTGGCAGCGCGGCGATGGTCAGTGGTGGAGGGCCAAGTCGTCCGACACGTTCAGTCCGGCGGGGCCATTCCTGGTGACGGGGCTTGACCCGAGCGACATGATGCTGCGGGCTAGGGTGAACGGTAAGGAGGTACAGGCGGAGACTACGGCGATGTTCCTCTTCGACCTGCCAACGGTCATCAGCCACGTGAGCAAGACGATTACGCTGGAACCCGGGGATATGATTTTCACGGGGACGCCCGGTGAGCCGGCCGAGTTGAAGGACGGGGACGTTTGCGAAGTGGAAGTTGAGGGAGTCGGCGTCTTGAGCAATCCCGTTGTGCGTGAGGCGTGAGAAGCTCGATTAGAGGAGCCACAGGAGCGCCATTTCCCAGCAAATAGGGAGGTGACCCTATGAAGATGTACGTGGATGGGCGTTGGGTAGACCGAGACTCCGTTACCCAGGTAGTGAACCCCTTCGACGGGTCGGTCATCGACACGGTGCCCCGCGCCGACGCGTCGGACGTGGAAGCGGCGCTGGCCGCCGCAGCCCGAGGGGCCAAGGTGATGGCGGGTCTGACAGCCTACGACCGGTATGCGCTGCTGCAGAAGGCGGCGGGTCTCATCGGCCAGCGGGCGGAGGAGTTTGCCCGCATCATCACCATGGAGGAAGGGAAGGTCATCGCCGAGGGTCGGGCGGAGGTACAGCGAGCGATTCAGACGCTGACCCTATCGGCGGAAGAGGCCAAGCGCATCCACGGGGAGACGGTGCCCCTGGACGCGGACCCCGGTGGCGGTGGGAAGATGGGGTTCACGCTGAGGGTACCGGTGGGGGTGGTGGTGGCCATCAGCCCGTTCAACTTTCCGCTGAACCTGGTATGTCATAAAGTCGGCCCGGCGCTGGCGGCGGGCAATTCCGTCATCATCAAGCCTGCGAGCGACACTCCGCTTTCAGCGTTGAAGCTGACGGAGGTCTTGCTGGAGGCGGGGATACCCGCGGATGGGGTGCAGTGCATCACGGGTTCCGGCGCCACGGTCGGCAACGCGCTGGTGAGCGATTCGAGGGTCCGCAAGGTCACGTTTACGGGCAGCCGCGACGTGGGGGAGCATATTGTGAGGGCGGCGGGTTTGAAGAAGGTGACGATGGAGCTTGGTTCGAACAGCCCATTGATCATCATGCCGGATGCAGACCTGGAGAAGGTGGCGCAGGCGACGGTGGCGAGCGGGTACTCCAACGCGGGGCAGGTGTGCATATCCACCCAGCGGGTGCTGGCCGACGGGAAGATCTACAGTGATTTTCTGGACGCACTGAAGCCGCAGGTGGAGGCCGTGAGCACCGGCAATCCCCTGGAGGAGGCGGTACGGATGGGGCCGATGATTCGCGAGACGGATGCGGTGCGGGTTGGCGAATGGGTTCGCGAGGCTGTGGGACAGGGAGCGAGGCTGGTGACGGGAGGGGATAGGGATGGGTCGATGTTGTCGCCGACGGTGGTGGCAGAGGTGTCACCGGAGATGCGGATTTCCTGCGAAGAGCTGTTCGGGCCGGCGGTGGCGGTGACGGCCTTCAAGTCGATAGACGAGGCTATTGAGTTGGCTAACGATTCTCGTTATGGGCTGAGCGCGGGTATTTTCACGCAGAACGTGGACTGGGCGATGAGGTTCGCCCGCGAGGTGGAGTCTGGGAATTTGATGATCAACTCGGGCCCGCAGTGGAGGGCCGACCTGATGCCGTACGGGGGCCTGAAGGAGAGCGGCATGGGAAAGGAGGGGCCGCGCTATGCGGTGGAGGAGATGACGGACCTGAAGATGGTGGTGTTTCATCTATAGGGTAGGTGAGGGCGCGGTTGCCCGGGGCGAGTTTCCTTGGCTTGGCTCGAAATGACATGTGGAGGTATGGTTGGTCGTGGGTAGAGAGTGGGTTCCTGCCTTCGCAGGAACAAGGGAGGTGGGGATGGAGGGAAGAGAAAGGAGGGAAATGATGAGCAGTGAACGACAGTGGGGAGAGGTAGGCAGCAAGCTTCTCTTCGAGAACGACCGGGTGAAGATCTGGGAGCTGGCGCTGGAGCCCGGAGAATCCAGCCACTGGCACACGCATAAGCTGGACTACGTGACGGTTGGTCTCTCCGAGAGCCGGATGCGGCGTCAGTTTGAGGATGGGACTTCCGACGAGACGGTGGGGTTTGCGGGGAGGCATACCTATGCGGACAAACATCAGCCGCACGAGGTGACCAACATCGGGGAGACGACGCACAGGAACATTATCATCGAGATAAAGGAGTAGCCATGGCAGATGCAGGTGAACTGACGATGGAGACCTTTCTTCAGATGGCGGCTTTTCAGGGGATAGACACGAGCGATCCGGAGCATACGGCGGAGCTTTATGCCAGTGTGAAGGACATTGTGGCAACGGTGTCGGAGCTTCGGAAGCTGGACCTGGGAGAGATAGAGCCGGCCAACATTTTTTCCCCAAGGGACGCATAACAGATGGATCAAACAGAACTTTGCTTTCTCAGCGCGGTAGAACTTGGGCGACTAATCGGCGAGAAACAGGTATCGCCGGTTGAGGTGGCGCTGGCGCATCTTGAGCGTATAGATGCGACGGAGTCGACGCTAAACTCCTTCATAACCCGTCCGGGAGAGGAAGCGCTGGAGGCGGCGCGTCGGGCGGAGGATGAGATTGCCGGCGGGGAATACCGGGGCGTGCTTCACGGGGTGCCGGTGGGATTAAAGGACCTGTACTACGTTGCAGGGATGCGGAACACGGCGGGCTCCCGGATATTCGGTGACTTCGTGCCGGACTTCGATGGGGCGTCGGCGGCCAGTTTGAAAGAAGCCGGTGCGATTCTGATGGGCAAGTTGAACCTGCACCAGTTTGCCTTCGGGCCGACGGGGCATAACGCCGACTACGGGGACATGCACAATCCGTGGGACGTGGAGCGGGTGGCGGGAGGTTCCAGTGGAGGGTCCGGGTCTGCCGCGGCGGCGGGTCAGTGCGCGATAACGCTGGGGACGGATACGGGGGGCTCGATAAGGATTCCAAGCGCGCTGTGCGGGCTGGCGGGTCTGAAGCCCACATACGGTCGTGTAAGCCGGTACGGGCTGGTGTCGCTTTCGTGGTCGTTGGACCACCCCGGCCCGATGGCGCGGACGGTAGAGGACTGCGCCGCGGCGTTGCAGGTGTTGGCGGGGTACGACCCACGGGACCCGGCGTCGGCGGATGAGCCGGTGCCGGACTACATGGAGGCATTGTCGGAGGATCTGTCGGGACTGAGGATTGGGGTGCCGAGGGAGTATTTCGAGGTGCCGGTTGACGGGGAGGTGGAGAGGCTTGTGCGGGAGGCGTTGTCGACTCTGGAGGATTTGGGGGCCGAGGTGGTGGAGGTCTCCTGGCCGATGTACCATCGCTCCGCAGATATATCCAAGATTATCCTGTACGCAGAGGCAGCAGCGTACCATAAGGAGTTGCTGTTGCGGAGGGGCGAGGAGTATGACCCATCGGTGAGGTGGAGGTTCGAGTCTGGGTTGTTCATCAGCGGGCCGGACTATTTGAGGGCGCTGCGGCATCGTCGGAAGTACACGGAATCGGTGCGGGAGCTGTTCCAGCAGGTGGACCTGCTGGCGGGCCCGATGGAGCCCGTGGTCGCGCCGCCGATCGAGGCGGACTCGATACTGGTGAATGGGGAGAGGGTGGGGGTGATTCCCGCGCTGACCCAGTATACACGTCCATTTAACCTGACGGGATATCCGGCGCTGACGGTGCCTTGCGGGTTCGTCGAGGGCTTGCCGGTGGGGTTGCAGCTGGCGGCGGGACCGTTTGAGGAGGCGACGGCGTTGCGGGCCGGATTTGCGTATCAGCAGGCAACGGACTGGCACAAGCGAAGGCCGCCCGTTTAGGTTCGGGGGAGAGGGTGTGTGGGTGCGGGCTGATTTGGCAATAGGGTTGTGCGTTGGCTAGAATAGGTGCTCAAATCGTCCGAGGTTTGCCGGAATTTACATGAACACTATGAATTCATTCGTCGAGAGGTTGGAGGATATAGACTCCCGCTACCAGGAGTTGGGCGACCTGCTGGCCCAGCCGGAGGTGGCGGTGGACTATGAGCAGGTGCAGAAGCTGGCCAAAGAGAGGGCGGGGCTTGAGGGCACGGTGAAGGGGTACCGGGAGTTGAAGGAGCTGCAGGTCCAGCGGGACGAAGCCCAGTCCATCATCGACGAGGGGGATGATCCTGAGATGGAGGCGCTGGCGGAGGAGGAGTTGGAGGGGGTGTCGGGCCGGATAGAGAGCCTGGAGCAGGAACTGCGGCTGGCGCTGCTGCCGAAGGACCCGAACGATGAGAGAAGCGTGATAGTGGAGATTCGGAAGGGTGCAGGAGGGCAGGAGGCGGGGCTGTTCGCGGGGGACCTGTACCGGATGTATACGAGGTATGCGCACAACATGGGGTGGAAGGTGGAGGTGCTGAACTCCAACCCTTCGGACCTGGGAGGATTCAACGAGATTGCGTTTGGGGTGGAGGGGAAGAATGCCTTCGGGCGGCTGAAGTATGAGAGGGGGGTGCACCGGGTGCAGCGGATACCGACGACGGAGTCATCGGGTCGGCTGCATACGTCGACGGTGACGGTGGCGGTGCTGCCGGAGGCGGAGGAGGTGGACATCCGGATAAACATGGACGATCTGCGGATCGACGTGTTTCACGCCGGCGGGCATGGGGGCCAGAATGTGAACAAGGTGGCGACGGCGATTCGGATTGTGCACAATCCGACGGGGACGGTGGTGACGTGCCAGGACGAGCGGTCGCAGTACAAGAACAAGCAGCGGGCGTTGAACATTCTGCGGGCGCGGTTGTATGAGCAGGAGCAGTTGAAGCTGGAGAAAGAGATCGTCCAGTCGCGACGGACACAGGTGGGGACGGGGGACAGGGCGGAGAAGATTCGCACCTACAACATTCCCCAGGACCGGATAACGGACCATCGGATTGGGCAGAGTTTCTTCGGGTGCCAGAAGTACATGGACGGGTTCATCGACGACATCATCGACGCTTTGACGGCGCGGGAGCAGTCGGAGGCGCTGGAAGCCGCGCTGGTGAGATGAAGGGGAGTCACCCCCATCCCTTCGGGAGACCCAGGACAGGCTCAATCTTCCCCAGTCAAGGAGACCTTTGCATAACTACAGGCTGTGCCCCACGCACTACCCCAATCACCCCCATCTCAATCTTCCCCCATCAAGGGGGAAGAGGTTTTCAGGAGCTCGCGAGTCGGTTTTGCAATGGTCTCCGCCAAGGGGGAAGAGGTTAAGAGGGAAAGGAGAAGGGGGGAGATGGCTACGTTAAGGGAGTTTCTGAGGGATGCGCGGCGTCGGTTGGAGGAGGCTGGGGTGGCGGAGGCTCGGTTGGAGTCGGAGGTGATGCTGACGGATGTGTTGGGGGTGCCGCGACACCGGATTTACGCATACCAGGACGATGCCTTAACGGAGGAGGCGGTGGAGGTTTTGGAAGGGGTGGTGGAGCGGAGGTTGAGGCGGGAACCGCTGGCGTACATTCTGGAGCACCGGGAGTTCTATGGGGTGGACCTGAAGGTTGGGCCGGGGGTGATGGTGCCGAGGCCGGAGACGGAGATGCTGGTGGAGCGGGCGCTGCTGGTGTGCCTGGAGCGGATGGACCGGGCGGGGTTGGTGGTGGCGGACGTGGGGACTGGAAGCGGTTGCATCGCGGTGAGCCTAGCGATGCACCTGCCGGGGGTGTCGCTGTACGCCACGGACGTTTCGTCGGAGGCGTTGGAGGTGGCGCGGGCTAATGTGGAGAAGTTCGGGCTTGGCGGTCGGGTTACCCTGTTGGAGGGGGACTTGCTGGAGCCGCTGCCGGGGCGGGTGGACGTTATCGTGGCCAACCTTCCGTATATTCCGGCGCCGCGGCTGGGGGAGTTGCAGCCGGAGCTGGCATGGGAGCCGAGGGCGGCGTTGGATGGAGGTGTGGATGGGATGGACCAGCTGCGGAGGCTGATGGGGCAGGCGGCGTGCCGGCTTGCCGGGGATGGGGTGATGCTGCTGGAGATTGACCCAGGACAGGGGGGGCCTTTGCGGCGATTGGGGGAGAAGCTGTTTCCGGGGGTGGGGAGTATGGTTGAGAAGGACCTGGCGGGGCTTGACCGGCTTTTTGTGTTGGAGGCGGGGCAGGGCGCGGACGAGGTTTAGGCGTTGCCGGTGGGGGGTTAGTCGGAGGAGGGGAGTTGTCTGGGGGCCTGGAGGGCCATTTCTTCGTCGCAGCAGAAGACGATGCCTTCGCCCCTTCGGACGCAGAGGATGAGGGTGCCGCACTTCTGGCAGGCGTATCGCTTTCCTAGCTCGTTGGACATTTCTTCATCCTGGGGTTGGAGTTCGGTTGGTGCTTGGGGAAGGCTTATCTCTTGAGTGGGGTGGGTTCGCTGCAGCAGCTAATCTGGCCGTCGCCGCCGCGGGTGACGAGGAATTCGGAGCCGCACTGGGAGCAAGTGTAACGCTTTCCAGTTTCATTTGGCATTGGGGAGGCTCCTTTCGTGTTAGGGTCGCGGCTGGGATAATTCTAGCGTTGGGGGATTATTCCGGTCAACGGGTTGGGGGGGCGGTTATAGGACTACGGTGGGTTCTATTTCGATGAGGAGGTTGGGGCGTGCGAGGCCGGGACTTTCGACGAGGGTGCTGGTGGGGTAGTGGCCCTGGAAGTAGCGCTCCATGAGGACTTCGAACTCCGGTTGACGGGGTCTGAAGGCGTCCATGTCGGTGACGTAGACGACGATTCTGACTATGTCGCTCATGGCAGCGCCCTCGGCGTTGACGATGGACTGGATGCGGTTGAGGGTGGCGTCGGCCTGGGCGATAACGTCGGCGTTTTCGGCTGGGGTGCCGACGGCAGTGCAGCCGGCGACGTATAGGGTGGAGCCTGCGCGGACGGAGCGGACGTAGTTGCCGAGGGTGGGGGCGATGTCTGAATGGGGGTTGCGGATCTTCTTCATGGGGGTGGGTTCCTCCTTGGGAGACGTGGGGCAAGGGTATTGGAATGGGGGAGGGAGAGCAAGGGGTCTCTGCGTGACGGCTAACTCTGGCAAGGGGAGAGGGGGTTGGTGTGGGATGCGGGCGTTGCCCAAGAGAAGGGGGTAGAGGGTTGGCTCCTGGCTGTGGAGGAATGACGGGTGGGAAGAGGGGCCCTCATCCTAACCTTCTCCCAGGACGGGAGAAGGGATAAGAATGGGAACCCGGCCCCGCCGCCCTGCCGTGGGTTCCTGCCTGCGGAGGAACCGGGATGGGGGGAATATGATGAACCCCTCGGCTCAGGCCGAGGGGTTCATATAGTTCACTTGGTTTGTGGGGTGGTCAGGCTTGGGCCCTGCTGCGTCGGAGGACGGTGCCGCCGCCGACTATCAGGACTGCGCCAACGCCGAGGGCTATGAGAGCCAGGGTGGTGAAGTTGATGTCGCCGGTTACGGGCGGGCCAGCGCCGATCATGACGTTGTAGCTAGCCATATCCTGAGCGGCCATGTGGGCGCCCAAGGCACCTGCTTCGCCTTCACGGATTCCGACGGTGCCGTCGAGGTCCTTATCCATGCCGTTCAGCGCCCTGGTGGCCAAGGTGAGCACGTTGGCGGCGTAGGCCCTTGCGGTAACCATGTCGCCTGCGCCCTTGGCGGTGAGGGCCTGGTCGCGAGCCATGCCGGCCCAAGAGGCGGCGTTGTTGGCGGAGCTAACGACCTGGCCTGAGAAGGTATGGAAGTTGGGGTGGCTGGGCAGCGCGGCGGCGGCGGCCTGAGCCGTTGAGGCAACGGAGGCTGCGTGGGCGATCACGCCAGTGCCATCGCCGGGGTTGCCCTGAGCTTCGTCGAAGTTATCGCCTTCGGAGCCTTCAACGATGTTGATCACGTGGGAGGAGTGGGAAACCACGCCTTCCATGGTGGTTGCTTCGGTGGCGAGCTTGGCGTGGGCGACGGCGAGGCCTACCTGAGTAGCCAGGCTGACTGTTGCGCCGGAGTCACTATCGAGCAGGCCGCTGATGAACATGAGGCCATCTTCGGGAATAGTGTCGTAATAGACAATTATGCCGGAAGGCTCGGGGTCCGTGTCCGGGGAGGGTTCGATGGTGACGAGGAACTGGCTGTAGGAAGTAGCCAGATTCGCGCCATCGGGATGGGTGTAGGTCTGGTCGACGTTGCCGTTATCGTCCAGAGAGAAGACGCCAACGCTGAGCTTGTTTGCGCCGTCGGCGGAAACGAGCCAACCCTCATAAGCGTTACCATCCCCTGCACCGGGGAGGCTATTGAGCTTTATTGCCAGAGAATCGGAGGCGCCCGTATCGGACTCCTCAATCATGGCTGTACCCACGGTTACCTGCCCGCGGGCAATGGTGAGGGGGATGACGATAGCCATCAACGATAGCAACAGGACTACTTTGAAGACTTTGGACAAGTACATCTAACCTCCTTTAACGGCTAGCGTAATCAGATGTTCTCAAACAATTGGCAAGCAACAGTGGGGAACTGCGGGCGTATTATAATGGGTTGTCCTTGGCCAATGCAATAGCTTTGCCAACGCCATGGGGGTCAAACGCCCATATTGCATTGAGCCTTGGTGAATAGCCATTCTATTCCGGCTGGAGATTCCTTTCACATTCCTTCTAAAGAGTTGGGGGCGATGGAGATTGAGGGCTTCCCGCGTCCCGGGGGCGTTTGCCTTTCGCATCCTCCGTGCCGACCCTTTCGCCCAATTCTCATGGGCGTGTCCCATTGTAGTTGATGATTGGAAGTTTAACCAGCCCTTTTTCTTCACTTTTGGAGATGTCTGCCCCTGCGTTTTATGAATTCCTGGAAGCCTACTTCGACGGCGAGGCCTCGATGGGTTGTTCTTCTGGCCTGGTGCTCCCGCTGCCGCATCTCCTCCCAGGAGTGGCCGAGGTTGCCCTGGACGAGGCTCTTGACGCCCTGGACGGAGCGGGGATGGTTGGCGGCAATCATGCGGGCGAGTTCCAATGCCTTGTCCATGAGGTTGCTGGCGGGGACGAGATGATTCAGGAGGCCGATTCGATAGGCTTCCTCGGCTTCGACGACGCGGCCGGTGTAGAGGAGTTCCTTGGCGCGGGGCCAGCCGATGATGACAGGGAGGGTCCATGTGGAGTTCATCTGGCCGTAGGCGACGGCGAGGAAGCGGAACTGGCTGCGCTCGCAGCCGACGAGGAAGTCGAGGGAGCTGGCGAGGACGGCTCCGCCGCCGTGGGCGAGGCCATTGAGGGCGCCGATGATGGGCTTGGAGCAGTTGGCGACACGGCGCTGGCTTTCGGCGCGGATCTCGGCGCCCCGGGCTGTATCTTCAGGGGTGAGGGTGCGCATCTCGTGAATGTCCGCACCGGCGGAGAAGGAGCGGTCGCCGGCACCGGTTAGGATAATGGCGCCGATTGCGTCGTCGGCCTCGAGTTCTGCGATTGCGTGGCCCAACTCCCGGGAGAGGGCGAGGTTCATGGCGTTGAGCACGCGGGGACGGTTGAGGGTAACGGTGGCAACGCCGCCGTCCCGGTCAACGAGTATGGTTTCGTAGTTCATGGGAGGTGAGCACGTCCTTTGGGGGAAGTGGGCATTCGGGGATGGTGATGCGTTGACATGATAGCGGCTTCGTGGTTGAGGTGCAATGAGCGAGTTGTGGGGAAGTTGCGCGGGATGGGGGGAGTTTGCCGGACTTTGGTGGGTGAGTTGGGGTGATTGCGGTCCGGCGGGGGTAGTGTTGGCCTAGTGAGACTGGGTGTGGGGAACGAATGGAGGAACGAAGTATTCGTTTCCGGATTGCCAGGCGTGGGCGGGATTCGATTTTGCTGACGAATGGATGGGGTTTTGGGTTGCTGCAGGCGTGAATTCGGGGGAATTCGGCCCGATTATTCGTCTCCGGGAAAAACAGGGGAATTTGGAGTGTCATAGTGATACTGGTTATCGTACCAGGTACAGGTGGCGTTCCTGGATGTCGGTGAGCCTGGCGAGGGTGTTGAGGGACTTGATGAGGTGGTCATGGGAAGCTTCGGGGTCGTTGAGGAGTTCCATGATCTTGAAGCGTAGGAGGGCTATCTCCGGGGAGAGGTCCCTGACTGCGAGGACGCTGTCGTATTCGGAGGCCTTTTGGGAAGGGAGGTGTTTGGAGTAGAGGCCGTGCTTGCGGGCGTTCTGGTTGCCCGGTTGGCCGCCGCGTTTGCGTTTCTTGCTCGATTGGGAGGCGGGTTCTTGCTTCTTCTCTTCGTCGGGAGTGATGTCGTAGAAGGAGCCTTTTGGGGGTTCTTCGGGGATGCCGATGGAGTCGAGCATTGTGTCTATTTTCTCCATGTACTGCCACATCCGTTCTGCTTGATTCATGTGGGGATGGTAGCAGGGGGTTGGGGTTGTGACAAGGGGGGATGTGTCACAACGGGGGGTCACTGCGTGACGGGTGACTCTGGTAAGGGAGAGGGGTTTGGTTTGTGGGGGCGGCCGTTGCCATAGGGACGGGACGGGCGCCCACAAGGGTCGCCCCTACGGGGTGTGAAGTGGGGGATGAGAGTATGGGAAAGAGAGGAAAAACAAGTGAGTGCCACTAAGGGGAGGTGTGGCGGGGGCTGAGAGTGGGTTCCTGCCTACGCAGGAACAAGAAGAGGGGGAGGGCTTCGGGGGGAAGTGGGTGGCCATTGGGTGGAGATGGATGACGGTAGAGGGTGGGTTCCTGCCTTCGCAGGAACAAGAATTAGGGTACGCGATTCTTCGGGTTAATTTCGATGGGATGGGGATAGGATGTGGGTTTAGGGGGAGGGCAGGTTTGGAACCTGCCCCTACCGGGATAGATGCGGGAGGGCGACCACAAGGGTC
>CAYQLZ010000013.1:0-55998 GCA_964418665.1 uncultured Dehalococcoidia bacterium | reverse complement strand
TTCGCCTGTGCCCTAATTACCCTCAGGGCAGCTGAGTTATTAGGATAGGCTCTAACTTATTGCAATCCGTTCTCACCCATCGAATCTCACCTCCCACACGTCGTCAAAGGCACAGCCACGGCGTATAATCCGACCCGTGGGGTCCAAACTTCACACCATAACAGCGGGCCGGAGGTACACATGGCAGCAGCACACCCAGTTCAAGCCCACAGACCCGTCGTCATGGGCACAAACGGCATGGTCGCCTCCGCCCACCCCCTCGCCTCCCTCGCAGGTCTCCGGACCCTCATAAATTGTGGAAATGCCTTCGACGCCACCGTCGCCGTCGCCGCCGCCCTCAATGTCGTCGAACCCTACATGTCGGGCATGGGTGGCATCGGCTGCCTCCTGGCCTACGTTTCCTCGGAGAGACGCACCCGGGTCCTGAACTTTACCGGGAGGGCTCCCGCCGCCGCCGACCCCGCTCTCTTCACCAACGAAACCAAGGAAAGCGGCATCCTCTCCGTCCTGGTTCCCGGCTCTGTAGCAGGCTGGACCACTCTTCATGAGACATACGGGTCCCTCCCCTTGGAAGACCTCTTTGCGCCCGCCATCAAATACGCCGAAGACGGCTATCCCTTCACCCACCTGAACCACTTCCTGACCGTAGACGGCAGACCAAGGTGGGAGTCCCACGGCAGTTCCCGCGCGATTCTGGAACAAAATGGAAACGTCCCCCAACCTGGTGAAATACTCCGCCAGTCTCTCCTCGCCAGGACTCTCAGGAAGGTCGCCGAGGGAGGCAAGGAGACATTCTATCGTGGCGAACTTGCCCATCGAATCGCAGAAGCCGTCCAGGGCATGGGGGGTCTCATCTCTGTTGACGACCTGGGAGCCTACGAACCCTGGTGGGAAGACCCAATTGAGATCGACTACCGTGGTTACAGAATACTGACCGCCCCTCCCAACTCCGACGGCTTCCAGGTGCTGGAGACCCTGAAAATCCTGGAAGGCTTCAGTCCTTCACAGCTGTCTCAAGAATCCGCGGACTCCCTCCACCTCAAGATCGAAGCCACGAAGCTCGCAATCACGGACCGCATCGCCTACGCAGGAGACCCAAATCACGTGCAAATCCCCCTGAAGGCCCTTCTCTCTGAAAACTACGCAGCCAGCCAGAGAGCCCGAATCAAAATGGACAGTGCCGCCTCGGTCCAGGGCGAACGCCACAATCCATCCGGCAAAGAAAACTCCCTCCGCCCTGGCGCAATGGATCCCTCCATGTTGGGCTCCACCACCCACTTCGCCGTGGCTGATCGAGACGGCAACGTCGTCACCCTAACCCAAAGCCTCGGCTCTGGATACGGCTCCGGCATCGCCATCGGAGACACCGGCATCTTCCTTAACAACATGGCCAACTGGTTCGATCTGGGCAGCGACGAGCACATTCCCAACCTGATCGGGCCGGGTAGACTAGTTGAGTGGTGCCCGGCCCCGTCCCAGGTTTTCAAGGATGGAAAGTTAGTCCTCAGCATCGGCACCCCGGGCAGCTTTGGAATACCCCAGACCACCGCCCAGATGATTATGAACGTCCTCGATCACCGCATGAATATCCAACAGGCCATAGAAGCTCCCAGATTCAAGTGCACCGCCGGTAGATCAATCGAAATAGAGCCGCGGTTTCCACATGGGGTGTTGGATCAGCTCGTTGTACGGGGACATCAGATTGTGCCGCTCCAACATTGGGACAGAGGAGTGGGCGGCGCTCAGGGAATCATGGTCGATCACTCCAGTGGCGCCATTTTCGGTGGCGCCGATCCCCGCAGAGACGGTTACGCCATGGGATGGTAGTCCTGATCAATCAGTGATTATCGTCCACTCGCGTCTAACCTGCTTTAGACTTCGCCTTCCCGGGTGGAAGACAGGGAGTTCCGCGCAATGTGGTCCATCAGAAAAGCCAGGTCCCGGTACGCCCCAAGATGCCCGAGTTGGGCTTCCAGCAACCCAAGTTCCCTCATCTGCAGATGCAGCAGTCCGTCCAGAACGCTGGCGCTCGCTGCGTCCGAATAAGGCAAGCTGCTATATCGGTCCGCGAACAACGCAGTCACCGCCCCAAACCGGAGCATCGGGGCCGCCTCGCCAAACTCCGCGTTAGCTCCACCTATGATCGACGCATGTTGCGAATTTGAAACCAGCGTCGATGGCGTAACCCATCTCAGTACCACGTCGCCCAGAGTCACTGACCCTGAATACGCGGGATCTCTAAGCTCAAGCTCGTAAAAGACTGTGGTTGCTGCCCCGGCCGGAATCTCCGCAAACTCTCGTCGCTCCCGGTCAAATGATTCCTCCGACGTCACCCTGTTCTCGTACCCTATTATGCGCCAGGAATCCACCACTTCCGGGTTCCAATCAACCTGCGCCCTCGTGTCGTCAGCGAAGGGCGTGGACAACGCCAGCCAGTTGCCCCGCGCAAAAGTCGATCTGGCCTGATCCACGTCCGTCAGGTACCGGTACCACCCGTTTCCGTGTTGGGCCAACTGCTCCAGCAGGTAGTCATTGAAGTTTGCTATCCCAACTCCAATAGTGATGAGACGAAGAGGATTGCTGTAATTGCCGTCCCGTGCCTCATCCAGGATGGCAAATGGGTCCGTCGCGTCAACGTTCGCTACACCATCGGACATGAGAATAATGTAGTTATAAGCTTCCGCATTCTGCCGGCGCGCCTCATCGGCCAGACGAACACCTTCATTCAGTCCCGCCTGGACGTTCGTGGAGCCGCCGGGCTTGAGCTCGCCTATGGAGGACATCACCCTGCTGTCGTTCGGACCGCTGTGCTCAACGACGGAATCCAACAGCACCTCCTCGCTGAAATGCAAAACCGCAATCCTATCTTGCTCTCTCAAGCTCCGTCGAATGCTCTCTGCCGCTGCCTTCGCAATTTCAATCCTGCCGCCTTCCGACATAGAACCCGAAGCGTCCAACACCAGGGTCACATTAACTGGGGTATCGTCATTAACCAGCTCCGGCGCCTGGAACGCAATTCTAGCCAGATGCATACCTTCATCCAGTGGATGCTTCACAATGTCCGACGTAATGGCGAAGCTGTCGCTCTGCGCCGGCGGCTCGTACCCATAGTCGAATGAGTTGATCCACTCTTCCGCCCTCACCGAGTCGGGGTCCACGTCAAACCCATTCCTTGCCCAGTTGAGTGCGAGAAAATAGGATGTCCGGTCCGTATCCAGACCGAATGTGGACACGTTGTTCACCGCTGCTGAAACGAATCCTTCCCGCTGATAGTCCTGGAAAGTTGTACCGGAAGGCTTACTTCCAGTCGGTGTTTGAATCGGCGGCACGGTGGCTGTCGGCCTCGGAGTTGCCAGCGGTGTTGCTGTCTCTCCCTGCACATCCCTCGGCATTGAGGCCGCAGAGGTCGGGACCGGTATAAATCTCTGACGCGTGGGCGTGGGTTCCATCGTAGGTGCCGCCATTGGCGCCATTGTAGCAGCGGGGGGAGCCGGCGCCGCTGTAGGCATTGCCGTAACCCTCGGACGCGGTGTCGGCGCCATAGTGGGAGCCGGAGCCGGTGCCATAGTCGCCGCTGGCGCTGGGGCGGCCGTGGGCGCCGCGGCCGCAGCCGGAAACGCCGGAGCTTCGGGTATCGGTGCCGCGGCAAAATGCTCGCTCTCTTCAAAACCCCCTCCACCGTCGCCAACAACGTTCCATATGATAACCGCCGCCACCAGCATTACGGCGGCCGCACCGGCAGCCGAGAACACCGGTCCAGGTTGCCATCCACCGAAGTTGGTGAAGCTGTTCCGGATTCGAGCAAAAATCGAAGGCTTTTCCGGCTCGTCCATCCGGCCCTCCAACCACTCCCACGGATCCTTCGACATGCGGAGGTCGGAACTTTCAGACTCGAAATGCTCTCGCAGAATGCGCTCCAACTCCCGGTCCGTCCCACCTTCATTCTTGCCACTGGGCATTCTATCCCGGGCCATTGAGCTAACCTCCCTTTCCCGTCGACGCTTCGGAAGGATTCCCGTCTTCATCTCCCAGGAGCCCTCTCAGATTCCCTAGGGCCCGGCTCAGTCGAGACTTCACCGTGCCTTGCCTGATGCCCAGAGTGCTGGCCACTTCCGGCACCGTCAATTGAGCGAAAAACCTCAACGCAACAACCTGCCGGTGTTCAACACTGAGTTTTGCGATGGCCCTCCTCACGAAAATCTTCCTTTCCAGCGCGTCCAGGGTCTCTTCCGGACCGGCCTCCGTCGCGTCAGGCTCCTCCGTTGCCCGGTCAGAAAGATACGCCGTGGGCAATGACTGCTTCCGTCGAGAAGATAGGACCGTGTTAATCAGAATCCTCAAGACCCATGGCTTTACTGGTCTGCCCAAACGGAAGCTCCGGATACCCTTCCAAGCAGAAAGAAACGCTTCCTGAACCTGATCCTCCGCTGTCGCGTGGTTGCCTGTCATCAATACCGCAGTTCCGAAAAGCACGTCCTTATAGCGTTCCACCAGGTGGCGAAACG
The DNA here is from genome assembly GCA_964418665.1 of uncultured Dehalococcoidia bacterium. Taxonomy (GTDB): domain Bacteria; phylum Chloroflexota; class Dehalococcoidia; order Lucifugimonadales; genus JAPULR01. Next base: position 51,493 of record CAYQLZ010000013.1, on the reverse strand, counting down.
CATCTCTATCACCCTGCTGACACCGTGCTACGGCTTCGGACTCCGTCATAGTTCCCTTCACGCCTTATGTCGTCCAGGGTCTCTGACAAATACTACGCAGCATATGCCCAAACCGTTCCCACAATTGACAAGAAGACTCAAGACTCCACCAACTGCTTCTCCAGATGCCGTTCAACTCCCATTGCACATCGCCGACATTTTCAATCCAGCTCGCACAACCAATTTCCACTCCGGTTCCACTGCTTTCAGCCCCAATGCGATGTCTGCCGTAACGGAAACTACTCCTCCACCGACTCCGCCGCAACTACAAAGTCACCAACGGAATAGTCCCCAAAACGGTCCGCTCCGAATTCAGACATGTCCGACACCGCCTGAGTTTCTCCCCGGCAAACATAGTCGGCGATAATCCGCCCCGTAATCGGCCCTAGATGAATCCCCTTCGTAGCGTGACCTGTCGCCAGCAACACCCCTTCTCGCCCAGGCACCGGCCCGATAATCGGCTTACCGTCTGGGCTGAGCGGACGGGAACCGGCCAGCTGTTGCACCAATTCCGCCCTCTCCAGGTCCGGGAATACATCGATGGCCCGCCGCATAAGCTCCAGCCGGGCGGCTTGCGAAGGTTGACGATCATACTCCTCGCCTATGAAAAGCTCTCTCTGGTCATAGTCCCTCCCTCCCGTGCTCCCTACACTGAGCAGACCGTCCAACCGGCTGATCATGTGGCCTCTCTTCGGTGAACTGATCAAGACACCCAACGGCTTCCCGGGATATTTCAACAGCAGCCTCTCCCCCTTCATCGGACGTATCGGGACAGGATAGTCCAGCCAGGGGCCGAAAGCCCGGCTCCACGTGCCAGCCGCAACCACCACCGTTCCGCAACGAATCTCCCCGGACGCTGTCCTGACGCCGCCCACTCTGGCCCCGTCCATCACCAGCCCGGTTACCTCCCGGTTAAGCATGTGCCCACCCATCAGTTCCAATCCCCGGGCTAGCGCCAGATTCAGCCGGTAGCTGTCAATCTGGGCAGATTCTTCCTCATACACGGCGCCTTGGACAGACGTCGTCAGGCGCGGTTCGATCTCTCGGACTTTCTGTCCGTCGATCCAACGCATTCGCACATGGGGTTTCTGCCAGGCCATCATCCCTCTGATTAAGTCCGCCTCTTCCTCATCCAGCGCCATCCGGAGCGATGGTCGACGTTGGTACATCAGGTCCATGTCGGTTGCGGATTCCAGCTCCATGACCAACCGCGGAAACTCCGAATACGATTTCCGGGCCATCTCAAAGGATGCCCCTGGCGTAAACTCCGCCCCCAATAGGCTGAGCGACCCCGTCGCATGCGCCGATGCCCCGCTCCCGATGCCATCCCGTTCAAGTAGTCCTACTCTCACGCCTTCCCGGGCAAGGTAGTACGCCACCGAGCACCCCACCACCCCCGCACCAACGACAACTACGTCAAACCTTTCAGACAAACTCGGCCTCTCTTGGCGAAGTTCAGGCGATTATCACCTGCTGCACATCGACCGTCAAACCGAGGCAACCAAACTGCCTCAGGAATGTTCTGTCATCACGGCGCCGGTCCGCATGGAGTTTTCGCATCTCCGATGCCACGGCTCCAAAGCTCTCACTGAATGCCCCAAACGGCAAGCGCCTCACCAACGGGCAAATCGACTAGCTGCACCCTTGCTTGCCTAATATCGCCACAATCCGATTACCACTTCCCGGATTTCTCGGCATACACGTGGTCCGGCAGACGGTAGCTGATTCCCGCCTCATCAAACGCCGAAGCCTCCAATAATCCAGTGAAATTGTTGAAGTTTGATTTCCTCGCAATATGCGGTAGAAATCTGTTTATCAACCTCTCGAACTTCACCTGCATGCGAAACCACGGCAAAATCCCAAAGGTGAATCCATCCGGATATCCCAGGCTCTTCGCCATAGGCTTGCCAATGAGCGCCCGCGACACTCCGTACACATACTTCACCAGGTTCCGGCGCTCGGCAGGGTCCGTAATCCCAATCACCAGCGGTGCCGAGTTTACCAACGAATTCGCCATCGCAATAGATTCGAAGCTGGGCTCCGGCTCACATATCACCCCTATCTTAAACAACTCCAATGCATCTGACTCGTCCCGGAATAGAATCGAATCAGGAATCCCCATTAGGTGTCCGGAATAGCGCCAAACACTCATGAATCCCGCCCGTTCCACCTCGTCAAACTGTCCCCCTAGTCTCTTCAAATGCTTCAGCAACTTCGCCGAAAACGCAGTAATTGCAAATCCCATGTGGGCTGAGTTGAGGGGCGTTCCCCACGCTTCCGTATCCCATTCCTCTGAGTCCATTAAAAGCCGCCGCGCCTGCGCATGAACCAGTCTCACCCTTACTGAGAGCTTCCAGCCATCCCCGTGACGGTCCAGCCCTCCGGGCATGAAAATCTCCACCATGTGCCGGTTATTCTGCTTTAGCCGCCTCACGCCTTCCTCACGAAGTCTGCCCGTAATGAAGAAAGACTTGGATATATTTGTTGAAAATCCCTCCACCAGAGTACCGCCGACCATCCCTCCCAAAACCAGCTTGGAATTCCTGTGGAACATCCTGACTCCAGGCATTAGCGCATCATGGTCCACCCAGTCCGGATCGTCATCTATATCTCTGAAAAACTCTCTTACCACTTCCGGGGCGCCCGCAAGCCTGCTGGAATAGTCGGCCTCCATCCCCGCCTGAAGATACTCCATCACTTGCTGCTGCGGCAGCCCGGAAAGTTCCTCCAGCAGATTATCAGCCGCCGGGTCGCCAATGATGGTATGCGTTACGTATTTCCCGGCTCTGGCCGGGTCGAATCTCCTGGCCTTCTCGTATCCTTCCAGATAATCTGTAGGAATCTTCATCGCCTCAGAACCCTCTATGGTTTCCGGACGTAGGCTCCCATTCTTCCTCTTCCTCCGGCTCCACCCGCACGTCGGGCAGCCACCTCAGGAAACCAGGCAGATACCAGTTTCGCCGCCCCAGGAATTCCATGCTCGCGGGAACCAGCACCGACCTCACAAGCGTGGCGTCCAGGAATACCGCCACCGCCAGCCCGAACCCTACCTGCTGGTTGATGATCGTGTCTCCCATCGCAAATGCCCCGAAGACCGCCACCATAATCAGTGCGCACCCCGTGATTATCCCTGCCGTGGACCTTAATCCGTAGGCCACCGCCTCACGATTGTCACCCGTCTGGTCGTACCGCTCCCGGATTCGGCTCAACAGGAACACATGGTAGTCCATGGACAACCCGAAAAGAATCGAAAACAGGAACAACGGTATCCATGCGTCAATCACCTCAGCCTGCTGGAACCCCAGCAGGTCTGCTCCGATCCCCTTCTGGAATACCAGCACTATCAGTCCGTAAGCCGTTCCCACCGAAAGCAGGTTCATAAACACGGCCTTCAGCGGTATCACAATCGAACGGAATACAAGCATCAGTATAAGGAAACTGCATCCCAGCACAAATGCATACACTATCGGCGTGAACCTGTCCACAATCGAAAACGTATCTGCCACCACCGCCGTCACCCCACCCACATACACCTCGGCGTCAACCCCTTCGAACGCTGCCGGCACATATTCATCCCGGATGGCCGTCACTATGTCCACAGCTTCTTGACTCCTGGACTCTCCGTCGATAAACACCGAAAGGTGCGTCAGGTCCCTCGTTTCATTTACGTTCGGCCACGGGAATACCGACACTCCCTCCAAGGTGCTCAATGAGGATATAAGCTGAACTACCGCACCCTGCATCGCCGGATGCCCCGCGTCCCCGTCGATTACCACATCCGTCGGATTTACCAATCCAAAGGAGAACTCTTCCTCCATTACAAAGAAGGCTTCCCTCGTCTCTGACCCTTCCGGGAACACGTCAACGCCGTTCAATCCTGTACTGATTCCCGGCCACTGGAAATAGAACAGCGTCACAAACACCATTGGCGCCCCAACCACAACAATGCTGATTAGCGGGTATCGCATTACCAGACGCGTCACTCCCTCCCAGAACCCCTCCCTGCTGTCCGCCTCTCCCTGAGCACCTCTGGACGCCTTCTTCGCGAAGAAGGGTACCGGGAACCGCTCCAGGTGATCGCCAAAGACCGCCAAGCCCGCCGGCAGGAACGTGAACGTGGCCGAAAGCGCCACCAGAACCACCAAAATCGCTCCAATCCCCAGCGACTGGAAGAACGAAAACGGCACTATCAGCATCCCCAACAGAGCTATCACAACAGTTAATCCGCTGAACAGCACCGTCCGCCCTGCCGTTGCTCCTGCTCGTTCTATGGCCTCGTACTTGTCCCGCCCCTTCGCCTTTTCATCTCTGAACCGTGAGATTATCAGGATCGAATAGTCGATTCCCACAGCCAACCCTATCATCACAATCATCAAAGTCACGAAGAATACAAGGTCAAAGCTCTGGCCAATCAGCGCAGCAATCCCCAGCGCCACGATGATCCCAACGATGGATAGGCCCAGGGGCATTACCACCGCGGCCACCGTCCCGAACAACACCACCAGAATCACCAGGGCGACTGGAATTCCAATTCGCTCTCCCTGCCTCAAGTCCCGCTCCGCCAGCTCGTTCTGCTCGAAGGCGATGCTGGCGTCTCCAATCGTCAACACACGGAACCCGTCGTCTTCGTTAGATTCCTCAACAACTTCCAGAACGTGTTCCACATTCTTCACCGCTTCAACGTAGCCCCCCGGCATGACTACCGTCATGAATGTGGTCTTCCGGTCCCCCGACACCAGCAAAGGGTCAGGCGGATCAGTCGTATAGTAGCTCCGCTCGGGAATCGCCACATCCGCACCCAACACAATCAACTCGTGGTGAAGCACCTCCACCTTGGCCTGAAACTCCGCATCATCCACCGTATGTTCATCCGACTGAACAATCACTATCTCCCTAAGCGGCATTTCCTGACCGCCCCGCTCCGCCAGCAGACTCTCTGCCTTCGACGACTCCGCCGAGCCGGTAAGCTTCAACTCAGTAGTAGTTGCCGGTTCCAGAACGTCTGCAATTTGAGGCCCGGGACCCAATTCGCCATCAACCGCCATAGCGCCGGCAACCAGCACCAGTACTCCCCATATCCCCAACACCAGAAGAGGCTTCCGCGAGCAGACTCGCGCCCAATACTCTGTTGACATGAATTTCAACTATCCAACCTCACAACTACTGGATTGGCAGAAAGCTCCCGCATTCCAGCTAATAGTCCCTTCCGCTTGGATGTTTGCTAGGAAGCTACGCAACTATACCACCACTCCTTTATTTCTACAACGCATTGAGCCGAATTTGCCCACCAACCATTCTCCCGTCCAGGCTCCCCGTAAAACTCGTTTGACCTCGCAGCAGGCCGGAAAACGTTGAATCCACCCATTGGACTCGGGTGAAGCGCATGCCTCTTCAGACTTGCATTGCTTGCCAGGTAACATGGAAGGACCAGCGAGAGCTACTTCCCCAGCGGCAAAGACGTCGCACACACCTGGCTCTTGCACTCTGGCCGACTGTCTGACAGGGCATTTGACTATTACCCGGCCGGCCCCCTCCTTAGGGGCATCACGGACGTGGTGGTTGAAGGAAACACCGCCAAATGGGACCACGACACCGTCAACCCCGGCCTGGGCGAGTACCTGTCCGATGACTGACTCTTACTGCATCATCTGCAAGCAAGACTGGGACGACGTAGGAGGAGAGGCGGGCTACGAAGAAACCCCTATCGGCGCTGGCCCCTTCAGACTCGTCTCCCCATTGGAACAAGAGCAAATGCTGCTGTAGAGAAACTCCAGCCACGACCGCCATATACCCCATTGCGCCGAACTTGAACTTACATGGGTTGATTCACAGCCCACAAAAGCGGCGATGCTCCTCTCCGTGGTGGCGGAATACAACGTCAACCACAAGACCTTCGGCCCCGTGCGTTACCACGAGAATACGCTCCCGGTCTTGAAGTGAGATAACTACAACAAATCCCTGCCCAGCCCCTGTTGGCACGGACCACGTGTAAACCCTCCAGGCGTCCCCTGTATCCTTTGACCGTGTGGGACACTTCCAAAATGACGCAATGCCCTCACATGGAACTAAACCCTCGCGGGCTCCATCCAGAAACCCGGCAGAGCAATGATCATTACACCATCTGCGAATTCGTGACCTTCAGTGTCCCCATGCTCGTCGGGCTGGAATTAACCTGAACCCCCTCACCGTACCCCTTTGGCCGATAGACGAACAACCTTCGAACGAGCCGCCGTTGGCATTCCCGTCCTAACCCTGTATACGACTCCTGCTCCGGGCAAAACCCAAACAAGTCCCACGCCAATCCCAACGGATACCCCCACGCCAATGTCCCTCACCAGCGCCCCTATTCCTACCCCTCCTCCGGCGCCAACTGCAACAACTGCTCCCACGTATTTCCCCGAGTTCAAACTATGTCGCCACCGTGTCGCAAATGTCGCTTGATCTATTCTGTAGATTCGCCCCGAAAACCGCCGAATCTATTGCGTTACATCAAAAGTCATCCCACAACAGGGTCTCTACAAGTGTACCGGGGGGGAACCGTCAAGAGAATATCGCCCCGCACTCTCCCAGAATAAACCGGTGTCTCCCGACGGGTGAAACGCGTGAATACCAGCACATAAAAAAAGTGGCGCATACGGGGTTCGAACCCGTGATCTCCGCCTTGAGAGGGCGGTGTCCTAGTCCACTAGACGAATGCGCCAACTACAGTCACCATTTTATCACAATTTCTTTTGTCTTCAATACTAACTGTTGTATAATCTACTAGTCTTCAATTCTGCCGAGTGGTGTAGTGGTAGCACTCGTGACTCTGGATCACGCAACCCTGGTTCGAATCCAGGCTCGGCAGCCAAGAATCATCAATCCTGCCTTCCTCCAATCCCTGCTTTTCGACGCCCCTCTTCTCCCAACTTTACCCGCAATCTCCAATCTAGCTCGCAGGCGCGCTTCATGAAAATTGGCTTCATCGGCACAGGACACATCGGCAACCCCATGGCCCGGCATATCATCGAAGCCGGCCACCGACTCAAGATCCACGACCTCAACCGGGAATCCACCATCAACCTCGAGGAGATGGGCGCAACCCTGGTTCCCACCCCGCAAGCCGCCGCCGAAGCAAGCGACGTCATCTTCACCTCCCTACCCGGCCCACGCGAAGTCGAAGCCGTCGCCCTCGGCCCGCAGTCCATCCTTCAGGGTGCCGAACGCGGAGCCGTCTACGTTGATCTCTCCACCAGCTCGCCCAGCCTATCCCGGCGAATCCACGCGCAGTACCAGTCCATTGGCGTCTACGCTCTAGACGCACCCGTCAGCGGCGGCGTTCCAGGCGCCGAGGCCGCCACCCTATCTATCATGGTCGGCGGTGACCGCGACGCCTTCGAAAAAGTATCACCCATCCTCCGCGCCATCGGCGACAAGCTGATCTACTGCGGGCCTCCAGGCAGTGGCATGGTCTGCAAAATTTGCAACAACCTCGTCACCATGGGCCTCGCCGCCTTCCTCCCGGAAGTCCTCACCCTCGGCGTTGAAGCAGGCGTCGACCTCAAGACCGTCGCCAGGTCCATAACCAGCGGCTCTGGAAATAACTGGGTGCTGGAAGGAAAATTCCCTTCCACCCTTTTCCAGGGCAACTTCCAACCCGGATTCACCCTGAACCTCGCCGCCAAGGACGTTCACCTCGCCACCGAACTCGGCCGTGAATTGGGCCTTCCCATGGAAGCCTCCAACCTCTTCGCCCAGATCTACCGCGCCGCGCTGCGCAAGGGTCTCGGCGACCTCGATGCCGACTCCGTCGCTTTGCTCTACGAAGAACGCACCGGCACCAAGCTCCGTTTCGACGAAGACTAGCCGTCTACCCTCCTCAGCACGCCCCCCTCCAATCGGAAGACCGACGCCCTCGCCAGATATTCATCGTTGAACAGGTCCAGGTCCGTCGCTGAAATCACCGATTGTCCATACCCCAGCACCCGCTCCAACACCTGCTCCCGGCGCCCTTCGTCTAACTCCGAAAGTATATCGTCCAACAACACCAGCGGTTCTCCCTTGAATGCCGAAAGATACCGCGCCTCCGAAAGTCGAAGCGTCAAAGCCAATGTCCTCGCCTGCCCCCGGGAGGAATACACCCCCATATCCACCCCGTTCACCATCAGCCGAAAGTCGTCCCGGTGTGGCCCAAGTGCCGTCGAGCCTACCCGCACTTCCCTATCCCTCAAACCCTCCAGTCCCCTCGCAAACTCGACCACGCAGTCCGCACCATCCTCCCCGGGCGCTACGCTCGGCAGGTATTCCAGCCGCAATTCCTCGGTCCCGCCCGTCAGCTCCCGCTGCGTAGCCCTCGCCGACTCCGCCAGGGTAGTCATCGTCTCTGCCCGCTGCTGAATTATCACCGCACCCGTCTGCACCAGCTGCTCGTCCCAGAATCCAGTCTCGCTTGCCCGTGCACGCCCGTCGCGAATCAGCTTCAGCAGCTGATTCCTCTGATGCAACACCTTCTGATACCGCTGCAAAGCCCTTAGATACACAGGACTCGCCTGCGAAATCAGAATGTCCAGGAATCGTCGCCTCACCGAGGGAGTCCCCTGCACCAACCGGATATCCTCCGCCGAAAAGAGCACCACGTTAAGCAGCCCCACCAGCTCCGCCGCCGTCCGCCGCACCCCGTCCACCCGCACCTCTTTCCTGACCGAGTGGATAGGTGCGCCGCCGGCATCCGAGCTGCGCGCCCTGAAATGTGTCTGATACCCAACGATGATCCGGCTGCGGCTTTCCCCCACCTGTACAGTCCCATCCACCGCCGCCTGCTCCAGAGTCGACGCCGCCTCCCAGTTGACCACCTCCCGCTCATTCTCCGCCCTGAACGACTTGGCTATCGCCAGCAGATAGATCGCTTCCAGAATCGTCGTCTTGCCCTGCGCATTTGCCCCGATTACAAGGCTGGGGCCTGTCGGCACTTCCACTTCCAGTCTGCGGAACGACCGAAAGTTGACCAGGTTGAGATGTGCCAGGTGCATCTGGGTCCGCCCTTGCCGCGGAGGCCGGTCGACGCCGTCGACCTTCCGGGAAGCTAGTCCGGCTCTTCCATTGCCCGGATCTCCCGCTCCAGGTCCTCCACCTTTGCCGAGTCTTCGTTGGAGAGTCCGTAGCAACGCTCCAGATACAGCTGGGCCAGTCGAGTCCCCCTGCTTGAGTCGTCCTCAGCAGCGTCTATCAACTTCCCAACGTGATAACGTTCCGGCAGAAATCGGGCCAGTGTGCGCAACTCGTTGCTCACTTCCTCCCTCATCTCCCGGTCTCGTCCCTCCACGGCGTATCGGAACTTTACCACAAGCTTGGAAAGCTCGTTCAACCGGTCCTTCTCTCCCAGCAGGCTGTACATCACCTCGTTTACGTTCAGCCCCACGTCTTCCGGCTCATCCAGCACAGGCGCCTTCTGAGAATCATCGAATTTCGACCACATCTCCGAGTACTCGTGGGCAATCTCACCCACCATCTGCATTCCCCCGGCAACGTCCTGCGAGGAATGCAGTCCACCGTAAATCAGATCGTCGCCCCTTGCTTCAGCCAGCTGTAGCAGCCGCTCATAGCTGGAAACGTCTTCCGGCACCGGCGGCATCGGAAAAGACGATATCTCCGCCGACGAAGCCGCCCCAAGCGACGACGCCAGAAACGGCGGCACATATTTGGCAATGTTCACCGGCAGCGGAAACACCACCACGTAGGTGGCATAAAACTTCTCCGAGTCCATGCTGTCTCGGAAATAGACTAGCGCGTGTCCTCGTGGGTTCTCGGAGTTCCCGATTTCGAATTCTAAGGCCATCAAGTACTCAGGTGAGCTTCGGATTTGCCCCGGCAGTTCAGGACCGTGACGGTTAAAGTATAACCCATCCCGGCTTCCTAAATGACCGCTGTTGCCTCTACTTCAACGCGGAATTCCGGCTCCGCCAGTCCGCTGATCAAAACCAGGGTACTTGCCGGAGGATTCTCTCCCGTCAGGTGCCTGTCCCTTGCCGTTCGAAAGCCGGGTATGTCCTCCCGGTGCGTCAAATACACCGTGATCTTCGTCACGTTTTCGAATCCCGCACCCACCGACGCCAGTGCCGCCCGCAGATTGAGAAATACCTGCTCGGTCTGAGCTTCAATGTCACTGCCGGCGAGCGTTCCATCGGGCCGTCTTCCCACCTGTCCGGATATATACGCCACGCCTCCCGCTTTCACCACGTGCGTAAATCCTCGCGGCGGGGCAACGTCAGCCGGATTTATATGTTCAAGCGCCATCACGCTCCTCCTCGATGAAATGGACGGTCCACGGGCTTGAAGAATAGAATGTCTCCAATCCCGCCCCTTCGAACTTCCCTCCACTGCGGCTCAACGGCTAGCCCTGTCTCTATCCTGGACAACTCCACACCGCCGAGACGATGGACGATGCCTCCCCGTACCCCCTCCCATCCGATCACCGCCGCCGCCACAGGCTCCGATAGTGCCTCCTCGTCCAGGTCTTGATACACCAACGTAAACGTCTTCACATAGCCCGGCCCCTCAACCGCACTCCAGTCCGGTGTGTCCACAAAACACAGCTCGCAGTAGATCTTCGGAAGGAGAAATCGGTCGCCACATGACCCGCAATCCGAAGCCAGTATGGTCTTCTCGTCCCTCAGCGCGGCAAAGAAACGCTGCCCCGCTACTCCCACGGTATACCGGTGGTGAATGGGAATGTTCCCGCGCCACTTGGCTATGCGCCCCTGTTCCCTCACCTCTTCAATCATTTCCTGCGTCATCAGCTTTCGCGCCCTCGAAATTTCAATCAATCAGCCTGAAATAGCGTATGTCCGTTATGGAACCCTCCCGCTCCTCCGCCGGCTTCCACACTGCCTCAACCCGCTTCCCAATCGCCACCCTCGAAACCACTGTCTCCAGGTCTTCTCCCACCTCTCCCAACACATGAAGAATCCCCATCCCCGGACTCGCCCCGTCTATCTCAATCACGGCCGGCACCTCCGGCGTGTCCCGTCGGGTGGCGTCCCAGTTGACAAAGCTCACGGAAAACGTGTTGATCACCCCTGTGTCCTGAAGTCTCGTCCAACGGTCCATCGGCACATAGCAGAGCTCGCAGAATGCCCTCGGCGGAATCACCGTCCGTTTGCACTGCGAGCATCGCACCCCAAGAATCTCCCCGTCTTTCAACCCAGCCATGAACCGGCCAACCGCAGCCCCTGTGTCCCATTCATAATCCATCTTCCCACGCCATCGCGTGGCGAAGACCTCTCCCTGTGTCAGCGCCTGGTCGGTTAACGACGTTCCTGCGAAGGGTTCCACGTTATCTAGCTCTGCTTTCCTAGGATAACCACCGTCCCCACCTGCATCAGGTCTCCCCACGCCTGCGCCAGCCCTCTCTGTACCGATCGCTTCACCTGCCGCTCCCCGGCTCGCCCCTCCAGCTGCCAGAAGATCTCCGCCACCTTCATCACTCCCGCCGCCGATATCGGATTCCCAACCCCAATCAGCCCACCGGATGGCGTGGACGGAATCCCCGTCAGCGTGTCCCGGTCCCAGAACCCCTCCTCCATCAGCCGCGGCGCGTCGCCCTTGTCCGCCAGCTGCAGCCCCTCCAGGTGGTGAAGCTCCTTGTAAGCGAAAGGATCGTAAGGCTCCACCACGTGTATGTCCTTCCGGGGGTCCGTCACGCCGGCCATCTCATACGCCATCCGCGCTGCCTTCTCCACATATCGGGGGTAATAAAGGTCCCGGTTGGTCCAGTACGACGTATCGAGATTCCAACCCACCCCCTCAATCCACACCGGATCAAGCCCTCGCTTCTTCACAAACTCCTCAGAGGCCAGAACCATAGCCCCCGCCCCGTCGCTCACCGGCGATACCATCAGCCTCTGCACCGGCCACGCCATCACCTCTGAGTCCATTATCTGCTCCAGGGTATAGTCCCCGGATATGCCCGACTGCGATGACGGATGGTCCATCCCGTTACGCTTATTCTTCTGTGCAACTTTGGCAAACGTCTCCATCGGCACGCCGTGGGTGGTCATGTAGCGGTTCATCTCCAACGAGAAGATCCATAGCAAATTCACACCCAGCGGCCGCTCCAGAAACTGGTCATATATCGCGTTGAAGCACCCCTGCGGATGCGGTAGGGCCGAGGACATCTTCTCCTCGCCCACCACAAGACAAGTGTCGAAGTTCCCACTCGCCACGTGATACCAGCCGTTGATTATCCCAAAGACGCCGGAGCCACCACCTACGTAGCTCCGCATGAACGGCTTACCCCGCGCCCCCGACCCATCCGCCAGGTATTCCCCGTTCATGTGCACCCCGTCAAACGCGTCCGGCGCCGTCACCGATACCACCGCGTCCATATCGTCTATCTGCAGCGATGCGTCATCCAGTGCAGCCCGCGCCGCCTCGAAAGCCAACTCCTTCGGCGTCTCCAGTGCCCGCCGCATAAACTTCGTCAAGCCGGCGCCCAGCACCGCCACTCGATTCCTATAAGCCACTTTCGCCCCTCATTCCCCTGCCTCCAGAATCGCCACGCCTCCGCTGGCCGTTGGTACGCCTCGCCACGACTGCGCCAGACCCAATCGGACCGAATCCAATTGACGCCCCCTCGCATCGCCACGAAGTTGCAGCACAATCTCCAACACGCTCCGAATCCCGGAAAGATCGTGGGTGTACCCGCAGCCCAGGCTCCCCCCCGAAACATTCACCGGCAATCGCCCCTCGAAGCCAAACTCCCCAGCCTCAACCAACGCCCCCGACCGACCGGTCGGTGCCAGACCCAACGCCTCCAGGTGCTGCAGTTCCTTATATGCGAAGGTGTCGTCCACTTCGGCCAGTTGAATCTCTCGCGCCGGCTCGACGATCCCCGCCATCTTGTACGCCCTTCGAGCTGCGCTCTCTGCGTAGACCGCACGACTCCAATCCCGCTCCTCCAGGTTCGGCGTGTCCTGTCCCCATCCGATCCCTTTTATGTAAACCGGCGTTCCTCCCATCCTCGCCGCCGCTTCCTCCGTCGCAATCACCATTACTATCGACCCGTCCGCCGTGGCGGCACATTGCCCCTCCCTCAGCGGGTCTGCCACTAGCCTTGACCTCATAACGTCTCCCACCGAAACGCTGCCACCTTGCGCCGCCATCCTGTTCCGCTGGGCATTTCTTCTGTTCTTCACGACTACCGAAGCTGTCTGCTCTGCCGTGTTTCCTGAAGTCTCCAGGAACGCCCTCATCTCCATCCCCGCAACAAATCTGGGGTGGAAGTCGAAGGGCCGCACGCTTACCGGATCAAGCGCCATCGCCTCCACGTAGGCGGGATACAATACGTTGGAGGCCTTTGACCGTCCCTCCAACACCGCAATGTCAAATTCACCCGTCTGAAGCTGAAGGAATATCGCCCCAAGGGCCGTAATCCCGTCCGAGGCAATCGTATGCACAGGCTTTAGCACCGCCCCCAACTGGTCCGGCACATACTCGTCCACAATCGCCGTACCCTCAAGGTAGTCTTCGCTGACCGAGACGAAGGTATCCACCTGACCCGGCTCTATGCCGGCGTCGTCGTAGGCCTTCACCGCCGCCTCGAAAATCAACTCTCGAAACGAAGCCTCCGGCGAAGAGGCGCGGAAGGGGGTATAGCCCACTCCGACAATCGCAACTCTGCCGGGCATCAGCCGGCCACCTCTAGGGACAAACCAATCATGGCCTGAGAATTGTAGCCCCCGAACCCCTGCCTTTCAACCTCGCGACTGCTGACTCCCAGCCTTCTCAGAGAGGATTCCGCCACGACAACCCGGGAAAACGCCCAAAATCACCATCGTTGGAATGCACCATCGCCCCATGATCCATAGCCATCGCCGCAATGTGACAGTCTGTCACGAGATTCCCACCAACTCCCACGGCCTCCAGACACAAACGCAAATGGTCCAAGTGTTTAACCCCGGGATTCAACGAGACTACCTGCGAATACTCAAACCACTTCTCCACGATCGCCATCGCTGCCTCTGGAGTCAGGGGGTTCTTCAAAATGCTCGGGTGAGTTGCCTGACGTACAAACCCCGTCACCACCACCCACGCCAGACCAATCGACTCCTCTCCAAGCAACAGATCTCGCCACCACCGTTTCGCCGCAGAATGCCGGGGCGCGTCGGTATCGTAGGCATACAATAGGAGGTTAACGTCCGGGATTATCACAATAAGTCAACAAATTATCCCAATCGAAGTCTCAAATAGTTAACCGTTAATTTGGGGTCTTGGAGTCACCCATTGTCAAAAGGAAGCCATTGACTGGCTTCCTCATCTCGCTTTGACGAGGGATTCCTCTACCCTTGGTATTGGACAGAGTTTCAACCTGTGGAATTGTCCCCCCTGATCCCCCGTCTATCTCGAAGCCAATCGGGCCAACGGGCACTATCGTCACCGTACGTCAACCTTAGATATCTTTCATCATCCTCATCGTTTAGGATTCCCTTATACCTCTTGGGATCCTCCACAGCCGCAACCCCACCGTCGACCGGCTTCACCTGGTAAACAGGACCTGGACCCTCCCCCACCCTCGGCGCAAATTCCCGCCGCAACGCTTCGTCCACCACCTGCTCCAACGACTTGTTCTCGACCCTCGCCCTCTCCCTCAACGCATCCGCCAGGTGCCCATCAATTGTCAAAGTCAGTCTCTTCAAACCCATAACCCGGCCATCATAACATCAAATGTTTGCCTGAGTCTATTCCCCCTCATCCCCCAAAGCCTCCAACACCACGTGTATGTCCTTGTCCCCTCGACCACTCAGACACACCAGAATTATCTCCTCCGACGAAAGCTTGGGCGCCAGCTGCGCTGCGTAGTAGACGGCGTGTGAAGGTTCCAACGCCGGAATAATCCCCTCCGTCTTGCACAACAGGTCGAACCCCTCCAAAGCCTGTCCATCGTCCACCGACGTATACTCCGCCCTTCCAACGTCTTTCAGGTAGCTATGCTCCGGTCCAACGCTCGGGTAGTCCAGCCCCGCAGATATGCTGTGCGTCTCCACCACCTGTCCATTCTCATCCTGCAGCAAGTACGACATCGACCCATGCAGCACACCCGGCCGCCCTGCTACCAGCGTTGCGGCGTGTCTGTTTGACCCCACTCCATCGCCACCCGCCTCCACTCCCACCAGCCGAGTATCCTCGTCCTGCACAAAAGGATGAAACGCCCCAATCGCGTTGCTCCCTCCCCCAACGCACGCAATCACATAATCGGGCAGACGCCCTTCAGCATCCAGCATCTGCCGCCGTGCCTCCCTCCCGATCACCGACTGGTAGTCACGCACCATCAGGGGGTACGGATGCGGTCCCACAGCACTTCCCAACAGGTAGTGCGTCGTCTCCACGTTAGTCACCCAATCGCGAATCGCCTCGTTGATGGCATCCTTCAAAGTCTGGCTGCCCGTATCCACCGGCACTACCTCCGCGCCCAGCAGTCTCATTCGAAAAACGTTCAACGACTGTCTCCGCATATCCTCCACCCCCATGTAGACAATGCACTCCAACCCCAGCATCGCGCACGCCGTCGCCGATGCCACCCCGTGCTGCCCCGCCCCCGTCTCGGCTATGATCCTCTGTTTGCCCAGCCGCCTTGCCAGCAGCCCCTGCCCCAGCGCGTTGTTGATCTTGTGCGCCCCTGTATGTGCCAGGTCCTCCCGTTTCAGATAGATCCTCGCTCCTCCCAGCTGCCGCGAAAGGTTGGATGCGAAGTAAAGTGGCGTAGGCCGTCCAACATATGTCGAAAGCAGGTGGTCCAACTCCCGCTGAAACTCCTCGTCTCTCCGGAATTTCAAATACGCCTCCTCCAATTCCTCCAATGCCACCATCAACGTCTCCGGCACGAACTTCCCACCGTAGTCCCCGTATCGACCCCGCTCGTCGGGGGCCTCCGTCAGTATCTTCCCGTCCATATCATCTCCTCAGTCGACGACTCACTCAATGGTCTTTCTCGCCTCTTCAACAAATCGACGTATCTTCTCTAGGTCCTGCACCCCATCCGTCTCAACGCCGCTGGAAACGTCCACGCCCCACGGGTTTACCTCCCTCACCGCCTGTGCCACGTTGTCCGGCGTCAGCCCTCCCGCCAGCATGAACTCAAACCCCGCCCTGGAGAGCTGCGACGCAACTCCCCAATCGAAACTCCTCCCCGTTCCTCCCTGCAGCCCCTCCACCAACCGGTCCAGCGTCGAAATGTGCCCCCGCTCTCGCAACGCCGAAAGCCTGCGTTCCAATTCCTGCAACTCTTCACCATGCAACCCACCTCCCGGCACGTGCGTAATCCTGATTACCGGCACCGGCGCATCATCGCAGAATTCCATCGACTCCTTCCCACACAACTGCACCATATCCACCCCGGAGGCTTGCACCTTCTCAGTAACCTCCTCCATCGGCTGATCGGCGAATAGCCCAGCCAGCTTTGGCGGATTCGGGCTCGACGCTTTCACAGCGTCCACTATCCGCCTCGCCTGCTCCACCGTCACCCGGCGCCTGCGATTCGGCACGAACACCAACCCCATGAAGTCCACTCCCGCCTCCACAGCAGTTAGCGCGTCTTCAACCCGCCGAACGCCGCATATCTTTACCTTTGGCATTCATCTGCCCCCTTCAACCCAAGTTCGCCGTCGAGAGAGTTCTCGAACCCCCCATTTATCTCACCTGAGTACATCTTCATCCGCCGCCACCCTCCCCCAGCGCCAGCTCCCGGACCTTGGCCGCTGTATCCCCCGCCGTCACCAACGCCTCCCCCACCAACACCGCGTTCACTCCCAACCGGCTCACCGACGACACGTCCTCGGCGGTAAAAATCCCGCTTTCGCTGACGATGATCTTCCCTCGCGGTACCCGCCCAACCAACTCCACCGTCACAGATAGACTCGTCTCGAAAGTGTGCAGGTTCCTGTTGTTGATGCCGACTATCTCCGCACCCGCCTCCACCGCCGACTCCAGTTCCCTCTCGTCATGCACTTCCACCAGAGCCTGCATCCACAACTCCTGGCACACCGCGAGCATCTCCGTCATCTGTCCCTGCGACAAAACCGCCGCTATCAACAGCAGCCCGTCCGCCCCACTGCTCCTCGCCTCGTACACCTGGTACGGATCGAATATGAAGTCCTTTCGTATCACCGGCGTCCGGCTTCCCGCAGCAACCCCGGACACCGCCTCCAGGTCCGCCAATGTCCCCTGAAATCGAGGGTCCGTCAGCACGGAAATAGCCGCAGCCCCGTTTTCCACATATACGCTGGCCAGTGCGCGAGGATCAAAATTCTCCGACAGCAGCCCGCGGGACGGCGATGCCTTCTTCACCTCCGCAATCAGCCGAACCCGGTCTCCCAGCAGTGCGCCGGAGAGATTCAGCGGCAGCCCCATCCCCTTGACGCGCCCTTCCAGCTCCGACTGCGACACCCGTCGCTTCTGCTCCTCCACCTCTCCCTTTTTCGCCTCAACTATCTCTTCAAGAATCGTCGCCATTACTCGCCCTCTCCCTCCAGAGCCAGCTCCTGGGTTAACTCCACCAGCGACTCCAGCTTCATCAGGGCGTCTCCATCGTCTATCACCCGCGCCGCAATACCAACGCCCTCCCTCAAGCTACCCGCCGCCCCTCCAATCATCAGCACAGCGCCACTGTTAAGCAGCACCACGTCCCGGTGCGCGCCCCTTTCGCCCGTCAAAATGCGTCGCATGAGAAACGCATTATCCGCCGCGGATCCCCCGCGAATCGCCTGCCACGGTGCTCGACTCAACCCCAGTCCCTCCGCATTTACGACCCTATAAGAGACCTCCCCTCCCTTCAGCTCCCACACGTAATTGTCTCCCCCCAGCGTTAGCTCGTCCGCTCCCTCCGCGCTGTGCGCCACCAGGCAATGCACCGATCCCATCAACCCCAATACCTCCGCCATCTTTTCCCCCAGCGAATACTCCGCCACCCCCAGAAGCTGACGCTTCACCCGGGCCGGACTCGTCAATGGTCCCAGCACGTTGAACACCGTCCGAATGCCCATATCCCGTCGCACCGGCGCGGCGTATTTCATTGCCGGGTGGAACGACGGCGCAAACATGAACCCCATCCCCACCTCGTCGATGCACCGCTCCACCGCCTCAGGCCCCAACTCCAAATGCACCCCCAAAGCCTCCAGCACGTCGGCGCTTCCGCACGTCCCGGACGCCGCCCGGTTCCCGTGCTTGGCCACCTTCAGTCCTGCGCCCGCAGCCACGAAGGCCGTCGCCGTCGAAATGTTGAACGTCTTCGCCGTAGCTCCTCCCGTCCCGCACGTGTCCACCACCACACCGCTCGTCGCCACAGGCAGCGCCTTGTCCCTCATCACGGAAGCCATCCCCGCAATCTCCCCCGCAGTCTCCCCCTTCATTCGCAGCGCCGTCAGGAACGATGCCAGCTGCACCGGCGTCGCCTCCCCTCCCATTATCTCCGTCATCACTCCAGCCGCTTCCTCCATTGAGAGGGACGCCCCCCCAATCAGTCTTTCTGTCGCTTCCCTAATCATCATTCGCACCTTTCTCTCTTGCCCACTCCTCAACCCACTTCAGATAATTCCTCAGCAGATCATGCCCCACCTTCGTCATTATCGACTCCGGATGAAACTGCACCCCCTCCACCGGCAAACTCTTGTGACGCAGCCCCATCACAATCCCGTCCTCCGTCCGCGACGTCACCTCCAGAAACTCCGGCAGCGTATCCGGGTCCACCATCAACGAATGATACCGGATAGCCTCGAACGGGTTTGGAAGCCCCTCGTAGATCCCCTTCCCGTCGTGGTGCACCATCGAAGTCTTTCCGTGCATTATCTCCGGTGCCTGACCAACCGTCCCGCCATAAGCGAATCCGATGGTCTGATGTCCCAGGCACACCCCCAACACCGGCAGCCTCTCCCCGAAACGCACCACCACCTCTCCCGATATCCCCGCCTCCTTTGGCGTGCACGGACCCGGCGAAATCACTATCCCGTCCGGAGCCATCGCCTCAATCTCCTCCAGGCTGATCTTGTCGTTCCGAGCCACCTCCACCTCTGCCCCCAACTCGCAGAGATACTGGTACAGGTTGTACGTGAAGCTGTCGTAGTTGTCGATTAGAAGAATCATCTCAGCCCGCCCGTCCTTCGGCCCGGTCGATCGCCCTGAACAGGGCGCCCGCCTTATGTAAAGTCTCCTCGTACTCGTCCCTCGGGTTGCTGTCCGACACTACCCCTCCCCCCGCTTGTATGTACATAGTCCCATCCTTATGGATACCCGTCCGTAGCACCAGAGCCGTGTCCATGTTGCCCGAATAACTGAAGTACCCCACGGCGCCCCCGTAGGGTCCCCGCATCTCCCCCTCCACTTCCGCGATTATCTCCATCGCCCGTATCTTCGGCGCCCCGGACACCGTCCCCGCCGGAAAGCACGAACGCAGAGCGTCGTACACCGTCATATCCGGCTTCAACTTGCCCTCCACGTGCGACACCAGGTGCATCACGTGGGAGAACCGCTCCACGTCCATCAGCTGCGTCACCTTCACCGAACCGGGCACGCTCACCCGGCCGATGTCGTTGCGGCCCAGGTCCACCAGCATGATGTGCTCCGCCCTCTGCTTGATGCTGCTCCGAAGCTCCTCCTCCCACGCCGCGTCCTCCTCCGGCGTCGCACCCCTCGGACGCGTCCCCGCAATCGGATGCGTCGCCACAATCCCGTCCTCCACCTGCGCAACCGTCTCTATCGCCGCCCCCACAATGTGAAAGTCGTCCATCTGCAGAAAATACATGTACGGCGAAGGATTCACGCTCCTCAACGCCCGGTATATCTCGAATGGCGGCGCCTCCGTCCTACGACTGAATCTCTGCGAGTTCACCACCTGTATGCAGTCTCCCGCGTGGATGTAGTCAATGCACTTCCCGATAACCTCTTCGTACTCTTCTAAAGTGAAGTTGGAAGCGAAGTCCGAAGTTCCCTTCCCCTCAACTGGCGCGTCCAAAATCAACCTCGGCCCCGACAGAGGCTGCGCCAACCTCTCCACCAGCCGGTCGATCTTCGTCGTAGCCTCCGCATACGACGCCCCCACGTCCCCGTCCAGCCGTACGTGACTCACCACCTTTATGTCGTGTCGCAGATGATCGAATATCAACAGCGTGTCCGCAAACATGAACACCGACTCCGGCAGCCCCTGCGGGTCCTCCGGCATCATCGGCACCCGAGGCTCGAAATAGCTGATGGCATCGTATGCCAAATACCCAACCCCGCCGCCGTGAAACTTGGGCAGCTCCGGCACCGGCACCAGCTTGTACCTGCCCATCTCCTCCTCCACCGGAATCAGCGGGTCCAACCGCCCCTCCGGCTGTCCCGGCCCAGTCTTCACCACCTTGTACGGCTCCGTTCCAATGAAGCTGTACCTCGCCAGCCGCTCTCCCCCCTCCACACTCTCCAGCAGAAACGAATACGGCGGCCTCGCCACCTTCAAATAAGCTGAAACCGGCGTCTCCAGGTCCGCCTGCACAGCCCGGTAGATCGGCACCAGGTTTCCCCGTCCCCTCATCCCCTTGACCTCTTCCAAAGACGGATAGTACATACCTCTATCCTTCCCTATTCCGAATCATCAGCATATGCTCCATCTCCTACTCCCCCGCAATCACCAGACCCATCCGACGCTTGATCTCCCTCACCTTCGGCTCAGACACCGACGCCGCCTGCTCCGCTCCCCGCGCCAGCATCCGGTCCAGCTCCCCCACGTCGTCCATCAACTCGTAGTACCGCTCCCGGATCGGCCGCAGCGATTCCACCACAACATCCGCCACCCGCGCCTTCAGGTCCCCGTAGCCCCGCGCCGAAGCGAAGTCTGCCTCGCACTCCTCGACAGTCCTGTCTGTAATAGCCTTGTAAATCCCCAGCAGGTTGTTCACCCCTGCCCTCGCCGGGTCTTCCGAAAACCGTATCTCCCTCCCCGAGTCCGTCACCGCCCGCCGGATGGACCTCACAATCTCCTTCGGATCATCCAGCAGGTTCACTGCATGACCCCGAATGTGCGCCGAACTCTTCGACATCTTCACCGTCGGCTCGTCCAGCCCCATCACCCGCGCCCCCACCTCCGGAATCACCGCCTCCGGCACCACGAAGGTCTCCCCAAACAGGTGGTTGAACCGCTGCGCAATGTCCCGCGTCAACTCCACGTGCTGGCGCTGGTCATCCCCCACCGGCACCTCGTGCGCGTCGTACAACAGAATGTCCGCCGCCATCAGCACCGGGTAGTCCAACAAACCCGTCGACACGCTCTCCTGACGCTGCACCTTGTCCTTGTACTGCGTCATCCGCTCCAACCAACCCAACGGAGTCACGCAGTTAAGCAGCCAGCACCCCTCCGCATGAGCCGTCACGTGACTCTGCACGAAAACCGTGCACTCATCCGGGTCCAGCCCTGCCGCGAAGAGCATCGCCGCAAGCGACCGCGTCTCCCGACGTAGCTCCTCCGGGTCCTGCTGGACGGTGATCGCGTGAAGGTCCACAATGCAGAAGAAGTTTTCCTTCTCCGACTGACGCTCCACCCAGCCTTTAATGGCGCCCAGATAGTTGCCAAGCTGCACACTCCCCGAAGGCTGAATCCCGCTGAACACCCGCCGCTTCCCATTAACTCTAACCCCAGACTCCATCGTTCCAAAACCTCTCTTAGATTTTCGCCCCGCATATCCCTTCTCCCGTCCTGGGAGACCTCTCCATAACCATCATCGCCGCCCCTCTTCCCTCCTCTCCCGTTCTGGGAGAGAATTGAGGTGAGGGTGGTAGGGGCAGCTAGGGGCGGTTCCCCCCTCCCCCTTCTTGTTCCTGCGAAGGCAGGAACCCACTCTCCACCCACACACCCGACTTCGGTAGGGGCAATCCCTTGTGGTTGCCCTCTTCCTTCCCTCCATCTCGATATAGACCCTTCCATAACTCCTTCGAATATTCCAAAAACCTTCTCCCCCTCGATAGAGACCTCTGCACGCCCTCCCCCTTCTTGTTCCTGCGAAGGCAGGAACCCACTCTCCACCCAAGTTCATTCCATTTCGAGTCCAGGGCACCTCCAACATGCCATTCCGAGGAGGCCCCGCGTCGAGGAATCTCATCTCCAACGCCCCTCCACTTCCCTTCCACTCCTCCCACAAATAAAAAACCCCGCCACAAGGGACGGGGCAATTCCGCGGTGCCACCCTAGTTTCCCGACTTGTCGGGACTCTCTATAACGCCCCACCGAAAAGGGACGTACAGGCTGTAACGGGCCCTCCCGACAATTGGTGGGAGCCTTTAGCCGCCCCGCATAACACGGAACGACATTCATCTCCAATAGGGTCCATTCACTCCTCTGCCCTTGGCGCCGGCTTCCACCTTCCCCGGCTCTCTAGGCCCGGCCTGAGGGTTACTACTCCCCAACCAACCCTATGCTATTTTGCTCTCCAAAAAGTCTAGGCCCACCCCACCCCCACTGTCAACCGCCCCCCCAACTTGCGCTAGCCTTCGACCACTCTTGGTATGTAGACCCTAGACTAAGTGTATGGCGTATGTTATAGTAGCTTTACCACATACCTTTAGGGGCATTAGTATGCGAATAGGAATCAACGTCCCGGATACACTACTGCGGCAACTAAAAGAGACGGAGCCCAAAGTGAACGTATCACAAGTTTGTAGGGAAGCGATTCAACACCATGTAAGAGTATCCCAAAGGGCTCGAAAGAAGGCACAATCTGGGAGCATCATGGAACAGATTGCTAGACTCGACGAGTTGTTGCCTAAACCAATCGTTGAACCCGATTGGGAAACGCTTGCCATTAAAGACGCCGAGGAGTGGGTCAAGAGAGTAAACCCTGAAGCTTGGAATACTTTTGTCAATCAGAGTGATTTCTTTAGGCGAGAAGGCAGGGACGAATCGGTAATGATTGACAGTTGGTCCTCCAGCGCAGACGTGAAAGGACCAGACATCCGACTATGGGAAAATCGAGACTGGCTTATTGAGCAGTATGACTTGGAAATTCTAACTGGCACTGATTCCAATCACCGAGAACAGGCAAGAAAAGAGTATGCTCGTGCATGGCTAGCCTTTGTTTATGAAGTTCGCCATCTTCTGGAGAAACATCGAAAAGAAGAACTCCACAGAATTATGAATGAGAGAGCAAAGTCCCTGGAGGCACGGCCCATCCCGGAACTCCCAGAACATCTCATTTAGGGAAGCTCCATTGCCGTACCTAATTCCGATGTCTCAATGCGTGACACAGATCCGGACTTCCTCCTCTCCCATCCCCCTACCGCCGCCAATACCGGTAGTAATAAGCATCCGGGTTCGGCGGCCCGCCCCCGTCCCCATCTCCACCCCCCAGGTCCCCGCAGGTGACACACCTCATGTCCACCACGTTCGGATGCCCAAAGAACTTGTGCCACACCCGCTTGAACATTCCAAGCCTCTCTGACATTGCCCGCCGATTAACGAACCACCCTAACCCCCCGAAGGCCCGCCCCCAAGTCCCGGCTCCGTCATCTTCTCCGGATTCAGCAGCGTATCCAACTCCTCCGAAGTTAGCTCCGTTTGCTCCAACGCCGTCTCCCGAATCGTCCCCCCCGATGCCGCCGCCGCCTTCGCAATCGCCGCCGCCGCGTCGTACCCGATCGCCGGAGCCAGCGCCGTCCCCAGCATCAACCCCCGCTCCACCATCTGCGGCCCCGTCTCCGTCGCCTGCAGTCCCTTCACGCACTGGTCCGCAAAGTTGTCCGCCGAAGCCGCCAGCAGGTCTATCGACTCCAACAGGTTGTGCGCCGCCACGGGCATCATCATGTTCAATTCGAAGTAGCTGCCGTGTGACGACTGCGCGATGGCCAGGTCGTTTCCAACCACATGCGCCGCCGCCTGTATCACCGACTCCGATATGACCGGATTCACCTTCCCCGGCATTATCGAACTCCCAGGCTGCACCTCCGGCAGCGCCAGCTCCGCCAGCCCCGCCCTCGGCCCCGACCCCAGCCAACGCACGTCGTTGGCGATCTTGTTCAAACTCAACGCGATAGTCCTCAGCGAACCGCTCGCCTCCACCACCGAATCCAACGTGTTCTGTGCCTGGAAGTGGTTGTCCGTCTCTCTCACGTCCACCCCCGTCTTTTCCGACAGACTCTTGCACACCCGTGTCGCAAACTCCGGATGCGCGTTAACCCCCGTCCCAACCGCCGTACCCCCCAATGCCACCTCCCCCAACTCCTCTTGCGCGTGTCTCAACCGCCGAATCCCCCTCTCAACCTGCCCTGCGTACCCTAGAAACTCCTGGCCCAACCGGATGGGAGTCGCGTCCTGCAAATGCGTCCGTCCCGTCTTTACCAGAGGCCAGAACTCCCTGCTCTTCTCCTCCAACGCCCCTTGAAGATTCTCCAAAGCAGGAATCAGCCGTTCCTTTATCTGCACCAGCGCCGCCAAATGTATCGCCGTCGGTATCACGTCGTTAGACGACTGGCAGATGTTCACGTGGTCGTTCGGATGAACCCTCCGCGAACCCGCCTCGGCCCCCAGAAGCTCAGAAGCCCTGGTAGCAATTACCTCGTTGGCGTTCATGTTCGTCGATGTCCCCGATCCCGTCTGGAAAATGTCAATGACGAAATGCTCGTCGAAATCTCCCGCTGCCACTTCTTCGGCCGCACGTGACAACGCCCCACCCGTCTCTCCGTCCAACAACCCCAACTCAACGTTCACCTCCGCCGCCGTCCCCTTCACCAGAGCCAGGGCCTGTATAAAGCTGCGAGAAAATCTGAGGTTGCTGATGGGGAAGTTAAGCACCGCGCGCATCGTGGACGCTCCGTAATAGGCCTCTACCGGCACCTCCATCGGCCCCATGGAATCTCGTTCGACGCGCATCTTTGGTTGGTTGCTGGACATGTCAACTCCTTCTGTCGGAACAAAAATTGCCGGAAAAGCATACCCCTTTTGCCCCAACCAGCCAACCCGCCCCCCTCCTAGTTCCTGCGTAGGCAGGAATCCACCTTCCTCCAACACACTGAACGCCGGTGGGGGCTACCCTTCGTGGCTACATATCCCCTTCCCCCGTAGGGCCGACGAAGGCTCTCAAACAGACAGCAGAAGCAGCCGTCCCATCTCCTTCCCCAGTAGGAGCGACCCTTGTGGTCGCCTGTCCCCATACTCACCTGTCCTGAACCTGTCCAACCGTCCAGCGTCACCCCCAAAGGCAGCGCCCTCACGCACTTGCCGACCCACTCCCACCTGCCAGAGCCAGTCGCAACGCGGTTGCCCTAAGCCGGCTCCTCCTCCGAGTCCTTCACCCCCTCCAACTCCCCCGTCACCACCAATCGGTGGTCATACAAAAACCGCGGCACGCACGTCACCAGGCTGATCCCCGCCACCCCTTCATCGAACACTATCAAATCGTCCCCGTGCACTACCCTGGAAGAGGTCAGCCTGTACAAAAACGTCGAATCCCCATTATCCACCGTCGCAAACACCGGCCCCGCCCGAAGCAGCTCCGGCACCTCAGGCAGCCGTCGAAACACGTTCCCCTCCCCCTGAATCGGACTCTCCAGGTGCCCGAAGAACCACGCCGTCCCATCCTCCCCCGCATTCGCCGTCTCCGGTATATGCCCCACCACGTTCTTCGGCGTCTCGTACTCCAGGCTGTTCCCCAAATCGAGTATCTGCAGCGAAATCACTTCCGACTCCACACTTATCGCCGGGATGCTTATCTTCGCCGGTACCGGCAACGAATGCCATGGCGCCACCTCCGACGCAACCGGTTCGAAGTCCCCCACCAACGGGTTCGCCGGCGCGTAACCCAGCTCCGCTTCCATCGGATTCGCCCAATTCACCGGCGCCAGCGCCTCCCCGGGAAACATCCTCTGCGCCGCTATGACCTCCGCCGAAAACCCGATCGAAGCCTCCCCCGCAGACGGAATTGGCGCTGCCCCCACCGGCGCCGGACCCACCGTGGGCGCAGGCACTACCAACTCCTCCAGGTCAGAACTGGCCCTCCACGAGTATATGAAGAATCCGCCAACACCCAGAATCAACACCAGGCCCAGGCCCAATAGGCCCAGACCCACCGTAGCTACCAGCCGGCGTTGGATTCTCCCTCGACCATCGTTCAACTGCAAAAGCCGGCTCCCCCTCTCACGTTATGCCCATGATAACAAAGGCACCCGCTGGGGGCATCGCCCTGCCGTGACGGACAGTCCACCTCTATTTGGTCCCTTGAATTTGTACGACGAACCGGAACCGCGACAATTCTCGCCGCCCAATGTCCGTCGGAATCTGCCCGCGGTCTACCGCATTCGCGGTACGTGGGATGCGCCGCTGGCTATCGGTTCGTTAAAGTAGATGTCACCATTGCGGATCTTCATGTTGAAGCCGCACGTAGGGTTCGTGCAAACCCATGCCTTGTAATGCACCGCAGCCCCCTGGCTGCCGTAGTCCGACAACGGACACAACTGCCCTACATTGCACTTCAAGCAGGATGGAAATACGTTTCCTTCCACAACTCCTCCTCCCAGTCCAAAACTTGTGAGAACTCTCACTATAGTATTCTCCCCGCAACCAGCCCCTGTCAACAACCTTACGGCTGGCGAGTATTGACGGATTTACCCTATTCCCCTCTCCAACCCCACCCTCTTGATGTTTGCGGTATAATGGTATTAGCCGCTATACCAACTGACGGCAGTTACTCCCCGGCGAGGTTCGACGGAACATGAACGCTATCAAGACCGGCTTCCTCATGATGGTCATGGGAGCCCTCCTCCTCTTTGTCGGCACCCTCTTGGGTGGCTACACCGGCCTCATCATCGCCCTCGTTTTCGCCATCCTCCTCAATTTCTTCTCCTACTGGTTCAGCGACAAGCTCGCCCTCCGAATGGCCGGCGCCAGCGAGGTCACCCCCGAAGACGCCCCAGACCTCCACATCATCGTCGACGAACAGGTCATGCGCGCCAACATCCCCAAGCCCAAGGTCTACATCATCCAGAACGATTCCCCAAACGCCTTCGCCACCGGCAGAAGCCCCAAGAACGCCAGCATCGCCGCCACCACGGGAATCATCCGGCTCCTCAATCGCGAAGAGCTCGGCGGCGTCATCGCCCATGAACTCGCCCACGTAGGCAACCGCGACACCCTAATTATGACAATGGTCGCCACCGTCGCCTCCGCCATAGGCATGATCGCCTGGATGGCCCAGTTTGCCCTCATCTTCGGCGGCTTCGGTGGGCGCGACCGTGGCGGCGGAGGCGGCTCCATGATAGGAATCGGCGCCCTCCTCCTCATCGCCATCATCGTCCCTCTCCTCGCCACCCTCGTCCGCCTCGCAATCTCCCGCACGCGCGAATTCCAGGCCGACGCCACGGGCGCCAAGACCTGCGGCAATCCCTGGGCCTTGGCCAGCGCCCTCGAAAAGCTCGAAATGGGTTCGAAACACGTCCCCATGGAGGCAAACCAGGCCGTCGCCCACCTGTACATAGTCGAACCCCTCCACGGGAAGTCCATGAGCTTCCTCAACGGCGAGGGTATGATGCGGCTCTTCTCCACTCATCCCCCCGTCGCAGACCGCGTCGCCAGACTCAGGAGCATGCACGAGGGTTGGTAGACCAGAAGACTGTCCTCGTCACCGGCGGCGCCGGCTTCATCGGCTCCCACCTGGTCGACCGGCTCCTTGAGCTTGGTCATCGCGTAGTAGTCCTCGACGACCTCAGTTCCGGCCGCCTCGCCAACCTCCCCAACCGCATCAATTTCCACCACTCGGACATCAACGAAGCAAACCTCGACGAGACCTTCAACCGCGAAAATCCCCAGCTTGTCTTCCACCTCGCAGCCCAGGTCAGCGTATCCACGTCCATGCGGAACCCACTCATGGACGCCGAAGCCAACATCCTCGGCACCCTCAAACTTCTCGAGGCCTCCCGCCGTCACGGCGTCGAAAAGTTCATCTTTTCCTCCACCGGCGGCGCCCTGTATGGAGACCCCGAATACAATCCCTGCGACGAGGATCACCCCATCCGCCCCCTCTCACCCTACGGTCTCGCCAAGTCCGTCTGCGAAAAGTATCTCGAACTCTATAACAAGATGTTTATCCTGAATTACGCCTCCCTCCGCTACGGCAACGTTTACGGCCCCCGCCAGGACCCCCATGGCGAGGCCGGCGTTATCGCCATCTTCTCCCAGACCATGCTGGAGGGCAATCAACCCGTCATCTTCGGCTCCGGCGACCAGGAGCGCGACTTCGTTTATGTGGAAGATGTCGTCGACGCCAATCTCCTCGCCATCGACGAAAACGTGACCGGTGCCTACAATATCGGCACGGGCGAAGGCACCTCCGTAAACACGATCTTCCAGATGCTCAGGGACATCTACCGCTTCCGCAAACCACCCCTGAAATCCCCTGCAAGGCTTGGTGACGTACTAAAGATAAGACTAAGCTCGGAAAAATCCCTCAGGGAAATGGGCTGGCGACCAAAGACAAGCTTGCAGGACGGCATCAAAAAAACAGCTGACTTCTTCAAAATGGCCCAGACCAGAAGCTGGGTCTAAACTATTCAAAGGAAGGAAAACAACATGGAGCAGTTCGACGTTATCATCCTCGGTGGGGGAGCCGCTGGCCTCAGCGCCGGCCTCTATTCCACCAGGGCCATGCAGAAGACACTCATCCTCGAAAAGCTGGGCTATGGCGGCCAGATCCTGGTCACCGACGAAATCGAAAACTATCCCGGCTTCCCGGAAGGCATCAAAGGCCCGGAACTCTCCGTGATGATGGAGCAGCAGACTCGACGATTTGGCGCCGACATGCGCTTCGAAGAAGTAGAGGGTGTCGAAAACCTCGAACAGCCCCTCAAACTCGTCCACACCTCCGAAGGCACCTACGCCGGCAGGACCGTCATCATCGCCGCCGGTGGCTCCCACAAGAAGCTCGGCGTCCCCGGCGAAGATCGACTCTCCGGCCGTGGCGTCTCCTATTGCGCCGTCTGCGACGCCAACTTCTTCCGCGGCCAGGACGTTGTCGTAGTCGGCGGCGGCGATGCCGCCCTGGACGAAGGTGGCTACCTCTCCGGCATAGTAAACAAGGTCACCGTCATCCACCGCCGAGATGAACTCCGAGCCAGCAAGATCCTCCAGGATCGCGCCCTTGCAAACCCCAAGATGGACTTCCTCTGGAGCCACGTCGTAGAGGAGTTTCAGGGCGACCCGGACCTCGACCACGCCCTGGTCCGCAACCTGAAGACCCAGGAAGTCTACCAATACCCCACCTCCGGCGCCTTCATCTACATCGGTTTCGAGTCTAACAGCGGCTTCCTTAAGGGACAGGTCCCCATGGACGAATTCGGCCACATCAAGACCGATATCTCCATGGCCACCGACCTCCCCGGCGTATACGCCTGCGGCGACATCCGCGTTGACTCGGACCGGCAGCTTGGCAACGCCGTCGGCGATGGCATCACAGCAGCCCTCTCCGCCTACCACTACCTCACCGAAGGCTCCTAACCCCCTCACCCCCCTCTTGTTCCTGCGAAGGCAGGAACCCACCCACTGCCAGCAACGAACTCTCCCCACAACCAACAACCTCCCATCCTCACCCACCCAGGAGGCCTTTCCGAAACCGTCCTTCGGGCAAAGCCGGAATCCAGCCACATTTCCTGGACTGATCCCCTGTAGGGGCGACCCTCGTGGTCGCCTTCTCCCCCTCCGCTCACCCCCCTCTCTTGTTCCTGCGAAGGCAGGAACCCACCCTCTAACAGCAACGAACTCTCCCCACAACCGACAACCTCCCCTTCCCTCTCCGCCCCAAGCCGATGGCGAATATCGCACACCAACCCTCTCCACACCTTCCCTTCAACCAAAGAAAAAGGGCGGCAATATCGCCGCCCTTCTCTAAATCCTAAATAACCGGTCGCCTAATGGCCGCCGCAGCCGCCTCCACCACATCCACAACCTCCACCGCCTCCGCCACATCCCCCGCCGCCGCCCGCGCCGCAGCCACAACCGCCGGAACCACACCCGCCCGCCGCCGGGAAGTCCGGGTTAGTAATCAGGAACCCAACCCTCGTGAAGTCCTCCACGAAGTCAATCGTCGCCTTCTCCAGGAAAGGCGCACTGTCCGAGTCCACCAGGAATCGGATGCCGCTCCTGTCCAACTCCCTGTCGTCAGGCTGATTGTCCTCCTCCAGCGTCAACATATATTGTACGCCGCCCTGGCCGTTGGGCAGTGCTATAACCCTAAGAGGCGCATCCTCTTTCCCCTCTTCCACCAATACCTCCCGGATCTTTTCCGCCGCAACATCCGTAATCTCAAGCATTATCAACTCTCCTGTCGCTAACGATGAACTGTCGAACCACCGTATCAGGAATAAGCCCAACTTGTCAACGATTTCCCTTCCGTCTACGCTGCCCGTCTCACGCCTGACGCCCGGAATGCCCGCCTTTCCCCAACCTGAACAATGCCCCACTTCCCGCAAGTTGACACTAGCCTCAAATAGCTGTAAAATTCCGCACTGTCCAAAGGGATAGCGAGGTATATCTGTGCCCACCATTAACCAACTAGTAAGAAAGGGTCGCGTTAAGGCCCGCAAGAAGTCCAAGTCGCCAGCCATGCATTGGATCCATAATGCCTTGAAAAACAAGGTAATTTGGAGCAAAGGTGCCCCTCAAAGAAGGGGCGTATGTGTGCAGGTCAGGACCATGACCCCCAAGAAGCCGAACTCCGCCCTCCGCAAGATCGCGAGAGTCAGGCTGACAAATGGCTTCGAAGTCACCGCATACATCCCCGGCGAGGGTCACAACCTTCAGGAGCACTCCGTCGTCATGATTCGCGGCGGTCGCGTGAAGGACCTCCCCGGCGTTCGCTACCACGTAGTCCGCGGCACCCTCGACTGCGAGGGCGTAGAAGGTCGCATGCGTGGCCGCAGCAAGTACGGTTCCGCCAGGCCGCGGAGAAGGTAGCCGAATATGTCTCGCAGAAGAAGGGCCGAACGTAGGCCCTGCCCGCCCGACGCCCGTTTCAACAGCGTGGAACTATCCCGCTTCATCAACCGCGTCATGACCCGCGGTAAGAAGACCCTCGCCCAGCGCATCGTCTACGGCGCCCTTGAAACCGTCGCCCAGGAGACCAGGCGCGAGCCCATGGAGGTATTCAACAAGGCCCTGGAAAACACCCGGCCCCTCCTGGAAGTGAAGCCCCGACGCGTCGGCGGCGCCACCTACCAGGTCCCCATCGAGGTCCCCTCCAACCGCAGCGAGGCCCTCGCTATGCGCTGGCTCATCACCGCCGCCCGTGCCCGGCGAAACATGCCCATGCGCCGACGATTAGCCCTAGAACTCATGGATGCGGCCCGCTCCGAAGGGCCCGCCGTCAAACGTAAAGAAGACCTGCACAGAATGGCAGAGGCGAACCGCGCCTTCGTACACTACAGGTGGTAGGGGGAATTCGCCAGCAGCCCAGGCCGGAAGCCTCACGCCATGTCTAAGCCCTTTCCTATAAGCAGGGTCCGCAACATCGGATTCATCGCACACATTGACGCCGGTAAAACCACCGTCACTGAACGTGCCCTTTACGTCACCGGACGTACCTACAAGATCGGCCAGGTGGACCTCGGCACCGCCGTCATGGACTGGATGCCCCAGGAACGGGAACGCGGCATCACTATCACCGCCGCCGCCACCACCACTTTCTGGCAGGACCATCAGATTAACGTTATCGACACTCCCGGCCACGTCGACTTCACCGCCGAGGTGGAACGAAGCCTCCGCGTCCTCGATGGCGGCGTTGTCGTCCTCGATTCCGTCGCAGGCGTCCAGCCTCAATCCGAGACCGTCTGGCGTCAGGCCGACAAGTATCATGTACCCCGTATCTGTTTCGTCAATAAGATGGACCGCGTCGGCGCCGACTTCGAGCGCACCATGCAGTCCATGCGCCACCGGCTCAACGCCAACCCCCTCGCCGTCCAGATGCCCATGGGCCAGGAGGCCGAATTCGAAGGCGTCATCGACCTCATGGGCGAGCGCGCCTACCATTACCGCAACGGCGGCCCCAGCTTCGAGGAAGGCCCCATTCCCTCCGAGCACGTGGACGACTTCCGACGCTACCGAGACGCCATGGTCGAGCGTATCGTGGAAACGGAAGAAGCCCTCATGATCCGCTATCTCGAAGGCGAGGACATCCCCGTCGACGACCTCAAGAACGCCCTCCGCAAGGCCACCATCGCCCAGCAGTTGGTTCCCGTCCTCTGCGGCAGCGCCCTCAGGTCCTACGGCGTCCAGCCACTGCTCGACGCTGTCGTAGATTATCTCCCCTCCCCCGCCGATGTTCCCCCCGTCGAGGGCGAAAACCCCGATACTGACGAAATCGAAGTCCGTCCGGCCCACCCAAACACTCCCTTCTCCGCCCTCGCTATGAAGGTCACCACCGACCCCTACGTGGGCCGCTTGGTTTATCTCAGGATCTATTCCGGACACATCAAGTCGGGCGCAATGGTATATAACGCCACCAAGGGTCGACGCGAACGACTAGGCCGCATCCTCCAGATGCACGCCAATCACCGCAGCGAGGTCGAAGAGATCGGCGCAGGTCACATCGCCGCCGCCATCGGCCTCAAAAATACCTTTACAGGCGACACTATATGCGACCAGGATAACCCCATTATCCTCGAACCCCCCACCTTCCCCACGCCTGTTATCTCCCTCGCCATCGAGCCAATCTCCCAGGCCGACCGCGACAAGCTGATGGAGTCCATCGGCAAGCTGGTCGAGGAAGACCCCACTTTCCTCGTCCGCCACGACGAGGAAACAGGCCAGACCGTCATCTCCGGTATGGGAGAGCTTCACCTCGAGGTGTTTGTCGACAGGCTCCGACGAGAATTCGGCGTCGCCGCCAACGTCGGACAGCCCCGCGTCTCCTACCGCGAGACCGTCACCGCCCCAAGCCGCGCTCAGGGACGGTTCGTCCGCCAGACCGGCGGGCGCGGTCAGTACGGCGACGTTGTTCTCAATACTGAACCTCTTCAACAGGGCGAAGGCCTCATTTTTGAAAACAAGATCACCGGCGGCGTCATTCCCCAGCAGTTCATCAGACCTGTGGAGCAGGGCGTGATGCAGGCCGCCGAAAACGGCTCCGTAGCCGGCTACCAGGTCGTCGACATGAAGGTGTCCCTCGTCGACGGCAGTTTCCATCCCGTCGATTCATCGGAAGTCGCCTTCCGTGCGGCAGGATCAATAGCCTTCCGCGAGGCCTTCAGGAAGGGCAAGCCCATCCTCCTCGAACCCATCATGGAGATGGAGGTGGTCACCCCCGCCGAATTCCTCGGCTCCGTACTCGGCGACCTGAATTCCCGCCGCGCCCAGATTCAGACCATCGAAGGCGGGGACACCATTCAGCAGATCCGGGTTCTCGTGCCCCTGGCTGAGTCCTTCCAATACGCTGGCGTGCTCCGGTCCATCACCCAGGGCCGCGCCAGCCACTCCATGGAATTCAAGTACTATCAGCCCGTCCCAGCAGGGCAAACTCAGGAAATTATCAACCGTTAGCAGAGCGTTATATGGTAAGACAGTCACCTCAGAGCACAACCTCACAAAAAATTCGAATAGTCCTCAAGGCCTTCGATCACAAGACCTTGGATCTTTCGGCCACCCAGATTGTGGAAACCGCGGAGCAGACTGGCGCAATGGTCGCCGGACCCGTCCCCCTTCCCACTCACATCCGACGCTTCTGCGTGATCCGCTCCCCTCACATCGACAAGGACTCCCGGGAGCATTTCGAAATACGCACCCACAAGCGGCTGATCGATATCCTAGAACCCACCTCCAAGACCATCGACGCCCTCACCCGCCTGAACCTCCCCGCGGGTGTGGACATCTCTATCAAGCTGTAAAATGAG
This sequence comes from uncultured Dehalococcoidia bacterium, assembly GCA_964418665.1. Classification (GTDB taxonomy): domain Bacteria; phylum Chloroflexota; class Dehalococcoidia; order Lucifugimonadales; genus JAPULR01. The sequence goes on along the minus strand of CAYQLZ010000013.1, from coordinate 17,596 downwards.
AATCTACCACCGTGATTAACGCAATTTTAGGCAAAAAACTGGGCATGACCCAGTATATTTATGAAGATGGACGCATGGTCCCCGTCACCGTCATTGAGGCTGGTCCTTGCACCGTTACCCAACTCCGTACTATGGACAGGGACGGCTACCAAAGCGCCCAGATCGGCTTCGGCCATGCTAAACGGCTGAACCGTCCCGCCCGAGGCCACCTGAAGGACAACGGCTCTTTCCGCTTCCTCCGTGAAGTCCCGGTCAAAACCCTCGACGGACTGGAAGTAGGGCAGCAGGTCGGCACAGATATCTTTGAGACCGGCGAACGCGTTACCGTTGTCGGTTCCTCCCGCGGTCGGGGCTTCCAGGGGACCGTCAAGCGACACGGCTTCGGTGGCGGTTCCCGCACCCACGGTCAGTCCGACCGACTTCGCGCCCCGGGTTCTATCGGAATGGGCACCACTCCCGGCCGGGTGTTCAAAGGCAAGAAGATGTCCGGCCACATGGGCAACGTCAGGATCACCGTCAAAAACCTGGAGGTCATTCACGTCATCCCGGAACGCAACCTCCTCATGGTGAAGGGAGGCGTGCCCGGCGCCCCTCAGGGACTCCTCATGGTCAAGAAATCGGAGAAAGGCGCTTAGTTCGCCAAAGGCACGGTAATGGAGCTTCAACTGCTAAATATCAATGGACGCGTCGTCGGCGAGGTGCCCGTAAGCGACACCCTATTCGGCGCGCCCTTCAATTCCGACCTGGTTCATCAGGCCATGGTCATGTATCAGCTTAACCGACGTCAGGGCACCCACAAGGTGAAGGTGCGAAGCGAAGTATCCGGCGGCGGCGCCAAGCCCTGGCGCCAGAAGCACACGGGGCGCGCACGCCACGGCAGCATCCGCTCCCCCATCTGGAGGGGCGGCGGCGTGACCTTCGGCCCACATCCCCGAAGCTATCGACGCGACATGCCCAAGCGCATGCGACACCTCGCCCTCCGATGCGTCCTCTCCCAGAAGCTGGAGGCCGGACGCGTGATCCTAGTTGAGGACTTCGATTCCGTCACAGGCCGCACCAGGGATATGATCGCCGCCCTGCGGAATTTGAACACTTCCGGTTCCACGCTCATCGTCACCGCGGCACCGGAAAGCCACGTGGTCCGCTCCGCGCGAAACATTCCCCGCGTCTGGACCCTCCCCGCCAACCTCCTCAACGCCGGAGAACTGCTCAAGCGCAGCAACCTGGTTATGACCCTCGGGGCCCTCCGCAGAGCCGAAGACCTCTGGGGAGAGGGCGCCGACTCCGTGGAGGTCCTCCCCGTAGGCGCCTCTTCAGCCGTGCAGGAAGAAGCGGCAGCGCCACAACCCATCGAAGAGACCGAAGTCGAAGACGCACCCCAGACCGCGGAGGCCATCCTCAAAGAGACTCCCGCAGAGGACACAGCCGACTCCGTGGAGAATCCCGAAAAGCAGGAAGGGGAGGCCTAGCCGCAAAATGGAACTGCAAGAAGTATTGGTCAAGCCCCTCATCACTGAAAAGAGCACCCTCCTCCAGGAGGTCGGGAAGTACGTCTTCCACGTCGCCCCCAAAGCAAACAAGGTGCGAATCCGCGAAGCCGTCGAAAAGTCCTTTGGCGTCGTCGTCATTGATGTTAATATATGCAGAGTGCGCGGAAAGCTGAAGCGCTACGGCCCCAGGCTCTCCCGCACCCCCGATATGAAGAAAGCTATCGTCACCCTGCGCCCCGGCGATAGGATCCAGTTGATAGAGGGACTGTAATCATGCCTCTGCGAATTCCCAACCCAAGAACCCCCGGCACCCGCAACGCGGCCCTGCCGACTTTCGACGACATTACTCGCAATAAGCCGGAGAAGTCCCTCCTTCGTCCGCTGAAGAAGCACGCCGGACGCAATAACTCAAACCGCATCACAATGCGACGCAGGGGTGGCGGCAGCAAGCGACACTACAGGCTCATCGATTTCAAGCGAAACAAGGACGGCATTCCCGGTCGCGTCGTGTCCGTTGAGTACGACCCCAACCGCACCGCCCGCATCGCCCTCATAGCCTACGCCGATGGCGAAAAGCGCTACATCCTCTCCCCCCTCGGCCTCACTCCCGGCGCAAAGGTAGAGTCCGGCCCCAACGCCGGTATCAGCCCCGGCAACTGCCTACCCATCCGGCTCATTCCCACTGGCACCCTCGTTCATAACCTGGAACTGGAAGTCGGACGCGGCGCGAAGCTCGTGCGAAGCGCCGGCACTGCCGCCCAGATCCTCTCCCGTGAGGACGTTTACGTGCTCATCCGCTTACCCTCCGGGGAGATCCGGCGTGTGCCCGCCAACTGCCGCGCCACCATCGGCCAACTCAGCAATGTCGACCACAAGAACATCATCTGGGGTAAGGCAGGAAAGACCCGCCACCGTGGTCGCAGACCCAAGGTGCGCGGCTCTGCCATGAACCCCAGCGACCACCCCCACGGCGGTGGCGAGGGCAAGGCAGGCATCGGCATGCCCGGCCCCAAGACCCCCTGGGGCAAGCCGGCCCTCGGTTACCGAACCCGAAATAAGCGCAAGCCTACGAACCTCGTCGTTCGTGGCCGGCGCAGGGGAAGGAGAAGATAGTCTATGTCCCGTTCCACTAAGAAAGGGCCATACGTGCACCCCAAGCTACAGAAGAAGGTCCTCAACGCCCAGCGTGCTGGTTCGAAGACCGTCATCCGCACCTGGTCCCGGGCCTCCACCATCATGCCGGAGATGATTAACCTGACCATAGCCGTCCACGACGGCCGACGTCACGTGCCCATCTTTGTCACTGAGAACATGGTTGGCCATAAGCTCGGCGAATTCGCCCCAACACGCACCCTACGCGGTGCCGGAAGGGGTCCCCGCTAGTCATGGTTGCAGTTCAGGCAGTAGCCAAACAGGTTGGCGTCTCCCAGAAGCGCGTCATGCCTATCCTTGCCCTGGTGCGCGGCAAGCAGGTCGACGAAGCCGTAAATATCCTGGAACTCTCTTCTTCTCCCTGGGCCAGGGTGGTAGCTAAGACCGTCAAGTCCGCTGCCGCCAACGCAGAAAACAACCTGCTCGCCGATAGGGACACCTTGCGCATTGTACGCATTTCCGCCGATGTCGCGCCCTCACAGCGACGCTTCAAACCCCACGCCAGGGGTCGCGTCGGCCGTATGCATCGAAGATCTTGCCACATTACCGTTGTGGTCGACGAGGAGGCGCCCAATGGGCCATAAAACCCACCCCATAGGCTTCCGACTGGGGATCAATAAGACTTGGCTCGCCAATTGGTTCGTGCCAAAGGCCAGCCAGTACCGCGAAATGGTCCTCGGAGATCTCACCATACGCGATGAAATCAAGAAGGCTTATAACACCTTCTCCGACGCCGGCATCGCCTCCGTCGAGATCGCCCGGCATAGCCAGAATCTCGTTATCAACATCCACTCCGCTAGGCCCGGTATCCTCATCGGACGCGATGGCGAACGAGTCAAACGACTCCGCGCCACCCTGGAGCGCATTACCGGCAAGCGCATCCAGTTGAATATCCTCGAAATCCAACAGCCGGAGTTGAACGCCTATCTCGTAGCCAAGAATATCGCAGACCAGCTCACCCGGCGCGTAGCCTACCGTCGTGCCCTCAGGCAGGCCCTCCAACGCACCATGCAGGGCGGCGCCCAGGGGATCAAGATAGTTGTCAAGGGTCGCATCATGGGGTCGGAAATAGCCCGCACCGAGCGCGTCATGGAAGGCCGCGTGCCTCTACACACCCTCGGCGCCGACATCGACTACAACTACGCCGAAGCGTCCACCGTCATGGGCCAGATCGGCGTTAAAGTCTGGATCTACAAGGGCGATATCGAACCCGAACCCATCCCCGAGCAGATGGAAGAAATGGAGACCATCCAGGTCACCGTACACGCCGACGACCCACAGGAAGAGGAAACCGCAGAATTGGAGACCCAAAATGCTGCAGCCTAAGCGTGTCAAGTTCCGAAAGGTGATGCGGGGCCGCCGCAAGGGTAAGGCCACCGCAGGCAATACCGTCAGCTTCGGTGACTACGGACTCAAGGCCATGGAGGCCTGCTGGCTCACCGCTCGACAGATCGAGGCCGGTCGAGTCACAATCACCCGCCACCTCCGACGTGGCGGCAAGGTTTGGGTCCGCGTCTTCCCCGACAAGTCCGTAACCAAAAAGCCCGCCGAAACCCGGATGGGCGGCGGCAAGGCAAACGTGGATTACTGGGTCGCCGTCGTCAAGCCCGGCAAGATCCTCTTCGAGGTCATGGGCGCCGAACGCAGCCAGATCCAGGAAGCCCTCAGGCTCGCCTCCCACAAGCTGCCCATTCCCACCAAGATGGTCTCCCGCGACAACCTCGCATCCCTCATAGGCTCGGAGTAGATACCCATGCGCATCGATGACATTAGAGAGCTCGCAAACGAGGATATCCAGAAACAGCTGGATAATACCCTCCGCGAACTCATGAATCTTAGATTTCGAAACGCCAGCAGACAGCTGGCCAACAACGCCCAGATCGGGCAGGCCAAGAAGACTATCGCCCGGCTCCGCACCGTCGTGAGAGAGCGGGAGATTCAGGGGATTGCCCAATGAGCAAGGACCGCAGAAAAGTCAGAACGGGACGCGTCGTGTCCGATAAGATGGATAAGACCGTCGTCGTCGCCGTCCAGTGGAGTCAGCGCAACCGCCTCTACGGCAAACCCATGCGACGTATCACCAAGTTCTATGCGCACGACTCCACCAACGACTGCTCCCTCGGAGATTTGGTCCGCATCGAAGAAACACGGCCCATCTCAAACAAGAAGAACTGGCGCGTGATAGATGTCCTGGAACGCCGTGAAGTAGCCGAGGTCCGTCCGATGGAGCTCGATAGGGCCTTCATGGAGTCTCAAATGCGCGGACAGGATGCCGAAGCCGTCGCTCAGGACGAAGCCCAAGCTCCCGTCGAGGTCGCTGAAGAGCAGGAAGAGCGCGACGAAGCGTCCATAGCCGCCGCCGAAGCCCTCGCCCTCGAAGAGGCCCTCGCCGAAATGGAGGCCCCCGAGGAACAGGAAGAGCCCGAGGCCCTGGCCGAAGCCGAAGACATCGCCTTCGAAACCGCAGACTCTGAGATTGAAGCGGTAGCTGAAGTTACCGAAGCAGACGCCGTAGAAGAAGCAGAAGAGGAAACCCCAGCCGAACTTGAGGAACCACCGGCAGTTGCGGAGTCCGACGACACAACCGCAACCGTTGAAGAGGCTCCCGCCGAAGAGGCAGAAGCCGAAGTTGTAGCAGACGTAGAAGCCTCCGCGCCCACAGTTGTGGAAGACGAAACTCCACCAGAAGCAATAGAAGAGACTCCCGCCGAATCCGCCGAACCAACAGCATCTGCGTCCGAAGAAGCTCCCGCCGAAGGGGAAGCTGAGAGCGCCGACCCGCAGGAAGAAAAGAAGTCATGATTCAGCCCTACACCCGACTCACCGTAGCCGACAACAGTGGCGCCCGGAAGGTAATGTGCATCAATATCCCAGGCAGCAGCCGGCGCAGATACGCCCACGTCGGCGATATCATCGTCTGCTCCGTCAAGGAAGCCATGCCCGCCGCCGCCGTCAAAAAGGGCGAAGTGGTCCGCGCCGTTATCGTTCGCACTGCCAAACCCTACATCCGACCCGACGGCTCCCACATCCGCTTCGACGACAACGCCGCCGTCATTGTCGCCGATAAGCAAAATAACCCCAGGGGCACCCGCATCTTCGGGCCCGTAGCCCGCGAACTCCGCGAAAAAGGCTATATGAAGATTATCTCTCTCGCCCCGGAGGTCGTATAATGAAGATCCGAAAGGGTGATACCGTCAAGGTCATCGCCGGTAAGGACCAGGCGAAGCAGGGCCGCGTTGAACGCGTCCTCCCCAAGAGCAATCGCGTTCTCGTGGAAGGCATCAACGTCATTACCCGCCACGTCAGGGCCACCCCCGGCGTCCGGCAGGGCGGTCGCATCACACAGGAAGCCCCCATCAATATCTCGAACATCATGCTCGTTTGCAACCGCTGCGGCCAGCCCGTCCGCGTCGGATACCGGAAGCTGGACGACGGTGCCAAGGTCCGCGTCTGCCAACTGTGCAAGGAGACCATCACTTAGGATGACCACCAAGAAAGCCAAGAAACAACGAAAGTCCGGGAACACCGCCGCACCGGCCTCCGCTGCCTCCCGCGGCAAGGCCCCGGAGGCTCCCCCCGATTCGGAAAACGGCTCCGAGGAGCCCCGTATCCTCACCGCCTACCGCGAGCAGGTCACTCCTGCCATGATGCAGGAGTTCAATTACAACAACATCATGCAGGTGCCACGCATCAACAAGATCGTCCTCAATATCGGCCTCGGCGAGGCCAAGGACAACGCCCGCTCCCTAGAAGGCGCCCTCCGCGACCTCACTACCATCGCCGGACAGAAGCCCGTCATCACCCGCGCCCGCAAGGCCATCGCCGGTTTCAAGATCCGCGAAGGTATGCCCGTTGGCGTCTCAGTCACCCTGCGCGGTGAGCGTATGAATTATTTTCTCGAACGACTCCTCAGCACCGCCCTCCCCAGAATTCGCGACTTCCGCGGAGTCCCCAAGTCCAGCTTCGATGGTCGCGGCAACTTCTCCATGGGCATCCGCGAGCAGGTGATTTTCCCCGAAATCGACTATAACCAGATAGACAAGATCCGCGGCTTCCAGGTCACGATCACCACCTCCGCGAATACAGACGCCGAAGCCGCCCGGCTCTTTGAGCTTCTGGGCATGCCCTTCGTGCGACAACAGTAAAGTAAGGACTATATGGCAAAGAAGTCTAAAATCGAAAAGTGGAAGCGTCCACCAAAGTACAAGGTACAGTTCAGCAACCGCTGCAATAAGTGCGGCAGGCCTCGCGCCTATATGAGATTCTTCGGTCTCTGCCGCATCTGCTTCCGGGAAATGGCCCTCAGGGGCGAACTCCCCGGAGTCCGTAAAGCCAGCTGGTAAAACGTTTAAGAGGCCAACTTTGTCCAACATTAGCGATCCCATCGCAGACATGCTCACCCGTATCCGCAACGCCTTGGCGGTCCGCCACAACTCCGTGGCCATGCCCACCTCTAAGGCAAAGGTCGCCGTGTGCCAGATCCTCAAACGCGAAGGCTACATACGCGACTTCGAAGTAGGAGGTCCCGGACCCCAACGTACCCTCCGAATCCACCTCCTCTATCGCGAAGGACGCGAGTCCGCCATCCGTGGACTGAAACGCGTCAGCAAGCCCGGCCTCCGCATCTACGTCGGCAAGGGCGAAATTCCTCGCGTTCTGGGCGGCATCGGCACCGCCATTGTCTCTACCTCCAAGGGGCTGCTCACCGACCGCGAGGCCTGGTATAGCGGTACCGGCGGGGAGGTGATCTGTTATGTCTGGTAATGCCCCTGTCAAAACCACGGAACGCACCCTGTCAAGGGTCGGACGCAGACCTGTCCCGGTCCCTGACAACGTTCAGGTCAACCTCGAGTATTCGCAAATTACCGTGAAGGGCCCGAAGGGCGAGATCGTCCAGCCTCTCCATCCGGAGGTCAACGTTAAGCTGGAAGATGGCTCCATCCTCGTCGAGCGCGCCTCCTCCAGAAAGTTCCATCGCTCCCTCCACGGCCTCACCCGGACCCTCATTGCCAACGCCATCCACGGGGTCTCCCAGGGTTATCAGAAAACCCTCCAGCTCATGGGCGTCGGCTACCGGGTCCAGCAGCGAGGCGCCGGCATCACCCTGAACGTCGGCCACAGCCACCCAATTGAAGTAGACCCCCCGGAGGGCATCGTCCTCACCGTGGAAGGCAACAACCGCGTCCACGTGTCCGGCTTCGACAAACAGAAGGTCGGTGAGGTAGCCGCCAATATCCGCAAGGCTCGACCCCCGAACGCCTACAAGGAAAAGGGCATCCGCTACTCCGATGAAGTTCTCCACCTCAAGCCCGGCAAGGCCGCCGGACGGAAGGCATAACCGCCGATGAACTTCGATATGACCACTAACCACGCCGCCGAAACCAATTTTCATTTCGGCCAATCTCTCATGCACAAGGGAATTAGAAATGGGTAAGGAACGAAGCAGCCGGAGGCTGCGAATCGCCCGCCACAAAAGGTTGCGGCAGCGAGTGAAGGGCACAACGGAAAGGCCCCGCCTCTCCGTCTTTCGAAGCCTGCGCAATATCTCCGCCCAGATCATCGACGACTCACAACACCATACTCTGGTGTCCGCTTCCAGCCTGGATAAGGGCCTGCGACCTGACGACGCGAGGCTCTCGAAGATTGAGCTTTCCAGGCTCGTGGGTGCCTCAATAGCCAGGAAAGCCTCGGAGAAGGGAATCTCCCGCGTAGTCTTCGATCGGGGCGGATATAAGTACCATGGCCGGGTGAAGTCCCTGGCCGAGGCCGCGCGCAAGGAGGGCTTGATCATTTAGATGATGTACCGTAACCGTAACCGTAACCCCGGGCCTACCACCGATGGAGGCCCGGTTGTTACAGAAAAAGTCGTTTACACCCGTCGAATATCGAAGGTCGTGAAGGGCGGCAGACACCTCCGCTTCAACGCCCTCGTCGTAATCGGCGACGGTGAAGGCATGGTCGGCGCCGGCTTGGGTAAGGCCAGCGCCATCCCCGATGCCGTTCGCAAGGGTGGGGCCACCGCCCGTAAGAGTTCTATCAACATCCCCCTCAAAGGCAGCACCATCCCCCAGGAGACTACCGCCACCTTCGGCGCGTCCTTGGTCCTCATCAAACCCGCCCCCCAGGGCACCGGCCTCATTGCGTCCGGCCCTGTCCGCGCCGTCCTGGATGCCGCCGGAGTGAAGGACGCTGTGGCCAAGTCCCTGCGCTCCCGCAACCCCATCAACGTCATCTACGCTACCCTCAAGGCCCTCGGTGAACTCAGGGACCCCGCGGTGGAACTCGCTAAGCGTAAGGGCCACCTCAAACCAAAGGAAGAATCAGCCGTAGGCTAAAAGTTAGGAAGTAACCTGCAACCCACCCAAGGCAGGCAACATCAAATATGTCATATCTTAAAATAACCTGGAAGAAGAGCTACATCGGCAGAAACCGAAAGCAGCGTCGCATCATCCAGTCCCTGGGTCTGCGACGTCTCAACCAGTCCGTCGTCCACCACAGCACCCCCACCATTCGCGGCATGGTCAATAAGACCATCCACATGCTCCACGTGGAAGAACTGGACCACCTCCCCGCCGACTCTTCATCATCGGAGTCTGAAGCCCAGTCATGATGCAGCACCTCATACGTTCCAACAAGAAAGCCCGGCGACAACGTCGGCGAATCGGTCGCGGCGACGGCAGCGGCCGCGGCACCTATTCCGGCAAGGGCCTCAAAGGACAGAAGGCCCGCTCCGGCAAAGGCCCCAGGCCCGGCTTCGAGGGCGGCCAGCTTCCCCTCATCAAGCGACTGCCGGAACGACGCGGCTTCACCAATATCTTCAAGAAGCACTTTTCCCTCGTGAAGGTCGGCGACCTCCAGAACCTGGACGTCGATGGCCCCATAACTCCCGAGGTCATGCTCGAGATGCGATTGCTCAAGAATCTCAAGCTGCCCGTCAAAGTCCTGGGCAACGGCGAAATCACCAAAAATGTGAACGTCCTCGCCCATAAGTACACCGGCTCAGCTCGGCAGAAGATCGAAAGCGCAGGGGGCGTCGCCGAGGTGATCCCCTCATGATGACCCAAGAGGGCCGAGGTCGCCCTGCATTACTTCAGGCGGCCCTGGACTCCCTGCGTGTCCCGGATCTCAGAAACAAGATTATATTTACCTTCGCCATGCTCGCCATCTACCGGCTCGTGGCCCAGGTCCCCCTGCCCGGCGTCGACCAGGCTTCCCTCGATAATCTCTTCGACCGCATCCAGCTCCTCGGTTTCCTGGACCTCTTCAGCGGCGGCGCCCTCAGGAATATGAGCATCGCCGCCCTCGGCGTCTTCCCCTACATCACCTCCTCCATCGTCATGCAGCTGCTCGTGCCCATCATCCCCCGCCTGCAGCAGCTATCCAAGGAGGGAGAGCGCGGACGTCAGCAGATTAACCGCATCGTCCACTGGGCCACCGTGCCCATCGCCATGGCCCAGGGCTATGGACAGCTCCTCCTACTAAGGAACGCCGGCGTTCTCGACAATATCGGACTCTCCGGCGAGGCTTTCCTACCCACTGTAGCAGCCGTCCTATCAATGACCGCCGGTGTAATGTTCCTCGTCTGGCTCGGCGAGTTAATAACCGAACGCGGCATCGGCAACGGTATTTCGCTCATCATTTTCGCGGGTATTGTCGCCGGGTTCCCCAACCTCATCCAACAGGGTTTCCTCGCCAACAATGACCAGGGCGGACTCATCATCTTCGCCATCATCGGCATTCTCATCATCGCCCTCATCGTCGTGTTCAACGAAGCCCACCGGAGAATCCCCGTCCAATACGGACGCAGCATCTTCCGCTCCGGCAGAATGTATCGACAAACAGGCAGTTCTTATCTCCCCTTACGCGTCAATATGGCCGGCGTCATCCCCCTCATTTTCGCCTTCTCCGTGGTCATACTGCCAGGCACCATCGCCACCTTCCTCGCCGACAACCCAGGACTCCTGGGCGATATCGCCAGCTGGTTCTCCACCGCCTTCAGCCCCAACAACGGCCTCTACTGGGCCCTCACTTTTGTCCTAGTCGTCATCTTCACCTTCTTCTATACTCTCATCACCTTCCAACAACAGGACCTGGCCGGCAATCTCCAGAAGAGCGGTGGCTTCGTCACCGGCATAAGACCCGGAAAACCCACCCAGGACTACCTGAATCAGGTCATCTTCCGACTCACCTTCGGCGGCGCCATGTTCCTCGGCTTCGTCGCCATCGTCCCCTTTCTCGCCTCCACCATCACGGACATTCAAGCCCTCCAGCTCAGCAGCACCAGCCTCCTTATCCTGGTCTCCGTAGCCCTCGACACCCTCCGTCAGCTGGAAGCTCAGCTGCAAATGCGCAACTACGAGGGGTTCTTGAGGTGAACGATAGCAGCAAGGCCAGGCTCGTTATCCTCGGACCTCCGGGGGCAGGCAAGGGAACCCAGGGCAAGCTCGTATCAGAGGCCCTCGGCATCCGCCACATCGCCTCCGGTGACCTCGTTCGCCAGCATCAGGCCGACGAAACCCCCCTCGGCGTCGCCTCTCAGACCTACTACTCCATGGGGCTACTCGTCCCAGACGTCATTACTTTCCAAATCGTCCTTCCGGTAGTCCTGAACGCCTCAAACGGCTTCCTACTCGATGGATTCCCCCGGAACATCCACCAGGCGGAACGACTCGACCGCGAACTCCAATCCAAATACCTCGAAATCGATCATGCCCTCCTCATCACAGTCCCCCCGGAAGAGATAATGCTCCGCCTGTCCAGCCGCATGGTTTGCCCGGATTGCAAACGCGTCTATCACACCCAGTCCGCTCCGCCGATTCAAGAGAATATCTGCGACTTCTGCCAGCAGCGTCTCATCCAACGCAAGGACGATACTCTGGAAGCTATCAAAGTCCGCATGGAGGAGTACCACGCCCAGACCCTTCCCCTCGCCCGCTACTACCGCGGCCAGAATAAGCTCATGGAGGTGTCCGGCCTCGGCAGCGCCCAGGATGTCCTGCACCGAATCCTATCTAGCCTCCATGAATTCCAACCGGCGGATAGTTTCGCAAACGGCCCTAGTCCCAAGCAGCCGAATCCTGGCTTGACCTTCAAAAAACATCACGTTTAGCGTACAATAAACCCTGATGAATCAAAATTTGCAGCAAAAGACAGCATCAAACTCCCCTCCCGTCTACAATGGGGGCGTTACCATCAAGTCGGAACGCGAACTTGAGGCTATGCGACGCGCCGGAGCCATCGTTGCGAATGCCATCGCCGTCCTCAAAGAATCCGCCAAACCCGGCGTCACCACCGCACACCTCGACAGGATCGCCTCCCGCGAAATCCGCAAACGCGGCGCAGTTCCCACCTTCAAGGGCTATCGCGGCTTCCCCGGCAGCATCTGCGCCTCCGTCAACGAGGAAATCGTCCACGGTATCCCCGGCGGACGCATCCTGAACGACGGTGATCTCCTCAAGGTCGACGTAGGCGCAACCATCGACGGCTTCATCGGCGACTCCGCTGTCACCATCGGCGTCGGTAATATCTCCAATGAAGCCGCAGACCTCATAGAAGTCACCGAACAGTCCCTCCACAAAGGCATCGCCGCCGCCGTTGACGGCGCACGTACCGGCGACATCGGCCACGCCGTCGAAGAGTTCGCCGTCTCCCGCGGCTACAGTATCGTCACCGAATACGTCGGCCACGGCATCGGCCGATTCCTCCACGAGGACCCCCAGGTCCCTAACTACGGGCCCCCCGGGCGCGGCGCCCAGCTCCGCAAGAACATGACCATCGCCATCGAGCCCATGGTCAATATCGGCGGATGGAAGACCCGTCTCCTCCCGGACCTCTGGACCGTGGTTACCGCCGACGGCAGTCTTTCCGCTCATTTCGAACACACCATTGCCATCACAGACGGTGAGGCAGAGATATTAACCAAAATCTAGAAGTAGAGGCACTATGGCAAAAAAGCAGGGCATCGAGGTAGAGGGTATAATTACAGAGGCGCTCCCCAACGGAATGTTCCGGGTGGAACTCCCCAATAAGCACAAGGTTCTCGCCCACGTCTCGGGCAAGATCCGCTTGCACTTCATCCGCGTCCTGAACGGAGACCGCGTCTTGGTGGAACTCTCGCCCTATGACCTCAGCCAGGGCCGCATCACCTACCGGTTCAAGTAGCCGCAATTACCACAAGCGCCTTTGGTAGCTGAAATCTCACTCCATAGGCCATCAACAGAAAGCACAACCACAAAGAAATGAAAGTCAAAGCATCAGTCAAAGTACGTTGCGACAAGTGCCGCATCATCCGACGCAAGCGCGTCGTGCGCGTCATCTGCAGCAACCCAAGACACGCCCAGAGGCAGGGCTAAGGAGGTCCCATGGTACGAATTGTTGGAGTCGACGTTCCCGACGGCAAAAGGGTAGATATAGCCCTCACCCGCATTTACGGCGTGGGGCCGCATACCGCCAGACAGGTCATCGAAAGGGCCGGCATCCAGGGCGAACCACGTCCCAAGATGTACGAGCTCTCGGAGGAACAGGTCGACCGCCTCCGCGAAATCATCGACAAGGAATTCCGCGTAGAAGGAGACCTCCGTCGCGGCAACGTCATGAATATTCGCCGACTCATCGATATCGGCTCCTATCGCGGCCTCCGCCACCGCCGTGGCCTCCCCGTCCGCGGACAACGTACCCGAACCAATGCCCGTACCCGCAAAGGCCCCCGCAAGACCGTCGCCGGTCGCGGACGCCGCACCGGAATGAAGAAGTAATCAGAGGTTATCGCTAAATGCCCAGACAGAGAAGCCGTAGGCGCGACAAAAGAGTTCCCCCCAATGGCCGCGCCTACATCCGCGCCACTTTCAATAACACCCAGGTGACCCTCACCGACGTTCAGGGTAACACCATCGGCTGGTCCACCGCCGGCACCAGCGGCTTCAAGGGGTCCCGTAAGGGCACAGCCTTCGCCGCCCAGCGCGCCGCCGAACAGGCCGCAAAGAAGGCCCTCGATCAGGGTCTCCAGCGCGTTGACGTTTTCGTCAAGGGTCCCGGCGCCGGCCGGGAGGCGGCCATCCGCTCCCTTCAGGCCGCCGGACTCGTCATCACCAGCATCCGCGACGTCACCCCCATCCCCCACAACGGATGCAGACCCCCCAAGCGACGCAGGGTGTAACCACAAAACTACACGCGCAAATCATCACAACGGGGGCGCAACCCGAACCCGGTCCGCCCCTCGGCAACCAATACTGTCACCCCATCTAACGAAACTGGAGAGAATGAGAATTGGCTAGATATACAGGCCCCGCCTGCAGGCTTTGCCGCAGAGTAGGCGAAAAACTCTTCCTCAAGGGCGAACGCTGCTACACCCCCAAGTGCGCCGTCGACAGGCGCCGCACCCTCCCCGGCGATCGCTCCATGCGACGACGCCGCATCTCCGACCACGGCATCAAGCTCCGCGAAAAGCAGAAGGCCCGCTACATGTACGGCGTCATGGAAGCCCAATTCAGAAAGTACGTCGACAAGGCATTCAAGCAGTCCGAGTCCACAGGCCAGAGCCTCATTCGACAGCTTGAAACCCGCCTCGACAACGTCGCTTACCGCCTCGGCTTCGCCGACTCCCGCCGCCAGGCCCGCCAGCTCGTCCTCCACGGTCACTTCACCGTCAACGAGCGCAAGACGGACATCCCCTCCTACACCGTCCGTCCCGGCGAGGTCATCGAGTGGAAGGAGTCCCGCAAGGACAGCGAGTACGCCAAGCTCATGTCCGCAGACCTCCCCAAGCGCCCCGTTCCCGAATGGCTTGAACTGGACGTCCAGAACCTGAAGGCCACCGTCCGACGCCTTCCCAGCGACGAGGAACTGGACACCGCCATCGATACCCGCCTTATCGTTGAGTACTATTCGAGGTAGCCACCCAATGCTGGATATCAATAGCCTCGTGGAAGAGTCCCCCATTGCCCCGGAAAAGCCGATTACTCCGGGCATCAATATCATCGAGACCACAGATACCTACGGCAAGTTCCACATCGAGCCCCTGGAGCGCGGCTACGGCGTTACCCTCGGTAACCCCATGCGCCGCACCCTCCTCAGCTCAATCTCCGGCGCCGCCGTCACCTGGGTCAAGATGGAAGAGGTCCTCCACGAATATAGCGTCATCCCCAACGTCAAAGAAGACGTCATGGAAATCCTCTACAATATCGGCCAGGTCCGCATCCGATCAGTCACCGGGCGCCCCGGTAAGATGCGGCTCGAAATCTCCGGCGAAGGCATGATCTCCGCTGGTGACATCGCCACCTCCTCAGACTTCGAAATCGTCAACCCGGAACAGCACCTCGCCACCATCGACGCCCCCGATGGCGCCCTCGCCGTCGAGTTGAACGTCGAACCCGGCAAGGGCTATCAACCCGCCTCCTCCGGCGAAAGCATGCCCCGCGGCGTGCTCCCCCTAGACGCCATCTTCAACCCCGTGCGGAAGGTCAACTACACCGTCGAAAAGACCCGCGTCGGTCAGGTCACCGACTACGAGCGGCTCATCCTCGAAGTGTGGACCAACGCCACCATCACCCCCTCCGAAGCCCTCAAAAGGGCCTCCGAAGTCCTCGTCGACCACTTCTTCATGTTCAATAGCCTCGACAAGGACGGCGCCATCAACCCCGAAGACCTCCTCCGCACCCGCACCGTTCCCGTGGAGATCTATCAGACCCCCCTAGAACGGCTCGAACTCTCCCCCCGTACCCTCAACTCCCTCAAGAATCACGGCCTCCAGCGCGTCGGCCAGATCCTGGAAATGTCCGACGACGAACTCAAGGAAATCCGCAACTTCGGCGTCAAGTCCCTCGACGAGCTCAAGGAACGACTCGCCGACATCGGCTACGGCATGCAGGAACAAACCGACCAGACCGACGACGAAGACCCTCAGGAAGCCGTAGCCGAACTCCCCGCCGAAGAGGAGGTAGCCTCCAATGGTTAGACACAGAGTCGCCGGCAGAAAACTCGGCCGGCCCACCGCCCAGCGCATTGCCCTCCTTCGCGCCCTCGCCTCCCAGCTCATCATCCATGAGCGCATCGTCACCACCGAGGCCAAGGCCAAGGAAGCTCGCAGTTTCACCGAAAAGATGATTACCTACGGCAAGAAGGGCACCCTCCATCATCGAAGGCTCGCCACCGCCAAAATCCCCAACAAGACCGTCGTCAAGAAAATCTTCGACGATCTCGCCCCCCGCTACTCCAACCGCGCCGGCGGCTACACCCGTATCATCAAGCTTGGCCGACGCAAGGGCGACGCCGCCCCCCTCGCTCAGCTGGAACTCGTCTAAGCACACCCCCAGAGTCATGCTTTGCCCGATCAGCTTCAGCCAACCCGTAAGTTGGCCCTCATCGTCGAATACCACGGCGGCAGCTATCACGGCTTCCAGTTCCAGCCCAATCTCCCCACCATTCAGCACGAGCTCGAAAAAGCCGTCGCTGAAATCGCCGGCCGGGAGGTGCGAGTAAGAGGAGCCAGCCGCACCGACTCAGGCGTTCACGCCCTCGCCCAGGTGGTCACCTTCGAGACCTACTCAGACCTGTCCGAACACACCTGGACCAGGGCCCTCAACTTCCACCTCCCCCGGGACATCAAGGTCCAGCACACCCACGAAGTCCCACCCGACTTCAACCCCCGCCGTCACGCCCTGGCCCGCACCTACAGATACACCATCCTCAATAGAAACACCCCTTCACCCCTCCTCAACGACCGCGCCGCCTGGGTCCGGTCCCCTCTGGATGCCGACGCTATGCGGGAGAGCGCCAACCACCTCGTCGGAATCCACGACTTCGCCCCCTTCACCGTCACCATGCCCCCGGAAAAGTCCACAGTCAGGCACGTCATGCGTTGGGATGTCTGGAAAGAAAGCGATCTGGTCCTCATCGAGGCCGAAGCCAACGCCTTCATGATGCACCAGATTCTGAGGACCAACGGCCTCCTCGTAGAGGTCGGAAGA
Source organism: uncultured Dehalococcoidia bacterium (assembly GCA_964418665.1). GTDB lineage: Bacteria > Chloroflexota > Dehalococcoidia > Lucifugimonadales > JAPULR01. Next base: position 990 of record CAYQLZ010000013.1, on the reverse strand, counting down.
GGCAAAGCCCCAACCAATATAGTAAAACAAGCCCTGGAAAGTGGTATAATGAACGCCAATTCCGTCACGGGGCTTCCCGCCCGGGGACTCTGCCTCACAAAAGTGGAGTACGAAGAGTTCCCCCCAAACTGAAAGAACTGATGAAATGAAACGAAACAAGACCTACTCAGCCAAACCGAGAGAAGTCCCCGCCGACTGGCACGTCATCGACGCCACTGGTCAGATCCTCGGACGTCTCTCCAGCCAGATAGCCAAGACCCTCCAGGGCAAGCACAAGGCCGCCTACACCCCCCACGTGCTCACCGGCGACTACGTCGTAGTCATCAACGCCTCCAAGATTCGTGTCACCGGCAAGAAGCTCCTGCAAAAGACCTACTATCGCCACAGCGGGTACACCGGCAATCTCAAGTCCACCATCCTGCGTGACATGCTCGAAAAACATCCCGATCGCGTCATAAAGCTGGCGGTCAAGGGAATGCTGCCCACAACCAAGCGCGGCCGCGAGATGCTCGGACGACTCAAAGTCTACCCAGACCAGACCCATCCCCATCAGGCCCAGGTAGCCGCCGCAAACTAACGAAAGGTAATCAGCCAATTGGTCCAGACAACCACTGAACAGGAATACTACTACGGTACAGGGAAGCGCAAGACCTCTATCGCCAAGGTCCGACTATACCTCGGCAATGGCAACATCATCCGGGTTAACGACAAACCCTTGGAAGAGGCCTTCCCCTGGTTCATCTGGCAGATTACCGTTAAGGAACCCCTGGAAGCCACCAACAGCCTCGGCCGCTTCCACGTTGTAGCTCAGGTCAAGGGCGGAGGCACCTCCTCCCAGAGCCAGGCGGTCCGACACGGAATTGCCCGCGCCCTCGTCGCCTTCGACGAAAATCTCAGAAAACCCCTCCGCCGACACGGCCTCCTGACCCGCGACTCCCGCATCAAGGAGAGCAAGAAGTACGGCCTCAAGCGCGCCCGCCGCGCCCCCCA
>CAYQLZ010000012.1:30374-59300 GCA_964418665.1 uncultured Dehalococcoidia bacterium | reverse complement strand
TTTGGTTCAAGCAGAAGCTCGGTTCCATCCGGGTCTTCCGGCGAGACGACGGTAAGCCACTTGAATTCCCCCACCCGAATGTCATGCTTCTTCACAAAGCCGAGGGTATCCGTGTAAAACTCTAGAGCCTTGTCCTGGTCACTCACGAATACGCCGGTGAGTGTAATCCGCATATCTGGCCTCCTTTTGCTTTTGTCGTGTCACTTGAGCCACCGGTCCATGACAGTCCTGAGGGGTGCATCGTTGAAAACAAGCATCCGATACTTGCCTCGCTTCTCCGAGTTCACGATCCCTGCTTTTTCCAGGAGATCGATGTGCTTGGCCAGGGCCTGTCGGGAAATGGCGACTTCATGACGCATGATCAAACGAGCCGTGAGCTCGTAGAGCGTCTGCTCGTTGCGCTCGGAGAGCTCGTCCAGCATCAACCTTCGTGTGGGGTCCGCGAGGGCCCTGAAGACTAAGTCTGCGTCCATGCACCCAAACTATACGCAACTATAGGGTTGCATGGCAAGGAGCGATTCCCCAGCCTGCCCGAATATGTAGCATTGGAAGAGCCACAAAACTGGCGGACGGAGGCTCACGAATGACCACAAATGGGAGAACCTCCCTACTGCAGGAATCTTGACAGGCTCCTCTTCCCACTTTCCTGCCCCACCTAACCGACAATCCAGCGCAGTACCACCTTCGTGATTCCGTCCCTCAGATGCACATCTTGGACGCGCGCAAGTTGGCGTCAACCCATTCTTCCGCGTGTCATTAACCGGTAGGACATATCTCCCTGCTTCAGTTTCGTCAATGGCAAGCCTCGCTTGCCATTGACGAAACAAATCTGAGCGTCCAAACCCCAACCGTATCGCTGGAAGAAGAAGCGCCGACAGAGACTACGGCTGCTTTCTTCGCAGACCAAAGAGGCCCGCAATGACAAATATCGCGATAAGGCTCACAACACCGATTATCCCCACCGTAGAGCGCCCGCTGGATATTGCAGTTTCGGTGCCTTCCAGGGAGGCTTCGGCGTCTTGCTTAACCGCCTCCACCAAGGCATCAATTTCCACATGAATCTGGGCGAGCACCTGTTTGTTGTCCGCGATGAGGCCCTGCTCTCTAACGGCCATGGACATTCGGCTCTCAAGGGCATTGAAGAAGTTGTCTTGACCGGCGCCGGCATCAATCAGCTGATGGGCGAGAGGGATCACGTCCGGCTGCAATTCCGGCCCTCCGTTCCCGGCGTAATCACCATTATCACTGAGGTCTCCAATAATCACCCAGCCTGCCACGGTTGACGCGACAATTGCCAGCAAGGCGACAAGGGCGAGAATCATCATTCCTAACTAGAGTCGAGACTGACCCATTACCTGGCACCTCCCAGTTCAGAAACAACATGGCATTGCGTTGGTAGAACCAGGATGCGGTGATTTCAAGGCCACGCCGCTCAAGGGCCTGCAGCACTCCATCTAGTCCGGCCTGACCGTAGGAGTCGTTTTGATACATGACTGCTATCCGGGTGATTCCCAGATCTTCCGTCAGGCGAGCTACCATCTCTTCAGTTTCCTGATAGTTGGAAGCTCGAAGGTTGACAACGGTACCCGTGCCCGGACTCCTTAGAAATTCCGCGCCGGTGAACGGGGTGATGAAGGTCGCGTCTTCACCTCCCGCGAGCGAAGCAGCAGATCGCGAAGTTGCCGTGCCGACTTCTCCGATCAGGGCAAAGACCCTGTGATTGTCGATGAGTTGACGGGTGTTTACGAAAGCAAGGTCCGGCTCGTACAAGTCATCCAGGGTCGTCAGCTCTAAAAGGGACGATTGTAAACGCCGCCGGCCCCATTCTGCCCATGAAACGCGGCGAGAATGCCGAGACGCATTTGTTGGCCAGGCTGCTCGGCCGGTCCCGTCAATGCGGCAGACTGACCAAATAGAATCGACTATCGGTAACTCCCGGAGTCGAATCTTCCAAAACTGCATCCTGAAATGGCTGCAAGCCTCCTGTTAAGTACCTGCGTCGACAACATTAGTCATCTGTTTAATTGGCTATGGAAACAGCAGCGAAACTCTCATTTGTAGCCATGGAATACAAAAGAGCAACCGTTGCACTGGCCGACCTCTTCTGCCAGAGTCCACATTTACCACCGGCACGGTTCGCTAGCCGGCCACGGAAGTGGCCCACTCGTAACTCAAAAGAAGAACCTCCAGGTTGGGCGCCTCTTTACCGAAGGGCCGCCGCTTTACTTTGCCAAATGGGAATAAAAGCCACGGTGTCCTGACTCATGGGAGCGCGAAACAACTACCAGCCTCTTCCAGTTTCTAGTCGGTCCTGTACAGATATCGGACATCCCATAGTCCATACAGCGTTGGGGTTGTGTTGCCGAATACATTGCGAATGGCGCTCAATCGCTCCGAGAGGGTGGTGTAGATGACAGGGACATTTTCGGCAACGATCTCCTGGGCTCGGTGGTAGAGTTCAACCCGCCTTTCCCTGTCCAGTTCCTGGCTCGCCTTTATGTATAGTTCGTCTAGCTCCGCTTCCCATTCGGTGGCTGGTTCATCCTGGTTGGGGTACCAGAGATGCAGACCCTCGCCGCTATGCCAAATGGTTATACCACCATGTGGGTCGGTTCCGCCCGTGAAGCCGATCACCATGGACTCCCAGTCATAGGTATCGACCAACTGAGAAACGAGAAGGCCGAAATCTATCAGTTCGTAGTTCACCTTCAGACCAATGGCAGTCATCCCCTCGTGAATAATCGAAGCTGCATTGGCTCTCACGCTGTTGCCGGCATTTGTGACTAGAGTGAACTCAATCTCGTTGCCTTCCGAATCTTCCCGTATGCCGTTTCCGTTGGTGTCCACCCAACCCAGCTCGTCCAGAATCTGATTAGCGGTGTCAATGTCGTATTCGTACTGTCGAACGCCGGGATTGTGGAAATCTCCCGCAGCGGGACTGATGGAGGACCACTGTGCATAACCGGCGCCGTGCTGCGCCTCAATGATTATCTGGTTCTTGTTAATCACGTGGGCAACGGCCTGCCGAAAACGCTGATTTCGGAACCATTCCAGCTTTTCGGGCTTGAGGTAAGGCTCTCCGGTCTCCGGGTTCTGTCCCGGGTTCATGTTGAAGGCCAGGAAGGTAGTCCCGAACGCGGGCCCTCTCCTGTGTATAGTGAAATTCCCTTCGGCCTGGAGCGGTGCAAGCCTGGGGAGTTCCTCTCCCAATACCCCATGAACGTCCGCTTCTCCGGAAAGGAATCTATCTAACTCATCTTCCAGGTCCGGCACAATGTTGCGCACTACCCTGTCAAGGTAGGGTAGAGAATTTCCATGTCTGTCCGTGAGCCAGTAGTCGGAATTGCGTCGCAGTATTACCTGTTCACCAGGAACGTAGCTTTCGATGGTGAAGGGGCCTGTGCCAATGATCTCTGAAGGATCGGTGTCGATATCCCAGGTTGTCACGAAGGTTCCGTCGTCCACGTGGCTTTCGAGGATATGCTTCGGGTAGATGGCGGTTCCCATCGAACGCAGGAAGGGAGCGAAGGGTACCGGCAAGACGCATTCGACAGTGTGGTCGTCTACGGCTCGAACCGACATCGGTGCCTCCTCCCAATCGCCGGTCTCTGCATTGAGACTGCGGAAGTGGAAAGTGGGACGGCTGCTGGCGGGGATATCCGGATTGTAGATGATGCGGTTGAATGTGAATTCGACGTCGTGAGCAGTGAAGGGTTGGCCGTCGTGCCACTTCACGTCGTCACGTAGATGGAAGGTCCACGTGAGTCCATCCTCGGAGTGCTCCCAGGACTTGGCAAGGGACGGCTCCACCTGGTTGGTCAACCAGGAAATCTCCGTCAACCCTTCAAATAGATATTCCAGGACTCCCGATGACGAGGCATCTCTGGATATGGCCAAATTGAAGGTGAGCGGTTCGGAGATTGTCGCGACGGTCAGATCACCCCCGCGTTCGCCAATGTCATACTCGAATTCCTCTGCGTTTATTCGGAGCCGGTCGACAATGGTCAAACTTCCCAGCTCTTGCAGATGCCATCCCGAGCCAAAAGTATAACCTCCATAAGACTGTGCCCAAACGTGCACTGCTTCATTGGACAACCAGCTCCCTTCCTCCGGGGCGAAGAAGATCTCCGTTCCGAAGATCTGCTCAACGCCGCTTCCTATGAGGGCGGGATTGGAATGGGCGACGAATCGCCCACTTTCGTTGGCAATAAAAGCAGACCACTGACCGTCAGCGGGCCCAGCCGTATTGTAGAATCCGATGACGGGTTCCAAACCCGACAAGGCGCTCTCCGGGCTTGAGAAGTATTCAAGCGTCGCTTCGAGACCACCGGCGCGGAATGTGTCTACGGCCACCGACACCAACTGCTGGGTGAATTCGTCGGCGTCAACAGTCCAGCCTGAAGCAAACAGCAAGTCATCGTGCTCGACAACCCAAACATTCCTTACCTCGAAGTCTCCCGTGCGAAATCCTCCGCCCTCAGGCTTTCGAGACACGTAGGACACCCACTTGCCATCCCTGTCGGCCGTGAGCATGTCGAGACCGAATCTGTATCCGTTCGCGTCGGCGCCGAAAGGACCCTTAACATCCTCTCCAATGAAAATACTGTCGTAATGGCCGATAACCAGATCGCTTTGATCAATGATCGTAACGTACCATTGTCCATCCACGCTTGCAGGACTGTTGTAGTAGGCCAGGGTAGTTTCGAGGCCCTCTTCGTTATACCTGCTGATGGCGTTCTGAACGAAGAACCTCGTGTATCCGACAGGGTCCGACTTGGGAGGAATGTTGGCCACCGCATTGCGCGCCAGGCGCCGGACTTCCTCTGGACTTAGGCCCGGCTCCGGCAGGACAACGGCTTCCACAGCCTCTTGAACCAATGCCTCTACCTCCGCCAGGGTAAGCCCCGATTCAAGAAGTGTGGCCTGCACAATTGCCTGTATGTCGCCTGCCGTTGGACCGGGCTCATCCCCTACTCGATCTGCGATAGCCGTCTCTACCACCTGCTGCACGTCCGACGGAGTTAGTCCCGGGTCTGCAAACGTCTCAGCCATAATCTTGTTCAGGGTCTCTTCTATGGCGGATTCCACAAGTTGCTCTATGTCATCCCTGGTTAGTTGTGGCTGCGGCTCAGGGATGTCCTCAATGGCCCTGGTGACTATGAGCTCCACATCTTCTTGAGTAATTCCGGGAGATGCGGGGGCCTTTGCGACCTCGGCGCGAACGATTTCTTCAATCTGAGACTGTGTCATTCGAGAAGAAGTCTCTGAATCATCGTCTCCGCAAGCCACCAGGATTACGGGAAGAAGTAGGGCAACTATTGCAACCCGTACCAGACTGAGACTGAATTCGTTGAATGTCATAAAGGGATTGACCTCAGAGCTAGAATTTTCCTCGGGGACCGTGTGGAAAATGGGGACACTAATGATATACAGTCTCCCAGGAGACCCGCAAGTGATTGGACCACTAAGCCAGTTGGACAATGCCAAACAAATCCAAGCAGAACCCGCTCACGGTGACTCTCCACTTGCGGTCCTGTCCGTCAAAAAACCCTGACTGCCGTCTCCCACGAATATGCTAGGCCAACAAATCAAGGAAAGCTGACGTCCTCCAGAGAAAAACAGAAACTCCCCATGTAGCGGAAGGAGCCCAGGCAAAGTGCCTGAGGACCCGGCCTTCGGTCCGGAGAGTGTGAGGGAACGACCCATATAGCAATACTGGATACCAGTGCCAAGGGACATCACGGCTGAGAGGTGTCTACTCTGCCTTGGCCGAAAGGTCTCCCCTTTCATCTAAAACTCGCGGACGCGATTGCCAAAAAGCTCTGATTTGATTCATAAGTGAGCCAATGTCCGGGAAGACCCTCTCCTCGCAGTCCGCCTTCAACCGCCAGGCGGATCTTTCATTCTCGTCGCACTCCATTATTTCCAGGTCTATTTTCTCGCCCGGAAGATCTCTGTCCAGGACCCTGAATCCCTCCCGCTCCAAGGCTCTGCGCATCCACATTGCAGGCAGTCCTTCCGCTCGCAACAGTGCATTCCCCGTTGCCTCGAGACGCGGCCTGAATCCCCCCATCTCGGCATCGAACACCAACTCCTCACTGGAAAATGTGGATTGCAGCGCCCCCTGTAATATCAGGTCCTCCGGCGAGCCATTCATCACCCCCTGCTCAGGCGAGATAAGCCACAGCGTGTCCGCAGACCTCAAAGCCAAGTCCAGGTCATGGGTGGACATCAGGACAGCCAGCCCTGTTTCCCGGGTCAATCGCTTCAACAGACCCGTAATCTCAACGCGGGTGGGAAGGTCCAGAAATGCGGTTGGCTCGTCCAGCAGCATAACCGCGGGCTGTTGGGCCAAAGCGCGAGCAATCATTACCCTCTGCCGTTCCCCATCGCTTAAGTCGGAGACGTCGCGCTCTGCCAGTTCAACGGAACGTGTCGCCCTTACGGCCCACCTGATTATCCTGTGATCCTCCGTCGTCAATCCCGAGGCCCAGCCAGTATACGGATAACGCCCCAACTCTATGAGCTCATAGGCTGTGAGCCGCCCGACAGTCAATCGGTCAGTCAGTACAACGCTTAGTAGCCTCGCCAGGTCGTGGTTGCTCAAGCGGCCAATGTCGCGTCCATCGATCTCGACGCTTCCAGCAAGCAGCGGCTGCATCTTCCCAATGGTCCTTAGCAATGTAGACTTGCCCGCGCCATTCGGACCCAGCATACAGATGAATTCTCCCTGATTGAGCCTTAAATTCACGTCCTCCAAGATTATCTTGCTTCTTGTCGGACCATTCTTATAGCCAACGGCAAGCGAATGTGTTGCCAGCGCTGCTTCCTTCACAGGGCGAATCCCCTCCTCGCCCTTAACAACACCCAAATTGCGACCGGCCCTCCAAATAGCGCCGTTGCCGCGTTTATCGGCAGATTCAGGCTGCTGTTCGGCAGTTCTGCAAGTATGCCGCAGGCTAAGGCGACAGTTACACCAATGAGGACAGCCCCTGGCACCAGGATCCGGTGATCAGATGTCCCAAATACTCCACGGGCTATGTGCGGTATCGCTATGCCAAGAAACCCGATGGGTCCGGCATAAGCAACCACCGCCCCAGCCATGAGAGAGGCGCTTCCCATGATTACAACCCTCGCCCACTTCACGTTCAACCCCATGCTCTGGGCGTAGTTCTCTCCAAGCAGCAGCGCGTTCAGGGGCTTCGTGGTCAGTATCGCGACTATTACGGCCAAGCTAATCGCGCCCGACATAAACGGCATCTCTCCCCATCTAACTCGACTGAAACTGCCTAGGCCCCACTCCACGAACTCCCTGGTCTGCTGTTCGTTGGAAAAAAAGATCAGAATGGTGACTATGGCGCTGATCAGCGCAGCCATCACCACTCCCAATAGCAGCACCACCACCATGTCTCTGACTTTGGACGCAACTACCAGCATGATCGAAAGCACCGCCCCCGCGCCTATGGCCGCGCCTGCAACCGTCCCAAGATTGTCGAAGAAGCTGTCGCCCACCCCGGTGAAGACTGCCGCCGAGGCTGGCCCGACGAGAATGACTAGGGCCACACCCAGGCTGGCGCCGGAGGACACTCCCAGCGTGAAGGGACTGGCAAGCGGATTTCGAAACACCGTCTGCATCTGCAACCCCGCCAGTCCCAACCCCGTGCCAACCAGAATGGCCGTCAGGATTCTCGGGAGACGAATGTCCATGACGATGGTCTCCCAGGTACTCCTCTCGGCCTCGCCCCCAAAGAGAATCGTAAGCACCTGGTCAACTGGGATGCTGACTGATGACCAACTTAATGACAGTAAGACCGCGACTACCCCAAGCACCACCAAAGCTACGAAAGTCGCCACCTGCCGCTTGGCTCGAGAGCCCACGGCAATGGCAATGTTCTCCTCCTCGGATCCAGGCGGAATATCTCCATGGATAGGCGCCGAGGCCAATGAGCCTGAGGTGGGCGTTCTGGCGAACGCCCACCTCAAAGGGTTCCATCTCCTCGAAGCAGGCTCGGCAGAGCGTCTCATCTTACGCCCTCGCAATAGCACTAGCCCCGGAATCTGGCAATGCAGGAATCTTCTTCCATCACTCTAGGGAGGAGTTATAAGTTCCAGCCAGAGCGTTTCGTGGTCCTGGACCAAGTCTGGGTGCAGAATGCTCACCAGGTCCTTCAGGAGTAGGTCGACCCGGTAGTTGACGGCTGTCTTGTAGTAGTCCTCCCCACGCTTGAATATGTGGAAGGCCGTGCCGTTTTCTAGGGCCGGGATCTGTGCATTCAGGGGGTCCTGGGCAACCCAGGCGGATCCTACCGCCCCGTTGTCCAGGGCCGCGTAGGATGAGTTCCACCAGAAGTCGGCCCGCGATCCAACTTCGACAGCCTCTTCTATCGAAGCGCTGGAAAAGCCATCCATCGCCAATGCCGGATCTATGAACAAGGGAGTCCCCCCGGCATCTCGGATCAGATGGTAGTCCACTCGGTCAGCCCCTACCACCGACCACGAGCCTCTGCTGCTGAATGAACCGCGTATCACCGTGGGCCGTTCTTCAGCCGGCACCGCATCGGCCACCTGCTGGGCCAGCGCCACGTATTCCTGCTCGACTGGGGCGAACAGTTCGTTGGCCAAATCTTCCTTGTTGAAGAACAGCGACCAGAACTTCAGGTGCTCCGCAGCCCCTAGTGGGGTTTCCCAGAAGGAGTTGTAGAACACGGCGCTGAGACCAAGCGACCTGGCCGTCGCCCTTTGTGTCGCGCTATAGGGCTCGATAACTACTTCGGGATTGGCTTCAACAACAGGCTCCCATCCGTCCGACGAAACATTGGCGACCAGGAAATCGTCCGACTTGTAAATCAAGTCCAGTTCCGGCGTGATCTGGGAGAAATCTCCCAGCGGCACATATCCCAGTCCGATGAGGGAGTCGGCTTCTCCCAGGTGCTCCAGGGCTGTAACAACGGACCCGCCCCCGGATGTTTCGTACAAGGACTCAATGGGCACCTGAACAACGTGGGCATCGGCCAGGTTCCCGGTCAGTTCCGGCGCCGGCGTACCCTTCTGAACCAGCACGTAGGTCTCCCGGCTCCCCGCATTGGCGTCGCCGACGGGCCCCATGTGCAGGAGCTTGTAGTTTCCATGGTAGCTGACCGTCCAGTCCTTGGCCCATTTCACCTCGACCTTATCGGGGAAGTAGTCAGCCCCCTCGATGTACTCATTCACCGGACCCTGCGGGTTGCTTGCAAAGACTCCGATCTCGGCCGATGACTCAATCCGATCCAGGAACACAAGCTGATGGTCGGGAAGAAGTCCCGGATGAATTATGCTCACAATGTCCTTCAGCAGAAGGTCCGCACGCACGGCGCCCGTGCTGTGGTAGTCCGCGGCTCGTCCGTATCGGTGGAACGCACGCCCTCCAAGCATGGCCGGGAATTCGGCGTTCAACGGGTTGCGGTCAAGAAACTCTGGCACATTCCGTTGACTCGGAATATATGCCATGTCGAACCAGTACTGGGCTACCTGCCCATATTCCAGCGCCACCTCCAGCGCTACTCCACCCCACCCTAGGGCGGCTGTGCCGTCCAGCAAACCCTGGTCCACGGCTCCCAGCAAGGGACGCTGCCCTCCGGCATCTTGAATCAGCACCGACTCCAGTCGAGTGCGGTTTCTGCTCTGAAAATTGCCGGAGCTGGCGATGGTGCCCAGCAGTACCGTGGGGGACTCGCTTTGTGCCTGGGCCAACTCCTTTACCCTGTTGTATTCGTCCGCAATGGGCTGGAAGTAGGAGTTCGCCCGGGCCTCCAGGTTGAAAAACAGTGAGACGAACTTCACCTGCTCCGCGGAGCCGAGGGGCCCTTCAGAGAAGGGCGAATAGTGTATGGCCGGCACGCCCACTTCAAGGGCATTGGCTAGCCAGTCGGGACCGTTGTACTGGAAGTACACGTCCGGCTCCCCTTCCAGAATTAGCTCCAGATCTTCCCCGTAGCTCGTTTCCTCGTGCACGTCATCCTGGGTGACCCTCGCAACCACGTCGGGCAGGAAGTGGTTTTCATGGCCAGAGGTTCTCCTGTTGACGCCAATGACCTTGTCAAGCGTGCCTAGTGCGTCCAGCGCCGCGAATGTGGCGCCTCCGCCTTCCCAGTAGCGTTGGACTGGCACCTGCACTACCATCGCGTCTTCAAGATTCCCGGTGAGCTGCGGCTCCGGTGTCCCGCACTGGACCAGGACGTACCGGACAAGATTCTGGCTGGCCGGGCTGGTATCTGTATCTACCGTTACCACCTTGTAGTTGTCGAAGTATTCGACTTCCCATTCTTGTGCATACTGAGCTTCAGTCTTATCCGGGAAGTAATCAGTCCCCTCATCATAGGATGCTGCGCATTCCTGTAGATTGTTTACGACTAGGTTCTTGACTACCGGGACCTCAATCTCTACCTCTACCGGCACTGCTCTTTCCACAACCCGGCCTGGAACCTCAACCGTGACTTCCCTTTCCACCACCCGTTCCACGGGCACCTCCACCGTAACCTCTCTCTCGATCACTCGATCGACGGGAACTTCCACGGTCACTTCTTTCTCCACCACCCGTTCTTCTACTATCCGCTCCGGAGCTTCCGTTGGGTCGCTGGAGCAACCGGCTAGAAACGCAACCATAGCCAATAGAGCTATGAAAAGGGCCGAAGTACTTTTTAATGTCATATTCCGATGTATCTCCTGTTACATGATAGTATGTATCTATTTGTGCCTTGCTTCCTCAATGAGTCAGGTTGTTACTCTACTGATACTAACTCTCCTTCTGGAAGCTGGCGCATTATAGGAAATCCCAAATATAGCTGTCAAGCATCGGTGATATTTTGGAAGCTCCGTTCCTACTTGCAGTCAGTTGCACATACACTTCATGCCCCTGGTCTTCTGTTTAACAATCGCATTGGTCTGACTTCAACCCGTCTCATAATGATTTGCATGCTCCTCAATATTCTGATACATAGTCCGTATATTTCATTGTTGACAAACCGCACTATCACTTGATACTCTCTCTCACTAGTTGAATTTGTGCATCGGAAGTGTTTTTTGGTAAGAGGAGAATCTCCGAATGGGGACCCAAGCGCCGCGCATAGACATGATGGCGATTCTTGCGGAGCGAGGCTTTAGGCCCACCGCACCCAGGAGAGCAGTGGCTAAGCTATTGGAGCAGAAGCAGAAGGGTTTTACCGTGGAAGGTCTGAGTCAAGAGTTGCCGTCAGTAGGGAAGGCAACAATTTATCGGACCATCAAACTGTTTCTTGAAGTTGGCCTGATCTGCAAGCTACCCCTAATTGACGGATCTCCCTTGTATTGCCTCACACACTCCGACCATCGCCATCATCACGCCATCTGCGTCAAGTGTGGAGACGTGAGTGAATTCCGTTCAAATAGAATCGAGACGTTGCTCAAGGACGCCACCGACGAAATCCCCGGACAAATCGTCGACCACCGCATTGAGTTGTACGTGAACTGCGATTCATGTCCTTTGGAGTGGTCTACGTAGTGCACGGTTCAAGTCCGCTGAGATGCCGGATGGCACGAGCACCTACCCAACCGCTTATTCCGATAACCTGCGAGTCATCGCAGTTTTTCAATATGAAGTTCCGTTAAGAAGAGGAGAATCAAATCAATGACAATGGTACTTAGTCAATTTCGAATTTCCAGGGTAATGCCGCCCATGTTGAGCCTCTGCCTCGTCATGCTCGGCTTGGTCTTCCTTGTCGCTTGTTCGGGCGACGAAGACGAGCAGGCGACAGAACAGCCACAAATGACGGCTACCCCCGCACCTGCAGTCCCTCAGGCTACTGCAGCGCCCACACCAACAGCTACAACCGTCCCCACCGCGCGGCCAACCCCGGCGGGCCCCACCCCAAGCCCGGCGCCTCCTGTCCCCGCGGCTACGCCCTCCCCGGGCCCGGCATTACAGATAGTCACCACTGCCAACTTCGTGGCCGATTGGGCTAGGGTGGTCGGCGGCGAGAGGGTTGATGTCTTTGGATTGCTGCCTCTCGGCGGCGACCCTCACACGTTCCTCCCAGGCGCGCGAGACGTCGCCAGGGTAGCGGACGCAAACACCGTCTTTACCGTAGGCCTCGGCCTGGAAGCCGATTGGATTACGGATCTACTCCACAACGCGAGTGCAGACGAGTCCAAGATTGTCGCCCTTGGCGAAAGTGTAGACCCCATCGAATACTCTGGAGCTGACCCCCACGGGCACCATGAAGATGATCACGACGAACATGACGAACATGATGAACATGCAACAGCCATTGGCAGGCTGATAATCGCCGACAGGGAGCAGGCGGCTCTCTCCGTGCTCGACCTGACCACCGAAGGCCTGGCTGAGCTTCGGATCCCCGTAGCCGCAGCAGGCGCTAGCGTCTATTCCAGCCCCAGCGGACGCTTCGCTTTCGTCACCGCACGCGGACCGGAGGACAACGACGACAGGGTCCACGTGTTCGACGGCGGCGTCTACCTGGAAGAGCACGACGGCCACATGGACCTGGTCTCTGATGCCGTTTCTCACCTCACTGTCGGTACCACCGACCAGAGACCTATACACGTTGCCATCCACAATGGCTGGACAGCCATTTTCCACGACGCTACAGGCAGGGCCGCCCTCTTCGAGGAGCACGACCTGATAGAGGAGTATCACGACTATGAACCCGTGTGGCTGGAGGCAGGACTGCAGCACGGCGCCGTAGTACCCCTCGGTGAGGACTTCTTCATGGTCACGTCCAACAACCCCGACTACCCAGCCACCGCCACCAGCAGTCTGCCCATCGGCGGGGAGATCCGCACCGTCGACAACGAGGTTGTCTACGATGCCAGCAACCGCTCCTGCCCAGGCATGCACGGCGAAGCGGCCAACCATCACGGCGTGGCCCTGGGCTGCGTGGGCGGCGTCCTGTTCATCGAGGGCCACGATGGCGAGTACGAGCACGTCTTCATCGACAACCCCGCAGACATGAACGAATCCGCCCGCATCGGCTCCCTCTGGGGCCATGATGACACCGAGCATTTCTTCGGCTCCGCTTCCTACAGGCAAGAAGGAACCTCTACATACGACGGCCTCTGGATGATCGATGCAGAGGGAGAGTCCATCACCCGAGTTCTCCCCTCAACTGACGAGAAGCGGGTCTACGGCGCGGCCTTCGACGGCCACGGCGAGGAGTTCTTCGCTCTATCCGCCGACGGGATGCTGAACGTCATCAACCCGGAGACCGGCGAAGTGGAAGAAACCATGGCGATGATGGAGCCTTTCGACGGCGACTCCTCGCCTTCGTTCATTGTCGTCGGCGAGATGATCTACGTCTCCGACAGAGCCGGCGGACGGATCTTCGAGTTCAGCGTTGAGGACGGCGAAATTGAGCGCGAGTGGTCAATCGACGGTGTGCCCGGACGTCTCGCCTTCGTGGGCGTAGGCGGAGGGGAGAGCTTCGAGGAGCACGGTCATGATGAGGATGGACATGAAGGCGAAACCATGATGACTGATGAGCACGGCCATGAAGGGCACGACCACGGGCCCCTGGACCCCCACTTCTGGTTCGACCCCCTTCGAGTCAAGACTGCAGTCGATGAGATAGCAGAGCGCCTGGCCGGGCAGGATCCGCAGAATGCCGACTACTTCCGGGCAAACGCAGCAGCCTACAAGGAGCAGTTGGACGAATTGCACGCTTGGACTCTGAATCAAGTAGATGCGATCTCGCCTCAGCGAAGACTGCTGCTCACCTCCCACGACACCTTCACCTACTTCGCCCAACTCTACGGGTTTGAAGTTGTTGGGCTGGTAATCCCATCCCTGGCGACCCATGTGGATCCCTCCCCCGAACACGTTGCGGACTTGGTTGAAGTGGTCCGAGAACACAACGTGCCGGCAGTGTTTGGCGAGAATACCGTCGACGATAGACTCGTCCGGGCCATCGCATTGGAGACCGGTGCGAAAATGTACAACCTCTATACGGGATCCCTCGGACCTGAGGGCAGCGATGGCGATACCTACCTCAATATGGTGAGGTCAAACGTACAGCGTATCGTGGAGGCACTGAAGTGATTTCAGCTCGGACCTCGCGTAGTCCTGGCATGTCGCTTGAAAACGTCACTGTCGAATACGATGGCCGGGCAGCCCTCAGCAACGTTACCTTCCAAGTTGGCGGCGGCACCCTGATGGGCATCATCGGACCAAACGGAGCCGGCAAGAGCACCTTATTCAATGCAATTGCCGGCGTCCTCCCGGTCCGTAAGGGGAAGGTCACTTTCCTTCAGGAAGGCGGACTCAGGGATGCCCTGGCCTACGTTCCCCAACGGGAAAGCGTCAATTGGCGCTTTCCCGTTACTACGCAGGAGGTTGTCATGATGGGCCGGTGTTGCCGACTCGGTTGGTTCCGCCGGCCCGGTAAGAGAGACCGGGAACTGGTCAAGGCATGTTTGGGCCGTGTGGGTATGTGGGACTATCGCGCTGCCCTCATGACTGAACTCTCAGGCGGACAGCGACAGCGGGTATTCGTTGCCAGAGCCCTCGCCCAGGAAGCTCAGGTAATTCTCTTGGATGAGGCCTTCAGCGGGGTCGACCTCGGCGCCCAGGAAGACTTGATCCAGGTCCTCCGAACATTGCGGGACGAAGGCCGTATCGTCTTGCTTTCTACCCACGACCTGACCGATTTGGCCGGACGCTTCGACGAGGTGCTGTGCCTGAATCGTCGCGTGTGCGCTTGCGGCCCCCCTGACAGGGTCTTCACTTCCAAGGTGATGAAGGAGTTGTACGGCGCCCACGGCATTCGCCTTGCCGCTGACTGGGAAACGTAACCCATCGACTTCTCATGATCGATTTCATAGTTGCTCCCCTCGAATACAGTTTCATGTGGAGAGCGCTCATCGGGTCAATCATTGTAGGCGTCATGTGTCCCGTAATCGGCGCGTACGTGGTTACCAGAAATCTCGCCTTCATCGGGGACGCTCTCGCCCACGCCGTCCTGCCAGGCATGGTTGTCGGATTCTTGGCCGGATTCAACCCCGCCATCGCCGCGGTCCCGACAGGCATTACGGTGGCCATCCTGGTGAGAATTGTCAGCCGGTGGGCAGGTCTGAGCACGGATACCTCCATCGGAATCCTGTTTGCCGCCATGTTTGCGCTTGGATTAGTGCTTCTGGCAGCAACGCCAACAATAAGAGTCGACATCGAGAGCCTTCTTTTGGGCCAACTCTTGGGAATTTCCCCATCCGCGATCTACGTATCCCTTGCCATAGCCGTGATCGTCATCCTGGGTTTGTTCGCCTTCCACCACTGGCTTGTGTTTACCAGCTTCGACCCGGTGGGATCGCAGATGATGGGCATTCGTTCAGTCTTCGCCAACTACCTGCTCCTCGTGCTCCTGGCGCTGGTTATCGTAATTGGCATACAGGCGGCAGGCATCGTTCTCGTCATGGCAATGCTGGTCACGCCTGCTGCTACTGCCTATCTCCTCGCCAGGCGTTTTGTAACCATCATGATTACGGCGGCGTTGATTGGCACCACCGCTTCAATATCCGGACTCTATCTCGCCTACCACTTCAACCTCCCGGCCGGTCCCGGCATGACCCTCGTCGCAAGTGGGATATTTGTCGTCGTAGCCATCTTCAGAAGAAAGGCCTCCGTCTGAGAAGGGGCCAAGGTGTTTGTGGGTCCTTTTTCAATGGCAACCATAGAATACCCGGTAATCGTGCGGTCTATTACCCGCAGTGTTGAATGAACCAAATGGCCTTTCATTTGCGCATTGATGGTTTTCAATACTTGCACAGACCTTGCTGATGCCACCTTAGGTCCAGGGCGAAAATGGCCGGTGTTGGGGTCGGCGACGGTGTTGGGTTGCGAGTGAATGAAGCTGAGGACGTTGGCGCGGATTTGGAAATAGGAGTTCGGTCGGGCGCCGTCAAGGGCACGGAATGCAGTTGTGCGGGCGCGGGATCCGTAATTCCGACAACCATGCTAGTGGCCATGGGCGAAGCTTCCACCACTGAGGGTTTCTCGCCACCTCAAGATATGATCGCCGCATATCCGACAGCCAGGAAAACCGCCAATACAAAAGTGCGAGACTTCACGCAATCATTCAGCGTCTATCACTCGGAGTAGCCCTCGAGAACCCGCAATCTTCACTCCTGGACTGCCCCGGACCGGCGCATACGAAGCGCCACCAGAACCGCAAGTGCTAACACCAGCAATATGACGCCTATCGAGAGTCCAATTATCTGCAACATAGAATTGCCTTTGGGAGATGTCACGACAATTGTCACCGTGCCTGCCGATTCGACTTTCCCATCTGTCACGGAGTATCCAAACCCTCCCAGCTCCGACTCCGACCCGTCATGCTCATAAGCAACAATTGAACCGTGCAGTTGGACGCTGCCATTCACCCCACTTCCAACCGCCGTAACCCTGAGCACGTCTCCCTCCGCGTCAGCATCGTTCGCCAGTAATTCCGAAACCCCTACCAAGATTCCCCCACTTCTCTCAACCTCGAATCTGTCAGGCATGGTAACTGGCGGATCATTCACAGGTCGCACTTCGATTAGTACGTTTCCGATGATCTCCGACGTGCCGTCGCTTATCGTATAGGTGTAAGCTGCCGTGGGACCCTCTGAACCGTCGTGGTCAAAGATCACGCTGGTATCTTCTTGTCGAACAATTCCACCCTTACCGTTGCCAACATTCGTCAATCGTAGAACTTCACTATCCGGGTCGGAGTCGTTGGCGACAAGCGTCGAAGACGCCACGATCACCGTTCCTCCCTCCTCAACCGTCAGCCGGTCTGAGACTGCCAGCGGCGGATCATCTACAGGAGAAACTTCCACCTCCACTTCGCCCTTAGCCTCAGCGCTGCCGTCGCTTAGAATGTATTCGAACCGGGCTTCGGCAGTCTCCGATCCGTCGTGTTCAAAGGTGATGATTGCGCCGTCCATGGAAACCACTCCGTAATCAGCGCCACCAACTGACGTAACTCTGATTTCCTGGCTGTCAACGTCGGTGTCATTCCCCAGAAGCTCTGAGGCATTAAGAGAAGCAGAACCGCCCTCCAGTATCTGAATGCGGTCAGCATTCGCCTTTGGTGGGTCATTGATCGGCGAAACATCGATCCTTACCTTAGCCTCGTCAATCAACTCAATATCGCTTATGACATAGGTAAAACCACCAACCGTCGTCTCGGATCCATCATGTTCATAGACAATTGTTGTTCCGTCAAAGACTACCGAGCCGTTGACCGGAGCCGAGACGCTCTCAAAGCTCAGCCTATCGTCATCCTCGTCGCTGTCGTTGGCTAGGAGCGCGTCCGGTTGAATCAAAAGCCTGCCCCCCTCCTCCACCGTGGCAGTGTCACCAACGGCCCGTGGAGGATGGTTGATGGGTGTGACTTCGATCTTCACTATTCCATCCACCCTCGCAGCACCGTCAAAAACGGTGTAGGAGAAGCCCCCCTCGGTGGTCTTGGAGCCGTCGTGCCGATACGTGATGTTTGTGCCTTCCAGTGAAACAGTGCCGTTCACCGCACCTCCAACGGCGCTAATCCTAAGAAGGTCATTTTCGGCGTCCGTGTCGTTGGCCAACAACGAGGACGCCTCAAACAAAAGCGATTCCCCACCATCCATTGAGGCTGTTTCACCAAGAACTTCGGGCGGATCGTTTACCGGTAAAACCTTAATCCTGACCGATCCCGTGTTGGAATCCATACCGTCGCTGATTTTGTAGGTGAACTCGGCAAGACTGTACTCCGAACCGTCATGCCTGTAAGTGATGGTACTCCCGTCCAGGGACACCCTGCCATTGGTCGCCTCGCCCGCTCCCGTCAATTGAATTGGGTCGCCTTCGGCATCAGTATCGTTATCTAGTAGGTCATTGACCTCAATGAGAACGCTGCCTCCCTCCACCACCTCGAAATTGTCCTGGCCCGCGGTTGGAGGATCGTTCACAGGCAAGACCGTAATCCTGACCTTTGCTATGGCGCCATTGAAGGTGTCGCTGGCGACGTAAGAGAAGCTGCCGGTGGTTGTTTCTGAACCGTTATGCTGGAAAATAATCATGTTTCCACTTCGCGAAACAGTCCCGTTCACACCACCCGCGACGTCTGTGATTCTGAGAGGAAAGTCCCCAGTCTGCTCGTCATTGGCGAGCAATATCCCCTCTTCTATGGTGAGTGGACCACCCTCGTTCACAGTCAACTTTGGAATTGGGACCAAAGACTGGTCATCGTCCCTAGCAAAACAAAAGCGCAGATCCGTACCTGAAAAATCGCCAGGATAGATTCGACCCAGCTTTGGCGGTACGCAGCCGGTCAGATCATTGTCATGCACTAGGAAACCTAGAAGGCTGGATAAGTCCTCTAAGGCCGGCGGTATCTCACCGGACAGGCGGTTGTGGTTGAGTTCCAGATATATCAGATTGGAAAGCTGGGCCAGGCTGGATGGGATCCCGCCGGTCAGCTGGTTTCTGCTCAGGAAAAGGCCCCACAGCCCGGGAAGGGCGCCGAAAAACTGGGGGATCTCTCCTTCAATTTGATTGTTTCGCAGTCCCAGCGAGAACAGATTCGACAGGTTCCCGAATTCCTCAGGAATCTCTCCGGTCAACTGGTTATCATCTAGGTCAAGGGTTTGCAAAAAGCTGAGCATTCCCAGCTCGGTCGGAATCTCCCCGGTAAGCTGGTTTTCAGATAGCTTTAGATACTTGAGCTTTGGTATGTTGCCGAGTTCGGGAGGAATCCTCCCCCCAAGATCATTTGAGGCCAGTTCTAGCAATACAAGCTCTGGCAGCATTCCTAATTCTGGGGGGATCTGACCGGAAAGCTCATTACCATCCAAATACAAAGTCTCCAGACTTGAGAGACGGCTCAAGGTAGCCGGAATCTGTCCCGAAAGCAGGTTATTGCTCAATTGCAGCAGCTTAAGATTCTCCAGATTCCCCAAATCCGGTGGAATTTCACCAGTTAGCTCGTTTTCGTTCAGGCTCAAATACTCAAGCGTGGGTATGTTGGCTAATTCAACCGGAATTTCTCCGGTCAGTTCGTTGTAGCCCAATTGCAATGCCCGTAGACTCTCCAGGTTTCCCAGGTCCTTCGGGATTCCCCCGGTCAGATGATTGCCAGTTAATCCTATCCAAACCAGCCCGTTTATGCTTCCCAGTCCGGCTGGGATCCTGCCGGAGAGCTGGTTGCCACTCAGGTGAAGTTCTCTGAGACTGCCAAGCTTGGTCAATTCCCCTGGGATCTCTCCAGTCAACTTGTTTCCTGCTAATCTCAGTTCGACGAGTGCCCCAAGCCGTCCCAATTCCGGCGGAATCGTACCGGTCAGCCCATTGTATGTTAGATCAAGCACTAGAAGCTTTGTCAGGTTTCCCAACTCAGATGGAATTACTCCGCTCACCAAGTCTTCATCTACGTTGTTCACTTGCATTTGCAACCTGATTACACGTGCAGGAGACCCACCTATAGAAACTCCTTCCCACTCCGACAATGGTCTGTCGGCGCTCTATGCAAGGCCCAGCCCGTCACCGGAAAGTTCGTCTCTGATGGACAGCAAAATATCGCAGTCTTCAGCTAGGAACGGATTGTCTGGAAAGTCCTGCAGCGCAATACCGTCGTTGCAAGACTCGGCGTGGGAATCTGCCATGATTGCTTGGATGCCCCAGACAAAACTGAGAATGAAGACCATCGCGCCCAGCTTAATCAGAAGGTAGACGGGACCGTAGATAGTCGGGATACTCTTCAAAATCTCTCCAGTTTCGTATATCTCTGCACAACTCGTTCCGCAATGTTATGACAATAACCGTGTCCACTCAACTCACTATACCAACCTGTTTCTTCGAATCGAAATTACAGCCGGACCTGGATTTTCCGTGCCTTGACTAAATCGCAGTATTTCTCGCCATGTCATTAGACCGCACCCTTGGCCATTCGGGCAAGGCGCTGGGCAGTCAGAGTCCGGCATGGCTTACCCCTGATACTCGGTTCATTTGCTCCGACTGTTTAACAACCGACATGGGTCCAACAATAGTCACGAACTCCCAACCAAACAGCCCATCAGTGAGCAAGCTTGCGCTATTCGCGTCTGCCCACTAGTATAATTCACGTAATGGGCAAACTCATCATATGTGCGACATACTCGCACAGCCTCTCGGTATTCGCTCTCGATTCAGCCGCGCAGGAACCAACTCCATCATCATCTGCCACGCGTAGCGCTGGGCAGTAGAAAGTCTCAAAGACTGCTTGGATCGCACTGCCCAATCGGTTTAATCGCGAGCTTGCGCAGAAGGGCGCCTGGGCCCTAGGTGCCTTGTTTGTTCCACATCCGCCGTCCAATCAAAGAAAAGAAAGTTCCGTTGAACAGCCCCGATCTTCGACACCATGATGTAGCCATAATTGGCGCCGGCCCGGTGGGCAGCCTCTGTGCGCTCGCCCATGCGCGTAGGGGAGCCCGAGTGGCCTTGTTCGAAGCAAATGCCTCCCATGGGCAGTATGGACTGAAGGGCGAGTGGCTGCACCCACCTGCCTCGCGTATTCTTCAAGAGAATGGGATCCGATTCAATGCCCAGGCCCACAGCACCAAGGGATTCGTGGTGTTCCCGGAAGACGGCTCTCAGCCGATACCTCTGACTTACCCGGAAGGGTCCCATGGAATGGTATGCCCCCACGAAACCCTCGTCTTGAGTTTGCAGGAAGCTGTGAAAAACGAGCCAAACGTCGACTTCATATGGAATCGCGCACACCCAAAGCATGACGGCAGTGTCACTTACACCGAGAACGGTGTCGCGAAATCTGTGATCGCCGATCGAATTGTCGGCGCAGATGGGCGGGGGTCCGTCGTGCTGCGATTATTGGGCCTTACAACAAAGCCTACGGTCGTTTCCCGCATGGTGGGAGTCAGGATGACCGGTGCCGAGTTGCCCTTGGAGGACTACGGACACCTCATCTGTGGTGGCCCTCGACCCATATTCATGTATGGATTGGGCAAAGCCAGTGTTTGTGCCATTGTGGATATTCCACATGAATTCTCAAGTCAAGACGCTGTTGCTCTGCTGTTGAAGTCCTATGCTCCCATACTCCCGGCAGATCTCAGACCCTCCTTCGTAGAAGCGTTGGATAAGCGGCACATAAGATTCGCTGGAAACACTATTAGGCCGCGCATCTCCTACGGTAGCCCCCGTTTCGCGGTCATCGGCGATGCGGCCGGGCATTACCATCCCATGACCGCGGTGGGCCTAACCCTGGGTTTCGGAGATGCCATTGCGCTGGCCGAGAGCGAGAACTTCAGCGACTTCGTCGACAGACGCTTCCGGGAAACTCGCGCCCCCGAAATGCTTGCCATGGGAATGTACGAGATATTTGCCGATCATCGCCAGGAGGCCCTGGCACTCAGGCACGCAGCCTATCGGATTTGGAGGAAGGGTGGTGCGGGCACCCACCGGAGCGTGCGCATGCTTGCTTGCGAAGATACATCACAGACCAGTCTGGGTTTCATGGGTGCCGCGGTGGTTTCCATGGCCGTTGCAAGAACCATCCCCCTATCCTTGAACCCCCGTAAGTGGTTTCGGGCATGCAGCACTATCCGTCGTCTCTTTTCTCGAGTTGGATGGTTCATTAGAGCCGTTTTGCAATTGCGAAAATCAAGAGCCAAAGGCGAAGTTCAAAACCAGCGATTTTACGATAATTTGGGCCGCGCCTTTCTAACTTCAGCGCCACACCGGAACCACCCGGACCATTCGCCTGATTAGGAGCAGTTCGTGCACCCTGACACTCATTCCGCCTTGAGGATGGCAACTGAAGGTCTGTTGCGCCTCCAGAATGAGGATGGCAGTTTTGAAGGCGAGGTGGTCTGGTGCCCCATGCTCTCCGCGCAGTACGTTCTACTGCACCACATTCTCGATCGTCCGCTCAGCCCCAAACGACGCCGTCGAGTCTTGCGGTACTTCCAGCGGTCCCGCCTGCAAGGTGGCTTATGGAGCCTTCACACCCACGAACCACCCAGTCTCTTCGTCACAACGTTGGTCTACGTCGCGGCCAGATTGCTCGGAGTCAAGCGCGACGATCCTCTGATATCGCCGGCGCGCCGATTCGTGCAGAATGAGGGAGTCCTCGGCATTCCTACCTGGGGTAAATTCTGGCTGGCTCTCCTCAATCTCTACGACTGGCGCGGCGTCAATGCCATTCTTCCCGAGGTCTGGGCCTTGCCACGTTGGATGCCCTTGCATCCTTCGAATTGGTATTGTCATACCCGACTGATCTACATGGGTATGGCAGCAGTCTACGCCCACAAGTTCCAGGTTCCCGTTACACCCCGAATCGACTCCATAAGGGATGAGCTGTACCCCCACGGATTCGCCAACGCCGATTTCCCCGCCAGTCGCAATCACCTGCGCGACGCTGACCTGTTTGCCAGGCCAATCGTCTGGCTTCGCGTCGCATTTGGCTTCGCACGGCTCTTCGATCGGTTCCACAGCACCCGTCTGCGCTCCCGTTGCCTGGATTCGATGGTCCGCAACATCAAATGGGAGCTTCAGACCACTAGCTATACAAACATATCGCCGGTCAGCGGCATCCTGAACATCCTCGCACTCTGGCTGCGTGACCCCCAAGACGCCCACGGACTCCGCGCCCTCGAGCAGCTGGATCGCTGGATCTGGGAAGACGACAAAGAAGGGTTGCGAGTCTCAGGCGCCAGAAGCGCCTCTTGGGATACAGCCTTCGCCCTGCAAGCATTGTCGACGGTGCCTGAGATCAACGGGGTTCGCGATGCGCTCCAAAGTGGGGCCCAATACCTGCGCAGCCAGCAAATCCGCGTCAGTTTCGAAGGCTATGCTAAGGCATTTCGGGACGACCCCCACGGTGGCTGGTGTTTTGCCTCGGGATGGCACGGTTGGCCTGTGACCGACTGCACCGCTGAGGCCATCCTTGGGCTTCTCTCAACTGACGGTGATGCAGCCGACGTGACGGCTCTCAGTGATGCGGTCCGGTTCATGCTTGGAGGTCAGAATCGCGATGGCGGTTTTGCCACCTACGAGTCGCAGCGCACCCTGATTGGCCTCGAGTGGCTTAATCCCGCCGAGATGTTTGGCGATTCTATGACGGAACACTCCTATGTTGAGTGCACTGCCTCTTGCCTTGCCGCTCTGGCGGCTTGCCACGAGCGCTTCCCCCAGATCATTGGCCAAGCGGAAACCAAGGCCATGTCCCGGGCTGAGTCATGGCTGCGCCGAACCCAGGAGAAAAACGGATCATGGCGCGGCGCATGGGGTGTTCAGTTCATCTATGGCACATTCTTTGGGATCAGGGGTTTGCTTGCAGCGGGCGCTCAGCCTGACGATCCGGCCCTGCGCTCGGCCTGCCAATGGCTCCTGGACCGACAGCGCGAAGACGGCGGATGGGGTGAGCATTACCGGGGTTGCCATGCCGGCAAATACGTCGCGCATCATAAGAGTCAGGTCATCCAGACTGCGTGGGCAATGATTGCCCTGCTCGAGGCGGGGGATACCGACTCGACAGCGATTGCGCGGGGCGCCCGGTTCCTCATGCGCACGCAAAAGGAGGACGGTACGTGGCCCAAGCAGGACATGGCGGGAATATTCTTTCGCACGGCCCTCTTGGACTACACTCTATATCGCCAGTATTTTCCCATGCACGCCCTCGGTCTCTACGCGCAACGCCGCCTCGCAAGCTAGGCCAAGCGCCCAACCTTTTATGTCAACAACAGGGATTGTTTACGTAGAGCGGAACCCCATAAATCTGCCTGTTCAGAAAAAGTGAATACCGTGTCGCCCCCTGGTTTGACTCAAACCGGAATTTCGTGACGCTTCTCTTTTATGACTAGCTTGATCTTCTTGCTGAGAGATTGCGTGGGAAGGGGGGCTATGCGCAGCTCGGCTCCGGGTTCCGACAGTTCAAACGTGAAGTAGTGCGCCAGCAGCAGCACGTTGAGGCAGATCTGCATCTCCGCCCAGTTGCTTCCCAGGCATCTGTGCGTTCCTAAGCCAAAGGGCGCATATCCCGGGCTGTGGTGCTCGTTGCGCGGAGGCCGGTATCGGTCGATGTCGAACGTGAAGGGGTCTGGAAACACGTCCTCCATGTAATGGGTGGCAGTTTGCGCAATGATCACCTGCGCGCGCAGGGGCAATTGATATCCTTCGACAATGCACGAGTTCATTACGTTGCGCACCGACAGGCTGACATTGGGCGTGAGTCGGTGCGCCTCCATCAGTACCCGATGCGTGACATCGATTCGGGGGGGACTCAAGTCTTCTCCGGTGGGGTCGCCATTAGCAAAGAGAGCGTCGGCCTCCGCTTGTACACGCTTGTAGACCTCCGGGTTCGACGCCAGGTGGAAGAAGGTAAAGCCGGTCAGATCACCAAGGTACATGCCGGTCAGCAGCAACGTGTCCAGTGGGAAGCCCAGATCGGTCTCGGGGAGAAAATGTTCCTCGTTGGCATGTACCGAGAGATAGCCGTCGATTACATCCGAAGGCTGTCCGACACGCTGGGCTGGGGTATGGCTCGCCTTGATGCGTTCGGCCAATTCAGTCATGAGTTTGCCGCGGTGCCTCATCCCCGGCATCTTCAACAGGAATTTAGGTAAAAGCCCCGTGAGGTGAGTGATGAGCAAGAGCTTGTTGAAAACAAGAATGTCCTCAAACACGTCCATGGTGTCATGGCCTATCAGGAGCGGAGACATCTGCGCATTCATATAACGCCGAAACGCCGGCCCCGCCTGTAAAACGTCCCCTTCTTTCCACGCAGACATCTGCTCCCGCGCGACCCGATAGACCTCATCGAGGCGGTTGACAAAGGTCTCGGGAGAGTGCGACCGCTGCAGGGCCTTGCGAAAATGAAAGTGGTCCGCCCCGTCCATGGAATGTATGGTGCGGGAGGTGCCATGGGCCGCCTCAACGCTGGCCAGATACTCTCTGGACCGCAGAAATAAGCGGCCTTTCTTCTGGACCCACTGATTTACTTCGGGGCCAGCGAGGATAATGTAAGACTTCTTGGATAACGGAGGGCGAAGCTCAAACACTGGGCCATAATGGTTCGCAAGGTCGGCAAAGAGGGCGGGAATGTTGCCGGTTCTCACATGCCGATTGAACAGCAGCTTGCGCAGCGAAAGCCGCGGTATCTTCTTTGTGGGCAGCATTTTCAACGGCGGGTGGGCAATTGTGCTGCTCACCGCTTCGGCCAGAGCTCGGCCGATTGCTTCCATCCTGCAGATCGACTCTATTCGCTCCCTGGCTTCCTCGTCCAGAGGCGCTATATGGTGCATTACGTTACAGGCGTTTAGGAGAGCGATGGTGATTACATCGCGCGGGTCGGGAATCTCATCGGAGTGCATGAGCATTTGGATTCGTGTCTTGACGAAAGCTCCCCCCGCGCCGTCATTTGCTCCCAAATTCGTTTGCCGGGCAGATCGTCCCAGGGTCCAGAAATCGCCCTCATGGATTTCCAGAAACTCTAGTACCACCAGATCGCTGAGCAATTGGTCAATAATTGTTTCCGCCCACGGGGCGAGCTTCTCTATCCAATACTGCGTGCTGCGCAGCTCCGGGTCGTCCGCTATTTCCGCAAGGATAGGATCCAGAATGGGGATTCCGGTTGGAGTACTGTCGATCACGAACAGGGATTCCAGGTCGGTGTCAATGCGTTGCCGCAGTGAACACTCTGCCAAAACAGCGCCTATGAAGGTGCAATTGAGGGTCCAGCCCGGCACCTGGTGGAAATAGCCACTTTGCTCGTTGAGGAGCATAAGGAGTAGCTCCTCCGGCAGGGAGAGCGATTGGTGGCTGATTGTGGTGGAGCTTGAGTCCTTTTTTCGAGTCATTTCCCCATATTCGCAACAGAGCTGGAGAATCTGTGAAAGTATATCATCCCTGTTTAGATGGGACACAGGAGAGCATCGCGGCCTGTTTTCGCAAAAAGGACTACGCCGCCATCAACCTTGGCTCACGTAGGTCTGCTCCATGCCCACAAACCCGCCATCAACCCAACCCGTTAGGACTGTGATACTCCCTCCTGCTGTTCCTCGTGCCGGAGAAATACCGCCTCTATCTCTTCGTCTAGTTCATTCGACCAACTCTCCACCCTCGAACGCAGCCGCATATTCTGGTACGCGCCCCAGATCATCATGGCAGGTGGGACTAGCAGCACCGATAGAATCAGCGAATATACAATCGTAATCACCACTGTAAACCCGAATTGCTGCAGCGCGGGAACCGACGATAGCATCAACACACCCACGCCGCTGGCTGTAGTCAACGCAGAACCCAATAGGGCCGACCCAGTTGTCCTTAGGGTGCGGATCGCCGCCCTCTCGGGGTTCCGGATGTGGCGGTACTCCTCCCTGTATCTGTGGATGATATGAATGGTGTAGTCCACGCCTATTCCGATTGAGAGCGCCGTTATGGTTGCAGTCACAATGGTGTAAGGAATTCCCAGCAGCGCCAAAGTGCCCAGTATCCAGAGCAGGACCAGCACGATCGGACCGACCGCAATGAGGGCTAGGACCGGCTGTCGAAGTGTTGCCCAGAAGAACACAAACAGGATGCCGAGCGCCGCGATTATCGTTGCCACGATCGCCTCAGTTTGACGGCTTGTCATTTCCTCCGTCACCGTCACTGAAACCACGCTGCCAGACGTCACCGTGATGTCGTCATCTTCGCCAAACCAGATACTCTCAATCTCTTCTTGCAGGACCTCCGTTTGCTCCGGGTCGTTCGTGAAGACTGGAAACTGTAGCAGAAACGCATCAGTACCTTGAGGATTGTTCACCATCAGAGGAGCAAGACCTGGTTCCCTCGCCTCAAGCTTATCCACAAATTCCTGCATTAGCTCCGCATCGAATTCCACCCCGGCCGTGGCCTCTTCGAACAGCGCCGCGAGTTCCGAATCATACTTGCCCCCAGACTCCCTGGTCTCATCTGTCCAGTCCTGCGCCAGGAGCTCAAAGGAAGACTGAATTGGCCCTGCCGCAGCCTGCGGTCGTTGCTCCTCGTCATTGAAGGCATCCGTCAAATCGTGCATGTTTACCAAGGTTTGGGTCTTCGTGACCTCTGCATGCAGTATCAAATTCGCCATTTCCGACGAACCGCCGAACGCGGCATCCAGTGTTGTCCAGTCTTTAGCCACGCTTTCGCCACTGGGCAGCAGGTCTAATATGCTGAACCTTGACTCAATCCGCGTCGAGGCAATCCCCATTACGATTGACAGCACTAGTATCCCAACGAGATAGGGCATAGGATTGCGAATTACGCTTCCTCCCACCAGTTCCGCGACCCGATTAATGCCGGGTAACGCCTGTGAGATGGGCCGGGGCGGTGCGAGACTGTTGCGTGACTCTCGGCGCCGGTCCAAAATGAGCCGGCCCGCTGGCAGGAGCGTCAACATTACAATCACACTTAACCCCACTCCCAATCCCGCCACTATACCGAAGTCCTGGATTGCGGGAATGGGAGAAAGCACTCCCACCAAAAAACTCCCGATGGTCGTAAATGCTGCCAGCGCAAGGGGAATTGTCACGATTCGCAGTCCGCTTCGAGAGGCCCCCAACACCGATGTGTTGCCCGTTCTCGCCTCGCGGTAGTGCAATGCCACCTGAATTGCATAGTCCACTGTGAGGCTGATGATGAGTATGGGGATGATTACTGATACCCCGCTCGGCCGACCCAGCAGACCAAGCCCGTTGGGCCCCAACCAACCCTCCGCGCCTACGACCCACACAATGGACATCAACAGTCCTGCAAGCGATAGCGCCAGGTCGGAGGGCGACCGCAGGAAGAGGTATATCAACACTGCAATCAGAACGAAGGCTATCCCGATCAGTGGCGCAGTGTCATCCCTGTACGCCCTCTGATACTCATCTTCGATCACCGCCGGCGACACGCTGCTCACGCTCAATTGGCCCTCACTGCCAACCGCTATGTCGTAGACCCTGATTTCCGCATCCTCCAGCCGCTCGGCATCTGGGTCTTGAAGCCTGATCATGGCAATCGCTACCGGCGTGCCGTCAGCGTCGATTCCATTCATCGCTGCGAGAGCGCCCTGAATCTTTGGAGCATTCTGCACGGCGTCTATCTCTGCCTGCGTGACCGACTCGAAACCATCCACTCCTAGCGCGGCCTGGATGATCGATGAAGGCGCGATTATCGGATCGATCTGCGCGAACAGGGCCGCCACTTCAGGATCCCTTGCAATCTCCTCGATCAGATTGGACATCTGCGACAGCCCCTCAGGTGTCAGGGCTTCTCCACGGAAAAGCAGTGTGATTACGATGATCTCGCCCGTTTCTCCAAATAATTCGTCAATCTCGGACAGCGCGTTGATTACGGGATTGTCGGGGGGAAAGTAACCATCCGTCTCGTCAATCTCAGCCCGCAGAGTAGCGCCTGCGCCCAGCACGATGGTGATAAGGACTAGTAAACCGATCGTGACATAAGGCTTGGCCGTGATCACCCGGCTTATCAGGTTGAGAAGTCGGTTCATTTAGAAACTCCGTATGCTGCTTGTGTGTCTAATTCGCCGTCGAGGAGGTCTCGTACGGTTCGAATCAGGATCGCATTCGAGACATGCGCCTACCCGACGCCTCCTATTCGCCCGCCCGAAAATCCCCAATCGGATGCAGGTTGTCAGACGGACTTCAGGGTTTCGTGACCATTGGGCCGACGCTTTTCTCATGAGCTTTCAGACAGACTGCCGGACGAGTCCGCGAATCCGGTTGCGCCATGCATCGATCGCATCCACGCCTGTGGCTTTGGGATGACTATACTCTATCATCTATCGCTCAAGATGAATTTACCACTGTTCCGGCTCAACTTTTCGTGAAGCATGAAATCTCGAAACCGGCGCCTTAGACCACATGAACTCTGGCCCGGTGACAATCTTCATTCGTCTGAAAATGGACATGTCCCCCATTGTACGA
>CAYQLZ010000012.1:0-30364 GCA_964418665.1 uncultured Dehalococcoidia bacterium | reverse complement strand
AGTCGTTCCTCGCTGGAATATTTTCGTTCCTCTTAATTCTTGTAACCGTACCCATCAAAGGGAGCTTGCCCAACAATATTCTACTCACTCTTTCTTATCCTGCACCAGACCCATTTTCGCCAAAGTTCTTACGACTTCCATCTGAGATGGAAATGGACCTGCACATAACTCCCCTCTGAACCCGGTGCTGATGACACAAAAAGGTCGCAGTGAACGTCACTTCAAGTAGTAATCGACCGGACGGAGGTCTTCGAAATCCAGCCACATCCGCACCCGGAATGCTCCCTACCGCTGTGCTTGAATCTTTGCATTTCTATCTCACAAGTAGGGAATCTCTCTGCTTTGAAAAATTCAAGGGACTGTTCGGAATGGGCCCAGCCGTTTCCCGCGGCGTTTCATTCAACAACCGCAACTTAGGACCAAGCCTCACATCGAGCCTGATCCAACGGTGCATACAACCAGCCCATACAGACCAGTCACTACAGCCCGTGCCCCGTTACTGACCTTCTTCGTTCTGTGGACTCTCCTCCCCGCCAGCCATCTCATCGATCCCCGCAACCTGCATTGGACAAAAGAAACCTGCCCATCCGATTGCCGGGTTCTGGTGACCCCAAAACGAACTTGGTAAAATACCCCGTCACAAACCCCGACGTCGGGCACGAAACGAATGACCACCCAACCTCCCAGGACCCTCGCACCGGCGCTTATTATCCTGGACGTTTAAGTCCCCCGCACAAAACCAATCATTCAGACTCCATCAATTGCTCTTCAAACCAACAACAGCCAACCCCTCACCCCGTCAATCGACCTACCCACGCACCTCGACGCCGTCAGCCCTGCCACAAACCGAAAATCTCCAATCTTGGAATCCTCCACATAGCCCATCGAAAAGGACAAGTTCATGAACATCCCCCAGGAACTCAAAACTCCCCCCTCCCCCCGGCCCGCCGCCCCCCCGGACGTCTTCGCCCGTAGGGCCGGCCTGTTTCTCATCCTCACTGCCCTGGTTTCGGTCGTGATGGTCTTCGCGCGGGTTTCCGCCGACGCCGATCAGCCGACCCTGCTCGAGTCCCTCCGCACCATCGCTGAAAACAGGGCCATGTACTCAACCAGCGCAATAGCCCGCATCGCCTCTGGAATCACCCTCCTTGTCGCCGGCCTGTTCCTGCTCAGAACCTGGATGGTCCGCGGCGGCTCCACATCGCCCCTCGTCCCCTACCTGCTCGGCCTCTCCGGCGCCGTAACCGTCTTTTCCGGCGCCTGCGCCATTGTCCTGGCCATGTCAGCCTCCACCGCCGACAACGTCTCCGTTTCGGCATTCATCGAGACCTTCGACATGCTCCGGTGGCTTACCGGCAAGATCGGCTTCGCCGTCGCCGGGCTCGCCCTCCTCATCGCCGCCCGCGACCACTGGAAAGTCGGCGGCCCCCTGCGAAAATTCGCCCCCGCCTCAGCCCTGTTCGGCCTCGTCATGCAGTTCATCTGGATCGACGCCGCAACAATCATGCATCCAATCGTCGGCGTCGCCTTCATGATCTGGCTCCTCGCTGTAGGCTTCATCCTGACAACAGGCAGAACGGAGCAGCACTCCCTTGCCCCCTGAGCAACCGCGCCCAATCACGCAAACATACCCATATCCCCACAGCCCACCCAGAAAGTACAATTCCGGACAGCACAAGCATCGGAGCAATTCAAAATCAGAACCGCACCCGCAAAACACACACCTTCAAGACTCATCCTCCTACCAGCCCTCATTCCCTTGCTGCTCCTGGTCGCCCTGCTGACGGCATGTGGCGGCGACGATCCCACCCCAACCCCTCAGCCGGCAACACCGTCCACACTCCCTCAAACAACCACTGCTCCGGTGACTCCCACCACGCCCTCAACCGCCACCTCGACCCCGGCTCCCACTCCGCCCTCAGCCACCACCCCGACCTCGGCTCCAACCCCACCACCCACCACCGCCACCGCTCCTGCACAGAGTCCGACTTCCACCCCCACACCCTCCCCAACCCCCGTAGCCCCGCCACCCACCCCCGCTCCCGAAACGTCGATGGTCCTCTGGGCAGACCTCTTCGACCAACTCTCCACATCGGAACAGAACTGCCTCAATTCAGAGCTCGGCCAGGATCAATTTGCCCAGGTCGCTTCCCAACCAATCGCCCCCGACGAACCCCAATGGGCCCCCGCCCTGAATCGCTGCCTCGACGACGAAAGGGCCCTCGCCCTCCCCGGCATCATGCTCTTTTCGCTCATGGTGAATCAGGTCCTCCTCGGCCCCGCCGGCCAGGGAGAGATAACCCCCGAATCCAGGAAATGCGTACAGGACCTCCTTGCCGTCTCCGACGTTGGCGGAGTCTTCGCCACCATCCTGGCAAACCCCTCTGCCACTCTCGAGCCGAATCAGCAGACTATGGAACTGATCTCCGGCATCCTGGCCTGCGCCCCGGACTCGGCCGGACCCTCGCCGCAGCCCCCGGGCCCTCACCCCACCCCGAATCCTGACGCCTTCCTCTGGCAGCAAAAGCTCTTCGATCCAACAATAGGAGCGCCCACCCTCCTCCTCAACGCCCCGGCAATTTCGGACGGCGTCCTCTTCGTCGGCGCAGACGACAACAACCTGCACGCCCTGGACGCCGCCACCGGCCAGAGCCTTTGGACTTTCGAAACCGGCGACAGCGTCCGTACTGCCGCCACGGTTGCCAACGGCATCGTCTACGTCGGCTCCAACGACAACCACCTATACGCCCTCGACGCTCGCACCGGTGACCTCGTCTGGAAGCACAACACTGGCGACGCCCTCCAGTATCCACCCCTCGTCACCGGAGACAAAGTCTACGTGCCCACCACCTCCGAAAGTGGTCGCAATATCCACTCCCTGGACGCCGCCACAGGCGCCACCATCTGGGTATCTACCGAAGACTACCCCTTCGACACGGGCTGGGAGGCCGGCTTCGGCGCCGCCACCCGCGACAACCTGCTCTTCTCCGTCGGCTACGACGGCGAATTGCACGCCCTCGACACCGCCACCGGTGAAACGGTCTGGACCTCCCTGGGTCAAGGCGCCAGGACGGACACGCCGCCCGTCGTCGTTGACGATCTCCTCTATGTCACCGCCGTCAACACCGCCCTCGCCCTCGATCCACAGTCAGGCGAAACCCTCTGGGCCTTCGATACAGGCCGGTACCCCGCTCGCGGCTTCCCACCGGTCATCGACGGCGACACCTTCTACTTCGCCCCGGACGACCACCTCTACGCCCTGAACACCGCCACTGGTGAGACTGAATGGGAGTTCGTGCTCGACGATATGGCCGCCACCACCCCCGTGGTCGGCCTCGGAATCGTATTCCTGCCTTCCCAGTCCGGCGCCCTCTACGCAATCGACCAGGCTTCCGGCAAGGCCCTCTGGACCGCAAATCCCACCCAGCAGTCAGGAACTCTCGAATCCCCGGACATACACGATGGCATACTCTACCTCGAGTCCTCCGACGGTTTCCTACTCGCCTTGGACGCCATGTCTGGAGAGGTCCTGTGGGGCCTCAACAAGGGCTTCTTCTCCAGCGTTCGTACCTACACAACTTCCGGCGGTATCCTCTACGTCGCCTCACTGCAGGGTATCGTCTACGCCATAGACCCCTCATCCGCGTCTCCACGCTGATTCCATCAACGCAATACTACGCTCCAGTACCTGACCCGCGGGACTGATAGCCACGGCACCGCTCCAATCACCGGCTTCCCTCCTCCTCTCCCGTCGCTGGCTCTTCATCCTGGTCCACAAATCGCCCCGCATTCCATGATATAGTAGGCGTACATACCAACCCGTGACGAATACCTCACTCAACGCCCTCAATCCTGCACAATACCCCCAAGCGAATTCTATTCCACCAAGAGGAACAAGACATGATTGACGTAGAACTGAAGTTGGACCTCTCAAAGTCCCGCGCCTACTACGAACAGGCTCGTCCCTTTTCCCCCGGAGGAGCCCCGGATGGAAAAGGCTGGGATCGTGATCTCTTCTATATAGACAAGGCCCGCGGCAACCGGTTGTGGGACCTCGACGGCAACGAATACATCGACTATCATGCCGCCGCCGGTCCAATCATCCTCGGTCACTCGGAGCCGGAACTCGACGACGCCGTCATTGACAC
Organism: uncultured Dehalococcoidia bacterium; assembly: GCA_964418665.1. Classification (GTDB taxonomy): domain Bacteria; phylum Chloroflexota; class Dehalococcoidia; order Lucifugimonadales; genus JAPULR01. Next base: position 26,216 of record CAYQLZ010000012.1, on the reverse strand, counting down.
CATCAGAAACCACGGCATTCAATTCGCCCAACCCCATACCTTCGAAGTAGAACTCACCAGAAAGCTCCGCGAAATCATCCCCTGTGCCGAGCAGACCGCCTTCTGCAACGCCGGCACCGACACCTTGCAGTACGCCGTCCGGATGGCCCGCACCTACACCGACCGTCCCAAGGTTGTAAAATTCGAAGGCGGCTATCACGGCTGGGCCGACGGTCTCGCCATCAGCACAAATTCCCCCAGGGAGCTCATGGGCCCCGACTCCAGCCCCAACCCCGTTGCCGATACCTCCGGCACCCTCCCCGCAATCCTGGAAAACACCATCGTCCTCCCCTACAACAACCTGGACGCCGCCACGGAACGCCTCGAACGGGAGAAGGGCGAAATCGCCTGCGTCATCGTCGAACCCATCATCCACGGACACGGCATCCTGCCAAAGCCCGGCTTCCTCAAAGGTCTGCAGGACCTCTGCAAGTCGTGCGATGTCCCCCTGGTCCTGGACGAGATCATCACCGGTTTCAGGCACGACCTTGGCGGACTCCAGACAAAGTGGAACATAGACGCCGACATCGCCGTTTACGGCAAGTCCATGGCAAACGGGTACGTCATCTCCGCCGTCTGCGGCAAGAACGAATTCATGGACACCCTAACCCCAAGCGGCCCCGCCTTCCTCTCCGGCACCTACAACGGTAACCCCATCTCCACCGTCGCCTCCCTCAAGACCATCGAAATGCTCTCACGGCCCGGCTTCTACCACCGCCTCTACCAGATGGGCGACAACCTCCGAAACGGCGTCAACGAAGTCATAGACCGTCTCGGAATTAACGCCGTCTGCTACGGCTACGGTTCCACCTGGGGCCTGTACTTCGAAAACGAACCCCCCTCCAACTACCGCGACATGCTCCGCTACGAAGAGTCCGGCGGAATGGACAAATACCGGGCCTACGTCAGGCACATGCTGAACAACGGCATTTTCCTCCAGCCCGGCAGACCCACCCGCTCCTACATCTATGGTGCCCACGACGACGCCGACATTCAACACACCGTAGACGCTACGGCGCGCTTCCTCGAAACCCACAAGTCCTCCCTCATGTAATCCCACCTCTCCCGCGCAAATTCCCCGCACTTATGTAAACCAAGCCATACGACGCGCTCACCCACCCAACCCGCATTCCCAAATGCGAGCGGCTCCACGGACCCGCCGCCTCCAACACCAATCCAAATCCCCCTGACCGCCGTATCACAAACAACGCCGCCGTCCTCTTCCCCAAATCCCATCCTGGGAGAGGATTAAGCCTGTCCTTAGCTTGTCGAAGGGATGAGGATGACCCTCTTCCTTCTTCCCCCCCGATGGGGGAAGATTGAGCCTGTCCTGAGTCCTTCGAAGGGATGGGGGTGATTCAGCTGATGAGGAAGGGCAAAGCCTGCAGTTACCCAAAGCGCCCCATAAGCGCAAACCTCACACGGGGATTACAGAAAACCCTCTTTGCGGTTATACTTCCCCAAAATCACACCACCGCGCCGAATGAACCCCGAAAACCCTCACAAAAATAGTCGGTGCCAAAGGAAACTCCACCGGGTGGAAGGAGGGATCCAATGAACTACCGCACCATCGGCCTGGCCGCCCTCGTCGGCAGCCTGCTCATCGTGCCCCTTGTTGCCCTGATGTATCTGGCCGACCAGTGGCTCAACCTCTCATTCGCACCCTACGACGTCTTCGACTGGATCGCGCGTATCCTGCCGGGGCCCATCGTCACCTTCGGCATAGACCTCATGATTGACAGCCTGAACCTGGTCGGCCTCGACGTCGCAGACACCGCCAAGACCGCCGAACACATCCAGGCCATTCTCGCCTTTGGCGCCGCCGGTGTCGTGGCAACCATCCTCGTCTACTATATCGTCACACGCCGCCCCACCGAAAACGGCCCTGTTCTCGGCCTCATCGTCGGCGCCATCCTCGGCCTTCCCATCGCCATCATATCGGTTGCCATGTCCCAGGTCTCCACCTCACCCGTCTTCATCATCCTCTGGGTCCTCGCCCTCTCCTGCACCTGGGGCGTCGTCGCCGTCGCCACCGCCCGCAGGCTCCTCCCCCAACCCTCCCCATCCGACATCTATTCCGACCAACCCGAAACACGGTCCGCAAAAATCGTCGGCCGACGCCAATTCCTCATCCAGATGGGCGCCGCCACCGCCACCGTCACCGTCGTGGGCGCCGGCTTGGGTCGCTTCCTCGAAATCGACGAACGCAACCGCCTGGAAGCCGAACTGGAAGCAATGAAGCAAAACATGCCCCAGGCCCCCTTGGTCGTGGAACTGCCCAACGAGGGCGACCCCATAAAGCCCGCCCTCGGCACCCGCCCCGAATACACCGCCGTCAGAGACCACTACAAAATCTTCATCCGCTCGGAACCTACGATTATCGAGGGCGACACCTGGACCCTCCCCATCTCCGGCCTCGTCGATAACCCCATGAATCTCACCCTCGGCGAAATCATGACCAGGTACGAACCTCGCAGCGAATTCGTTACCCTCAGCTGCATCTCCAATCGCGTCGCCGGCCCCCTCATCGGCACCACCTACTGGACCGGCGCCAGCCTCCAGGAAATCCTCGCCGACGCCAGTCCCCAGGGCGACGCGCGTTTCCTCCTCATTACCAGCGCCGACGGGTTCTACGAGACCGTAGATCTGAATCTCATAGACTCAGACGAACGCATAATGCTCGCATACAACTGGGACGGCAAACCCATCCCCTTCGACCACGGCTTCCCCCTCCGCATATGGCTACCTGATCGCTATGGCATGAAGCAGCCCAAGTGGATCACCGGCATCGAAGTTATCGGCGAATACAAGGAGGGCTACTGGGTTGAACGCGGCTGGTCCAAGGAAGCCCTCGTCAGGGCCACCTCCGTCATAGACACCGTGGCCGTCGACTCCATCATCGAAGACGGCGACCGAAAGCTCGTCCCCATTGGCGGTATCGCCTACGCCGGCGCCAGGGGCATCTCCAGGGTGGAAATCCGCGTCGACGATGAACCAAACTGGCGCGAAGCAGACCTCCGTACCCCGCTCTCCAACGTTTCCTGGGTCGTCTGGCGCTACGATTGGCCCTTCGAAGCGGGCGGCCACCAATTCGAGGTGCGCTGCGTGGAGGCGGACGGTACCCCTCAGATAGAAGAGGAAAACCCCACAAGACCCGATGGCGCAACCGGTCTCCACAACAAGGCGGAAAACATTAGGTCCACATAGCCGCCGCCCCAATCCCCTTTCCCTCAGCGGCATTGCGTCCACAATATAAGCCGTCTCTACCAGTCCCCTTCCTACCGGCAGCGTGAGCAGCAGGAACAGGTCCAGGCGAACCCGCACCTGCCGAAGACCTTCCCTAACCTGCCGGCTTTCCCGCCCATCTGAACAGTCCTACATAAATTCTTTTTACCTATTGACAAAGGAACCGTAGTTCTTTATGCTTTCCCTCCCTATCGCACGTAAGGACGGAACATCTGTAAATGCAAGGCGCCAGACTGGCCTGCGTACTCATCCCCGGCCTCAGGGCCCTGGTGGAGCAGCGCCGCCTCCCTCACCTCGAGGGACGCGCTGTCATCGTCGTCGACCGCTCCAAGGGCCGTCCCACCGTGGCGGACTTCCTGCCAGAAACCCTGGACCTCAGCATCGGCATGCCCCTGGAGCACGCCGTCTCTCTATACAGCCACGCTGCCGTGCTCGAAGCCGACGAACCCCGCTACCGGCATGTGTTCGATGAAGTCCTCGCCTCCCTCCAGGGAGTCAGCGACCGCGTAGAGCCGGCTCAGCTCGGGACCGCCTACGTGGGCATCGGCGGGCTGGAGAACATGTACGGTGGCGATGCCCGCCTCGCCCGCGCCCTCATAAACGCCGTCCCCCTCGACCTCCGGCCTAGGGTCGGCCTCGCCCGCGGCAAGTTCCCCGCCTACATGGTCGCCACAAAAAGCAAACCCCACCGCGCCGCTAGAATGCCCGCCGATCCGAAAGCCTTCCTAGCCCCCCACGGTATTGACCTGCTCCCCATCTCTCCGCGCCTCAGGGATGAGATGCACCGCCTCGGCCTCCACCGCATGGGCGACGTCGCCTCCATGAATAGGCACACCCTCGCCAACAGGCTCGGACCCGAAGGCAATATCGCCTGGGACCTCTCCAACGGCATCGACCGCAGCCCCCTCGTCCCCATGACCCTCGAGGAATCCCTGGTGGAGCACGCCTCCCTGCCTTTCCACACTTCCTCTATGGACACCCTCCTCGTGGCCATGGACGCCCTCCTCAGAAAGGCCTACGCCAGACCCGACATGAAAGGCCGCTGCGCCGGAGCTGCTGATCTTACCTGCACAGCCCTCGGCTGGCCCCCCTGGGAAAAAAGAATCAGGTTCAAACAACCCGCCGCCACCTGGCAGCAGGCCTCCTTCATCCTCAAAAGCCGGTTGGAGACGGACCCCCCAACCCGGCCCGTCGAAGACATGACCCTCACCCTGTCAAACTTCACCCCGGAATCCGGGACCCAGATGGAACTCCTGAAGGACGTCCGTGACGACCGCCGTCAGCGCCTAATAGAGGTGGACAGAAAACTCAAACACCTCATGCGCGGCGGCCACGCCCTCCACACCATAGCCCAGGTCTCCCCCTGGCATCCCGCCCCGGAGATGCGCGCCCTCCAGGTCCCCGTCGACCCCTCCGGAAGAAACGCCATCAAACCCCTCCGGACTCCCGAACCCGTCGATGTGCGAACGGAGCAGGACGGCGAACCCGCCGCCGTACGCGTGGGCAGCAGTTGGCGGCCCGTCGCCCGCATCGACGACCGCTGGACCTTCGACCTCTGGTGGCTCCCCCATCCCGTCACCCGCTCCTACTACCGCGTCGACCCCGGCGACGGCCGGCCCATGACCCTCTTCCGTGACGGCAGGGACCACCACTGGTACCGGCAGGGTGTCGGATGATCTCCGAATACGTGGAACTCCACTCCAAGAGCTTCTACTCCTTCGGACAGGGCGCCTCCCACGTCCACGAGCTCCTGTCCCAATCCGTACAGTACGGCTATCCCGCCCTCGCCCTCACCGACACCAACCTCTGCGGCGCCCTGGAGTTCGCCCGCCTTGCCAACACCCTCGGCGTCCACCCCATCACCGGCGGCGAACTCACCCTCACCGATGGTTCCCGCCTCACCCTCCTCGCCCGGACGCGCGCGGGCTACTCCAATATCTCCCGCCTCTTCACCCTCGCCAACGCCGCCGACCGCAGGAACCCCCGCCTCGACCCCGCTTACCTCCCCCACCACTCCCAGGGCGTCACTCTCCTAACCGGAGGCCGCGACGGCCCCCTCTCTCGCCTCGCCTCGAAAGACCGCCTCGGCGATGCCCGCAACCTCCTGCGCGGCTACACCGACTGGTTCGGCCCTGACTCCGTATATGTCGAACTCCAGCAGAACCTCCTCCAGGGAGACACCGACCGCAACAGGAAACTCGCCGAAATCGCAAAAGACGTCGGCGTCCCCCCCGTAGCCACCAACGACGTTCATTACCACTCCCCCCAACGTTCCCGACTCCAGGATGCCCTCGTCGCCGCCAGCCTCAACGTCACCATAGACCAGGCCCTTCCCCACCTCAAGCCCAACCACCACCTCTACCTCAAGTCCCCGGCCTGTATGAAGCGACTCTTCAACCACATGCCGGAAGCCATCGCCAACACCCTCCACGTCGCCGAACAGTGCACCTTCAACCTCAGCACGGACCTCGGCTACACTCTCCCCGACCCCGCCGTGCCCCAGGGATACACCCCCGAAAGCTACCTCAACCGTCTCTGCTACGAGGCCGCCGCAAGACGTTACGACGGCTCCGTAACACCCCGCGTCCATGAACGCCTCCAGGAGGAGTTCCGGCTCATCCGACGCCTCAACCTGGCCGGTTTCCTCCTCCTCTACCGCGAAATAGCCCTCCTCGCCCAGCGCATCATGCAGGAACGCGGGCTCGTCGCCCCCGAAACCCCCGTGGAGGAGCGCCCTCCGGGACGCGGACGCGGCTCCTCCGTCGCCCTCCTCGTCGGTTACCTCATCGGCATCAGCCACGTCGACCCCCTCATGTGGGACCTCACCCTCGAACGCTTCATCTCAGAGGAAATGACCACCCTCCCCGACATCGACCTCGACTTCCCCAGGGGCCTCCGTGACGAACTCATCCAGCGCGTCCACACCCACTTCGGCCCGGAATACGCCGTCCTCACCGGCGCCATCACCACCTACAAGGTCAAGGGCATCGTCCAGGACCTCGGCAAAGCCCTCGGACTCCCGAAGGAACACCTCTCCCTCCTCTCAAAAAGACTCCACTCCCACCACGCCGACGATCTCCGGGCAGAGATGCTCCAACTGCCCGACTTCAGCGACAGGCTGAACTCCCCCGGCTGGAAAGACCTGCTGGAACTCGCTCCCCACCTCATGAACGCCCCCAGGGGCCTGAGCCAGCATGTGGGCGGCATGGTCCTCAGCAGCTCCCCCATGCCGGAAATGGTCCCCATGCGCGCCGGCGCCACCGACGGACGCTTCATCATGGACTGGGACAAGGACAGCGTCGCCGATGCCGGATTCGCCAAGATAGACCTCCTATCCCTCCCAGTCCTCGACCAGCTCGAAGAGGCCCTCGACCTCGTCGAAAAACGCGAAGGCAAGCGTCCCGACCTCAGCCGCATAGACCCCGAAGATCCCAACGTCTACGATATGATCAACGAGGGCAAGGCCAAGGGCGTCTTCCTGCTCCAGTCTCCCGCCCAGCTGAAGATGGCCCAGCGCCTCCGCTCCCGCTGCCTCCTCGACCTCGCCTACCAGGTCGCCCTCATCCGCCCCGGCGTCGGCGTCCAGGGCAGCGCCGTCTCCCAGTTCGTCGAACGCTACAGGCACGGCATCCCCTGGGACTACGACCACCCCCTGGAGCAGCGCGCCCTCCGGCGGGGCTGCGGCATCATCGTATGGCAGGAGCAGGTGGTCCAGCTCATCCAGGACGTGTCCGGCATGTCCGCCGCCGAGGCCGACCAGGTCCGCCGCGCCTTCTCCCGCTCCAACAACGACCACCTCATCGCCACCTATCGCAAAAAATTCCTCGAAGGCGCCCTTCACAACGGCGTCCCCCACGACGTTGCCCTCAAAATCTTCAGCAAGGTCAACGGCGAGTACATGTTCCCCGAATCCCACTCCCACGCCTTCGCCGTCACCGCCTACCAGGCCGCCTGGCTCAAGCGCTACCACCCCCTCGAATTCTTCGTCACCCTCATCAACAACCAGCCCATGGGCTTCTACCCCGTGGAAACCCTCAAGCAGGACGCCCGCCGCTTTGGCGTCCCCTTCCTGAATCCCTGCGTCAATCTCAGCCACGTCAACTGCATCCCCCACAAAGGCTCAGTCCTCCTTGGCCTGCGCATGGTCAAAGACGTGGGCGAGGAATCTGCCAAACTCCTCGTGGAAGAAAGAAAACGCCGCGGCCCCTACGCCACCGCCGGAGACCTCGTCCGCCGCACGGGCCTGAAACCCCAGGCCGTCCTCTCCCTCGTCATGGCCGGCGCCTTCGACAGCATCACCTCCAACCGCCGTGAAGCCCTCTGGGAAGCGGGCCTCTACACCCGCCCTCCCAGAAACGGCCAGGCCACCCTCCCCGTCTCCATGGAAGACAGTGTCCCCCAACTGACCGACTTCACCCCATACCGGAAGATGGTCGGCGAGTATCGCGTCATGGGCATATACCCGGGTGGACACCTCATGCAGTTCATCAGGCCCAGCCTCCATCCCGACGTCCTCCCCGCCTCAAAAATCGAAGGACTCGATGACGGTCAGAGCGTCAGGGTCGCAGGCTGGCCCGTCGCTCGTCAGCACCCCAAGGGAAAGGAAGGCACAGTCTTCGTAACCATCGAAGACGAAACAAGCGACGTCCAGATAATCGTCTGGCGGGACCTCTTCGCCCGAAAGGGCCGGGAGTTGGGCAGCCAGGTCGTCGAAATCGCCGGCCGGGTGTCCCACTGGGACGGCACCACCAACATAATCGCCACGGACCTACGCGCCATCCCCACCGGCGTCTCCATGCCCCCCTCCCACGACTGGCATTGATCTTCCTCAAACCCGATAACGGTCGACTCAAACGCTCTCCAACCCTTGCAGACCTCCCTTGATGAAGATCACGTCTCCACCAACGCCTCCAATCCTCGCCCCCGGCCTCCGTCCCTCCTCGCCAGGTCCCAATCCGAAAAACCACCGAGCCCCACAGGTTCCTTCCTTCCCATCTTCCGGCTAGAATAGAGGCTGGATCCCCTCAATATGCTCTTCGCCTCCGACATCAGCAAGTCCTACCCCAGCGGGCCCCTCTTCAGCGGCCTCTCCTTTGGCGTCACGGATGGAGACCGCATCGCCCTCGTTGGCCCCAACGGCTCCGGTAAAACCACCCTCCTGGACATCCTTGCCGGCGAACTGGACCCGGAAACCGGCGAAGTCTCAAGGCGCCGCAACGTCACCTTGGGATACCTCAAGCAGGACCCTGGCGCTCTGACCTCCACCCCCCTGCTCCAGGAGGTCCTCGACTCCAGCTCCGAAGAAAACGCCCTCGTCGACGAAATCGCCGCCACCCAACAAGCCCTCTCCTCTGCATCCGACCCTTCCCACCAGCAACTACTCCTGGGCCGCCTTGGCAACCTGGAAGCCGAGCTGGAGGCCGCGGGCGGCGGTTATCGCGAGCACGAAGCCCGGGAAATCCTCGCGGGCCTCGGCTTCAACACCGAAGACTTCCCACGGCCCATGAACCAGTTCAGCGGTGGCTGGGCCATGCGCGCAAACCTCGCAAAGATCCTCTTCAGAAAACCGAACCTCCTGCTTCTGGACGAGCCAACCAACCACCTGGACCTCGATGCAAACCTCTGGTTCGAAAAGCACCTCTCCTCCTTTAATGGCGGCGTCATCGTCACCTCCCACGACCGCGCCTTCCTCAACCACGTCGCCACCAGGGTCCTCGCCATAGAACCCGACGAAACCGTATTACTCCGAGGCAACTACGACGACTACCTCGTCGCCCGGGAGCAGTCCCTCCAGGTCAAGCAGGCCGCCGCCGCAAGGCAGGAACGCGAGATCAAGCGACAAATGCGCTTCGTCGATCGCTTCCGCTACAAGGCAAGGAAGGCCAGTCAGGTTCAGAGCCGCATTAAGCAGATCGAGAAGATGGAAATCGTCAAATTGCCCAGGGCCACCCGGAAGGTCCGCTACTCATTCCCGGAACCTCCCCGCAGCGGCTCCGAAGTCGTCTCCCTGTCCAATGTGAGCAAGGCCTACGGCAATAACATCGTCTACTCGGACCTGCACCTTACCCTGGAACGCGGCGACCGAATCGCCCTCCTCGGCCCAAACGGCGCCGGCAAAACCACCCTGCTCAAAATGCTCGCCGGTGTAATCTCCCCCGACCACGGCAAGAGAAAAACCGGACACAACGTCATCGTCACCTACTACGCCCAGCACGTCCTCGAGCTTCTCAACTCCCGAAACACCATCTTCGAAGAACTCCGTCAATCGGCCCCGAAAGAGTCGGAAAAGAACCTCCGCAACACCCTCGGTGGATTCTTCTTCACTGGCGATGATGTCTTCAAACGCATCTCTGTCCTCTCCGGCGGCGAAAAAGCCAGGGTCGCCCTCGCCAAACTCCTCGTTCAGCCAAGCAACGTCCTCCTCATGGACGAGCCTACCAACCATCTCGACATTGCCTCACGGGAAGTCCTCGCCGACGCTCTCGGCGACTATCAAGGCACCATCTGCTTCACCACCCACGACAGGACCCTCATGCGCCAGGTCGCAAACAAGATCATCGAAGTGAACGGCGGCGATACCAGAATCTTCCCCGGCGACTACGACGGCTATCTCTACAGCAAGCAAACAAGGGACGCCGCTAAGCCGGTCAACAACAGACCTTCCAACGGCTCCAGGAAGTCTCCCTCCCCCCGACGCAGGGGTCGCCGACTCGGAGCAGAGGAGCAGCTCCGTCGCTCCCTCAGAAAAGAGGCAAACCAGCTCGCCCGTCGGTTGGAGCGCGTCACCAATTCCCTCACCCACCACGAAGCCCGCATCGAAGAGCTGGAGTCCATGTTCTCCAACCCGGACCCCAATTATGACCCCACCAAATTCGCCGCCTCCGGAGAGCAGTACCGCATGCTCAAAGAAGAAACCCAGTCCCTCTGGGAAGAATGGGAAAAATTATCCCTCGCCTCCGAAAGCGTCGGCGGCAAGCTGGCACAATTGGAACCCGGCTAACTCTAACCCCCTGCCTCAATCCGGCCCAAAGTTCCTCTACGAATCCCCCACACTCTTTTTCCTATACCTTACCTTTTCCATAGACTCATTCCCTGAACTCGCATTCTTCCCCTTCGCCGTTTGACAATCCTCTCCCCATTCCCTACCATCACCAATAATCCCCGTCTTTCGAAAACTTCAATCCCCTTTGTCGACGGTACAAGGAGGCGTTTCTCCATGAAGCACCACAAATCTTCTCTCAATGTGCCCATATATGCCCTGATAGGAGCACTCCTCCTCACGCTCCTTCTCATCCTCGCCTGCGGCAGCGATGACGAAGACCCCACCCCGGCCCCCACTCCCCCTCCCACCGCCGCCCCTGCCCCGGCCGCCCCCTCCCCAACCCAGCCCCCCGCCCCCACCGCGATGCCCGCAACGGCCATGCCGGCCCCCCCGACAGCCATGCCAACAACCCCAACTGCCATGACGGCAACCCCCGCGGCAATGCCCTCTACCCCCACCAGAGTCCCCTTCGCCCCCACCGCCGCTCCCACCGAAGCCCCCGCCACCGAACCCGCCATGATGGCCAAAGTCCCAGTCTCACCCCGGCTCAAGGTCGCCATAGTCCCGCCAGGTCACCAGGTCACCATGGTCCACCAGACCTTTCACTCATCCTCCGGCCCCATCAAGACCATGTATGAGGAAATGGTCTACATCGACCCCCACTCCGGCGACTACACCAACGACCACGTCGTCGAGGAATGGTCTATGTCCGACGACGCCACCAGCTGGTCTTTCACCTTCAAGCAGGGCATCCCCTTCCACTCCACCGATTCCTGGACCGGCACCGAACTCACCGTCGTCGACGCCATCCACTCCATCCGGACCTCCGCTGGTGAGACCTCCTACAACCCAGGCCGTTGGAACATCTACGGCGTTGCCGACTCCAACTTCGATGTCCAGGGCCACTACTCATTTACCTACAACATGAACGTCCCCGAACCCCTCCTGCTCGGCCACATCTCCGAAGGTGCCCTCGTTCCCATGATTAGCAAAGCCTACTGGGACGAAATCGGTGGCGAAGACCCCTACGCCGCCCACCCCATCGGCACCGGCCCCTTCAAGTTCGTCCACCTCAAGATAGGCGAAGGTCTCCTCGTCGAACGCGTCAAAGACCACTGGCGCAAGACCCCCGAATTCCACGAGCTCCAGATCTTCTACACCCCGGAAGACGCCACCCGCCTCGCCATGCTCCTCACCTCGGAAGTCCACCTCTCGGACATCCCCCGCACCCTTCTCGCCCAGGCCAACGAGCGCGGCTACGAGACCGTCATCGCCACCCTGCCCGGCATCTTCATGTTCGCCTACTTCGGCGGCCTCTACTACGACGAACCCAAAGAGATCCTCGCAGGCTCCCGCAAGGGCCAGACCGAACCCCTCGCCGCTGGCTATATTCCGGACAACCCCCTCAGAAACGCCACCGTTCGCAAGGCCATAAACCTCGCCATCGACCGCCAGCTCATCATTGACACCTTCTGGGGCGATGCAGCCGTCCCGGCCAGCACCTACGGCATCCCACCCTACCGCTACGACTTCAAGGAAGAATGGGCGCCCTATCCCTACGATCCCGACGAAGCCAGGCGCCTCCTCGCCGAAGCCGGCTACCCCGACGGCTTCCAGCTCACCGTAACCACCGCCAAGTGGGGCGGTGTCCCCGAAGCCCCGGACGTCGGTGAGGTCCTCGCCTCCATGTGGACCGAAGTCGGCATCACCAATTCCATTGAGTCCGTCGAGGCCGCAGAAATCCTCAAGCGCGCCCGCGAACGCACCTGGGGTCAGCACGTCTACACCATCCGATACGGCGCCGGCAACCCCTTCCCCAACGACCCCTGCTACCCCATGAGCGCCGTCGCCGGTGGCTGCGGCAACCCCACCTGGGAATTCGAAGAACTCGACCAGCTCTACCTCAACTTCAAAGCCGCCGTCAGCCACGATGATATACTCATGTGGGAACAGGCCATTGGCGACTTCCTCTACGAAAACTACCTCCTCATCCCCCTCGCCTTCCTCTTCCCCGTCTCCGCCTACGACCCCGGCATCATCGACACCTACACCGCAAACTGGCAGCACTGGGGCCCCGTCCGACACCACGAATACACCATCCCCGTCTACCAGTAACCCATAAAACGCAACGTCCAAAGAAAGAGGGGCGGGTCCCCAAAGACCCGCCCCAACCGCCATCCCTCCTCTCCTCGTAGGGGCGACCCTTGTGGTCGCCCTCCCCTCCGCTCCTTGTTCCTGCGTAGGCAGGAACCCACTCTATACCAACACTCTACTCCTCAACCATCACCATTCCCCGTAAGGGCGACCCTTGTGGTCGCCCTCTTCCCCCTCCCCCCAACCGTCATCCCAACCGCACCGAACCGAAGCCGAGGAATCTCGCTACCAAAAACCGCTGATATCTCCCACACCCCTCTTCCCGCGGAGGCAACAACCCACGGCGGGTCGGCGAGGCCAGGTTCCCTTCTAATCCCTTCTCCCGTCCTGGGAGAAGGTTAGGATGAGGGTCTCCCCTCCCCCCAACCGTCACCCCTCCTCCCCCCGTAGGGGCGACCCTTGTGGTCGCCCTCTTTTCCCTCCCCCAACCATCATCCCAACCGCAGCCAATCCCCCTACTGCCCAGACGCCACCCTCTCGAACCCCCACTCAGCCAGCCGCAGCCCAACCACTACGGCAGCCAACCCCACCCCAAGCTGCAGCGCCACATTCATCACACCTCCGAAATAGTCACCACCCCGCAGCAGGTTAATCGTGTCTATTCCAAACGCCGAAAATGTAGTGAATCCCCCCAACACCCCAACCATCAGAAACGCCTGCACTTCCGTATTCAAGGGCCGACGCCCATCCGCGTATCCCACTACCAGCCCAATCGCCAGGCACCCCACCACGTTCACGGCGAGAGTCCCGAATGGGAACCCGCCCTCGAACAATCCCTGTACCCACGTCGACGCCGAATAACGCAGAACTGCCCCGACTAGTCCTCCCAGTCCAACCATCAGCAATATCAAAGCAACCCTCCTCCTTCGGCCTCCATGGCTGAAAATCCAAAATCGCTCCCACTACATTCAACCTGCCGCCTCGCCCTGCAATTGTCAACACGTCACCCCGAAAATCCGCAGGAATATCGCGCACCCTACCAATACAAGCCCCACCACAAATTCACCCTCCATTCCGAATAGACGTGATTTAGACGAAATGCAAAAATCTGCGATATAGTTGAATAGGCAACGATGTCCCAGCATTCCCCACCACTACCCTCAAACCACCAATCGCCCCTTGTAATGACGACACCCCACCGCCAATGACTCCGACCCCTTCGGAAAAGTTCGCCTCTTTCCTGGAGCGGAATTCCGGCTGGATCATCCTCGCTGTGTCAATCGCCACCCTGCTCCTCCTGTTTCCCCTGTTCGCCCTTGCCCCCGATGAACAGGCCTCCACCGAACCCGGCGGCCCCGTCTTCGACCTGCGCGACCTGGCCAACGAGCGCTTCCCCGAAGACCTGTACGTGACCACCTACATCCTCGAATCCCGCGATGGACCTGATGGCGACGTCCTGTCCCAGGCCGCCCTATGGGAACTCTACCAAAATCAGGAAGCGCTCCGTAAAGCCGACGAACGCGGCGACCTCCACCCTCCCAACCTGGAAAAACAACCCTACCTCTTCAAGGGCAACAACCCCGATACCCAGCTCCCCATAGACGGCGTCTCTTCCATCGTTGACGCCGTCCAACTCGTCCTTATCCAGTCGGGTCTCCACCTGGAAAGTGCCACTGACGAACAGGTGAAAATCGCCCTCCATCTCGTGTTGGCAGAGGAGTCCCGCACCGCCGGTCTGCGCCAGTATCTGTCGGAGAAGGCCGCCTTCACCTTCGAACACTCGGAAGCCATCGGCCAATACCGAAGCTGGCGTTCCCCGGCCATTATCACCTTCGTCATTGCAGACAATCACAAGCTCGGCGGCGGCCCCCAGGAAATCATCGTTGGCGGCGACGCGACCGCCCTCCAAAAGGAGCACTTTGGTCGAAATATCCAGCATACCCTCAGAGGCGATGAACTAAACTTCCGCCTCTGGGGAGTCGCCATCGACCCCAATCTGGAATCCCAGGATGAAGGCCGCACCACCGTCCCCTTCATAATTGCCACCGTCCTCGCCGTCCTGGTCGTAATCGGAATCAGCCTCCGCTCCTGGAGAGCCATGCTCCTTTCTTCCCTGGGCCTTGGCATGCTCATCCTCTGGCTCAAAGGCATCTCAAACCTGGTCGGACTCAAGGCCGGGCTTGTCGTCGAGCTCATTGTCCCCATTGCCATGATCTCCCTCGGCGTCGATTTCGCCATCCACGCCCTCCATCGATATCAGGAGGAGCGCGGCAAAAACCTCGGCCCCCGTCCCGCCCTCCGCGTCGGTTTCGCCGGCGTCATGGGCGCCCTCACCCTCGCCATGCTGACCGATGGCGCGGCCTTCTTCTCCAACACCGTCTCCGGCATTGAATCCATTATTGGCTTCGGCATCGCAGCAGGAATCGCCGTGGTCTCCTCCTTTATCATCATGGGAATCTTCGTACCCCTGGTATTCATGCGCCTCGATGCTCGAAGAGAGTCCGTAGCATCCGCAAATCCCCTCGCTACAGATCCTCCCGCCCTCCCAATCGACGGCACTCCCGGATTCCCCCTCAGACCCGAGTGGCTCGTCGTCAAGATCGCCAGGGCCCGCCTTGTTGTCCTTCCGATCGTAGCCATAGTTACCGTCGTCGCCCTCCTCTTTGCCTTTCGACTCCAGGCCCAGCTGGACGTCAAGGATTTCTTCGACAGCAGTTCAGACTTCGTTGTTGGCTTGGACAAATTCGACTACCACGTTGGCGCCACCCAGGGCGAACCCGGCATTATCTACATCGAAGGTGATCTCACCTCAACCGAATCCCTCCAGGCCCTCCGCGAACTCGAATCCAGGCTGCAATCCAACCCAAACGTTGCTAAGGGGGCAGATGGCCGGCCTACCCTCTACAGCTGGACCATCTTCGATCTCATGGGCCGCCTCCTGGCCAACGACTACGCTCGATCACAGGTGGGAATTGCTACCGGCATTACCATCACGGACACCAACGAAGACAAAATGCCGGACACCCCGGAGCAGGTTAAAGCCGCCTTCGCCTACATATCGCAAAACGGAATCCCCCTCGACGAGTCCTCCCACGAATTCACCCCGGTCCAGGTCCGCGACAGCCTCTACCACGATCCCGCCGGAATCATCCCGGACGCCCTGCTCCTCCGGGTTGGCCTGCCCGGCACCAGGGAGCAAGCCGTCGTTTCCACAGCCCGTCGGTCAATCGAAGCAGACCTGAGTTTCCTCGATGATGTTCCCACCATATCCCGCGCCGGCCTCACCGGCTCCCCCTTCACCAGGGCCGACTCCCTGGATGCCGCCGTTCGCTCCCTCCTCATATCCCTTCCGGTCGCCGTTGTCGCCTGCTTCCTTGTCGCCGCCGTCTTCATGCGTTCCATCCGGTACGCCCTTGTCACCATCATCCCCATAGGCCTCGTCGTTGCCTGGCTCTACGCCATCATGTACCTCCTTGGCTTCGACCTCAATTTCGTCACCGCCACCATCGGCGCGGTTTCCATCGGCGTCGGTGTGGACTTCTCCATCCACCTGACACAACGATTTCGCGAAGAGATAGCCAGGGACCGCAACGGCATCCTCGCCGTCCAACGCGCAGCCGCAAGCACGGGTATGGCCCTCATAGCATCAGCCTCTTCCAGCATCGCCGGTTTCGCCATCATGGGTTTCGCCCCCATGCCCATGTTCTCCGCCTACGGCACCCTCACCGCCATCATGGTCTTCATGGCCGCCGCTGCCGCCCTCCTCGTCCTCCCTTCCCTGCTCCTCCTAGTCACCTCCAGGCAACCGTCAACACCCGCTCAACTAGCACCCCAATCTCCCTGAACCACCCACACTAACGAAATATCTCCTCCCCTCGTTGCAGCCGCACGGCAATCTGAAAGGTCTGTCCCTCCGCCCGCGGCGTCGGCGAATGCGCCGCCAGAAATCTGGCCAGTCCGATCATCACGTGCCGGCCCGACTCCGTGCCCCTTCTCAATGCAAACTGATTGAATGCGGCGTCCACAATCTGGAACGAGTGAAAGTCGGCGTCCTCCCTCAACATCATCCGACCCATCGTGGAAACCAACCTCTCCTCCGGCCCGTCCCCGCACAGGTAGTCCGAAACGGCTCTCGCCGATTCCTCCACCTGCTGCCTCACGTTCACCATACCCAGCAAATCTTCAAGCTGCCTCTCCGGCAACCTGCATCCACGCCCCGCCCTCGGAAGCGGCATCGCCGGCACGTTGAGAAACCGGTCTAGGTAGATGCTCATCGCCACGTCGTACACCCCCCTCATCAACTCCGGCGTAGGATTCCGCTTCAACGCTTGGTGCAGTCCGTTCACCGCTGTCAACGTGTTGTGCACCGTGTCCCAGTCCCCAAACTCGTTCGACGTGTGAAAATGCGCCATCCGTAGAAACGCCGCATGAGCTATCGCCCCTCCCAGCTGGTCCGCCGTCGCCCCGTCTCGGATGGCCTCATTGATTGCAGCTATCGTCGTCTTCGGGCAGTCTCCCAGCATCACCTCGGCCAGCCCGTCCGCACCCTCCCACCTGTCCAGTCTCCCCTCCCCTTCCCTCAAAAGCCCCGGCATCCTCTCCCTTGCTTCCCACACCATCGACGAAATGTCGATGGGGCTGCGCCACTGGCTCAACTCCTCGCTTCTCCGGGCCCTCGCCATCCCATGCACCAGGCTAGGCAGCACCTGCCCCGCCATCTCCCATCCCAGGTGGTCCAGCAGCTCGAAGGCCTTGTTGGCGAAATCTACCACGTGTCCCCCGTCAAGATAAACGTGGTCCGTGGCAGCAGCGAATATCATCCCGGCAATCTCTTCCCTCGAAACCCCCACTGCAATCGCCGTCGCCAGGCATCTCTCCGCCCCCTCCTCGTCCCGCACGTCGATGAAGTCCCGAAACCACGAAGCGAACACCTCGGGTCTCCTCTCCTCCGTGGGCAGCGGCTCTATCGAAAACCGGGGCGCCTTCCCTGCACACTCCCTCGCCACGTGCAATAGCCCCTGGTACATCGCCCTCGGACGGTCCTCCTCCCTCAGCCAAGGCAGAATGTTGGCGCTGCAAGTCAAAATGCTCATCGCAGCACCCCACCCATTCGACGCGTAAGTAGTCCCGAAATTAGCCCCTAGCCGCAACGGCTCCCTATATCCCACGCCGGCCGCCTGCAGTCCAAGCACAGCCTTCGCAATCACCAGCCGGATGTTATGCTCCATCCCCTCCTCTAGCCTGCGCTCCCAATGCTTCACCTCATCCCTCGGCGGCGGAGACGGGTCCACCCACACCTCCCCGTCAGCGACAACTACGGGAAACGTCCTCACGTCATCCGCGAAGGGGTTAAACGTCCCGCCTCCCGCCAGGTCGAATCGGGCGTGGTGCCAGTGACAAGTCAGAATCCCGTCCTTCACGCTGCCCCGGTCCAGCGGAAACCCCATGTGGGGACACCGGTTGTCCACCGCATACACCCGCCCGTTGTGCCAGAACACCGCTATCGTCTCCCCTCCACCCGTCACCACCGTGCACCCCAGCCCCTTCACATCCTCCAGCGTACCCACCCTAATCTGCTGCTTCACTGATTTCGTCGCCATTATTCCACCCCCGTCAGAATTTCCCCCCGCAACTCCCCCTACCCTATCAAAATCAGGCCAAAAACCTAAGCGCCCGCAACCCACTCCACCACCCGCTCGCCTATCATAATCGCCGTCGGATGCAGCCCCCCGGACCTCGGTATCCGCGGCACTATAGAGGCATCCACCACCCACAAACGGTCCACCCCCTTCACCCTGCAATACTGGTCGACCACCGCCATCGGATCGGAGTCCGGCCCCATCCTGCACGTCCCCGACACGTGCCTCGCTGTTCCCACCGTCTGTCGCACCCACAAATCCATCGCCTCATCGTCCATAAGAACCTCTTCCGTCGGGCTTATAAGATGCTCAACCACGTCCCGATAAGCCTCCGACTCCAGCAGCCTCACCCCAAACCGCAGCCCCTCCCGCACCCTCCGCGCGTCGTTGGCATTCTGCAGATAGCAATAGTTGAAAATCGGTTGAACTCCCGGATCAGCCGACCCCAAATCCACATACCCTGACCCCTCTGGAAGCCCCAGCGTGCACGAAATTCGCGCCGCCCGCTCCGGCGGAACGTCCCCCGTCAGGTACTTGGTCCGAAGGCCGGGCACCCGCTCCCGCCGCTCATCGACAACCGTGCTGGTCTTCAACGCCATGTCATTCACCTCCGAGGACCCTTCCGACGTGTAATGCAGCACGTAATGCGGCGAGTCCAACCCGTTTGTCAAAGTCTTCCCATCTTTCACCTTGAACGTGATGTGCGCGCTCAAATGGTTCCACAAGCTTCGTCCCACCCCGCTGAGCTCCTGAATAACCGGAATCCCGAACCCCTCCAGCTGTTCCCTCGGTCCAACCCCCGACAACATCAGCAGCTGCGGGGACCTCAACGCCCCCGCGCTCAGCACGACCCGGTCCGCATTCACTGTGAAAACCTCTCCGCCGCTTTCCGCCTCCACCCCCACCGCCCTCGAACCCTCGAAGACCACTTTCCTCACGTGCACCCCTCCCCGCACCGTCAAATTAAGGTTCCCTCTCACAGGATTCAGGTACGTAATCGCGGCGCTCATCCTCACCCCGTCCAGGTTGTTCGTCGGCGTTATCCCCAACCCGGAAGGATTCGGCCCGTTGGTGTCTTCCGTCACTCCAAACCCCGCCGCCCGGCACGCGTCATAAAACGCCCGTTGAATATCGGGGCTGGCCGCCGACTGTCGCCGCCTCACCGGCATCGGCCCGCTCCTCCCATGATAGTCGTCCTGAATATCCAGGTCGTTCTCCATCTTCCGGTAAAACGGCAGCACCTTCGCGTACGACCACTCGTCATTCCCCAGGGACGCCCACGAATCGAAGTCCTCCGGGAATCCCCTGCATCGCCTGCCCGTTTATCGAAGACCCTCCCCCGATAACCTTCCCCTGCGCCACGTGAATCTCCCCCTGCTCCTCCGTAATCGTCCCCCGCAGTGCCCAGTTGTGCTTGGACTCCGGCGACTCCGCATATCTCGTATGCCCGAACTTCACCTCCTCCGGAAGGTTGTCGAACTCCGGATAGTCATTCCCCGCCTCAAGCAGGAGCACCGAAATATCTCTATTCTCCGCCAGCCTCCCGGCCAGCGTCGAACCCGCCGCACCCCCGCCAACCACGATTACGTCGTACCTCATTGCATCCTCCCCAATTCCAGAATTTTCCAATCCAACCCGTAAGCCCCATTATAGCCGCAGATTCCAACATCCTACCCACAATTCCCCCTCAACAGCGCCCCTTAGAAAGCTCACATCAGCCGAATCGCCGAAAACCGAATCCCCACTTTCGCCAAAAGCAAAACGTCCGCGAGAATTCTCGCGGACGTTTCTTCGTTGCTCACCTTGGTCTGACAGGCTTGCGCTTAACCTGGGATCTCCCGACCTACCATCCTCTGGTCACAATCCCGTAAACGAGACCAATCGCTGCCAGCAGAACCATTACTCCCACTGCCACAAGGATGACCGCCCAGAAGGCCACCGAGACCAACACTATCGCCAGTCCGATAAGCCCTGTAACAACCACCACGTTCACTACCCAGATCGGCAGCGATGCCAGGACAAACAGCCCCACCAGGATCAACAGGATGATTAGCCACAATGGCAGACCCGTCCCGTCATCCTCATCCGAATCGGCAGCCTGCGTCGCCGGTGCGGGTACCGCGGTAGCCGTCGGCGCTGCTGGTGTCCTCCCAACCGGTGCCTCCGCGGGCCGGGCCGCCTCTGGCGTCACAGCCTCCTGCAACACTGCCTGCGTAGCTGCGGGTGTGGGTGCCGCCGGCCTCCGAGATTCCGGGGTGCTGATCGGTACCGGCGTAGCCGTTGGCGCCCTCGGCAGCTCAACCACCGCAATCACCGTCGGCTCCGGCCTTACCTCCGGCACAAACCGGTAGGACACCGACGCCACCGGCCCTCTGGGCTCCTCAACTACTGGCTCCTCCGCCTCTATCATCCACAGAATTGGCGCCAGCGGCGGTATCTCATTGACTCCCAGGAATGCGGCCGGCTCGGCAAAGTGCTCGCTGTACGGTCTCACTATCTCATCGTGAATCGGTGTTCCCGAAATTATCGGCCTAACTACCGGTACTTCCAATACCTCCGCACTTACCGTCGCGCTTGCGGAAAGTCCTCCTGCATCCGAACCCATCACTTCCAGCGAATGCGTCCCCACACCCACCGGCGTCAGCGTCAAGATGCTCCCGTTCAACGTCACCGAAACAACGTCGGCTCCGCCTCTCGCCGCCACCGCATATCCTAGGGCATCCCCGTCCGGGTCCGTGAAATAGCTGTCCAGGTCCAGGGTCGCTCCACTTCCGCCCACCGTCAATCCCACCCTCGGAATCGCAGAACTCACCGGCGCCTCATTCACGTTCGTGACCGTCAAGGAAACGTTCAACTGCGAAGACATCTGCGGCCTTCCGTCGTCACTCGCCGTCACCGTCACTTCGTAGACGTCCGTCCCCGCGGCGCTGCTCCCCTCGTAGTCCAGTTCCGACTCCAACGACAGGTTCCCTTGCTGGTCTATCCCGAAGTCGTCCGCATCCGCACCCGTCAACGTCCAGCTTATCTCGTCCCCTTCAGGGTCCTCCACCGCATACTGACCGAGATCCCCGGTCTGCCCCTCGGCAATCGAGATTTCCGCATCCCCGCTGATCTCGCTCAGCTCATTCTCATTCGTCACCCGGATGCTCACATCCTCATTGTCCGACCGGCTCGGCGACCCGTCGTCCTCAACCATCACCGTTATCTCATACTCGTTGTCCCCGTCCCGGTCGCCCGGATTCTCATAGTCTGGCGGCGCCCTGAACGTTAGCACTCCCTTGTTCGAGATCCTGAACGCCTTCCTGTCCGGCCCTTCGATTCCCCACTCCAGGTTGTCGTTATCCGGATCGTCTGCGTCAAACTCGGCAACCGGCTCCGTCCCATTCTCCCTGTACCTCAACGTGTCATAAGCTATGTCCAGCGTCGGGCGCAGATTGGAACTCCGGCTGGATACGCCTCCGCCACCGCCACTGTTCCCTCTCGTCGAAGGCGTCTGTGTCGGCGGTGGCTGTACCACCGTTTCAGGTTCCTCTTCCGGTACCGGGATGCTCGATGTGAAGTCGCTGAAGCTGGAAATGTTCTTCACTTCAATCCGGCCGGCGCTCCCCACCGACACCAGATCGAAGCACAAGCTCGTGTCCGAAGAACTCGTGCACTCCATTATCTCGTCCCAATCTCCCGTCGTCCCCTTGTACAGGTTGAAGTTGCTGTTTGTGAGTTCCGTGCTGACGGAACTGTACTGCGTCGCGTCCAGTTCAAGCGCCATCTTCGCATTGGCGCTTAGCGTCCCGGTTATGGAATTCGCCGCCAGGTCAAAGAGGTCCACCGACAAACACAGGTACACGCTGCCCTGCGGTGCCTCCGTCCCGCAGTCATCGCTCTCCGGGTCAAGCCTTGCTTGGTAGTAGCTAGTCATGGTTCCGCTCGGGAACGTGACCTTCAGGTCGCCGTCTCCCGCGGACGTCACCACGGACTCTTCGTCCGGTGAAACTATCCCCGATGCTTCTGTAGTTGTTCGGAGCGGCGGCTCATCGTAGACCACCACCGTAAAGCTCGCATCTACGGTTAAAAAGCCGTCGGAAGCAGTTACCGTAACGGTCGTCACCCCTGTCGCTTGCGGATCAAGTGTCAACACGCTCCCCGAAACCGACACGGTAACCTTGGTGGAGTCAGCCGGCGTAGCCATGTAGCTCAGCGTATCGTTGTCCGGGTCCGCGAAATAACCGCCAACATCGAATGTATAGGTTGCAACATCCTTCTCCACATCCTGCCTGGGCATGGGCAGGCCCTGTGTCGTTGGCCCGGAATTGGTCACAACTTCGCTTATCGGGTCTTCGGTGTCCCTAGCTTCGTCGTTGTCATCAACCGGATCGCCGTTGGCATCAATCGGATACGGCCACCACAGGCCCAGGCCATCTTCAAAGCACAACTTCACCACGGCGTCGGCTTGGCTCGTGGTGAATGTTATTTCGTAAACGTATAAGTCGCTCCCGACGTCAACATCGTATCCCAAATAGTCAAATGTCTTGGATGTGCTCCGCTCCACGGATACGCCGGAAACACCAGTCCCAGCCTTCACTATCAGGTGATCGTGAGGGCTGGACGCATACATCATAAACCGCCCAGGCGGGTTGGCTACTACATCTTCAATGTAATGAGTGCCGTCATTGCTGTCGCAGAAGGCTTGGTCGTGAGCCTCCGAAACGTTCGTGGACACCATA
Organism: uncultured Dehalococcoidia bacterium; assembly: GCA_964418665.1. GTDB lineage: Bacteria > Chloroflexota > Dehalococcoidia > Lucifugimonadales > JAPULR01. The sequence continues at coordinate 3,435 of CAYQLZ010000012.1, read as the reverse complement.
ATTCCGGCAACCGCCAACCCCACCGCAAGAAGTAACCACCACATCCCCCGGAATATGTCTCCGAAAACCCGTGGCCGGGCAAAGCCATTTGCGAAAACAGGAAATGTCGGCTTGAATAGAATCTTCGAAAGAATCTGCATCACTTTCAAATCACCAGGTGACAGAATGGCACACCGGTCGATCTCAGGCGCCCATCTGCTAGAATTCGAGAATCCCATTTATGTTAAGCCTCTCCCTCTCAACCCTTCTAGTGGTTTGGAGTTCTACTTTCGCTTTTTTTTGCACTTGTCGGAATTCTGTTGCCCAAAGCTTCTCATTTCCCCGGTTTCCAACGAATTCACGAATCCCTGGACTCATCAATTTGCTGACATCTCCAAACCTGCAAAAGTCCCACCCCAACCAGGCACGTCATTATGTACTCCAAGCCCTCAAAGTCACTTGTCCCTGAAGCACCCTCTTCAAACCACCAACTGCAGGCACACCATTACCCGTAATCCCTCGGCTCAAAGAACAATTAGCTTGCGAACGCAGCCAACCCCAATACGCCCCGCCGACTACCGAAGTTTGCGGCGAACGCCGCCTCGAATTAAACCCTCACAACTGATTCACAGCATCTGAAAGTACCCACTACCCAATCCCGTGAAGCCCGCACCTTCAAGGCTCCCGGTGCAACCTCCTTCTTCCAACTCTGCCTCTTCCCCTCCCCGTCGGAAGACGCACCCTCGCACCCTGAAACGATGAACAACTGCTAGCCCGTAGACGTCATCCCCACCGCCGAAGAACCCCACCCTCTACACCTCGCCCAGCTTCCCATCACATGCACCCTGGATCAGCCCGTGCCCCGACCTACGATTTCGGCGACCATTTATATATCCTGGCCAGCGTGCCCCCCATTAGCGTGGCCCGGTCCGAGTCCGATAGACTATCTGTTACCCGAAACGCCTCCACCCCTTCCCTGTAGGTAAGCACCCGCGTCGCCCTCGTCCAGTCCGTCCCCCACAGGCACCGCTCCAACCCGAACGCGTCGAATACCCGGCTAAGAGGCTCCCAGATGTCGGCATACGGAAACGGTTCGTGCGAAAGCGTGCACGCCCCTGATATCTTTATCGCCACGTTGTCCAGCTCCGCCGCGGCCAGCACCTCGGGCAGGTCCGCGAACGGCTCCGGCGCCGCCGGCGGCACAAACGGCTGCGCCAACCCCACGTGATCGATGATCATCTGCGTGTCTGGATTCCGACGCGCCAGCTCCACGAACAACGGCAGCTTCCCCGAAGCCATCACGTTCACCGGTATCCCTGCCTTGCCTCCGGCCGCCAGAATCGCGTTGAGCCCCGCATGGTCCGCCCCGTACTCATACGACGTTAGCATTATCCGCGCCCCTACCACCCCGGGCGTCGCCGCCCACTCCGCAACATCATCCGCAATCGACTCCGAAGTCGGGTCCATCGGACGCACCAGCCCAAACTTCCCGGGGTGCTTTGCATACACCTCCAGGGCATATCTCGCGTCGTACCCGTACATCGCAAACGGCGATATCAAAATCGCCCCGTCCACCCCCACCGAATCCATCGCGGCAACCATGTCATCTCCCGTCACCTCCTCCGGCCCCTCCAAATGCCCCCGCCAGGGCCGTTCAGGACGATTCCGCTCGTAGCAATGCACCTGGCTGTCTATCGTAAGAGCCTCTCTCGACATGGTTCGCCTCCTCATCAAACGCTGCTGATCCAATGCCTCCCCTCACACCCTCCCTGCATATTACAACCAATCCGGCCCCACCGCGCAACCCACTCCCTACCCGCACCCAACATCCCCGTAGGGGCAATCCCTTGTGGTTCCCCGCCTCCGTCCCCGTCTTACCCTCTCCCGTCCTGAGAGAGGGTTGGGTGAGGGTCATTCCCCCTCTTGTTCCTGCGCAGGCAGGAACCCACCCCCTACCCGCACCCAACATCCCCGTAGAGGCAATCCCTTGTGGTTGCCCTCTTCCCCCTTTCCACCTCCACCCAACTGTCATTCCGAGCGCCCCGCCCCCCACATGTCATTCCGAGCGCAGCGCAGCGCAGCCGAGGAATCTCGCCCCAGTAACCAACCCCTTTCCACCTCTCCAAGCAATGTTCCTCCGAAGGCAGACCCTCGCATATCCGTCTTCACCGCCACTCTCTTCCCACCTCTCCCATTCCGGTAGGGGCAGAATTCAAACCTGCCCTCCCCCCTTTTCCCCCGCCTTCGCACAGGCGGGCACCCACCTTCCCTCTCCCTCACCCCTCCGTCACCCCAGAGAAAACCGAAATCCAGTCTTCTCCCCTTGATGAGGGAATACTGCACCTGTCCTGAGCACGTCGAAAAGGTGAAGGCAATTGAAGCGGCAGAGCTGATCAGTGGGTTAAGCGAAAGTCTCATTAAGCAGGTGTCCTCTCTCTATCTCCCCCTGTTCGCCTGCTAAGGTCCCTATCCCGGCTTCGGCAAATAACACACTTCCATCCCTGTCCCTCTATAATCTCCAAATGCCCGCCTTAGCCGTCACCCTGGTCCTCCTCTCCGCATTCTCCCACGCCGCATGGAATCTGCTCCTGAAGCGTTCAGACAATCAACAGATCTTCGTCTGGGCCCTCCTGGCTATTGGAGCCGTCCTGCTGCTCCCCCTCGGCATCGCCCTATTCTGGCTCTACCCCCCGTCAGCCACCGGCCTCGTCCTCGTCGCCACATCCTCAATCACCCACGTCTTCTATTTCTCCCTCCTCGGACGCGCCTATTCCAGGGGTGACCTCTCCCTCGTCTATCCCATTGCTCGCGGCATCGGCCCCACCCTCGTCCCCCTCATCGCAGTCATCTGGTTCGAAGAGGAAATAGGCCCCTCCAACGCCCTCGGCATCGCCCTCATCGTCATCGGCATATTCCTCGTTTCATGGTGGGGCCGATTCCAATCCCTGCTCGCCAACCCCTCTACCCTCGTCCAAGACCCCGGGATCCGCTACGCCGTCCTCACCGGAATCACCATCACCATTTATACCCTGGTAGACAAACAAGGCGTCGGTCACGTCCAGCCCTTCCTATACATGTACCTTCTCACCCTGGGCTCAGCCATAGGATTCGCCCCATACATCTTCCACACCTATAAGCTCGCCACCGTACAAAGGGAAATGAATGCTCACCGCCGTCCCATGCTCGCAGCTTCCTTCCTCGTATTCCTCGCCTACGGCTTGGTGCTGACCGCCCTCTCCATCTCCCAGGTAAGCTACGTCGCCCCGGCCCGCGAAATTGGCATAGTCGTGGGTGTCCTCATGGGAGTCTTCTTCCTCAAGGAGCAATTCGGCCAGGGCAGACTGCTCGGGTCCGCCTTCATCGTCGCAGGCCTGGTCCTGATCGCCCTGCCTCCCTGGTCCATCCTCTGACCTCTACGACGATGCAAAAACCGCCCCTATCTGTCGAAATCAGCCC
>CAYQLZ010000011.1:0-78565 GCA_964418665.1 uncultured Dehalococcoidia bacterium | reverse complement strand
CTCTCAAACGGGCGCTGAAGATGCCGAGTTCGAGGTCATTAGGATCCCTGTCAAGGAGGTCGACGATGCGTCGGTATTCCTCTTCGGTGAGGGCGAGTTCCGCCAGTTCTTCCTTCGTGCGTGTAGTCATAGCTGGACGCTACCCAGTATAACGAGAAACACCCCGCTTACTGCAAATACGGTGCCCATGACGACGCGAGGGGTGACCCGCTCCAGCTGTCGCAGGAATATGTGGGTGAGGACGAGGGCCACGAGGGGGTGGAGGAAGACGATGGGGGTAACGACGGCGATGGGGGCGAGGTCCACGGCGACGATGAGGAGGGATACGGCGCAGCCGGAGGTGAGGCCGGCGGCCATGATGAAGGCGAAATACTTGAAGGGTATGCCGGACCTGAAGTTGAAGGAGCGATGAAATAGGAGGGAGATGATGAGGACGCCCATCAGGAAGCAGAAGGAGGTGAAGACGATTGGGGGGACGTCTTCGCTGGTCATTCCGGCTTTGGCGATGACGCTGCTGCCGCCGTAGAAGGTGGCGGCTATGAGGCCGAAGGCGAGGCCGACGAGGACCCGGCGTCTGCCGGTGAGTTTATGCTGCATCGGACTGCTTTTCGCTGAGGATGAGGACCATGCCCATGACGGACACAGCGATGCCGAGGACTATCATGAGGTTCGGACGCTCGCCGAGGGTGATGAGGGCCAGGACGGTGGACAGGATGGGGCTGATTGCGAGCAGCGGGGAGGTGCGGGAGGCGCCGGCGAGGGTGATGGCGGTGTAGTTGCAGAGGCGTGCGAGGGGGAAGGTGATGATGGCGTAGAAGGTGAACCAGAGGAAGGCGCGAGGAGTGAGTTCAAAGATGTCACGGAGATTGAAGGCGAGGACGATGAGGAATGTGAGGAGGAATCCAGAGCATAGGGAGATGAAGACGGCGAAGGTGGGAGCGACGCGCTGGAGGCCCAAGCGGGCCAGAATTATGGTGGCCCCAAAGCAGACGGCGGAGAGCAGGCTGATGAGGATGGCTAGAGGCACTTTTGCCCCTTGCGAAGGGGGATTCCGCGGGGATTGGGGGTTCGGGATGGGGGTGAGGAGGTGGTCATTCTTGTTTGAGGCTCTGGATGATGGAGCCGAAGATGGATAGACCGTCGGCGCCGCCCATGATCTCCTCGCAGCAGCGTTCGGGGTGGGGCATCATGCCTAGGACGTTGCCTTGCTTGTTGGTGATGCCGGCGATGTTGTTGAGGGAGCCGTTGGGGTTGGAGTCGGGGGATATTTCGCCCTGGGGGGTGCAGTAGCGGAAGAGGACGCGGCCTTCGGATTCGAGGCGGTCCAGGGTTGGGGCGTCGGCGTAGTAGCTGCCTTCGCCGTGGGAGATGGGGACGTGGAGGACCTGGCCTTCGGAGCAGGACTGGGTGAAGGGGGTGTCGTTTCGCTCGACCCGGAGGTTGGTCCACTGGCAGCGGAACTGGAGGTGGTTGTTGCGCATGAGGACGCCGGGGAGGAGTCCAGCTTCGCAGAGCATCTGGAAGCCGTTGCAGATGCCGAGGACGAGGCCGCCTTTTGCCGCGAACTGGGCGACGGCGGACATGATTGGGGAGAGGCGGGCGATGGCACCCGGGCGGAGGTAGTCGCCGTAGGAGAAGCCGCCGGGGAGGATGATGCAGTCGACGTTTGAGAAGGAGGTCTCCTTGTGCCAGAGGTAGCGAGGCTGCTGATTGAGGACGGATCCGAGGGCGTGGTGGCAGTCGCTGTCGCTCCAGGAACCGGGGAATACGACGATGCCGAAGTTCTTTTGGGTTTGGGGGAGGGTTGTTGTTGGGAGGGTTGGTAGTGGGGCGGGGAGGGCGGTTCGCGAACCGCCCCTACGGGTGGTGAGAGTAGAGGAGGGCAGTTTCTGGGGCGAGATTCTTCGTCGCGGGGCCTCCTCAGAATGACATGTGGGAGTGAAGGGGGAGGGAGAAGACTGGATTCCGGCTTTCGCGGGAGTGATGGTTGGAGTGGGGGTGTGGGCTGCAGGTGCGGGTGGTTCGCGAACCGCCCCTACCAGGGATGTGGAAAGTGTGGGGTGGGAGATGGGGTTAGGCATCTGCGGCGGTGAGGAGAGCGGATACGACGCGGTTGACATCGCCTCCCTGGGCTTTGCCACGGACTTGGGGCATGAGCTTGCCCATGACGCGTCCCATGTCGCGGGGGCCGGTGGCGCCAACCTGCCGGATGGTCTCGCGGGCGAGGGCTGTGAGTTCTTCTTCGGTGAGCTGGGCGGGCATGTATTCCTGGAGGATGTGGAGTTCCCGGGTCTCTTTGTCGACGAGGTCCTGGCGGTTGGCGTCCTTGTACATCCGGATGCTTTCGTGTCGTTGACGGACCTGTCTTGAGATAATGTCGAGGATGGCTGAGTCGTCCATGGTGCGCTTCTTGTCGATTTCCTCGTAGCCGATGGCGCTTCTGAGCATACGGAGGACGGAGACGCGGGTGCGGTCTTTGGCGCGCATGGAGGAGTGGAGGTCCGACTGGAGCTTTTCATTGAGGTACATTGGTTGGGGACTCCTTCAGGGATTCTCGATGAGGCGGAGGAGGTTGGCCATTTCCACAGCGGCGAAGGCGGCGTCGGCGCCCTTGTTGCCGTGGGTGCCACCGGCGCGATTGTGGGCCTGCTGCTCGTTCTCGGTGGTGATTACGCCCATGCCGATGGGGATGCCGGTTTCGAGGGAGATTCCGGCGAGGGCATGGGTGCTGCGGGTGACTACGACGTCGTAGTGGCTGGTTTCGCCCTTGATGACGCAGCCGAGGCAGGCGAGGGCGTCGTAACGCCCGGATTTGGCGAGGGCGGCGGCGGCGACGCCGAGTTCCAGGGCGCCGGGAACCCAGGCGACGGTGACGTTTTCGTCGGGCACTTCGCATTCGCTGAGGGCCTGGAGGGCGCCGTGGAGGAGCTTAGTGGTGATGTCTTCATTGAACCTGGAGACGAGGACGGCGATTTTCAGTCCACGGCCATCGCGACCGCCGATCAACCGGTTGGGCAACGGGGCGTCAGACTCCATTTTCGGAGGCCTTCGGGTCTTCGTAGCCAACCTGCATGACTTTCTCCAAGAACTGGTCTTCAGGGATGGCGCCTGTGAATTCGATCATGCCGTTGATGACGGTCTGTGGGACGGAGGAGACGTTGTACTGGCGGGCGAGGTTTGGGAATTCGCGGATTTCCACAACGTCGGCGGTGATGTTCTCGTTTTCGAGGGTCATTGCGTGGGCCAACCTGGCCACCTCCGGGCAATACTGTCAATCCGGTGTTACGAAGACCTGTATGTGGACGGGGCGGTTAACGGTGCGGAGGGCGCGGCGGGTGGGGAGCATGAGGGGGCTGACCTTGCGGGAGAGGGTGATGATGTCCTGGACGAGGAGGGCGAACTCGTAGCCGGCGGGGACGCCGTAGTACTTCATGGCACTGCCGCGTTCGGTTTCGAGGACGAGGGCGGGGATGCGTTCAACACCGCAACGGTCCCGTTCTTCAATGTCAGAGAAGTAGTCGTAGGTCTGCATGTGGAGCTTTGGGGAGAGGCCGGTGGTGACTTCGAGGAGCTCCTGGGCCTGGGGGCAGGTGGGGCATTCACGGCCGGGGAGAACGAGGGTGGAGGAGGTGGTTGTGGTGAAGAACTTGAGGGTGACGTCGCGCTTGAGTTCCTTTCGGAACCGGCGCTTGAGGTCTGCCCTGTTCTGCTGTGATATGAGGTTCATCCGTCCTCCCTGGGTGAGAGTAGGGATAGTTTACATGAAGGAATGGGGGTTGGGTAGATTGGAGGGGGATGTTGTTTGGACCGGGATGAGGAGCGGAAGGGGGCCGGGGTTTCGGGGTTCGGTGGGGAGGGATGGGTGGAGGGAGCGGGAAGGGAGTGGGATTGTGTTGAGAACGAGTCGCGAATACAAATGGGGAAACGAATGCTTCGTTTCTGTTTGGTCAGGCGTGGGATTGATTCGTTAATGAGATCGAAACCGGGGCTTTTGGGGGCGGTGCAGGCGTGAATTTGGCGATTTTGGTCCTTTTTATTCGTTTCCTGAAAAAATGGGGGAGAAATGGAGGATGGAAGGATAGCCAGTATCAATTGGAAAAGAGGCATTGGGGGTATGGAGCGGTGGGGAGCATCGGTGGTTGAGGGCATGAGTTGAGGGTAGCAGGGGAGGAAAGGTCGGACAAGGGGAGAAATGTCACAATGGGTTGATGGGAGAGGGGGTGGTTTAGAGGCGGCGCCAGATGTGGATAAGGCGGGTGAGCATGGTCCAGGTGGAGAAGAAGGCGATGAAGCCCATGGCGAGCAGGGTGGTGGCTTCGCCGAGGAAGAGGGCCAATGCGAGGATGACGACGCGTTCCGGGCGGGTCATGAGGCCGGTGCGGGTGTCGATGCCTAGGGACTCGCCGCGGGCACGGAGGTAGCTGACGGCCTGGGAGGTGGCGAGGGCGAGGATGAGGAGGGACATGAAGATGGTGAGGTTGCGGGATTCGGGGTCGACGGTGAGGGCGTAGACGGCGAGGCCGAGGTAGAGGGCGGCTTCGCCGAGGCGGTCCATGAGGGAATCGAGCATTGCGCCGAAGGGGGTGGTCTTGTTTGTGAGGCGGGCCAGGGCGCCATCGAAGAGGTCGAGGACGCCGCCGAGGAGGAAGACGACGGCACCGACGCGCAGGTCACCGACGGCGACGATGACGGCGGCGAGACAGGAGACGAGGAAGCCGAGGATGGTGACGCCGTTTGGGGTGAGGCCAAGCTTTTGGAGGCCTTTTGCGCCGGGTTCTTCGAGGTATTTGAGGGTCAGGCTTCTGAGACGGTTTCGGAGGGACTGCATGTTATGCCTTTGGGTGTGTGTTGTGGGTTGGGGTCAGTGGGGGATGGGGGTAGAGGGGGAGGGCAGGTTTGAAACCTGCCCATACCGAGGGTTGGGTGTGGATTGAGGGTGGGTTTCTGCATTCGGGGATGTTTGCGCAAGTGCAGGCTGCCTCCCCGTGCCACCCGAATCACCCCCATCCTAACCTTCCCCCATCGAGGGGGAAGGGAGAAGATAGGTCGCGGCATTCGCGGGAATGACGGACGGGGGAGGGGGAGGGCAGGTTTGAAACCTGCCCCTACCGAGGGTCGGGTGTGGGTTGAGAGTGGGTTTCTGCCTTCGGCGGAACAAGGGAAGGGGAGTGTGAGGGTCTGGGCAGACATGGTAGGGGAGGGAGTCGCCCCAATCCTAGATTTTCCCCGTAGGAAGGGAAGGGATTTGGAGGGATGCGCTGTTTTGTCTTTCCATGGTGGCCTGGTAGTAGTCTACCACCTTGCGGGCGACGGATATCCAGGAGTACTGATTAACGTCGGCGCGGCCATTGTCGCCGAGCTTGCGGCGGAGATCGGGGTTTTTAATGAGGTGGGAGAGGGAGGCGGCGAGGCCCTCGCCGTCCTGAGGGGGGGCGAGGAGGCCCTGATTGCCGTGGGAGACGACGTCGGAGTAGCCCTGGATGCGGGAGGCGACGATGGGTTTTGAGGCGGCCATTGCTTCCAGGAGGACGATGCCGAAGCTCTCCTTGCCGATGGCTGGGGAGCAGAAGATATCGGCGGTCTGGTAGTAACGGGGGAGCATGTTGTGGTCGACGGCGCCGACGAATACGACGTCTTCCAGGCTTCGTTCGGCGAGGATGCGGTAGCAGTATTTATCGGGGTTGCCGGGGCCGACGACAATGAGGCGGGTGTTGGGGTGGTCCCACTTGAGGCGGCTGTAAGCGTCAAAGAGGTAGCGGAGGCCCTTGCGCTTTTCCATGCGGCCAACGAAGAGGATGTTGATCTTATCGTCGCGGAGTTCAGGGATTGGAGGAACGTCGGCGGCGAAGAAATCGAGGTCTATGCCGTTGGGGATGATTGTGTAGTCGTGGGGGAAGAAACGGTGGACGTTGCTCTTGGCGGCGGGGGAGACGGCGATGCGGCCGTGAAGGCGGCGGAAGTAGGGTTTGAGAAGGGGGCTGCTCCAACGGTACACACGGTTGCTGCCGTGGAAGGCGTGGAAGGTGCCCACGTTTACGGAGCGGGAGCAGTGGAGGACGGCGAGGGGGAGGTAGGGGGCGAGGGGTTCGTGGAGGTGGATGACGTCGAACTTTTCGCGGCGGAGGATGTTGCGGACGCGGCGGTAGAGCCAGGCGGAGAGGGAGATGCGAGCGATGGAGCCGCCGCTGGGGATGGGGACGCTGCGGCCGAGGGGGATGAAATTCTGCTCCTGGCCGTCGATCCTGTTAGGGGAGAAGGGAGCAAGAATCTTAACGTCGTGGCCCATATCAGTCAGCCTGTGGCTGAGCTGAGAGATGTGGGCGGTCACGCCGCCGGGCCAAGTGAAGTCGTAGGGGGAGACCAGGGCGATTTTCAAGGGGCGCCCCCGGGCTGGAACGACATGGAAGCCTCCGAGTTTATTTATCGGAGATGAAGTCCTCCACCATCTGTCTGGCCACATCGTCGGTGAATTGGATGGGCGGGGACTTCATGAAGTAGGCGCTGGGGCCGTGAACGGCACCTGACTCGCCTCTATCCAGGGCCAGTTTGCAGCATCGGATGGCGTCTACGACGACGCCGGCGGAGTTTGGGCTGTCCCAGACTTCGAGTTTGAGTTCGAGGTTGATGGGGGCGCCGCCGAAGGTGTGACCCTCCATGCGGATGTAGCACCATTTTCTGTCCTGGAGCCAGGGGACGTGATCGCTGGGGCCGATATGGATATTGTCGGCGACAATTTCGTCGTCGAACTGGGAGGTGACGGCGTTTGTCTTGGAGATTTTCTTGGAGGTGAGGCGTTCGCGTTCCAGCATGTTTAGGAAATCGGTGTTGCCGCCGAAGTTGAGCTGGTAAGTCCTGTCGACGGTGACGCCGCGGTCCTGGAAGAGGCGGGTGAGGACGCGGTGGGTGATGGTTGCGCCAAGCTGGGACTTGATGTCGTCGCCGATGACGGGGAGGCCGCGGTCCTTGAAGCGATTTTGCCAGTAGTCTTCGCGGGCGATGAAGACGGGGATGCAGTTAATGAAGCCGCAGCCGGCATTTAGGATCTGCTCGACGTACCACTTAGTGGCGGTCTCGCTGCCCACGGGGAGGTAGCTGATGACGACGTCGCATTCGCGTTCTTTGAGGATGCGGGTAACGTCCGCGGTGGGGCCCGGGGCCTTTTCGACGACGCCGGAGACGTACTTGCCGAGGCCGTCGTGGGTCATGCCGCGCTCGACGGTGACTCCGGTTTGCGGAACATCGGCGAAGCGGACGGTGTTGTTGGGCTGGGCGAAGATGGCTTCGGAGACGTCTTTGCCGACCTTGTTCCGATCGACGTCAAAGGCAGCGACGATGTTGATGTCGCCGATTTCGTAGCCACCGATGGTGGGGTGCATCAGACCTGGAATGTCCTCGCCTTCGGGGATTTCACGGTATTTGTGGATTCCCTGGACGAGGGATGAGGCGCAGTTACCCACGCCGATGATGGCTACGTTAATTTTTCCCAATCAGAAACTCCTTCTTGCGGCCGGGTGGAACCAGCGATTCATTCCAAGTGTAGCATTGTAGCAATTAAAAGTGGCAGCCTCAAGCGGGGAGGGGAAATTCGGGGTGAGGGATAGGCGGAGAGGAGGGTTACGCAAGGGTCTGCGAATTCAGGGACAGGTATGACTTGGGGGTTAGTCGGCGGGGTTGGCGAAGCCGAGGTCGATGGGGAGGTGGTAGCTGACGAGTTCTGTGCCTACGATGTGGTCGCGGTGAACGGCGAAGTGGTTTTCCCAGTGTCGTGAGTCGTTGCTGTGGGGTCGGTTGTCGCCCATGACGAAATACTCGTTGGGGCCGAGGGTGTCGAATTCGAGGTTTTCGCGCTGGCGTCTGGAGGTGAGGTAGGGTTCTTCGATTGGTTCGCCATCAATGTAGGTGACACCCAGGACGATGGACACGGTTTCGCCGGGGAGGCCGATTACACGCTTGATGAAGGTCCTGTCCGGGTCCAGGGGGTAGTTGAAGACGATGATATCGCCCCTCTGGGGGCCGCTGCTATGGAAGGGGTAGACCTCGCCGAGATTTTGTGGAGTTTGTTGACGGCGACGTACTGGCCGGGCTCTATGGTGGAGGACATGCTGGAGCCTTCGACCTTGAAATTCTGGATGCTGAATTGGAGGAGGAGGAATATGACGAGGGCGAGGATGAGGGCCTCGTTGAATTCCTTTAGTTGTCTGAGGATTATCATGGATTGAGGGGGATGCGGCGTTCAGGGATGAGGGATCGTTGGGGGGCTGTTTCAATTATCGCCGGGTTGTGGGTTACGGTTCAAGGTGGGGGAGGGGTGAAGAAGGGGTGGGGGGTTGTGGACTGTTAGGGAGTGATGAGGATGGGTGGTGAGTGGGATCCTGGCTTCGCGGGGACAGGGGGGATGCGTGTTGAGGAGTGGGCGGTTTCTGGGGCGAGATTCCTCGGCTTCGCTCGGAATGACAGTTGGGTTGAGAGGGGAAGAGGGGGAGCCGGAGGGGGAAGGGATAGGACTGGATTGCGGCTTTCGAGGGAGTGACGGTTAGGCAAGGGTGTCCATCGAGGGGGGAAAGGGGGAGCCGGAGGGGGAAGGAGTGGCGATGGGGTTGAGGAAATCGAGAATGGAGTTGATGACTATATTGGGGTGGTCGTCGTGGATGGGACCGGCTGAGGGGAGGGATTGGGACCGGACGTAGGGGAGTTGCTGCTGTAGGAAGTCGAATTCCTCGTTGGAGAAGAGCTGGGGCTCGGGGGAGCGGATGAGGAGGGTGGGGATGCGGAGGGTGGGCAGGCTGTTGCGGAGGGCTTTCATTCGAAGGGCGTTGTAGCCGCGGTCTGCGTGGGCGGCCATACGGCGGAAGCCGAGGTTGGCGGCGGGGGAAGCAGTGGTTGGCTGCCCGTCTTGGGAGTGCTCCTGGGGCCGGGAACGGCGGAGTTTGGCAGTGATTTGGTGGGCGAGGGGTTTCCCAAGGATGGAGCGGTTGAGCAGGCCGTTGAGGCCGGGGTTTCGGTTCGGGAGGAAGACACCAGAATCGGTGAGGATGAGGGCGAGGGTGTTGTCGGAGCGGTTGATGGCGTAGTCGAGGGCGATGAGGCTGCCCCATTCGTGGCCGATCAGAATGAGGTTGCGGAGGCCGAGTTCACGGATGAAGGTTTCCAGGTTGTCGCTATGGAAGTCGAAGGAGTGGATGGATGGGTCTTTGGGAATGTCGGACTGGCCGAAGCCGATGAGGTCGGGGGCGAAGCATCGGAACCCGGCGTCGACGAGGTGGGGGAAGAAGCGTCGGTATTCGTGGGCGGAGGACCGGCTGCCGTGGAGCATGAGGACGATGATGGGGTCTTCGGTGCCGGAGTGGTAGTAGTGCATGCGGAAGCGGTTGACGACGACGAAGGTGTCCGGGTATGGGAAGTTTTGGCTGGACATGGGGGGTTAGCGTTGCCTTTTCCATTGGGTTAGGGTGGGAATCACATCAATCCCTTCGGCAAGCTCGGGGCAGGCTCCGGTCTTCCGGCATGTAGGGGGAAGAGGTCAGGTGGTTATGGGCGTTGCCGCCTTCGCACCATCCAATCACCCCCATCTCAATCTTCCCCCATCAAGGGGGAAGAGGTTTTGAGGAGCTCACGAGAGGGTTATTCAAGGGTCTCTATCAAGGGGGAAGGGGTGAGAGGGGGTTAGAAGATGGCGATTGGGTTGACGGGGGCGCCGGTACCGTTTGCCATGCGGAGGGGGTTGACGACGGCCATGAACTCGTAGCGGTTTTCCTCTTTGCAGATGCGAGCGACTTCGGTGAAGTTGCAGTTGTCGAGGATCCAGCAGCCCATGGAGGTGAGGATCACCTGATGGACGGGGAGGGTGAATTCGTCGTAGCCGCTGGGTATGACGTCCTGGGCGAGGTCGCCGCCAAGCATGGCGATGTCGCGTTCCTTGAGCCAGGGGAGGCAGGCGGCGTGGAGCCCGGAGGCGCCGTGGACGGTGGGGTTTCGGGGGCCGAGGGCGTTGCGGCGTTCCCAGTTGCCTGTGCGGATGAGGAGGAGGTCGCCGGCTTCGACCTTGACGTTGAAGGCTTTTTCGGCGGCGTCGAGGTCTTCGGGGAAGATGGCTTCGGCTTCGTTCATATAGTCGACGCCCTTGAGGGTGGGGAAGTCGAAGAGGACGGCACGGGTGACGACGCCGTCCTTGAGGAGGTCGATGCTTTCCATGGTGGCGCCGCCGCGGGTGCGGACGGCGTGGGCGGGATGGCCGTTGTACATCTTATCGCCGTCGAACCAGTGGGCGAGGGCGTCGACGTGGGTCATGACGTAGCCGTGGAAGATGAAGCCGATGTACTCGCTGGCACTGTGGGAGGCCATTTCTTGCTTGCCGGGGGTGGTGTTCCAGCCTTCGCCGCTTTCGATCATGTGAAGGGTGGGACCGATGGGACTGTCGTCGGTGGGTTCGGCGATGATGGGGCGGCCCATGGTGACGCTGATGCCCTTCTGGACGAGGCCGACGGCCTGGAGGCGCTTTTCCGGCGTGATGAGGTTCATGGCGCCGAGCTGGTCTTCGGCGCCCCAGCGGCCCCAGTTACTGAGGGAGGTGTGGTATTCGCGAACTTCGGCAGAGGTGGGTAGAGTGCGGGTCATGGCTTCTCCTCTATGGTGAAGAATAGGGTAGGTTGGTGAATTTTAGGATTGGGTGGGGGCGGTGTCAATTGGGGGATATGGTATAGTACAGTCGCCTCGGTAGCTCAATGGATAGAGCACTGCCTTGACTCAGCAGAGGTTGCCGGTTCGAGTCCGGTCCGGGGCGTTGAAAGAGAAAATGGATTGACTATCAAACCCTCAGGTTGTATATTGGTTTAGAGTCAAGGCAGTGCCCAATACGTTGGGTGAAACCTCTAAGACAGCCCGCCTGCTAAGGATTAGACCACCTTAGCGTGAAAGGCGGGTTGTTCTTTTTGTGTACAGGATGGGGTTAGATGGGGACTTTGGCCATGCCCTGGCAGATTTCTAGGCGGGCGTAGCGGAGGAAGACGCCGCCGAGGGGGTTTGCCATGGGGCCGTTGATGGCGAGGCAGGCGATGACGTGGCGTCGGCCGGGTTCGGCGCTGGGGGTGATGAGGATGTTGTTGCGGGCGTTGTAGCCGATGACGGGGGAGAGGTTGTTTCGGGCGATGGCGGTGGAGGCGCGGAAATCGGGGTCGAAGGGTGGGCAGTCGACCCAGACTTCGCCGTAGTCGTCGGTGCAAGTCTCGAACCAGATCTGGGATTCGGCGACTTCGAGGCCCTTCACCTGTTCGGGGAGGGTGATGGTGAACCGGTACCAGGCGAAGGCGATGCCCCCGCCAACGATGTCACGAATGTTGGCGGGGGTCTCCCAGGAGGAGTCGTCGAAATCGGCGAGGCGCGGAGGGGCTTTGATGAACTTGCCGGCGACGAGGCCCTCGTTGGGCTCACCGGGAACGAGGCCCGGGGCCCATTTGAGGGAGCCATCGAGGAGGGCGAGGTCTTCGGGGTCGTCCAGGTTCAGGACGACGGCTGGGCGGAAGATGTCTGGGGTCAAGGTTTGCGTTAACTCCTCATGGGGTTTGTTGTCGATATTTGCTGTTTTGGTTGGCGATTGTTTAAGCAGCTTCTCGCATTTGGAGTTTCTACCGTCCGTCCCGTCCTGGCGCTATTCGACGGAGCCTGCCTGGGCGGGGATGCGACGCTTGTGGGTGACGGGGTCCAGGTTCCAGAAGCGGATTGGGTTGTCCGAGAGGAACTTCTTCTTCGATTCCGCGCTTAGCTCAGGGTGGTCCAGGACGCGCTGGACGGAGAAGGGGGAGAGGCAGTCGAAGTGGGAGTAGTCGGAGCCGATGATGATGCCGTTCGGGCCGACCTTCTTTTCCAGGAAGGGGAGGTAGTCGGTCTCTTCAGGTTCGAAGCAGATGAAGAGCTGGTCGCCGAAGTAGTCGGTGGGGTCTTCGTGGCGGGGGGTGGGGACGGAATCGGGCATGATTTCGTAGTGCTCTTCGAGCCGGTCCATGTAGAAGGGGAGCCAGCCGCAGCCCTGTTCGATCCAGGCGATTTTGAGTTCGGGGAAGCGGTCGAGGACGCCGCTGGCGATGAAGCCGACGACGGAGAAGGGGGCGTCGATGCCCATGAAGAGATGCTTGAGGAATTCGTTGTCGAGGCGGCGCATGCCGACGGACTCGTGGAGCTGCTGGTGGATGGAGATGGGCATGCCGAGTCGCTGGCACTCTTCGAGGACGGGCCAGAATTTTTCCTTATAGGTCCACTCGCCCTTGAACTGGCAGGGGATGTAGGCGCCGCCGAGGCCGAGGTCTGCGGCGCGTCGGAGTTCCTGGACGGCCATGTCGACGTCGTGGAGGGGGAGGATGGCGGTGCCGCGGACGCGGTCCTGATAGCCGTCGGTCCACTCGGTGATCCAGTCGTTCCAGCCCTTGGCGAAGTGGTAGGCGACCTCGGGGTTGTCGATGGTGTTGAGGAGGTTCTGGTGAAGTACGCAGAAGACGAATGTAACGTCGAAGCCCTCTTCGTCGAGGTCTTTGACGCGGAATTCGGGGTTGCGCTCGCCCTCGCGGTTGTACCACTGGTCTTCGCTGTGGGGTGCGAAGTTGGCGAGCTTGCCGTAGGGGCCGGTGCGGAAGTCGGAGTTGGGGAAGACCTTGGAGTGTTCGAGGACCCAGATGCTGTCGTACTGGCGGGTGGAGCCGGCGCCGCTTCCGCGGGCGAGGGCGTTGCGGTCCTGCCAGTTAGCGTCGTTGAATTTACGTGGAGCGAAGGGTTGGAGTTCGGATGGGAAGCGGCGCCAGAGTTCGCACTTGGTTTCGTCGACATGGGAGTCGGAGTCGACGATGTAATAGTCTGGGAGTTCGCCGCCGTAGTAGGTTCTGGGCATAGGATTCTCCTTGTGGGTGATGAGTTTTGCGCCGCCGTGGTTTGGGGTGGGCGGCAATGTGGGTATTGAATAACACTGTGGGGGGAAAGTCAATTGGGGTTGCTTGAAACGGAATTGGAATTTGATACCCTCTTTGGTATGCAAGGTTTGAGGAGGGAGAATGCACCAGCAGGGTGGGACTATTGAAGAGGCGGTGAACAGTATTACGAGCCATGAATTCGTACTTCCGGCCATTCAGCGTGAGTTTGTGTGGCGGCCGGAGCAGGTCTGCAATCTGTTCGATAGCTTGATGCAGGGCTATCCATTCGGGGAACTCATGCTGTGGCGGGTTGCTCCGGAGAATGCAGGCAACTATCAGTGGTACGACTTCGTTAAAGACTATCATCAGCGGGACAATCCGCATTGCCCTGCATTGGGAAGGATCCACAATAAGCCCCTGACCGCCGTACTGGATGGGCAGCAGAGACTCACTGCGTTCAATATCGGGCTGAGAGGTTCGATGGCCCTTAAACTGCCGTACAGGTGGTGGAACAATCCCTATGCCTTTCCTGAGCGAGTTTTGGCTTTAGATCTGTTATCGGCCACGGATCCTGACGAGGAAGGAAGCAGGTATGTGTTCGAATTCATTGACGAGAATAGGGTTGGACTGGAGGGCAATCGCTTATGGTTCAAGGTTTCAGACATCCTTGGGCTTGATGGTGGCCCGCCTATGCTCAACTGGCTGATGGCCAAAGGTATTCGCGACGAGAATCTAAGCCGGGCATACGAGACTTTGGACCGACTGCATCGAGCTATCCGAATTGACAACACCGTTGCTTTCTTTGAAGAGAAAAGCCAGGACATCGAACGTGTTTTGAACATCTTTATCCGATTCAACAGGGGTGGAACGCCTCTTTCGTATTCCAACCTCTTGCTCAGTATTGCGGTGTCCCAATGGAAGAAACGGGATGCCCGAAAGGAAGTATACGGACTTGTAGATGACTTAAATGGGATCCGCCCCGGCCTGCAATTTAATGCGGACTTCGTCTTGAAGGCCGGGCTGATGCTGACGGATATTGCCAGCGTGGGTTTCCAAGTCAGGAACTTTACCTACGAAAACATGACGATCCTTGAGGACAATTGGCAAGAAATTCGGAATGCGTTGATGGAAACGGCGCAGCTTATTGACACTTTCGGGTTCGACGGCAGAACCCTTCGAGCAATGAACTCCCTATTGCCGATTGCGTATTACATATACAGAAAGGGATCGCCGACGGATTTTGACACAAGTGACAAGTACATTGAAGACAGGAAGATGATTCGCCGTTGGCTTACCCGTTCAATCCTCAAGGAATCGGGTATTTGGGGAAGCGGACTTGATACCCTGCTCACAGCACTACGAGAGGTCATTCGCAGTTCGGATTGTGTGGAATTCCCCGTCACAGCCTTGAGGACTGCGATGGCTCAGCGCGGCAAGTCTCTGGTCTTTTCTGAGGAAGAGATAGAGGATTTGGCGGATATGCAGGGCAACGACAGGCGCATTTTCCCGATGCTGACAATGTTGTTTCCAGAACTAGACTCACGTGACGGTTCGGACGTCGACCACGTATTTCCAAAGAGCAGGTTCACAGCAAAGCGCCTGACAGACGCAGGTGTGGATGAAGAGCGAGTGGAGGAATATCGCGACCATTGCAATCGCATAGCGAATTTCCAATTACTTGACAAAACCATCAACAACGAGAAGCGGGCGATATTGCCCGCAGAATGGCTGGACAGGCATTGTCTGGACGAACAGAGTCGTCGGTACTATTGCGAGCGCCATTTGCTGGGTGACGTGCCGCGGAGTATAACCGGCTTTGGGGAGTTCTACTCGGCGAGGCGTGAGAAGTTGAAGGAGCGAATCAGCGAGTTAGTGAACGTGGCTTAGCCTCGCCAGCAATGAATTAGACGCAGAAGTGTGGGAAATACTTGAGAAGTTTGATAGGGGTGAGTTGGGTTCATTCGCTGATGCTGAATGTGGGATAGCAGTGGCTTATTTGTGGTGCATAGTACGTTAAATGGGACGAAACGACCAGATGCCTCGGCGTAGGCCGATGAGATTGCGTCATTTCGATTATGCCAGTCCAGCGGCGTACTTCGTCACAATTTGCACTAGGGACAGGCTTTGCATTCTTGGAGAGGTTGTGAACGGAATTGTGAGCCTAAACGAAAACGGACGTTTGGTGCAGCGCGCCTGGAAGAATCTGCCCAATCATTACCCGCACGTTGAAATTGATTGCTGGGTCATCATGCCCAATCACATTCACGGAATCCTGGTATTGACAGGTAAGGGCGGGAATCGCGTTGGTACAAAAGGTAGGGCAGGTTTGAAACCTGCCCCTACCGAAGGTCGTGCCGCACCACATGGTCTGCCCGAGGTGGTCAGGGCGTTCAAGACATTCTCAGCCAGAAGGATCAACTTACATCGTGGTACCTCCGGTTCAAGTCTCTGGCAGCGTGGGTATTTTGAGCATGTCATTCGCAGCGAATCTTCATTGAACCGGATTCGCCGATACATAGTGGAGAATCCATTGCGCTGGGATGAAGACCTAGAGAATCCAGCCGTGCGGGAGTGAGAAGAGGGCAGGTTTAAAACCTGCCCCTACCGAAGTTTGTGCCGCACCACATGGTCTGCCCGAGGTGGTCAGGGCGTTCAAGACATTCTCAGCCATGAGGGTCAACTTACATCGTGGCACCTCCGGTTCAAGTTTGTGGCAGCGAGGGTATTTTGAGCATGTCATTCGCAGCGAATCTTCATTGAACCGGATACGTCGATACATAATGGAGAACCCATTGCGCTGGGATGAAGACCCAGAGAATCCAGCCGTGTGGGCGTGAGAAGAGGGCAGGTTTGAAACCTGCCCCTACCGAAGGTCGTGCCGCACCACATGGTCTGCCCGAGGTGGTC
This sequence comes from uncultured Dehalococcoidia bacterium, assembly GCA_964418665.1. Classification (GTDB taxonomy): domain Bacteria; phylum Chloroflexota; class Dehalococcoidia; order Lucifugimonadales; genus JAPULR01. Next base: position 62,765 of record CAYQLZ010000011.1, on the reverse strand, counting down.
AGGGCGTTCAAGACATTCTCAGCCAGGAGGATCAACTCACATCGTGGTACCTCCGGTTCAAGTTTCTGGCAGCGTGGGTATTTTGAACATGTCATTCGTAGCGAATCTTCATTGAATCGGATACGTCGATACATAATGGAGAATCCAGTGCGCTGGGATAAAGATCCAGAGAACCCAGCCGTGCGGGAGTGAGAAGAGGGCAGGTTTGAAACCTGCCCCTACCGACAATTCAGTGACTAGTTTGGGGGGTTATTGGATGGTGTAGAGGGCTTGGATTTGGATGGTGACTTCGAGGTCGCCGGTGCGGATGGGGGTGGGGGCGGAGCGGGCGAATTCGGCGGAGGCGAGGGCCACGGGGAGGGCGGGGGATGCGCCGCCGGCCTGGGAGACGGAGATCAGGTCGCCGAGTTCGACGCCGGAGAGTTCGGCCATGCGTTGGGCGCGGGCCTTCGCGTCTTCGATGGCTTGAGCGAGGGCTTCGTCTTCGAGGGCGGCGGTGTCTTCGATGGCGAAGCTGATGCCGTTGACGCGGATGGGGTCGCCACCGGCATCTACAACGCCGGTAATGAGGTCACCGAGGCTTTCGATGTTGCGGACGTTGACGCTTAGTTCGTTGGTGACCTGGTAGCCGGTCACGGTGGGGCCACCTTCGCCGCTGTAGTCGTACTGGGTGTTGATGTTGAAAAAGCGGGTCTGGGTGTCGCTCTCGTCGACGTTGTAGTCGGATAGGACGCGGAGGATGCTCTCGAGAGAGGAGTTGGCGGTGTCCAAGGCTTCGCCGACGGAGGGGGAGAGGACCTGGACGCCGAGGTTGATGCGGGCGAGGTCCGGTTCGGCGCTGGCGGTGCCTGTGCCGGAGACGACGATGCCCTGGCCGGGGATTGGGGAGTCGCGGTTGACGGCTTCGGCGGCCATGCGGGCAGCGGCGGCGACGTCACCGGCGGAAGCGGAGTTTGTATAGGGGGCAGCGGGGCTGTCGTCGTTGCAGGCAAGGGCGAACAGCATGAGGGCTGCAAGTGCGGAGAGGAGGGCGAACCGGGCCAGGGAGAACATATACACCTCGTGGGCGCCTGTCGAATATTTAGCAGACGCGAATTTTGACGGAATACACGCTCAATGATAGCATCGGGGCAGAGAATTGTACAAATGTTAGGGGTGCGTAATGGCGAGCAAAGTAGGGAGCGGAGATTTCATTTTCGAGGTAGATGAGGAGTGGGCGAAGCTGCCCGAGGGGTGGGAGATGACGGCGGCGGCGGTGGCGGGGGACTCCAAGGACCGGGTGTACGTGTTCGATCGGGGGGACCATCCGGTGATGGTGTTCGACAGGGAGGGGAACTACCTGTATTCGTGGGGGCATGACCTGTTCAGGATGGCGCATGCGATTTACGTTGATGGCGGGGACAACGTGTGGCTGGTGGACAGTCATGGCGGGCAGATTATGAAATTCACGCCTGAGGGTCGGCCGCTGCTGCGGATTGGGACTCGCGACTACCGATCGGACACGGGGGTGGACCCGAAGGATTTCGGGTCGGATACGTACAAGCAGGTGACGCACGGAGGCGGGCCGTTCAACATTCCTGCGGGGGTGGCAGTGTCGCCTTCTGGAGAGGTGTTTGTGGCGGACGGGTATGCCAATTGCCGGGTGCACCGATTCTCGTCGGAGGGGGAGCTTATGGGTTCGTGGGGAGCGCCGGGAGAGGGGGCGGGGCAGTTCAAGCTGCCTCACGGGATTCTGGTGGATAGACACGGGAGGTTGCTGGTGGCGGACAGGGAGAATGACCGGGTGCAGGCGTTTACGCAGGATGGAGAGTACCTGGGCCAGTGGCCTTCGAAGCTGATTGGGCCGGCGACGGTGTACGTGGATGATGAGGACATGGCCTACGTGCCAGAGCATAACGGGGGGTTGTTCAGCGTGTTGACGCTGGAGGGGGAGCGGGTGGCGCAGTGGGGGTCGGAAGCGAACCGGGCATGTCACGGGGTGTGGGCGGACTCACGGAGGGATGTGTATTTCGTGCAGCCGGTGGTGGCGGGCGGGAAGCGTCGGGTGGTGAAGTATCACCGGGTTTGAGGGGGGATAGACGAGCGAAAGCCGTGGTCGCGGCACTTTCGTGCGCCTCGATGGTGCAATAGGAGGACATCGTTTCCGATAACGGAGTGGAGAAGCGAATGATCAAAGCTGTAGAGGCGGAACCACGTCCGGATTTCCATATTTGGGTTGAATTTTCGGACGGAGTTTCCGGAGAGGTTGACTTGTCTGACGTGGCCGGACGAGGAGTGTTTGCCGCATGGAACGAGCCAGGCTTCTTCGAAAAAGTGCACGTCAGTGGGCATCGATCCATAGCGTGGAATGAAGATTTAGAGATATGCCCGGACGCGGCATATATGGAGATCACAGGCAAGACCTTTGAAGAATTGACGGCCCATATGGAACCTGTGTCCCTAGATGGCTGAGCTCTGTCGCTTCTACGGAATCATTGCCCGAATATACGAAGAGACCATGGACCACCCCACTTTCATGCCGAGTACAGCGGCTGGGAGGCGCAGGTTGGTATTGACAGCGCCTCCGTGCTTCGTGGAAGACTTCCTCCACGTGCGCGGAGGCTTGTGATGGAATGGGCGTCCATTCATCGGGAGGAACTTCGGGAAGGTTTGAACGGGCGCAGCGAGGTGAGGCGCCGAGGAATATAGCGCCTCTGGAGTGAGGGCGGGGTGTCGGGTGTCGTGTTGTGGGGAGGTGGTGATGTTGATAGAATGCGTCAAACTTTGGGAATGCAGAGGATTTGGCTTTTGTAGGGAAGGAGCGACGTGGTTCTTAGCGACAGGTCCATTCGAGAAGCGGTGGGGGAGGGTCGGATCGTCATAGACCCGCTGGATGATGACGACATACAACCGGCGAGCGTGGACGTACATCTGGCGGATGAGCTGCTGGTGTTTCGGAACGCACGACGTCCATTCATTGACCTGAGGAAGGAGATGGGGGACTTGACGGACTTGGTGGAGGTCACGGACGAGGACGGGTTCAATCTTCATCCCGGCGAGTTTGTGCTGGCGAGCACGCGGGAGCATATTGAGATTCCGGCGGACCTGGTGGCACGGCTGGAGGGGAAGAGTTCGCTGGGGCGGGTCGGGTTGGTGATTCACTCGACGGCGGGATATGTGGACCCGGGGTGGAAGGGCCGGTTGACGCTGGAACTGACGAACATTGCCCGGCTGCCGATTCGTTTGTACCGGGGGATGAAGATAGGGCAGATTTCCTTTTTGGAACTCAGTACACCGGCGGAGCGGCTCTATGGCTCGAAGGAGTTGGGGAGCAAGTACCAGGGGCAGACGGGGCCGACGGCGAGCCGGTACTACAAGAATTACGATCAAGAATCGTAGGTCGCAATGGAGTATATGAAGCGAGCCCTGGAGTTGGCCCGCGCAGCCGTTGGGAGGAATAGTCCGAATCCCTCGGTGGGGGCTGTGGTTGTGAAGGCTGGGCGCATAGTGGGGGAGGGTGCGACGCTGCCTCCGGGAGAGGGGCACGCGGAATGGGTGGCGCTTCGTGCGGCGGGGGAGATGGCCAGGGGCGCCGATCTGTACACAACGCTGGAGCCGTGCTGTCACCAGGGGAGGACGCCGCCTTGCACGGACGCGATACTGGCGGCGGGTGTGAAGAGGGTACACGCTTCTATGGTGGACCCGAATCCGAAGGTGAACGGGCAGGGGGTGGCTTTGCTGCGGGAAGGGGGGGTGAGGGTGCATTTGGGGGAGGGGGCGGATGAGGCGGAGGATATGTACGAGGGATTCGCGAAGTTCATCACGACGGGACTGCCATTTGTGACGGCGAAGTATGCTATGAGCCTGGACGGTAAGATTGCGACCTTCGAAGGAGACTCGCAGTGGATAACAGGACCGGCGTCGCGGCGGCTGGTGCACCAGCGTCGGAGGGCGTCCGACGCGATAATGGTGGGGATCAACACGGTTCTCCGGGACGATCCGCGCTTGACGGCCCGAGATGATGGAGACGGGGAGGGCGGACGTCAGCCGCTACGGGTGGTGGTGGATGGGGATGGGCGAACGCCGATGAACGCGGCGATGTTGAGGCAGCCAGGGAGGACGCTGATAGCAACCTGCAGGGCATCGGAGGAGGCCACGGTGAGGTTGATTGAGGCAGGGGCGGAGGTTGTGAGCTTTCCTGAGATAGGCGGGTACGTGGACCTGGGCGCGCTTTTGGAGGAGCTGGGACGCCGGGAGGTGGTGAACCTGCTGGTGGAAGGAGGAGGGACGCTGATGGGATCGTTGTTCGACCAGGGTCTGGTGGACAAGGCGTGGGCCTTCATTGCGCCGAAGATTGTGGGGGGACGGGACGCGCTTTCGCCTGTGGAGGGACGGGGGGTCGGGCTGATTTCGAAGGCGATGAACCTGCGCTGTCCAAAGGTTGAGAAAGTGGGAGGGGACGTGCTGATCACGGGTTATCCAGAGTCGGGGGAGTAGGATGTTTACAGGAATAGTAGAGGAAGTCGGAGTGGTTGAGTTTTCCCGTCCTGTTGGAGTTGGCGGGGATGGAAAGTCTGATTCAGCTTTACATAACAATAGGCTGCGAGTGAAGGCGGAGAGGGTGTTGGAGGACCTAGGGGTGGCGGACAGCATTTGCGTAAATGGGGCCTGTTTGACGGTGGTGGAGCGGTATGAAGGGGGGTTCGAGATGGATGTGGTGCCTGAGACGTTAAGGAGGACGAACCTTGGGTCGTTGGGTGTGGGGAGCCTAGTGAACCTGGAGCGTTCGCTGCCGGTCAATGGGCGGCTGGGGGGTCACGTGGTGCAGGGGCACGTGGACGGCGTGGGGGTGGTTGAGGGGATTCGGGCGGAGGGAGAGGCGCAGATTTTTCGGATTCGGGCGCCGGAAGAGATGATGCGGTACATAGTGGCGAAGGGGTTCATCGGGCTTGATGGGATCAGTTTGACGGTGGTGGAGGTGTTGGATTCCGCATTTACAATCTCTGTGATACCATATACCCTAGAGAATACGAACCTGCAGGTACGCACGACGGGAGAGTCGGTGAACCTGGAAGTGGACATACTGGCCAAGTACGTGGAAAGTCTTCTGCCCCAAAAGGCAACCGGCGAAGCCGGGGTCCTGGACTGACCATGCCATTAATCTCCATCGAAGAAGCGATCGAGGAGTACAGGCAGGGCAAGTTCCTTATCATCGTCGACGACGCGAATCGGGAGAACGAGGGAGACCTCACTATCGCGGCCGATGCGGTGACTCCGGAAGCGATCAACTTCATGATAACCAACGCCCGGGGGATGCTGTGCGCGCCGGTGACCCGGGACGTTTTGGAGCGGTTGAAGATTCCGATGATGGCGAAGGGGGAGGCGGAGGCGATTCATGGGACGGCCTATGCAATGTCCATCGACTATCTGAAGGACAACACCACTGGAATTTCCGCCTACGACCGAGCGTCGACGATACAGGCTATGATTGACCCGGAGGCGACCCCGGAGGATTTTGCTCAGCCGGGGCACACTTTCCCGCTACGATACTGCGAGGGAGGGGTGCTGGTACGACCAGGGCATACGGAGGCGAGCATCGATCTAGCTGTGCTTGCGGGGTTGAAGCCTGCGGCGGCCATCTGCGAGGTGACGAAGGCGGATGGGACGATGGCGAGGCTGGCGGACCTGGAGGAATTCTCCCGGGAGCACGGGATAAACCTGATTTCGATTGCGCAGCTTGTCGCATACCGGAACAGGACTGAACGGCTTGCCGTCCGGGTGGGTGAGGCGAAGATGCCGACGAAGTACGGCGATTTCAACATCTACGGGTACAGGAGCCGGTTTGGGGACGAGGAGCATACGGCTCTGGTATTGGGCAATTGGGAGCCGGACGAGGCTGTGCTGGTGCGGATTCACAGCCGATGCCTGACGGGTGACGTATTCGGCAGTTTGCGCTGCGACTGCGGGCACCAGGTGGGACATGCGCTGGAGGCCATCGCGGAAGAGGGGAAGGGGGTGTTCGTGTACATGGGTCAGGAGGGGAGAGGGATTGGGCTGCACAACAAGATCCTGTCATACCATTTGCAGGACGACGGACTGGACACGGTGGAGGCCAACGAGCAGTTGGGCTTCGAGGCGGACCTTCGCAGCTATGGCATGGGGGCGCAGATTCTGGTGGATCTGGGAGTGAGGAAACTGCGGCTGTTGACGAACAATCCGCGGAAGATTACGGGGCTGGCCGGTTATGGGTTGGAGGTTGTAGAGCGGATTCCGGCGCTGGTGAAGCAGACGAAGGAGAACCAGAGGTACCTGAAAGCGAAGCACGAGAAGCTGGGGCATATTATCAGCGTGGATGATGGGTAGGGTTTAGGGGTTGGTTGGGCGTCTTCGAAGGACGCCTTCTGGGTAAACGGACTGGTATTTGGTAGATGGGGTTGGGTTGTTGGCTTGATTTTTCCTGAGGGTTAGAGAATCCTGATTACGGCTTTTGCCGGAGTGGCGGTTGTGGGAGGGTGTGTGTTTGTTTGTGGGGATGAGTGACGGGGGGGTGGGTTCCCGATTTCGGAGACGTTTGCATAACCTGCAGCTACAGCTGTCTTCCGCCCGGATCACCCCCATCCCTTCGACAGGCTCAGGACAGGCTCAATCTTCCCCCATCAAGGGGGAAGTGGTAAATGGGGAATCTTCTCGCGTCGAGGGGATGAGGTTATTGGGAGATTTGATGGGGTTGTGTAAAGGTCTTCCTACGGAGGAACAAGGGGGAGGAGGGCGACCAACCGGTCGCGCCTGTGCAGGATGGGCAGGATTGGAGCTGATGGGAGAGATTTGTGTGGGGAGAGGGTGGGTTCCTGCCTTCGCAGGAACAAGGAGGGGAGGGTGGCCAACCGGTCGCGCCTGTGCAGGATGGGGGGATTGGCGCTGATGGGAGAGATTTGTGTGGGGAGAGGGTGGGTTCCTGCCTTCGCAGGAACAAGGAGGGGGGCGACCGGCCGGTCGCCCCTACGAGGGAGATGGTCGATTGGGAGAGGGTGGGTTCCTGATTGTGGAGGAACAAGGGGGGTGTGATGGACTGGGGGAGGTTACTCGGTTACACTCTAGCCAGTTATGAATGGAAGTTTGCAGGACCCGCTTCGTCTGTTTCATCCGGTTGTGCGGGAGTGGTTTAAGTCGCGTTTTGAGGGGCCAACTTCGCCGCAGCTCAGGGGATGGCCTTCGATCTCGGAGGGGAAGCATACGTTAATTGCGGCGCCTACGGGTTCGGGTAAGACGCTGGCGGCGTTTTTGTCGGCTATTGATTCCCTATTTCGCCAGTCGGCGGATGGGGATCTGCCGGAGGGGTGCCAGGTTGTATACGTGTCGCCGCTGAAGGCGTTGAGCAACGACGTGCAGAAGAACCTGTCAGAACCTTTGGGAGAGATTCGCCAATTGGCGGAGGAGCAGGGGTTGGAGGCGCCGGAGATCCGGGTGTCGCTTCGGACGGGGGACACGCCTTCTTCGCAGCGACAGGCGATGGCGAAGAAGCCGCCGCACATTCTGGTGACGACACCGGAGTCGTTGTACATATTGCTGACGTCGGTGAAGGCGCGGAACATGCTGAGGGGAGTGAAGACGGTCATCGTCGATGAGATTCACGCATTGGCGCGGGACAAGCGGGGTTCGCACCTTTCGTTGACGCTGGAGCGGCTGAATCATCTTGCAGAAGGGGACCCAGTGCGGATAGGGCTTTCGGCGACGCAGAAACCGATTGAAGAGGTTGCGAGATTTCTTGTCGGTGTACCGAACATGGACGAGGCGGGAAATCCGAATTGCGTCGTGGTAAACGACGGGCACAGGCGAGACATAGATTTGCGGCTGGAGATTCCGTCCACGCCTTTGGAGGCGGTTTGCTCGAACGAGGCGTGGGAGGAGATCTACCTGAGGCTGTCGGACATTATCGAAGAGAATCGGACGACGCTGGTGTTCGTGAACACGCGTCGACTGGCTGAGAGGATTGCGTACAGCCTGAGCAAGAGGTTGGGTGACGAGAACGTGACCTCCCACCATGGGAGTCTGTCGAAGGAGCAGAGGCTCCACGCGGAGCAGAGGCTGAAGAGTGGGAGCTTGAAGGCGCTGGTGGCGACGGCTTCGTTGGAATTGGGGATTGACATTGGGGACGTGGACATGGTGTGCCAGCTGTCTTCGACGCGGGCGATAGCGACGCTGCTGCAGAGGGTGGGGAGGTCCGGGCATACGCTGGGACGGACGCCGAAGGGGGCGATTTTCCCGCTTACGAGGGACGATCTGGTGGAGTGCGCGGCGCTGCTGGGGGCGGTGAAGGTTGGGAACCTGGACCGGCTGATCATGCCGGAGAAGCCGCTGGACGTGCTGGCGCAGCAGATGGTGGCGGCGGTGGCGATGGAGGACTGGGACGAGGACGAGTTATTCGAGTTGTATCGGCGGGCGTATCCGTACCGGGATTTGGGGCGGGAGGAGTTCGACGAGGTAAGCCGGATGCTGTCGGAGGGGTTTTCGACGCGGAGGGGGAGGCGGAGCGCGTACCTGCACTATGACGGAATCGGGAAGCGGTTCAACGCCCGTAAGGGGGCGCGGCTGGCGGCGGTGACGTCCGGGGGGGCGATACCGGAGAATGCGGACTACCAGGTGATTCTGGAGCCGCAGAATATACCGGTGGGGACGGTAAACGAGGACTTTGCCATCGAGAGCATGGCGGGGGATATTTTCCAGCTGGGGATTTCGTCGTGGAAGATTCGCAGAGTGGGGCAGGGGAAGGTGCTGGTAGAGGATGCGAAGGGGCAGCCGCCTTCGATTCCGTTCTGGCTGGGGGAGGCTCCGTCGAGGACGGACGAGCTTTCCGAGGCGGTTTCCGAGCTTCGCAGCCGGGTGGAGGCTTATTTCCCTGATTTGCTGGGGGCGCAGCGGTGGTTGAGTACGGAGGTGGGGATCGAGTCGGCGGCGGCACAGCAGCTGGTGGAGTACTTGTGGGCTACGAAGAAGACGCTGGGGGTGGTGCCGAGCCAGCAGAATGTGGTCTTCGAGCGGTTCTTCGATGAGACGGGGGGAATGCAGCTGGTAATTCACTCGCCGTTCGGGGGGCGGATAAACCGGGCGTGGGGACTGGCTCTGAGGAAGCGGTTTTGCCGGACGTTCAACTTTGAATTGCAGGCGGCGGCGAACGACAACTCGATTGTGCTTTCGCTGGGTCCGCAGCACAGTTTTCCGTTGGAGGAGGTGTTTTCGTACCTAAAGCCGCAGACGGCCGAGGAAGTGCTTACGCAGGCTATGCTGGCTGCGCCGATGTTCCAGACGCGGTGGAGGTGGAACGTTACCCGTTCGCTGGCGGTGCTGAGATGGGAGTCTGGGAAGAAGGTGCCGATGCCGATACAGCGGATGCGGTCGGACGACCTGCTTTCGGCGGTGTTTCCGGAGCAGACGGCGTGCCAGGAGAACCTGGTGGGGGACGTGGAGATTCCGGACCATCCGATTGTGAACGAGGTGGTGCGGGACTGCTTGACGGAGGCGATGGACTCGGCGGGGTTGCTGCAGGTGTTGGAGGACGTGGGAGAGAAGCGGTTGAACCTGGTGGCGGTGGACTCGGTGGAGCCATCGCCGATGGCCCACGAGATATTGACGGCCAAGCCTTACGCGTTTCTGGACGACGCACCGCTGGAGGAGCGGCGGACGCAGGCGGTGTACATGCGTCGAACGTTGGACTACAAGGACGCCGAGGACGTGGGTCAGCTGGACAGGGAGGCGATTCTGCGGGTGCGGGAGCAGGCGTGGCCGGAGGCGGAGACGGTGGACGAGCTTCACGACGCTTTGCTGCTCCTGGGATTCATGACGAAAGAGGAGATGGGGCCGTTTCGTGGTTTGGTGTCGGAGCTTCTGGAGCAGAAGCGGGCTACGGAGTTCTTCGTGGCGCCGGGGCGCCCGGTGTTCATAGCGTGTGAGAGGCTGCGGCAGTTTGAGGCGGTAATGCCGGGGAGTTCGATGCGTCCCGTCGTCGAACCGCCGCCGAGGGAGCGGGAGGTGGAGTGGACGCCGGAGGACGCGCTACGGGAGATTGTGAGGAGCAGGTTGGAGGGGCTGGGGCCGGTGACGGTTTCGCAGTTGGCGGGTTCGATGGGGGTGGCGGAATCCGCGGTTGAGCGGGCGCTGATTGCGTTGGAGGGGGAGGGGTTTGCCATTCGCGGGCACTTCGAGTTTCGGGACGGGTCTATGGAGTGGTGCGACCGACGGCTCTTGGCCCGGATTCACCGATATACGCTGGACAGGCTGCGTAAGGAGGTGGAGCCGGTCTCTCCCGCGGACTTCATGCGGTTCCAGTTCATCTGGCATCACCTGGACCCGGAGCACCGGGTGGAGGGGCCGATGGGGCTGACGGCGCTGCTGGACCTGCTGGAGGGTTACCAGGCGCCAGCATCGGCCTGGGAGAACCATCTGCTGCCGGCGCGGATGAATCGGTACAGCAGCGGATGGCTGGACCAGCTTTGTCTTTCGGGACAGGTGGCGTGGGGCAGGATGAACCCACCGGCGAACGGAGTCGGGAGTCGTAGAGCGAGCACGCCGCATACGCTACCGGTGTCGTTGGTATTTCGAGAGAATCTAGATTTTCACCTATCGCAGGGGTGGGGGGCTACGTCGGAGGGGGTGAAACTCAGTGGATTGGGGGAGCATATCCTGGAGGTGCTTGAGAAGCGGGGGGCTTGTTTCTTCCAGGAGCTTGTGCAGCAGACAAGGCAGCTGGAGAGCAACGTGAGGCAGGGGTTGGCGGAGTTGGTGTCGTGGGGGCTGGTGACGTGCGACGGGTATGAGGGGTTGCGGGATTTGATAGCGCCGAAGAGGAGACCTTCGTCTCGGAGTCCGCGAAGGCCAAGGGGGAGGAAGCTGATATTGAGCACGGTCGGGAGGACTGCGGCGGGGCGTTGGTCCACCTTGGAGCGGGGATTTGGGGAGGAGATCGATTATGGGGAGTTGGTGGAATTCAAGGCCCGGCAGCTGCTGAGGAGATTCGGGGTGGTGTTTTACAAGCTGCTGACGCGGGAGGCGCACACGCCGCCGTGGCGGGACTTGCTGCGGGTGTATCGACGGATGGAGGCGCGGGGGGAGATCCGGGGGGGACGGTTTGTGACGGGGTTCTCCGGGGAGCAGTACGCGCTGCCGGAGGCGGTGGGACAGCTGAGGGGGATGCGCCGGAGGAAGGCGCGGGGGAGCCTGGTGACGGTGAACGGGTCGGACCCGCTGAACCTGGTGGGCATCGCGACGCCCGGGGCGCGGGTGCCTTCGCTTTCGAGCAACAGGATCTTGTACCGGGACGGGGAGCCTGTGGCGGCGAGGATTGGCGGGGACGTTACCCATCTGGGAAAGCTGGACCGGAATTCGCTGCCGGCGGTGTATGCGGCGCTGAGGGTCATCGCATGACGGGTCATCGCATGACGGGTCATTGCATGACGGCTGGGTTTTGCAAGGGGCGAGGCAACTGCGTTGCGGCAAATTTTGCAAGGGGGGGAGGGTTGGGGTTTGTTGGGCGTGCGTTGCTTTAGGAGTGGGGGGAGGAAAGTGCGTTGCGGCAAAATTTGGCGGGGGGCGAGGGGAGGAGGGGGGGCGAGAGTGGGTTCCTGCCTGCGCAGGAACAAGAACTTCTTCTGCAGCACCATATGGGCATGCACGGTGGGTTCCTGCCTGCGGAGGAACAAGAACTTCTTCTGCAGCACCATACGCCCATCAACCGTGGGTTCCTGTCTGGGCAGGAGCAAGAACTTCTTCCGCACCACCATACGCCCATCAACCGCGGGTTTCTGCCGGCGGAGACCTTTGCATAACTACAGGTTGTGCCCCTCGCACTACCCCAATCACCCCCATCTCAATCTTCCCCCATCAAGGGGGAAGAGGTTTTCGGGAACTCGCGAGGCGGTTTTGCAAAGGTCTGCCTGCGCAGGAACAAGAACTTCTTCTGCACCACCATACGCCCATCAACCGTGGGTTTCTGCCTGGGCAGGAACAGGGATTGGGTAGAAAGAGAAATTTGGGAGGAGATAATGGCTAGTCAGGACGAACAGCAGGTTCGAGGGGTTATTGACCGTTGGATGGCGGCGCTGAATGAGTGCGATACGGAGGCGGTGAAGAAGGTTTGGGACGATTCGTACCCAGATTTGGTATTCATCGCGGAGGAGAATGATGACGCGTTGTACGGGTGGGAAGGGGTGGACGGTTACTACGATGGGTTGAAGGAGGTAAGTGAGGCGAACTGGGAGATTGACAACGTGAAGATGGACGTGATGGGCGAGATGGCGTGGGTGTATCTGACGTACGTGGTGGAGGCGCATCTGACAAATTTCGGGCGTACGATGGTGTTTAAGGGCCGGAATACGTTCATCTTGAAGAAGAAGGAGGGGGAGTGGGGGATAATTCACTACCACGAGTCATTGTCGCGGGATGAGAGTCGTAAGACGTGGGACTGGTACTTTCAGGAATAGAGGCAGTGCAATGATCAAGACACATGGGTTGAGTCATCTTCATCTGGCGGTGAGGGACGTGGAGCGTTCACTGGAGTTCTACCAAGGGGTATTCGGGATGGAGGTTAGCTTCCGGGTGGGTTCGACGATGGTGTTTCTGAGAACGCCGGGGGCGAAGGACACGTTTACCTTGAGGCAAGTGGACGCGGAGGAGCCTGTGGGGCCGGGCGGAGGATTCGGGCACTTCGGGTTTCGATTGGAGGACAAGGGTGGTCTGGATGCGGCGATCGCGGACGTTGAAGCAGCGGGGGGGAAGCTGATTTCCAGGGGTGAGCATGGACCGGGGCAGCCGTATGCGTATTGCAGCGACCCGGACGGATACGTCATAGAGTTGTGAATTTCAGGTTGGGGCGTGAGGGAGGATTGGGGCAGGGAAACCGGCATTGCCAACCATAGGGGGGATGCTTATAATCTAGCCATAATCCCCAATGGTAGATACCCTTCATTCAGGAGGCATTACCCTGCAAGATTTTGAATATGTAGCACCGAAAAGTCTCAAGGAAGCCGTCGCATTGATGGCAGAGAAAGGACCGAAAGCGAAGGCGCTGGCCGGAGGGACCGATATACTGGTCCAGCTCAGGGGACGCCGCTTTTTCATTGACAGATTAGTGGACGTGAAGGCGGTGCCGGAGATGAACGAGCTTTCCGTCTCCGCCGACGGGGGTCTGAGGCTGGGAGCCGCAGTACCCTGTTATCGAATCTATGAGGACGAGGCCATTCAGGGTCTGTACTCGGGCCTGGTGGATGCCGCTTTTTTGATTGGGGGCATTCAGATACAGGGTCGGGCGAGTGTTGGTGGGAACCTGTGCAACGCATCGCCGAGCGGAGACACGATTCCGATATTGATTGCGCTGGGAGCGACCTGCGTGATCGAGGGGCCGAATGGGAGTCGAACTCTTCCGGTGGAGGAGTTTTGCACGGGGCCCGGCCAGAACGCGCTGAGTGACGGGGAGCTGCTGGTGGCGTTGAAGTTTCCTGCGCCGGCTTCGAATTCGGGGGCGCACTACCTTCGGTTCATTCCCCGGAACGAGATGGATATAGCGGTGGCGGGAGCGGGGGCCAGCGTTGTGCTGGAGGAGGACAAGTCAACAATCAAGTCTGCCCGCATTGCTCTTGCGGCGGTGGGGCCGACGCCGATATTCGCCAAGGAGGCTAGCGACCTGCTGGCGGGAATGGCCGCCAACGAAGAGTCGTACGAAGCCGCGGCGGAGGCGGCGAAGGCAGTTGCCAGCCCCATCAGTGACATGAGGGGTACGGCGAAGCAGAGGGTACATCTTTCCGGGGTGTTGACGAAGAGGGCATTGCGGGAAGCGGTGTCGCGGGCGCAGGGGTAGGGGTCTCAGTGGATTGGGGAGATTCACCCCCATCCTAACCTTCCCCCATCGAGGGGGAAGGGATAAGAGTTAGGAATGGAATAGCGAGGGAGCGTAAATGAGCAAGAAGATCCACGTTCAGACTAACATCAACGGCACAGACGTCGACTTTCTTTGTGAGAGCCGGCAGAGTTTGCTTGAGGTACTGCGGGACGTGCTGAATATGACGGGGACGAAGGAGGGCTGCAACGACGGCAACTGCGGAGCTTGCAGCGTGATGGTCGATGGGCGCCTGATAGATTCGTGCCTGATGTTGGGAGTAGAGGCCGAGGGGAAGGAGATCACGACGATCGAAGGGGTGGCTTACACCGACGGGCTGCACCCGATTCAGCAGTCGTTCCTGGAAAACGCCGCGCTGCAGTGCGGGATATGCACTCCGGGGTTCATTGTGGCGGCCAAGGCGCTGCTGGAGCGGGAGCCCGAGGCGGACGAGGCGAGGGTGCGGCACTGGTTGGCCGGGAATTTGTGCCGCTGCACGGGATACGACAAGATAGTCCGCGCCGTGTTGGACGCGGGCGACAGGATGACGACCCAAACCAAATCGGAGAGATAATATGGTTTCCACCGCTGAAAACAGGTCCGAGTACAAAGTAATCGGCACTCGCCCGATCCGTCACGACGGATTGGAGAAGGTGACGGGGCAGGCGCGATACGGGGCGGACATAAGTCTGCCGGGGATGCTTCACGGGAGGGTCCTTCGGAGTCCGCATGCCCACGCGATTATCAAGTCGATCGACGCCAGCCGGGCGCTGGCGTTGCCGGGGGTTGAGGCGGTGATAACTTCGGCGGATTTGCCGCAGCCTTCGGGCAAGGTAACGGACCTGGGCGAAGGTGCGATGACCAACCCGAAGTTTCTGAGCAATAACACGCTGGCGGCGGAGAAGGTCCTGTACAAGGGGCACGCCGTGGCGGCGGTGGCGGCGGCGAACCAGCACGTGGCGGAGGAGGCGCTTGGCCTCATAGACGTGGAGTACGAAGTGCTTCCGCCGGTGTTGAATGCGGTGGATGCGATGAAGGAGGGGGCGCCGATTCTGCACGAGAGGTTGTATACGGCGGACAATCCCTTCGTTCGGCCCGGAGGACTTCGGGACGATTCGGACCCGGAGGGCGGGTCCAACGTGGCGAGCCGCTTTGTGTTCGAGTTGGGGGATTTGGAGAAGGGGTTTGCGGAGGCGGACGTGATTGTGGAGCGGGAGTTCAGGACGAAGGCGGTGCACCAGGGATATATCGAGCCGCACTCGGCGACGGCGACGTGGAACAGGGACGGGCACATCACCATCTGGTGCAGCTCGCAGGGGCAGTTCGCGATGAGGGACCAGTCGGCGCAGCTGCTGGGGATTCCCCTTTCGCAGATCAAGGTCATTCCGTTGGAGATTGGCGGAGGCTTTGGGGGCAAGACGCTGGTCTACCTGGAACCGCTAGCGGCGCTGCTATCCAAGAAGACGGGACGTCCGGTGAAGGTGTCGATGAGCCGGCAGGAAGTATTTGAAGGGACGGGGCCGACGTCGGGGTCGTTTATGAAGGTGAAGATGGGAGCGACGAAGGACGGGAGGATAACGGCGACATCGGCGACATTAATATATGAGGCGGGGGCGTTCCCCGGTTCGCCGATCAACCCGGGAGTGCAGTGCATGTTTGGGCCTTACGACATAGCCAACGGGCGTGTGGTGGGTTACGACGTGGTTATCAACACGCAGAAGACGGCGGCGTACCGCGCGCCGGGGGCGCCGGCGGCTGCATATGCCGCGGAGAGCGTCATAGACGAGCTGGCGCACAAGCTTGGGCTTGACCCGATAGACTTTCGGGTGCGGAATGCAGCGAAGGAGGGGACTCGGCGGCTGACAGGGCCGACTTTCCCGCGCATCGGATATCTGGAGACGCTTGAGGCTGCAAAGAACCATCCCCATTGGAACGCGCCTTTGGAAGGGCCGAACCGGGGACGGGGAATAGCGACAGGATTCTGGTTCAACGGCTCCGGGCCATCGAGCGCGACGGCGAGCGTGAGCCAGGACGGGACGGTGATCCTGGTTGAAGGGTCACCGGACATCGGCGGCACGAGGGCGGCGGTGGCGATGCAGATGGCGGAGGTGCTGGGGATTGCCGCGGAGGATGTGCATCCTTCGGTGGGAGACACGGACTCGATTGGATATACGTCGACGACGGGCGGAAGCAGCGTGGCCTTCAAGACGGGCTGGGCGAGCTACGAAGCGGCGCAGGACATAAAGCGTCAGATGATTGAGCGGGCAGCGTACATCTGGGACGTGCCGGCAGAGGACGTGGACCTGACGGACGGAGTGTTCCACCACAAGTCGGACCCGGAACTGCGATTTACGTTCAAGGAGTTGGCTGAGCTACTGTTGGAGACGGGCGGGCCGATTGTTGGACGGGGGGCGGTGAATCCGGGCGGAGTCGGCGGGGCCTTTGCGATTCATATTGCGGACGTTGAGGTTGATCCGGAGACGGGGAAGACTGAGGTGCTGCGGTATACGGCGCTGCAGGACGTGGGGAAGGCGGTGCATCCTAGCTACGTGGAGGGGCAGATCCAGGGAGGAGCGGTCCAGGGGATCGGCTGGGCGTTGAACGAGGAGTATTACTTCGACGATGAAGGCCGGATGACGAATTCGAGCTTCCTGGACTACCGGATGCCGACATCGCTGGACCTGCCGATGATTGATACGGTGTTGGTTGAGGTGCCGAATCCGGGGCATCCCTTCGGAGTGAGGGGTGTGGGAGAGGTGCCGATAGTGCCGCCGATGGCGGCGATCGCCAACGCCATCAAGGACGCCACAGGGGTCCGGATGACGAACTTGCCGATGAGTCCGGGCGAGGTGCTCAAGGCTCTCTGGGATGTCGAGGACGGGAAGAACCCGGACTAAGCGCCATGCCGAGGGTGTTTATTCCGACGATGCTCCAGCCTCTGACGAAGGGTGTGAGGGAGGTGGAGTTTGATGCCTCCAACGTGCGACAGGTGGTGCAGGGGTTGGAGGAGCGGTTTCCGGGTATCGGCCAGTGGCTGACGGAAGACGGCCGGATCAAGCCGAGCCTTGCGGTGGCCATCGACGGCGAGACCACCAGCATGGGGCTTTTGGCGAAGGTGAAGCCGGATTCGGAAGTGCATTTTATTCCTGCCATTTCGGGTGGCGGGAAGTGATGAATTTTTTGATAGAGGACTCATAGATTGGATATTGAGAAGTACGATCCTGGTTGTTTCTGCTGGGCGGACCTGGCGACGACGGATGTTGAAGGCGCGAAGAACTTCTACACGACCATATTGGGAGCTGATTCGGTTGATATGCCGATGGGGGACGTTGGAGGGCCTTACGTGATGCTCTTCAAGAACGGCAAGATGGTGTGCGCGATGTTTCAGATGCCGCCGGAAATGCTGGAAATGGTGCCATTCCCCCATTGGCGGACGTACATTAGCGTAGAGAATGCGGACGAGGGCGCGAAGCGGGCCGCTGAATTGGGAGGCACGGTGTTGATGGACGCTATGGACGTTTTCGATGCGGGGCGGACGACGATGATCCAGGACCCGACGGGAGCGGCGGTGGGGCTGTGGCAGCCGAAGGCGCACATCGGGGCGCAGGTTTTTGGGGAGCCGGGGACTTTGGGGTGGTTCGAGCTGCTCACGAGCGACACGGATGCGGCGTCGGAGTTCTATGCCGGGCTACTGGGGTGGACGAGGCAGAGCGGTGGTGCGAATGCGGTGAATGACTACAACGAGTTCAAGATGGACGGCGAGTCGGTGGCGGGGATGATGCAGATACAGCCTGAGTGGGGAGAGGTTCCGTCGAACTGGGGGTTATACTTTGTGGTGGAGGACGCAGATGGGACGATGGAGCAGGCGAAGGGGATGGGGGCGAAGCCGATGATGGGGCCGATTGACGTGCCGGGTGTGGGGAGGATTTATCCGTTGCAGGACCCGCAGGGGGCGTATTTGTCGATAATTGAGATGGCTGGGTAGGGCTTTGCGAACCCTTTACTCATGCAGTGGTTGTCGATGCTAGCCTTCATCGACGAAAGTGGACATCCACATCCCAATGATCCTTGTCAACGCCCTGTAGTAGTAAGCGTATGTATAGACGAAGCAAGTGGACGTACCATCGCAGCGCGTCTACACGGCCTGAAACGAAATCTTTTGGGCCAAGAACGCATGGAACTCAAGGCGAATAATCTAATAAACCGACACACCTTCCGACGCAGGCCTCACTACATTAGCTTTTTGGAGGAATTCTACAACACCCTTCGAAATCTACCTGTGACGATCTTTGCAGTGATTATGGAAAAGCCATTCGAGAATAAGCAATTGGACGAAGACTATCTGCCCAACAGGTTTCGATTCTTGTTGCAACGCATCGAGCTCCTGGCAGAAGAAAGCGACTCCAGGGCTACCATAATGTTTGACGGTTCAGCGAGCCTCTATGGGGGATTGGGTTGGCAGTTCAATGGCTATCTTTATCGCTCTGAGGAAGGAAAAGCCTTGAGGCATATAACCGACGTCCCTGCCTTCGTTGATTCGAAGACCTCCCATGGAATTCAAATCGCAGATATGGTTGCCTCGGTGATCAGGCAATACGAGGAAGCTGAATTATATAGACAATCGCCACAGATGGGTGACACGTACCTTTACACAATACGGCGATGGTACAATCTCATTAAACAGAAGACTCGTGACGATCTGACGACTATAGATGGGTACCAGAGACCAGGGTTCTATGGACTCTCCCCTGGGGAATCTTAGCGTAGTTCTCCACAAGGACAAAGCACCAGAGGTGATTCCTGCAAGGAATCCCGCCCGGTGCTTATGCCAAGCATATATTGTGTCGACATACCCTGTCAACAAATTAGGTAACCAGAACAAGCCCCGACGGTTATAACCGTCGGGGCTTGTTCTGGTTCTCGGGGATTCAGGTGGGTTTGGGCTATTCGGTGCGGTCGACGATTTCGCGGGACTTGGGGAAGGTGGACTCGGCGTGGGGGTAGTCCGAACCCCACTGAAGGGTCTCGACGCCGACGTAGTCACGCAGCTGGATGCCGAGGTCGTCTTCCTGGAAGCTGAGGAACATGTTGCTCTTGAAGTAGTCGCTGGGCATGGCGCCGTTCTTGTAGCGACGGGAGAACATGTTTGGTCGTTCCTCGTATACCCTGTCCATGCGGTTGAGCAGGTAGGGGGCCCAGGAGATTTCGTATTCGGCGACCCCGATGCGTAGGTCCGGGTAGTCTTCAAAGAGGCAGGAATAGAGGATGGCGGTAACGTTGTCCTTCATGTCGTATTCCTGGTTGGTGAACTCAATCAGGCCCTTCTTGGAACCGTGGGCAGGGTTGGACGACGGCATCCAACGGGAGGTGCCGATGTGAATCGCCAACGGCATGTTGAGTTCCTGGGCGGTTTCCCAGAGGGGGGTGTACATGGGACTGTCGTAGCGACCGAAGACGGGTCGCTGAGGGATCATTGCGCCGGCGAGGCCGATCTTGTGGGAGCGGCGGAGTTCGCGCACAGCGTCTGCTACGCTGTCCACGTTCAGCATGGCGAGACCCTTGAGCCGGTTTGGATAGGGTTCACAGAAGATGGCGAGCCAGTCGTTGTAGGCGCGGAAGACGGCGGAGAGGAGGTCTGGGGAGGGAATGACCCATGTGGTGAGGCCCATAGAGGGGAAGATGACGCCGCCGGCGACCGTGTCGAGATCCATGTCAGCGACGTGGGCATGGGGGTCCATGCCGCCGAGGCGGACTTCCTCGTAGGTGCCTTCGGTCTGTATGGTCTCCGGGGCTTCGAAGCGACGGCCGGCCTGGGTGTTGGAGCCTACGACACCGAATTTAATGTCGCCGTCTGCGTACCACTGGTCGAAGTCGCCCTCGCGAACAACCCGGGGAGCGCGATGCTTGTACTCCGGGTCGATATGCTTGAGCCAGAGGTCCGGCGGCTCCATGATGTGCGAGTCCGAAGAGACAAGCTTGTAGTCAGACATCTTTTCCTCCTTGGTGTATATAGAGAAACGTTAAGGCAGATATTACCGAATTAGCGTAGTCAAGTCCAGTGAGGATAATACAATTGCGTGACGAGCGTTGAATTTTGGCTAACTCCAGTTCAACACCCAGGGCGGGTTGCGTGGAACCAAGACTGAACAGAGCGTCGCCAGGGGAAGTCATTCTGGACTTGACGCCGGCACTTCCCTACACTGATTGGAGTCATACAGCCCAATGCCAGTATAGGAGCGCTGAGATGTCAATCAAGTTCCCCGGCTTTTTCGAGCGCGTGGGAAGAACTGTCCGCGTAGCGCCGGCCGTCCGCGAATTTGACCAGAGCTTACAGGAACATGGAGGCGGGCGGATCGAGGAGTTGGGAAAGCGGCAAAGGGAGCAAGTCAATCAATTCTACAATCTCCTTACGGATTTTCTGGAATTATGGATGGGCAGGTCTTTTCATTTTGCGCCCCGGGCCGCGGGGGAGAGCTACAAGGCATCGCTTGCCCGCCACGAGCATTACCTAGCGCACTCGCTTGGGCTCAGGCCGGGGATGACGGTTGCTGACATTGGCTGCGGGATTGGGGGACCGCTGATAGAGATTTCCCGCTTCACCGGCGCCAATATAGTGGGCATAAACAGCAATGAATATCAGATTGAAAGAGCAAAGAAACTAACTGAAGAGGCGGGATTGAGTCATCTGTCGGAATACAAACACTGCGACTTTCTTGACATAGATATTGGAAACAACTCGTTTGACGCGGCGTACGCTATCGAGTCGACGTGCTATGCGCCGGACAAACCAAGCGTATATGGCGAGGTGTTCAGGACGCTGAAGCCGGGCGCGTGCTTTTCAGGTTACGAATTCTGCGTGACGGACCGCTTCGATGCATCCAACAGCGATCACCTCAGGCTAAAAGAGGAAATCGAGCGGGGAGCCGTCCTGGTGGACATAGCGAGATTCGACGTCGTTGACGACGCGCTGCGAGCAGTGGGGTTTGAGGTTTTGGAGACGCGAGACGTTTCATTGCAACCGGGTCCGTCGATCCCCTGGTATCAGCCGATGGTTGGCACACGCCTGCCGCTTTCAGGCCTTCGCAGTTCAAGGATTGGGCGTTCAGCTATGCACTATTTGGTGCGAATGCTGGAGGCGATTCGTATCATGCCGCGGGGTGCGGCTCGCGTAACGAAAGCCTTGAATCTGAGCGCTACGGCAATGGTGGAGGCGGGCCGGCTGGGGATCTTTACGCCGATGTACTTTTTCCTTGCTCGCAAGCCCGCGTAGGGCAGGCCAAGACCTGGCGGTCCGGGCGGTCCGAGAGTCGGCGCTGTGAAGATATGGTTTCAGGTGGGGTTCCTCCCTATATCGCGCCTTCGTAGAGTGAGGCTCTTCGCCGGAATTACGGACGGGCTTAGGAAGGAATGGAGGTGCGGGCGACGAGACTCTTCACTTCGCTGCGCTTCGTTCAGAATGACATGTGGGGAGCTTTGCGTTCACATCAATGACATGGTGGAAGAGGAGGAGTTGGGCTGTGATAGTATGGTGGGCAAATTGTTGAAGGAGTTCACATGAAGGCGCTGAATGGCGTGAAGGTACTGGATTTGACGCGTGCCCTGGCGGGCCCCTATTGCACGTTGATGCTGGGGGACTACGGGGCGGACGTCATCAAAATTGAGATTCCCGGTCGTGGGGATGACACGAGGCAGTGGGGGCCGCCGTTTGTGAACGGGGAGAGCGCGTATTTCCTGTCCATCAACCGGAACAAGCGTAGTTTGACGCTGAACTTGAAAGATCACGCGGGGCGGGAGGTTTTCATGAAGCTGGCGTCGGACGCGGACGTGGTGGTGGAGAATTTCACGCCGGGGGTGGTGGACCGGCTGGGGATAGACTATGAGTCGGTGAGGGGGGTGAATGCGGGGATAGTGTACGCGTCGATTTCGGGGTTTGGGCAGACGGGGCCGTATCGGAAGAAGCCGGCATATGACCAGATGATGCAGGGGTTGGGTGGGATTATGAGCCTGACGGGCGAGCCGGACGGGGAGCCGCAGAAAATGGGGATTGCTTTGACGGACATCGGGGCGGGGATGCTGGCCGCGTATGCGGTGATGGTGGCGCTGTTCCATAGAGAGAGGACGGGGGAGGGGCAGTACATCGACGTTTCGATGCTGGACTTGCAAGTTTCGTGGCTGACGTACCAGGCGGGAACGTATTTCGCGACGGGGTCGCCTCCGGCGAGGGTTGGGGCGGCGCATCCGAACCTGGCGCCGTACCAGGCGTTCATGTGCGCGGACGGGAAGTTTGTGAACGTGGCGGTGGGGAATGAGCGGTTCTGGGGACGATTTTGCGAGGCGATGGGTCGGTTGGACTTGCGAGACAACCCCAAGTTTGCGTTGAACAGGAACAGGGTGGACAACCGAGGGGAGTTGATTGGGTTGCTGCAGGAGGAGTTTGGTAAGGCTGACGCGCAACATTGGGTAGGGGTGCTGGAGGGGGCCGGGGTACCGTGCGGTCCGATCAACGACCTGGCTGACGTTTTCGGGGACCCGCAGGTGCAGGAGCGGGGGATGCATTTGACGGTGGAGCATCCTTCGGCGGGGAAGATCCAGCAGACGGGGATACCGATAAAATTCTCGTCGACGCCCGGGGCGATAGATTCGGCGCCACCGGTGCTGGGGGAGCATGCGGAGGAGATTCTGTCTCATCTGGGGTATTCGAGGGATGAGATCCAGAGGCTACGCGAAGGGGGGGTGATATAGGGGTCTGCGCTCGTATTGTTTTAGCAAGCTGGTTTGGCTATGATTTGGGCAAGCAAGCCGGGAGGTACTGGAAGTGGACTTAGGGTTAAGAGACCGGGTGGCAATTGTGGGGGGATCCAGCAAGGGGATGGGGAAGGCGACAGCGATGGCGCTGGCGCGCGAGGGGGCTTTGGTGACCATCTGCTCCCGGACGGAGTCGGAATTGCGGAAGGTGGAGATGGAGATTGCCCGGCTTGCGTCGCAGAGGCATGTGATGGCAATACCCGCGGACCTATCGAAGCCTGAGAATATCAAAATGGTGGTGCGGGATACGTTCAACCGGTTTGAGCGGATTGACATTGTGGTGAACAACATTGGAGGACCGCCGCCGGGGAAGCCATCGGAACTGAAAGACGACGCGTGGTATGAGGCGCTGGAGCAGAATTTCATGAGCGCGATGCGGATGAGCCGGGAGGTGATTCCGTATATGAAGCAGCAGCGGTGGGGACGCATAATCAACCTGCTTTCCAACGCGGTGAGGGAGCCGGTGTTGAACCTGGTGCTGTCGACTTCCAGCCGGCTGGCGGTGGTGGGATATTCGAAAATGCTGTCGAATGAACTGGCGAGCTTCAATATAACGGTGAACAGTGTGCATCCGGGTCAGGTTATGACGGGGAGGATGACTGCGCTATACGGAGCGATGGCAGAAGGTACGGGGAAGAGCGCCGAGGAGATGATGCGGGAGGCGGCGCACCAGATTCCAATGAGGCGATTGGGGCGTCCGGAGGAGATGGGCGACCTGATTGCTTTCCTTGCTTCGGAGCGGGCGGGATATATTACGGGGCAGAATATCAGCCTGGATGGGGGGTCGCTGCACGCGACGATCTAGGACTGTGGGGTTGGGCATCGGGTCAGAGACGATTCCAGGAAGGGCTTCCAAGCCGGGGCAGCGCTGGGAGTCGTGTCGTTCACAGGGTCCAACATTCAACGCGATACGGGTGTCTGTAAGGGCGCCCTACGAAATTCTCCATTGAGCCAAAAATGAGCAAGGAGCGGGTTCTAACTTGTTAAAAAGGTTCTCTATTCCCCTACTGCGGTATAACCTTGATACATTGCGGGGGGACGTTCTAGGCGGGGTGACTGCCGCGGTGGTTGGGCTACCGGTGGCGCTGGCGTTTGGGCTGGCTGCGGGGCTTGGGCCGGCGGCGGGGATATACGGGGCTATATCGGTAGGGTTCTTTGCGGCAGTTTTCGGTGGGACACGTTCGTTGATATCCGGACCCACGGGGTCTATGACTGTGGCGATGGCGGTGATAGTAGCGGCCCACGCGGACAACATAGCCGAAGCTTTTACGATAGTGATAATGGCGGGCCTGATACAGATAATGTTCGGGCTTCTGAGGATAGGTAGATTCGTCACATACACGCCCTATTCGGTGATATCGGGTTTCATGACAGGGGTGGGAGTGATAATCATCCTGGTGCAGATTTTGCCGTTCCTAGGGGCGCCTGCGGCCGAGGGTGGGCCGATTGGGACGCTTCAGAACCTAGCTGATGTGGTAGAGCACTTCGACGGCAGCGCTCTTGTCATAGCTGCGGTAACGTTGGGAATAGCATTGTTCTGGCCAATGAAGTTTGATCGGTTTATGCCGTCGACGCTGGCGGCTCTGGTTGTGGGGACGCTGCTGGGAGTGCTCTGGCTCACGGATGCTCCGACGATAGGGTCGATACCCACGTCGTTGCCGACATTCCAGCTGCCAGACTTCTCTCCGGGGGTGCTGGCGAGTTCGATCGAGCCGGCGCTGGTGATCGCGCTTGTAGGGTCTGTGGACACGCTGTTGACGGCGCTGGTGGGGGACTCGATGACGCGGTCGCGTCACGATCCCAGCAGGGAACTGCTGGCGCAGGGGATAGGGAACGTGTTCACGGGATTCATCCGGGGGCTTCCCGGATCCGGAGCAACGCCCAGCACGGTGGCAAATATCCAGGCCGGAGGCAAGACGCTGGTGGCGGGGGTTGTCTCGGTGGGGATACTGGTTGTGATGGTGCTGGTGATGGGGGAATACGTGGCTGCGATACCGAATGCGGTACTGGCGGGAATTCTGGTGAAGGTGGCGATTGACACCATTGATTGGCGATTCGTGATGCGGGTGCACCGGGTCCAACGGGAGCATATGGTGGTCATGCTGCTTACTCTGGGTCTGACGGTATTTCTGGACCTGGTTGCGGCGGTTGCGGTGGGGATGATTGCGGCGGCGGTGACGAGCGCCCGGCAATTCGAGCAGCTAGAGATGGACAGCGTTGTATCCGTGCCGATTCTCGACCAGGCCTTTTTCGATGAGAAGGATGGAGATGAGGGTGGAGACGAGTTTTCCGCGAGGGTGGGGCTGGTGGCGCTCAAGGGGACGTTTACAGTGGCATCTTCGAGCAAGCTGATTGACACTATCGGCGCGGACATTCGAGACCATGAAGTGGTGATTCTAGACTTTTCGGATACGGTCTACCTAGATGACAGCGCGGCGCTGGTTGTGGAGCAGCTGGTGGATACAGCGATGCTGCAGGATACGCAGTGCATAGTGATGGGGCTGTCGGGGATGCCAAGGCGGACGGTCGTCGCGCTTGACGTGTTGAAGCGAGTTCCGAGGGACCGGATAGTGCGCAATTGGGAAGAGGCGAAGAAGGTGGCCGGGCATCTTCTCGCCAATCAGGATTCAGGTTAGTTGGCGGGGTTGGCCCGATGGGGAAAAGCGGGCCGGTTGATTACTGAGTTCAAAACTAGTCCCTGATTCGGGGCGTTTTGGGCAAGCGTAGGTGGGGTCTGGACGTGAGGTGATGTGACGGAGGGTGTGGGGCCGAAGCTAGAGGCGCATTTCAGCCTGTTATAACTGACAGAAGCGGGCCGGGACTTGATTGATTGGTCACTACTTGCGCGATGATTTGTTAGATGTTATAAGGAAGCGTGGGAGTTGATAGGCTGTACCAGAAAGGAGAGGTGCGTTATGGGTATTGGGAATAGGACCCTAATGATGGCTTTGGGAGCGGTACTTTTGTTGATTCTGGCAACAGTTGCCTGTGGAGACGATGCCGATGACACAACGGCGCCGGCGCCAGCTCCCGCAGCTGCGACTGCGGAGGCACCTACAGGGCCGTTTCGAATTGGTGTTATGGAGTCGGTGACTGGCCCCGGAGATACTTATGGCAACGTGGCAGTTCAGGCGAAGCAGTTGGCGGCGGATGAGATAAACGAGGCGGGCGGCGTAAATGGTCGAAGGCTGGAGTTGATAGTTGAGGACTCAAAGTGTTCGGCGCAGGATGCAATTGTTGCTTATAGGAAACTGACGGACGTGGACGGAGTTAAGATCATACTGGGGACGTCCTGCAGTGGAGCGATGTTGGGAGCGGCACCGCTGGCGGAGTCTGACGGGGTAATTCTCTTTTCCGGCCTGGCGACGAACCCGGACATAGCGAATGCGGGGGACTACATTTTCCGCACGGCCATGAGCGACTCGCAGTTGGGAATCGATGCAGGGAACGTGCTCTGGGCCGACGGCATTCGGAAGCTGGCGACGCTCAATGAGGAGACGGACTATGCGGAGGGGGTGAGGCGGACGACGGTAGACCAATTTGAGGAGCTGGGGGGAGAGGTTGTTGCAGAGGAGCGCTATGTTTCGGACGCCACTGACTTCAGGACATCGCTCACAAAGTTGATCAACGCAGGACCGGATGCCATTCTGATAGCCTCACAGTCAGAGGCGAGCGGCGGGACGATAATCAAGCAGGTCAGAGAGCTGGGATACGAAGGGCCGCTTTACTCCGACATAGTTGCGGCGGGGGCGACCGCTCTAGAGGTGGCGGGGGAGGCAGCCACGGGACTGAAGGCGATCATAGCGGACCTGGATCCTTCGAATGCCAAGGGGAGGGAGGTGATTTCCAACTTCAGCGCGCGGTATGACTACGTTACGCTTCCGTGGTATCTAGGTTCCGCGTATGACGACGTGTACATTACAGCAGAGTGTCTGAAGGAAACCGGGGATGATCAGGATGCGGACGGGATGAGAGACTGTCTATATGACATCACCTTCAGCGGCGCGAT
Source organism: uncultured Dehalococcoidia bacterium (assembly GCA_964418665.1). Classification (GTDB taxonomy): domain Bacteria; phylum Chloroflexota; class Dehalococcoidia; order Lucifugimonadales; genus JAPULR01. The sequence goes on along the minus strand of CAYQLZ010000011.1, from coordinate 36,108 downwards.
TGGGGACAACTACAGCTTTGACAGCAACGGAGAGGTTCAGGGGTTGTCCAACGTTGTGATTGAGGTCCTGCCAGTAGCGGAGCGAACAGAGGTCAACCAGGGATACAGGGTGCTGGGAGGGGCACCAAGCCAGTAAGGACGGCGAAAACGGACGGCAGGGCGCGGGTCGGTATTTTCGGGGACCGGGAAGGGCGCAGGCGCGATGGCTTTGTGGGCGTTCGGCAGGGCATCGAGTCCGTGCCAGCGGTTGCATTCGAAACTGAACAAGGAAGGTAACATTGACGCTTCCTTCGATTAGCTATGGTGGCGACAAGCTGAGAATATTCGCCATTTCCCTGGTGCTGCTGGCGGCAGCGTACCTGGTGTGGAAGATCACGCAATCGCCGAACCAGGCACTTCAGTTCACCTTTAACGGGCTTGCAGTGGGGGCTGTGTATGCGCTGCTGGCGATGGGGTTTACCATTGTCTACAGCACGGTGTGGTTCTTCGATCTGTATTACGGGGCGGCCGCGGCGCTGGGGGCGTACGGGGTCTTCTATCTGATGTCCGAGTACACCTTGGGCGGGATCTACCATGTAAACATAATTTACATCAACGTGTTATTCGCGCTGGTAGTTGCGGGGGTCGCAGCGTGGGCGCTGCATTCCGCCTTCCACTATCGGACGCGGAATGCCCGTTATAGGGGTCTGGCACGCGGTGGGCTGATGGGTCTGGCTGCGGGGGCGGGAGTCTATACGGGTTTCGTGCTTGCGTACCCGGAGCACATGCATTTGCTGCTGGCTCCCGCTTTTGGCGTGGCAACCATGTATGGGTTGGCTCTTGTGCTTCAGAGGGTGTGGCGGTCCTTATTCGGCAATGCGAGCGCGAGGTTGTTCTGGCTTGCAGCGTTGGCGGTTGGAGGGGCAACAGGGGTGTGGGTCGGTTACCTGATAGCGGGCGCGCCATCGTCCAAGCTGTATCTCAGCTGGGTTGTATCAGTGCTCATGGCGGGTACGGTGGGATTGGCGCTCTACAGAGGCCTTTACGTATATATTCGTCAGAGGGCAAGGTCCCCGCTGATCATGCTGGTGGCCTCCCTGGGCATATTGCTGACCATCAGCGCTTTCGTGATTATGGTGTTCCAGAGCACAGCGCGACCCCTGCCGGACCCGTTTGGGGTAATTCCGTGGAGTGTGGGAGGGGCCAGCATCAAGCCCTTCAACGTGTTCTCCATAGGGGTGGCGCTGGCGGGGTTCGTGGGGCTGTGGCTGCTGCTGCAGAAGACGTCCTTCGGCAGGGCGGTGCGGGCGATCGGGGACGATGAAGAGGTCTCCAAGGTGGTGGGGATAAACACTACGGTGATAATTGCGGCGGTGTTTTTCATTGGGGCGGCTTTTGCAGCCTTGGCGGGGATTCTGAGTGGACACGATACTTCGATTCAACCAAGGATGGGGCTGCTGCTGTTGTTGAAGGGGTGGATTGCGTCCGTCGTTGGGGGGATAGGGAATCTGTACGGGGCGATTGTGGGAGGGTTTGCGCTGGGGATGGTGGAGCAGTTCGGGATATGGGATTTGGCAGGGGAATGGAAGGATGCAATTTCCTTTGTCGTGCTGATTCTATTCCTGTCGTTCTGGCCGAACGGCCTGCTGCCGAGGAGGTAGGACGGTGATTTCCAGGATATTCGGCGGGGGTCCCCAATTGGGTCGGCTGCGTCATCCGGGCAGGCTGCTCAGGATGGACAGAGCGAACCTGGAGGTATGGATCAGCCTGCTGATAATCGCCTGGGCCGTGGCGTTCATCCTTTGGAAAGGGACGGGGTTTGCGGTAACGCTGGGGACGGTATTCGGGATCTGGGCGATCCTGTCAGTGAGTCTGAACCTGGTGGTGGGATACACAGGACTGCTGTCGGTGGGACACATTGGCTTCTTTGGAATCGGGGCGTACGCCATGGCGATTCTGACGTCGAACGCGCCGTATGAGCAGCTGCGAACGGAGGCGATACCTACGCTGGGGCTGCCATTCTTCGCGGCACTGCCAGTCAGCGCAATCCTGGCGGGACTGGTAGCGATTCTGGTTGGCGCCATCTTCAACAGGTTTCGGGACGACATCTACGTGCTGGTATCCTTCGGATTTGCGATAATCGCGTTCAACGTGTTTCTGAACTGGCGGGGGGTTACGAGGGGGGCTTTCGGGATTCACGACATTGCAAAGCCGGCCATCTTTGGGTGGACGCTGGATGGGGAGGTAGAATTTCTCGCTTTTGTGCTGGTGTTCCTGGCGATTATCGTTTTGATTTCCTGGTTCTTCGTTACGTCTTCCTTCGGGAGGGTGTTGACGGCAATCAGGGAGGACGAACAGGCAGTAGAGGTATTCGGTTATCGGACGACACAGTACAAGCTATCCGTATGGGTGATTTCGGCGATGATGGCGGGGTTGGCGGGAGGACTGTTTGCGAGCTGGACGACATTTGTGGACCCGAACTCGTTCATCGTATTGGAGTCTATTTTGCTGGTGGCGGTGGTGATTCTCGGAGGACTGGCTTCGATCTGGGGGTCGATACTTGGAGCGATGACATTCGTGCTGCTGGAGGAAGGGATGCGGTTCTTGCCATTCATTCCAACGGAGCACATTGGACAGGCGCGACAGGCGGTGCTGGGGATACTGTTGGTGTTGTTGATGTTGTTCAGGCCGCAGGGCCTTCTAGGGAGGTATAAGCTATGAATACGTTCCCCTCGCTATACAGCGAATACTATGCGTTGGAGACCATGGACATTTCGAAGCACTTCGGGGCGATAAAGGCTGTCGACGAGCTGTCCATAGCGATTCCGCGATTCGGGATAACCAGCATTGTTGGGCCGAATGGATCGGGAAAGTCGACGCTGATAAACCTGTTGAGCGGGGTGCTGCCGCTGGATGGGGGGATGGTGGCGATTGACGGGGTGGGATTGAAGGTGGTGAAGGCACACGAATCTCCGGAACGGGGGGTAACCAGGAGCTTCCAGGAGGTGCGTTTGTTCGACCAGATCAGCGTGTGGGACAACATTTTGGTGGTGTTGACGCAGCGGAGGCTGATTCCTTCGATGATCGAGAGGGTCAAGCCGGAGTACAAGGAGAAGGCGGAGGAGATTCTACGAGCGGTGGGGATGTGGGAGAAGCGGGAGTCCCTGGCGATGGACCTCTCTTACGGGCAGAGGAAGCTGATGGAGATTGGGCGGGCGATGGCTATGGAGGTGCATACGTATTTGTTCGACGAGCCATTCGCGGGGTTGTTTCCGCAGATGCTGGAACGGGTAAAGACGATTATGAAGGACTTGAGAGAGGAAGGGAATTCGCTGATATTCATTTCGCACAACATGGACATCGTGCGGGAGATGGCGGACCGCATAATTGTGTTGGATGGGGGGAAGCTGCTGATGCACGGGGAGGTGAACGAAGTGTTGAGTCAAGATGAGGTCATCCGAGCGTACCTGGGGGCCTAGGGGAGCAGGGCCGGGCGGGCGCAGGACTTGCGGAGGAGGAGACGATGGAGGCAGCAATAGAGGATGGACAGGCCAGAGCGGACGGAGGAGTTGCGGATTCCATGATTCTGGAGCTTGTGGACGTATCTGTGCATTACAGGGCGGTGGTGGCGCTTGACCGGGTGGACCTGGGGGCGCGGAGAGGGGAGCTTGTGGCGGTGATGGGTCCGAATGGGGCGGGGAAGTCGACGGTGTTGAAGGCGATCATGGGGCTGGCGCCGGTGGTCGGGGGGAAGGTGTATCTTCGCAGCGAGCCGCTGGACGCCGCAACTCACGAGATTGTTAAGGAGGGAGTTTCGTTTGTGCCGCAGGGGAGGAGGGTGTTCACGCATCTGACGATTCAGGAGAACCTGGAGATGGGGTGTCTGTATCTAAACGATGGGGCGGAGCAGGCGCGTCGGATGGAAGCGGTGATGGAGTTGTTTCCGATTCTGTACGAGAAGCGACGTGACATGGCGAGTGCGATGTCGGGAGGGCAGCAGCAGATGCTGGCGCTGGGTCGGGGGTTGATGGCCTCGCCGGAGGTGTTGCTGCTGGATGAGCCGACGCTGGGTCTGGCGCCGATAATCGTGACCGAGGTGTTCGAGAAGGTGTCGGAGATCAACAAGAAGCTGGAGACGACGATTTTTGTGGTGGAGCACAACATCAAGGGGGTTTTGGACATAGCGGACAGAGCCTACGTGTTGGACAAGGGTAGGGTGGTACATGACGGAACGCCTGCATCGGTCCAGGAGAGCAACATACTGACGGACGTGTTTTTGGGGCGGGTGAACCCGGAGGTGGGGGAGGGTGGGGAGTAGGGGGGGTCTGAGTGCGGGTGCTGACGTGGAACCTGGAGTGGGCGACGTCGAGGTCACGGAGGAGAGGCGAAATCAGGAGACGCATCCGGGAGGGTGAGGCAGAGGTTGTGTGTCTGACGGAGACGGTGGTTGGGTTTCTGGAGGGTGATGGGCACGAAATTCACGCGGTGGCTGACTACGGATATGGAGACCAGGGGAACCGGCGGAAGGTGATGTTGTGGTCTAGGAAGCCGTGGAGGGCAGTTGATGATGGTGGGCTGATTTCGGCGCCGCCGGGAAGGTTCGTATCCGGGGTGACGGAAACGTCGATTGGAGACGTACGGGTGATTGGGGTCTGCATACCGTGGTCAGGCTCTCGGACTGAAGGACGGCGGGGAACGGCGCGAAGGAAGCGTTGGGAGGACCATGAGGACTACCTGAAGGGATTGGCGGAGGTGTTGGATCGGGATTCGGCCGGGCGGCTGATTGTAATGGGGGACTTCAACCAGATCGTCGGGGAAGGGAGCCGAGCCCCGAAAAGGCTGCAAAGGGCATTGGATGAGGCCTTTTCCAAGAAGTTGAGGATTACTACGGGGGAGGTCGAGTTTCGGAATCGCAGAAGCATCGACCACATTGCGTTGAGCAATGACCTGTCAATTGGGTCCCTTGAGGTGGTAAGCAACTGGCACGATGGAAAGAAGTTGACGGACCACTTTGGGGTCGCCGGGGAGGTATTCGCCAGCTAGTTTGGGCCGATGACGCGGTAGCCGTAGTTGTCGTCGGTCCTTTCGTTTACGGGGAGGACCTGAACGACGGCGCGGGAGAGGCCGACGACTTCGCCGTTTTCGTCGAAGCTGTAGTCGTAGCCGATGGCGCCGCTCCAGGTGATGCCGTAGAGGCAGTCACGGAAACCGTCGGCGTCCTGGTCATCGTTGGTCTGCTTGAGACATTCGGCGGTAATGTAGACGTCGTCGTAGGCGGAGCCGAGGTGCCAGGGGAGGGTGATGTAGTCGTAGCGGCTGCGGAAATTAGCGAGGACTTCCTGGGCCTTTTGGTTGTTGGGGTCGGGAGCGTTGGTGATTGCCCTCATGCCAGTGGCGGCATCGCCGGCGATTTCCAGGGCGGTGGTGCCGACGCTGACGGTCTCGCCGTATATGGGGCCGTCGTAGCCGAGTTCACGGGCCTGCTTGATGATGGTGCCGGCGGCGAATTCAGACTGGGGGGAGATGTGGAGGGCATCGGGGTTGGCGGCGATGAGCTTTGCAAGCTGAGTTCTAAAATCGGTTATGTCTGAGGAGAAACGCTCTGCGGCAACGACCTGGCCGCCGATTTCCTCAAACCGGGCGACGGAGTTGCGGCGTACGCCTTCGGCGTAGTCGGTCTCCTCAGTGATGGTGGCGAGGCTTCGTATGCCGTCGGCCCAGAGGACGTTGCCGGTGTTGATTCCTACTTCGAGATCACTGATCTGGGTGCGGAAGATGTAGTCTCCTGCGTGGGCGATGTCGGCATTGCTGGCGAGGCCTGAAAAGAGTATGACGCCGGCTTCTTCGGCGAGGGGGGCGACGCCGAGCATGGCGCTGCTGCAGGAAGTGCCGAGGATGATTTTGACGTTGTCGACGCTGGTCAGCTTATTAAAGGCTACTATAGCGTCCTGGGCTGAGCACTTGGAGTCTTCGACTACGAGTTCGAGACGCCGGCCATTGATGCCGCCAGCGTCGTTTATTTCGTCGGCGGCCATCTGCTTGGCACGGACAGCGATATTACCATAGGTCTCGCCGGGGCCGGTGACGGAATCCATGACGCCGATGCGGAAGGGTTCGGAATCGGACTGGTTTGAGTCGTCGTCGCAGGCGATGGCAGTAAAGACAATGGTGAGAAGGATGCCCACGAGGGCGAGTCTATTCCAAGGCGAGAAACCCATTTGAGATTTCCTCCAAGTGCGGATTGCCCCTGAAGCAACTACAGGATGGCTACTTCGAAACTCACAGGACCTGAGTAAATTGGAGTAGTTTTCATGAGGCGCTGTGGGGAAATTATAGCAGGTGTTTGGTCCAGTCGGTTCATTGCCATAGTGGTTTAGGGGGCGAGATTGTAGTGGAAGGGGCAATCTGCAATGGGTCTCAAAACGTAACTGAAATAGAGAGGTTATTGAAATACTCCAAACGTGCCCGGTTATGTGCGGAGAAATTTGGCAGGCTTCTATATGATTGGTGGCCAGCAAATTGGCTTGAATTGCAGGGAAGTCTGAGAATGGAGGCTGAGTGGAGATGTTGAGATATTTCGTGGTCCTGATGATTTTGCTGTCAGTAGCACTGGCGGCATGCGGCGGCTCTGAGGATGAATCGACTGCTGCCCCGACGCAAGAGGCGACGGTGGTTCCAGCGGCAACGCAGGCTGCGGTGACGACGCCAGCGCCCACACCGGAACCCACACCGGTTTCGACGCCTGAGCCCACACCCACACAGGAGGCAACTCCCGTGGCCACCCCGGAGCCGACACCGGCGGCAACTCCACAGCCTACACCGGCGCCCACCCCTGAGCCGACTCCTGCCATGACTCCGGAAGCGACAATGGACTCCGGGGAATCGGATGGGGACGGAAGCAACGTATTGGCTCCCCTGGTGAACCTCAGTGCACAGCCTCCGACCTTAGATGTGTCAGCGGACGAGGAAGCTTGTCTTACTGCCGCACTGGGAGCAGGTTTTGCGCAGGCGCTGGCGGTACCAGACTCGGTAACAGAGGAAGTATCGGAGGCTGCCTTGGGGTGTTTGGAAGAGGAGAGCATTCTGCGTCTCTTCCTGACGCCGTTCCTGGCACTGACCGGGCCTTTGAGTGCAGAATCGTCCGAGTGCATACGAACGGGGTTTGGAGACACAGACTACGCCATGTTGATGCGTACAGCCGCAGCGCAACAGGGTGGACAGGCGGGAGGTGAGATGGCGATGATGGCGGGAATGACAACGATGATTGTGACACTTTCCTGTCTGGATGATGATGAATTCCAAAAGGTCGCGCCGACATTTGGCGTTGCTCCCGGTGAACGGGAAGGATTTGAATGCGTACTAGAGTATCTGGGCGGGCCCGAGGAGATGGCGGCACTCATGTCTCCGGAAGCGGGACCACCAATGAAACTCTTTGAAGCGCTTGGCACATGCCAGATCCAGCTTGCACCCGGACAATAGATGCACAGGCTTATCCCCTGAAAAGGAGTTTTTCAAGGGATAAGCCAATGGCATTTTTCGGCCTGTGGCGTCCCCGATATTGAAGGGAGGCGAAGGTTGAATCTGGAAGCGGCCGGATATCTTGGGGCGGTTGCGCGGAGGGTGACCCTGGTGGAGGTTGAGGGAAAGCCTTCGGGTGCGGTGACACTTAGCCGGAGTTTCGGGACTTCGGTGGAGGACCTGTGGGGGGCAGTTACCGAGGCGGAGAGGATTTCTCGGTGGTTTCTGCCCGTCACAGGGGAGCTTGTGGAGGGAGGCAGGTATGCGCTTGAAGGGAACGCGAGTGGATCAGTTACGGCTTGCGAGAAGTTCTCGTATTTTGCGTTGACGTGGGAATTCGCAGGGGACGTGAGCTGGGTAGAGGTCAGGGTTTCGGATGATGGGTGCGGTAGAGCGAGGCTTGAGCTGACGCATACGGCGGTTTTGTCCAAACACTGGGACACTTTCGGGCCGGGGGCGGTCGGCGTCGGCTGGGAGATGGGGATGCTGGGTCTTGCGGTGCACGTGGAGCAGCCGGATGAACCGCAGATAGACGAGGCCGCGTTTGTATCATCTGTCGAGGGGCGGGCGTTTGTTGCCGGGAGCAGTGAGGCGTGGGGGGAGGCATGGGTGATGGCGGGAGCGAACGCGGAGGCGGCGAGAACTGCCGCGGCGCGGACGGCGGCGTTCTATACGGGAGAACCCTTCGACACCGATTGACGAAGGGTCATTAAGTTGGGAAGTGGTGGATGAATCTAAAAGTCAGAGGCCCAGCTTCAGCAGAGCGGGTTGGATTCGCTTGTTCCAGTAGTCGTCGGCTTCTGCCTGTCGCAAATCGGCTACGAGTTGGGCAGTCTCCGCGCCGACGGACCGGCTGAGTTCGGAGGGGCTACGGTCTCCGGCAAGCCGGGTGACGGCGTTTCGGAGTTTCATGACGTATTCTGCGACTTCCAGGGCGGCCTGTTCGGAGGCGGAGCGGACCTGAAGCGCTTCCAGCTTTTCCAGCCACTGCAGACCCTTTTCGGCGTCGTCGAAACTGTCGTCCAGGGTGTTGAGGGTAGTCATTTGGCGCTCTCCTAAGCGAGGGTTTCAACATTGTATAACAGAGATGAGGATTCAATGTAGCGTGGCTGCTGCCCGGATTGGTTGGTGTCAGGTTGAGGGCTGGCAGCAGGGGGCGCGGCAGGTACGGAGGGCGAAGAGGCATTCGGGGCCAAAGCAGACTCGCGGGGCGTAGCGTTCGTGGTCGTCGTCATGGCCGTAGAAGTTCTCGAGGCCTTCCTTGATGAAGAAGGGGACGATGATAAGGGCGGAGACGGGGTCTGCCCACCACCAGGAGAAGAGGGTGTTCAAGGCCAGACCGAACAGGATTCCGAGGTCCTGGAGATCGCAGAAGAGGCTCTCCATGGCTTCGGCCCTGAGCGCGCGGGACTGCATTCGTACGGCGATGCGCATTTTGGCGACGTAGAGGGCGGCCATGACGATGGCGCTGGCGGCGACAATGATGACGCCCGCGAGGCTGGGTTGGGGTTGGGGCAGCCAGCCGAGGATGCTGGAGCCGGAATGGATGAAGACGTAGGCGGCCAGGAGGAAGAAGCTGATTCCGAGGAGTCTTTGGGCTTTACGTTCAGCGTCTTCTGCCGCAGATTCTTCGCGCTCGGTGCGGAGGCGCCAGACCAGGACGGCGCCGGCGAGAAGCTCAATGATGCTGTCGAGACCGAAGGCGAGGACAGCAACGCTTCCGGCCTGCAGGCCCGCCCAGAAGGCAACCACGGCTTCGACGAGGTTCCACAGGAGGCCGACGAGGACAAGGACGAGGGCCGTTCTTCTGAGGGAGGCGGATTCCTGCAAGAGGCTTGATGCTCCTTTTCCAGGATTCTGATGGAGTTCAGGGTGGATCCTGGAGAGGTTCTTGGGTTTGGGGAGCGGCCGTGTGACCGGGGGGTTAGTCCTGGCGGCGGGTGGAGGCCTTCATTTGCTGCCAAGCCTGGCGGGCATCTTCCACCGAGCCTTCTTCTTCGATGGTGGTGATGTCTCCCGGGTCCTGGTCTAGAACTACGGCCTTGAGGACGCGACGCATGATTTTTCCGCTGCGGGTCTTGGGGAGCATGTCGACGAAGTTGAGTTCTCCGATGACGGCGATGGGGCCGAGGTTGCGGCGAACGGTCTGTATGAGTTCGCGGCGGAGATCATCGGAGGGGTGGTGTCCTCCCTTTAGGACTGCGAATGCAGAGATGACTTCGCCCCTGAGATCGTCGGGACGGGCGGTGACACCGGCTTCGGCGACGGCGGGGTGGGTAAGGAGGGCGGACTCCACTTCCACGGTGCCGATGCGGTGGGCGGCAATCTTGATGACTTCGTCGGCGCGGCCGGCGAACCAAACGTAGCCGTCTTCATCGAGGTGAACGGAGTCGCCGGCGAAGTAGACTTGCTTTCCCGGGACGCGAGACCAGTAGTCGGAGGCGTAGCGTTCGGTCTCGCCCCAGAGGGTGGGAGTGAGGCTGGGGAAGGGGCGTTTCACAACGAGGATGCCTTTTTCGCCGGGGCCGCAAAGGTCACCTTCGGGGGTCATTACTGCGACGTCGATGCCGGGAAGAGGGATGGTGGCGGAGCCGGGCTTGATGGGAAGGAGGGAGAGGCCGTAGGGGTTGCCGATGATTGGGCCGCCGGTTTCGGTCTGCCAGTAGTGATCTATAACGGGGATGCGGTTTTGCAGGGCGTCCTTCTGGAGCCACTCCCATGCGGGAGGATTAAGGACTTCGCCGGCGCAGAAAACACGCTCGAGGGAGTCGGGGCTTGCTTTGGGCATGGCGTCTTCCCCGTAGCGGGCAAGGAGGCGGACGGCGGTGGGGGAGGTGAAGATTCCGGTTACGCCGAACTCTTCGACGATTTGCCATACGGCGTCGGGGGATGGGTGGTCGAAGGCGCCTTCGTAGGCGATGGTGGTGCACCCCATGAGGAGGGGGGCGTAGACGATGTAGCTATGGCCGACTATCCATCCGATGTCTGAGGTGGACCACCAAACGTCTGTAGGTTTCATGCCGAAGCACCACTGGGCCATGCTGTGGATGCCGACCTGGTAGCCGCCGTGGGTGTGTACGACGAGCTTGGGTCGGGCGGTGGTGCCAGAGGTGGCGAGGATGAAGGCGGGTTCGTTGGCTTCCATGGGGACGAAATCGTTGCTGTGTCCTTCGCCTCGGGAGAGGAAATCGTCCCAGAAGAGATCTCTGTCCGGGGTGGTTGGAACGGGAGCCGAGCCTCGTTGGAGGATGATTACGTTTTGCACGGGGGAGTCATCACCGGCGAGGGAGTCATTGACGATGTGTTTGAGGGGAATGTCGGCGCCCTTGCGGTAGGTGATGTCCGAGGTAAAGAGGAGCTTGGAGCTGCTGGCGTGGATACGTTCTCGCAGGGCGGTGGCGCCGAAACCGGCGAAGACGACGGAGTGGATGGCCCCGATACGGACGGTTGCGAGAATGAGGACAATTGCCTCGGGGCAGAGGGGCATGTAGATGGTGAGGCGGTCGCCTTTTTGGACGCCCATTCCGCGGAGGGAGGCGGAGACTTTGCGAACCTGATGATGGAGCTGGGCGTAGGTGAGGACCACCTTGTCGCCGCGTTCGTTGACATAAACAACGGCGGCGCGTCCTCTGTCGGGACCCTGGGCGTGGCGGTCAACGGAGTTGTATGCCAGGTTCGTTTCGGCGCCCTCGAACCACTTGAAATTTGGGAAATCCCATTTGAAGACGGTGTCCCAGCCGCGGAACCAGGGGAGGGTATGGGCGGCGCGCTCCCAAAAGGCATCGGGGTCGCGGGCTGAGTCCTTGAGCCACTTATCGACGAGGGGATTGATGGCGTCCATCAGGCGACCTCACTGGAAAGGGTGGGCAGGGGCTTGGCTGTGGCCATGATAGCATTGACCCTGAGGGGTATCAAATGACCTGGTCAGGAGGGTCTGTATGGGACGGAATGTTGGAGAACCTTGTGGCAGCTGTGAGATTCGGTGAAGGCGATGGAGCGTCTGCGTAGTGGTTATTTGGGGTCAATGGGACTTGTGGCAGTGTTACTGCTGATGACTGCCGCCGTGGTTGGGTGTGCCGGTGGGAATGATGAGCCAGGGAACCTAGAGGGCATGTTGGGGGAAATTGAGACAGACGATAAGGCGGTGGCGGATATCTCTGATACTGTGCAGTTGGAGAAGGGGAAGGCGACTCTGTTGTCCGGCAATGAATTGTTAGAGAGGACTGCGGCGATAGCAGGGAGTTCAGGAGGAGATATTCACTATATTGAACACGAGGGGCGTGGTGACCGAACGGTACTTGTGACGCCACGGAATTTTGTTGGTGGAGGGACTCCACTGGTGGTCTCGCTTCACGGATTTGGGGGGAATTCCGCAGTCCAGGCCGAATATGTGGCGCTTCATGAGCGGGTGAATGCCGACGGGTTTGCGTTGTTGCTGCCGAATGGGGTTGCAGACGGTGAGGGCAACCGGTTTTGGAACCCCACGGACGGGTGCTGCGAGGGAGGCAAGAGCGGACTGGATGACGTGGCTTATCTGACGGAGCTGGTGGAGGCGACGAGGGATGTCCGGGACTTTGGGTGGGTGTACTTCTTCGGGTACTCCAATGGTGGATTCATGGCGAATCACATGGGCTGCAAGGGGCTTTTTAGTCTTCGCGCGGTGGCGAGCCTGGCAGGGACGAGCTATGTGGGGGACTCCAGCTGTGAGGGTGCGCCCCCAGTTTCGGCACTGCAAATTCATGGGACGGATGATGGGGTGATCCTGTTTGAAGGGGACGAGACTGAGGAGTCAACGAAGGGTGGCGGCGATTCGGCATTTTACCTTGGGGCAGGGGAGATGGTGGAGCGGTGGAGCAGGAGGGCAGGGTGCGAGTGGCCGGCGGGGACTCAGCCGTATGACAGGTTAGACCTGGACCAGTTTGTGGCGGGGGCGGAGACGAGGGCGTACCGGCTTGATGAGGAATGTGCCGAGGGGATCAGCATTGAACTTTGGGTTGGGGAAGGGAGCGGGCATACACCCGGCCTTGGGGAGGAGTTTGTGAATGCGGTGGTGGGGTGGTTGTTGGAGCAGAGGTAATTTGAGATTCGAACGGCGCAGGGGGTAGTTGCCAATGGAAATGGATGTGGGTAACATGGGGCAAAGTTGGCCGGTGGAAACCGGCTGACGGAGTAGGGACTCATACCATCAGACAATGACTCCGAGGAGACAGAGTCTAAGCAATGGTGTCGCTTTGAACATTGAAGTTGACGGCGGGACTGGATCGCCCGGCTACGGCGGACGGCGGGATAAGGGGTATCGATTCGATGCCGCGCTTCCGGTTGGAGTTAGAGGCTGGGAACTCTCGACAATTGACCCTCGTTAGGCGTTCGGTGAGGTTACGGTCTAATAGAAGGCAGGTAATGGGATGGCGGGAATGGGTATCTTTGCCGTCCCTGGGAATAGTCGCAATCAGGGCCAAGCTGGACACGGGTGCAAAGACCTCCGCGTTGCACGCCTGGGATATCAGAGTTCGCACCGTAGAGGGTCAGAAATGGATTCGCTTTCGAGTGCAGCCCATTCAGCGAGACGATGTGACGCCGGTGGTGTCCGAGGCGCCGCTCAGCGACCGACGATGGGTGACGAGTTCCAACGGAACGCGGGAACTAAGGTACATCATCGTCACTGAGCTCCAAATAGGCACGAGCAGCTGGGATATAGAATTGAGTCTCACAAACCGTGAGGGTTTGGAGTACCCGATGATAATTGGTCGGGAGGCGATGAGGAACCGGCTGATGGTGGACCCGAGGGCTTCCTTCCGTGCGGGGAGAAGACCAACTGGGGTGATGGACGATTTCTGTGATGACTCAGAAGAGCAAGAGATGGATGGGGTGGCCAAATGAGAATTGCGATGCTAGCACGAAATCCCAAGCTGTACAGCCACAGGCGGCTTGTAGAGGCGGCGGAGGCCAAGGGCCACGAGATTGACGTCATCAACACAACGCAATGCTACGCCAACATTACATCCGACCGTCCGGAGCTCCTGTACCGGGGCGTTTCCCTTGTCGGCTACGACGCCGTCATTCCGCGAATTGGGGCATCAATTACGTTCTACGGTCTGGCGATGCTGAGGCAGTTCGAGATGATGGGAGTGTGGCCGTTAAACGAATCGGCAGCGATAGGGCGAGCCCGCGACAAGCTCTGGGCGATGCAGATCATGTCCAGACTTGGAATTGGCTTGCCGGTTACAGGCTTCGCAAATTCCGCACGGCGCGCGGAGGATTTGATCAAAATGGTAGGAGGGCCGCCAGTGGTGATCAAACTGGTGGAGGGGACGCAGGGATTGGGGGTGGTACTCGGGGAGACGATGCCGTCGGCGAAGAGCACCTTCGAAGCGTTCAGGGGGGCCAAGATCAATATTCTGGTGCAGGAATTTGTGAAGGAGGCGGGGGGAGCGGACATTCGCGCATTTGTGATTGGCGACAAGGTGGTGGGGACAATGAAGCGACAGGGTGGGCCGGGGGAGTTTCGGTCGAACCTTCATCGGGGAGGGACGGCGGAGGAGATAACGATCACGGACGAAGAACAATCGGCTGCAGTGCGGGCGTGCGAGGCATTGGGACTAAATGTGGCGGGGGTAGATATGCTCAGATCCAGCCGTGGGCCGGTGCTTATCGAGGTGAATTCAACGCCAGGGCTGGAGGGAATTGAACGGTCGACAGGGCAGGACATTGCAGAGCAGATAATTGCCTTCATGGAAGCGAATGCCAAGCCCATCGTATACCGTGAATCAGCCTTGGGGACCGACTAATGGGCGAGCCGAGCGTCAAGAAGAGCGGGCCGATCAGGGTAGGCGAGGTTGAAGTCGAACCGGGGCAGCAGACCCAGGTGGACTTACCGATTGCAGACCTTTCCATTCACGTGCCGCTGACAATGCCCGTTCATGTAATCAACGGCAAGGAAGATGGGCCGGTGTTGTTTGTCTCGGCTGCCATACACGGGGACGAGATCAACGGTGTGGAAGTGATTCGACGAATAATGCAGCTTGCCGAGTTGGAACTCCTTAATGGGGCGCTGATTGCGGTGCCTATTGTGAATGTGCCGGGCTTTTTGAATCTGAGTCGATATCTTCCGGACCGGCGAGACCTAAACAGGTCGTTTCCCGGTTCGGCCCGTGGATCGCTGGCGGCGAGGCTGGCGCACATGTTCTGTGAGCATGTACTTGTACATTCGACCCACGGAGTAGACCTGCATACGGGCGCCGTGCACAGGGAGAATTTCCCGCAGATACGGGCGGACCTGGAAGATTCGGAGGCTGAAAGGATGGCGCGGGCATTTGGCGTGCCGCTAGTGGTGAATTCGGCATACAGGGAAGGAAGCTTGCGGGCGACTGCGGCAAGGGGCGGTGTTCCGGTGATAGTCTACGAGGCGGGGGAAGCGCTGCGATTCGATGAGTTTGCGATTCGGGCGGGCGTAAGAGGGGTGGTGGGAGTTATGGGGGAACTGGGCATGCTACCAACAAAAGGGAGCCTGGGGCGTTCGCGTTCGCCAATGATATTAAGGTCCAGCAGATGGGTGAGGGCGCCGTTCAGTGGGGTAGTGAGGGCGCAGAAGCGGGTTGGGGTGCCGGTTGAAGAGGGGCAGGTGCTTGCGGTTGTTTCCGATCCCCTGGGGGAGACGTACACAGACATCATGTCCCCCATGGATGGGGTGATTTTAGGACGGACAAACCTGCCGCTGGCGCACGAGGGCGATGCACTCTTTCATATAGGGATGACGGAGTACGAGGAGCAGCTGGACCAGAATCCGATGGTTATGCACGAAGAGTTTGTGGAATTTTCCCCGTGGTCGTAGCGGGGAAGTCGGGACCGCTTTGCCCGGGGTAGCGGAGCTTTGGGAGGGCACGGGTGGTTAGGGGCCTGTGTGGGATCCGTTACCCGGGGGCGATCAGTTAAACCAGGGTGAGTATGCTGGCGGGGTTGGCTACCGTAATTGCGTGAATGAGGTCTTCGCTAAAGCCCCTTCGCCGCATCTTGGGGACGATGTTTTCCAGGATGTGGCCGTAGCCATGACCGCCGAACTTCACCAGCCTGTGCTTTGTGCAGATATCCTGTCCGATTACGATTTTATCGGAGTAACCCGCGTCGGCGATGCGCCTTATAAAGTCCAGCCTTTGAGCATCGCTGGGCATATCTATTTCGGATAGTGGGTAGTGGGAACCCTCGTTGCCGAACAGGTCCCATTCGATGTAGCAGCCTGTCTCGGCGATGCTGCGGAGCTGGTCGAAGTCAAAGATGGTGCGGTCGAGATGGCCGATTATCACCCTGGAGATGTCCGCGCCGGACTTGTCCAAAAGACGGACTATTTCCGCGGGAGCGTCCGGGTGTCGGCCAGGGTGGATCAGAATGGATGCGCCGGTCTCTTGCTGGGCGATGGCCGAGGCGGCGAGGGACTTGTGCTCGGTTGAAGTGAGGGGCCAGGTGCAACCCACCTCGCCGATGATTCCCGCCTTGACTCCGGTGCCGGCGATGCCTTCTGTAACTTCTGAGATGATCTGAAGGGCTAGAGCATCGACGCTTCGTTCCTGGACATAGTCTGGGTGGACGGCGCCAACGTAGAATCCCGCACCCATGAGGATGTGGACACCGGTTTCGCGGGAGATTCGGACGAGTGCCTGGGGATTGCGACCAATGCCGATGGTGGTTGCGTCGACGATGGCGCCGCCGCCAGCCTTACTGAAAAGGCCGACTTCCTTGATTGTGGTATCGAGGTCCATCAACTGAAGATTGCATAGGTTGCTGTAGTAGTTTCGGCGTATCCATCCCAGGTTTTCGAGGGAAATGGGGGCATTAGCCAATTCTTCGGACGGGGAGTCCTGGGCGGGCCGCAACATGAAGGAGAAGTCAATGTAGAGGTGCTCATGGGTGGTGGTGGGCCCGAGAACGGATGGAGAAATGGGGCCCAGGACAGTCTGGATCATTCCCCGATTGTCGGCTGTTGACATTTGCAAGTCCTTGTTGCGGTGTGGTGTGTGAGTCTATCATGGCGTGAAAGGGACGGCAAAATTTTCTCAGGTCAGGCTGCCGGGCGGGTCTTGGAGCGCTGGGTGGGGCATCGATTGGCGCTTGGGTGCGGGATATTTTCAAAGAATGATAGCTTGCGAGCAGGGAGGACAGAGAAATGAGATTCGATGCATTTACTACGGTTGCAGGGTCGGCGGGTGAGTCGACCAGCGCTTCGAGGCTGTTGGACAACCTGAGGCAGCAGACCATTCTGGCAGAAGAGCTTGGATTTGAGGCGATGTGGTTGGGTGAGCACCACTTTGGGCCCTATGAGGTGGGGGACTTGCCTAACCCGATACTGCTTGGCGCGGACCTGGCGGCACGAACTTCCAGGATTCGGATTGGACAGATGGCCAACATAGCGCCCTGGTGGCATCCGATTCGGCTGGCAGAGGACCTGGCAATTTTGGACAACATGACAGAGGGGCGCGTGGAGGTTGGCTTTGGCAGGGGGATCTGGCCTTACGAGGGGCCTCAATTTCATATCAATGCAGACCCGCGAAGGGACGCTGAGAATAGAGAGCTTTTCAGCGAGACTGTTGAGATTGTGCGAGAGATTTGGGCCAACGAGTATTTCGCCCATAGCGGGGCCAACTACCAGTTTCCAGCCGAGGACACTGTTTTTTCCCATCCCATGTATCCGTCGAATCCCGCGTGGCAGGATGGGGAAAGGGTAACGAAACTGAGGGTGACGCCGAGGCCATACCAGAAACCGCATCCGCCTTTCTGGATGACTGTTTCAACGGACCGCTCGGTTTCAACGGCGGCGGAAATGGGATTGAAGGCGTGCTACTGGCAACCACCGGCCCTCAGGATCAGGCATCGGATGGGGCTGTATGCAAAGATCAGGACCGAGCGTGAGGGGCGGGAGTTTGAGCTGGGAGAGGACCAGGGAGTGATGCGTTCCACGTACGTGGCTTCGTCTATGGAGGAAGCGCGAAGGGATGCGGAGGAGGGGATCATGTCTTCGTTTGTGTTTAACGACCCGTTCCGCGGACGGTTTGTGTTTACGAATCCGGGGGAGGAGTTGGACCCGAGCGTGAAACTTGACTGGGAATTTCTTGAACCGCGGACTCTGCTTGTGGGATCTCCGGATAACGTGGTTGAGAAGATTCAGGAATTGCAGGAGGTCTGCAATCTGGACCATCTGCTTGTCGATTTTTCCCACATGGGCATTCCTTCGCGCAAGACGCTGAAGAGTCTTGAGAAGTTTGCAACCCACGTGATGCCGAGATTTGCATCAGGCAGTTGAGTAAAGGAAGGTCAATTGGATCCAGTGGATATCGGGTAAATGCCGGGCGCATTCAATCAGCGGGTTGCGACCTCGGAAGGGATGATTGCATAATTGGGCGCCGGCGAAAATAGAAGGTTGGTGCTTCCAATTCCAAAGGCGCATTGGGACAGGGTATTCAACGGAGAGCATCGGGCAGTTAGCACATCACGGGGAGAGGAGGATGTGAATTGGCGAATCCCCGGGTAAACGAGCACATTCGGTTCGAGCCTGAGGAGAAGTGTTCTTTGTGGTTGTCGTTTTTGGTGGGAGGACAGGGAATTCTGCTGGTGCTGGCGCCAACGGTGCTGGTTGTGGCGATCACGGTTTTGGCGTCAGGACAGGGGGAAGAATATCTGACGTGGTCCGTTTTCGCGGCGTTGATCATAGTTGGGATTGTGACAGCCATGCAGGCGTCGCGGATTGGACGCCTGGGGGCCGGGCACGTAGTGGTAACGGGAGTGACGCCGAACTACATCGCCGTATCCATTCTTGCACTAGCGGAGGGTGGGCCGGAGATGCTCGCGAGCCTGATTGTACTTTCGGCGATATTTTTCTTCGTGATAGCCGCCTGGCTGCCATATCTGAGGCGCGTAATTACGCCGGTGGTTGCCGGAACGGTATTGATGCTGATTGCGGCGACGATAATGCCAATTGCGGTGGATACACTGAGGGATGTACCGGAGGGGGACTCGGCCGGGGCGGGCCTGGCGGTGGCCGGGATTACAATAATCGCCACGCTTGGGCTAGCGTTGCGTGCGCCGAGAAGGTGGAGACCGTGGTCATTGATACTTGGGATTGTGGCGGGATGCGTAGCGGCTGCGGGATTCGGGTTGTACGAGGTGGACCGTGTGCTGGACGCTCCGATAGTCGGCATACCCAGCGGCGGAATTTCGGGGTTGGACCTGACGCCCAGCGTGGGCTTCTGGGCGTTGCTGCCGATGTTTCTGATAGTCACGCTGGTGCAGGCCATCAAGTGGATTGGAGACAACGTGGCGATACAGCAGGTTTCGCGTCGGAGGCCGCGGGTGACGGATTACAGGAGGTTGCAGGGGTCTATGTATGCCAGCGGAATCGGGACGTTGCTGGCGGGGGTCGCCGGTACGCCGCCGCCGTCCCTATATTCGTCCCTTACGGCGTCATTGGTGAATTTCACGGGGGTGGCGTCCCGCAGCGTTGGGTATGCGATGGCGGGAATTCTGATAGCGTTGGCCTTCTTCCCCAAGTTGACGGGTGCACTCCTGACGATTCCGAACCCGGTGATGGGGGCATTTCTGCTGATTGCACTGGGGATGCTGTTCTTCGAGGGGATGACGAGCATATTTCGGTCGGGGATAGACGCTTCAAAGGCGCTTATTGTTGGAATTTCTTTTGCGGTGGGGATGGGAATGCAGAGTCATAACGTGTTTGAGGGGATATTGGCGAGCCCGTGGGATGTGCTGTTCGGTAACGGGGTGACGGCAGGGGCGATAACGGCAATTGGGCTAACGGTGTTCTTGAATGTGACCAGCGCACGTCCCAAACGGATCCGGGCCAGGTTGGATATGGCTGAGTTGCCGAAGATAGATGGCTTCCTGAAGGAAGTGGCAGCAGGGATTGGTTGGAGCGAGGAGTCGACGGAACGACTGCGATCGACGGGGGAGGAAACGATTGCCAGCCTAATTCAGTCGGGCAGAGAGGATGGGGAGGATGATAGGGATTCGCCCAGACTGCGGATAGAGGCTAGAGAGGTGACGGGGGGTGTTGAGCTGGAGTTTGTTTCGTTGTCGGAGGGAGAGAATCTGGAGGACCGTCTAGGGTATCTGGAGGATGAGGAAGAGCTGCCGGATGGGGGAGGGGTGTCCTTACGACTATTGAGGCACTACGCTTCTTCGGTTAGTCACAAGAAGTACCACGGTGTGGATATAGTGACGGTGCGGGTGGAGAAGTAGGCGCACAGGGAAGTGGGAGTCCGTTGGGCTTACTGTTGTCAGGAGTGACACCGGGAGATGGTGAGGGGAGGGAGATTCGCCTCAGCCGATTGGGAGTTTGCGGAGAAATTCCTCCAAGAGGGCTGCACAGTGTTGTGGCTGTTCCAGCTGCAGGAAGTGGGTTGCGTCGGGGAGGAAGTCATAGTCGACGGTGAAGACGTCGCCGGGATCCAATGTGGGTAGGTAGGAATATGGAAGAGTGGGGTCGGCCCCGATGACTTTGGTAGGGCAGGCAAGGTCGTCGAAATCCACCAGGACGGCAAAAGTACGGGCAAATTGGATCATCTGGGCTTCAAACTCTCTTGGGCAGCGGAGTTCGTAGCCCTGGCCTGAGGTAGATTCACGAAGAGTCGTCCTGGCGAACAGGTCGAAGACGCCGGGTTGCATGTGGCGGAAGATGGGAATGAGGGATAGTAGTTCGGCGAAGTCTTCCGTGCGGTTGAACCTTACGGTGCGGCGCCTGGTCATCTGGGCAATGCGAGTGGCTTCGCCTTCGTATTGCTCGTGGGTGCGGCCCGGCTTCCAGAAAGGCGGGTCGAAGAGGACGCGGGCTTCGAAAGCGCTGCCCCGAGTGGACGAGAGCAGGCTGGCGAGGGCGGAAACGGAGTGGAAGACGCCAATTTTCGGCTTACGGCCGAAGCGTTGGTCGATGGCTTCCATGATGTGGTCATGGTCCTCAATGAGAGAGGGTACGGTATGTCGCTTAAGGGAACCTGTGGGATTCCAGCCGTGGTTTCGCAGGTCATAGATAATGAGGTCATAGTCATCGAGCAGGAGGGACCAGAAGGGATAGTAGAGATCGATTGCCATGCCGTTGCCATGGCAAAGGACGAGTCGGATGCCTTCCGGGTTTCCGTGGCGACGGAGAATGACGATTGCACCGTCATCCATGGTGACACTGTGAACAGAGAGGGGTTTGGGAAGAACCCAAGTTGGAGTTGGGTCTGATTTCAAGATACAGGGCTTTCCGAGCCGGCGAGCCTCTCGTAGATTTGGAGGTCTGAAATGGAGTGGGAAGGAGGACTCACCTCGTGGGCGACGGCGGCTGCGAAACGATGGTCGCTGATGTCGAGCACCTGCCACTTGATTTCAGGAATGCGGGAGAACCGGAATGTGCTACTCACGCCTCCCAATCGCATTGATTCGGGGGCTTCGAAGTCGGCAGGGTCGTAGGACATGCCGGTGCCGAGGGCTTTGATCAGGGCCTCTTTAGTTGTCCACAGCTTGTAAAAGAGTTGGATTCGGAGGTTGTGAGAGGCTTCATTCAGGGCAGCTTGTTCATTCTTGCCGAAAGCCGCCTCGATGAGTCTATCAAAGTCGCGGCGCGAGGCGCGTTCTTCGATATCGACGCCGAGACGGCCGTTTTGAGCCAGGGCTATCAGACCGTGGCGGCCGGAGTGGCTAAGGTTAAAGCTAATTTCGGCGGGAGATCCATTCACAAGGGCAAAGGGCTTGTTGTGGCGAGTGTAATCGAAAGACAGCTGGTGGTTGTGGCATCTGAGGAGGTTACAAAGGATGGTGCGAAGGGCAGCGCGACATAGGGCGAATCTTCGCCGAGCGCCCTTGTGTGCGAACTTATGCCAGCGAACTCTCTCAGGTTCGTCCAACAACGAAAAGGCGTGGGACTCATTTGAGAGGTCTGACGTCAGGTCGACATGGAAAACGATAGTGTCGCGACTTCGGTAGAAGCCGGTCCACCAAAGCCGGGCTGCGGGAATCGACATGGGAAGGCATCCAGCCTCTCCAGATGGCAACTAGGAGGTCTTGGCTTCGATGAAGTCTACCAGCTGTCCAAGATTCTGAAGTTCAGTGCAATCTTCCAGAGCGAACTTGATGCCGAACTCGGTTTGGATCAAGCGTGCCATTGATAGAAGGTCCATTGAGGATGCCCCCTGCTCGGTGAGGCTTGAGGTCAATGGAATGTTTGAGTCAACAGGCTTACCGTCGACTTCGAGGTTTTCCGCAATCAGGGTCCTGACCCTAGCTTCGGTGGATGCCATGAGTAAATCCTCCCATGCCGTCAATTTATTGTTTACTGTCTAGGACAATAGCGGAACGGGCGGGCCTAAGTCAATCGCCTGGGGACGGTATGTGATCCGAGGGTTGGGGTGGGGCCAATTGACGCGGACAGTGGTTGGCCAGATGCTCCTCAAGGAGCAGAGCTTCACCGGTGGGTGCGCGAACAGGCGAATGGCGGGAGGGGATGCCGAATTGTGTTGTATTCGATTGCACATCGGTCCTCCAAGTCACCGTGGAATTTCGCTCATGTTCCTGGAGCCATTTTCCTGCACCCTCTGCTCCGGAGCATCACTGCGGTTGCCGCCAATTGACCAGCCTGTGGAGAGTCCGACCACGAACCAGCCAAAGAGGATTATGCCAATGGCAAAGGCGGTATCGCCGATGGAGCGAGACCAACGAATGACCTCAAGGGCGGGGGTCTGCAGGAACTCTGCCGACCGGGCGTACCACATGCCGTGCTCGACGCTGGCCCAGGTCTGCGCGAGGCCCACGGGAAGAAGGCTGATAAAGACCATGAGGGCGAGGCCTATATTGATAGACCAGAAGGCGTATGAGACCCACCTGGTCTTCCAAAGCTTACGAATGGTGAGGAGTCTGAGGCTGAGTAGTGTGAGGCCGAGGCCCAGGTTTCCGTAGACGCCAAAGAGGGCGCCATGGGCGTGAACGGCGGTGGTGTTGAGGCCCTGCATGTAGTAGAGGGCGATGGGGGGGATTGATGAGGAAACCGAATAGGCCGGCGCCGACAAGGTTCCAGAATGCGGAGGCGATGAAGAAATACACGGGCCACTTGTAGTTGTGAATCCAGGATGTCCTTCGGGTCATGGATAGGTTGCCATGGGCCTCATAGCCGACCATGACGAGGGGCATCAACTCGAGGGCGCTCATAGTGCCGCCGATGACGAGGATGATGGGAGTGGTCCCGGTGAAATAGAGATGATGGAACACTCCCAGAATGCCACCGGAGAGGTACAACAGGGTAGTGAACAACACTGCCATGGTGGCGGACCGCACGCGAATCAGGCCCAAGCGAACGAAGGTCAGGGCGATTACCGTTGTGGCGAAGACTTCGAAGAAACCTTCGACCCAGAGGTGAACGACCCACCATCTCCAATACTCCGCTATTGCTAGGTTCGTATGCTGGCCCGGAATGAGGCCGGGGGCATAGAAGAATGCGATGGCAGCGACGGAGAGCATGAAGATCAGCAGGAACTGCCTCCGCTTCGTGCCGCTGGGCTCTGTCCTCCAAGCACGAAGGAGGGGACGGACCATCAGGACCAGCCATAACAACAGGCCCACGAAGAGGAGGGTCTGCCAAAGCCTACCGAGATCCAGGTATTCGTAGCCCTGATGACCAAACCAGAAATTGATATCATGGCCGAGCACCTGATGGATGGCCAGGGCCTGGCCCAGCATTGAACCTGCTACCACGACTAGGAGGGCGACGAGGAGCAGGTTTACACCGAACTTCTGGAAGCGGGGTTCGTAGCCTGCGACGAGAGGGGCCAGGCATAACCCCGTTGCCAACCAGGAGGTTGCAATCCACAGCATACCGAGCTGAACGTGCCAGGTTCGGGCAAGGGAATAGGGCACGATTTCCGAGAGGGGGATCCCGTAGAAGCCGGTACCCTCAACGCCGTAGTGAGCCGTAATCACTCCGGTAATCACCTGGGATACGGCAAGGGCGCCGACAATCCAGAAGTACTTCTTGGTGGACTTCATGGAGGGAGTGGGATTGATTTCGATGAGGGGATCTGTGGCTGGGGCGACCGCTTCGCTGGTCCAGGGGTCGCGTCTGGAAGCGTAGAGCCAGGCCAATCCGCCGATTCCACCAAGGAGCAGGACGAAACTCACCACGGAGACGACGATCATCACACCGGTGGGCCGGTTTCCGACAAGATCATCCGGGGGCCAATTGTGGGTATAGGTGATATCCTGGCCGGGACGTTCGGTGACGGTTGCCCAGGAGGCCCAGAATATGAACCCGGTGAAGTCTTCCCGGCGATCCTCGTCGGGAATCACCATGTCCGGCATGGCGTAGTTTTCCCTGAGTTCGGCAAGTTCAGGATCGTCACCAAAGAGCCCCATGTAGTGGGACTGGACAGAGTCGATGGCACGGGCACGCAAGGGGGTGATGGTGATTACACCCTCATCCGGGTTGTAGGTGTTTGTCCGCAGTTCCGACTGCACCCGGGCCTGGATGGTGGCTAATCGCTCACCCGATAGGGAATCGTAGGGCTGGCCGAAACTTCTCATTGACCAGTGGTCGGCGAGCCATTCGGCTTCTCTATGGAGCCAGTCGGCGGTCCAGTCGGGGGCAGTGTAGGCGCCGTGTCCCCAAACGGAGCCGAGTTCGTGTCCTCCGATGGAGCGCCAGACGTCCTGGCCCTGGTGAAGGTCTTCACTAGAGAAAACCAGGGAGCCGTTCGTGGTTTCGATCCTGTCCGGGATAGGGGGCGCCATCTGGTAGATTTCCCGACCGTAGTACAGGAGGACAGCGAAAGACACGAGAACAACAGCAATGAGACCTATCCAGAGAAGTCTTAGTCCTCTGGTCTGGCGATGGGATGACTTTTGAGTTTCAATCATCGTCCGGCACCTGCCTCATGGGGCTTTCGCGATAGCTTGATTAGGAATTCTCTTCCGGTTCTCGGAAGAAGTCGATGCGAAAAAGGACTTTGTCAGTTGCAACAACTCTGTGGGGAGAATCGGGATGGATGACGATTTGCTCAGACGCTGAGAGCGAAGAGTCAACTTCTCTTGAAGGGTCAATGAAACGCAATGTGCCTTCCAGGACGCGCAAGACGCCCCAGCGACCGGGGGCCAACTTATGGTCACATTTGAGGGCATCCGGGATGGTGGATTCCGAGAAGGTGAGGGAGTTGCCGGTGGGAGTGAGGCGGACGGGCAGGTCTTGATTGTTCATTGTCGAACCTCCGCGAGCCTCCCTGATTTGGACGCTGTCTTAAGGGGCCGATCCCAGGGACCAGTGAAGGCAGCAAAACAGGATGTGGGCTTTGAACAGGGGCTCAATGTACTACGCGTGCGACGTGAATGGAATACTACAAATTGAGTAGCTGCACGAGGGGATTGGGGCGGTCGCTAGATGAGGCTGCGGCGTTGAGCGGCAAGCACGGCGGCCAACATGCCGTGAGATTCGAGCTTTTCGCCGGCGTTGTAGATGTGCTTGCGAACGGTATGGACGCTGATGGAAAGCTCTTTAGCGATGTCCTTTGGCCGGAGGCCGCTTGCGAGTCTGCTGAGTATGTCCCTCTCGCGGGGCGTAAGGGTCGGAGGGACGGTATCATTCGCTTCGAAATCGTTTGAGGGTGTTTCGTGAAACATGTGAATGAGCAACGGCCGGTCGTTTTCGTCGGCGGCGATAAGGGGGAACATAGTGACACGCTTTTGGTGTCCCGATGCGTCAATCATTCGAGCATAGGATACGGGAGGGATGCGGCCCTGAATGGCCGCTTCGATGGCCGGGCAGTTCCTGGTGCAGACGGGGGTGGAACCGTCGAGAGCGAGGACTCTTACGGCCTCGTGACACTTTCGGCCGAGGACATCAGGAGCCGTGAAGCCAAGGATCTCCCGGGCTTGATCATTCCAAAAGACAATTGACTGATTATGGTCGATTGCGTATGCGCCGTAAGGCGCGGCTTTCAGACGATCAAGCAACTTTGCAAATGGGTAAGAATTGTCTTCCATTGGGAACTCGCTTCCCTAAGATGATGAAGTCAATTCGGCGTCCTTGATTATAGCCCAATTGGGTGGACTTATCAGTATAGGCTCACACGAGGCTTCGGGCATGGGCAGATTTAGATCAGGGTTTCAGGGGGTCAACATGGAAATTGGATATATGGGCGATACAGGACTCGAACCTGTGACCCCCTGCGTGTAAAGCAGGTGCTCTAACCAGCTGAGCTAACCGCCCACAGTGCGATATTCGTGGCCCTACGGTTGAGGGGAGTGGGATGTGTATCGGGAGGGCCGTACTCCAGAGAATTATACAACAAGGTTCGTGCGCAATCAGCCATGAATGGCGGGATGGAGAGGATTGCGCGGGACGTGCGGCTGTTCGATGGGCATGGAGAACAGCGTCCAAAGGACGAGTAGAAACGTGACATAATGAACGATTTCTCGAATTTTGTATAAAATTCGTCCAAAGTTGCAGCCATTATTCTTTACTGGAAACTCCTTCCAAAAGTAGACTCACGTCACGGGTTGAAGATGCGGATAGTAGGAGGAAACGTCAAAGGAAGAAGGCTAGCTTCGCCTGCAATAAAGGGTGCCCGGCCAACTTCGGAACTCATACGAGGCGTAATCTTCAACAGCCTGGGTCCTGAGATTTTGGTGGACGCCAGGGTGGCGGACCTATACGCCGGTGTCGGATCTTTGGGAATAGAGAGTCTGAGCCGGGGGGCTGCCCACGCTGACTTTGTGGAGAAAGACCCGCGGCAGTGTGCCGTAATCAGGAGGAATCTTCAGACGACGGGACTTGATGGGAAGGCAAATGTGCACCGGATGGAGGCACTGAAGGCGATAGCGCAGCTGGAAGGGCCATACGGGGTGATTCTGATGGATCCTCCGTACCGGATGGAGAGTCTCGACGAAGACCTGGAAGCGATAGACAGAGCAGGAATCATAGAGAATAAAGGGATGCTGGTGGTAGGACACTCAAAGCGTCTGACGCTAAAGGAAAAATATGGGCAGCTTTCGCTGATACGCAGCAGGCGTCACGGCGACAGCGTTGTCGACTTCTTCCGCATGGGGGAAGGGCTATGACCATGGCCCTCTATCCGGGGACGTTCGACCCGGCGACGCACGGTCACGTGGACGTGGCGGCGCGGGCGTCCAGTCTGTTTTCGGGCCTGGTGGTAGCAGTATATGAAGGCTCGTCGAGGCCGTGTTTGTTCAGTGCGGAGGAGCGGGTGGCCCTGTTTTCGGAGGCGGTGAAGCACCTGGACAACGTGAAGGTCCGCAGCTTCAGCGGGTTGGTGGTGAATTACGCGAGGCAGACGGGATCGCAGGCGATAGTTCGGGGGCTGAGGGGCGGATCTGATTTTGAGTATGAATACGAGATGGCGTTCGTGAACAAGAAACTAGCGCCAGACATTGAGACGGTTTGTTTGATAACAAGCCTGGAGTATCAATTCGTCAGTTCAAGTCGATTAAAGGAGGTGGCGAGTCTGGGAGGCGACATTGGAGTCATGGTGCCGCCACACGTGGCCAAAGCAGTCTTGGAGAAGTTAGGTCTGTCCGGAAATTCTTAAAATATGGAAGGAGGAAATATGGACATAATTAATATCATTGATAGGCTGGAAGCACTAATCACTACTAGTACCAAGGTACCCGCAACGCAACGCACTCTTCTGGATGTCAACAAAGTACAGGAGCTAATGGACCAGCTTCGACTCGCCGTGCCCCAGGACGTGCGGGCGGCGAAAGAGATCCTAGTCAACAAGGATGACATACTCAACCTGGCGGAGGCCGAGCGCCGCCGCACCAAGGCACAGGCTGAGGAGGAATTCCAAAACAGGATCAACCAGTCCGAGGTCCTGAAAGAGGCCCAGCGAAGGGCCCGGCAGATTGTGGAAGATGCGGAGCGGAAGTCCACCCGCATGATGTCACAGGCCGAGACCGAGCTGAAGACCAGCAGGGCTGAGGTAGACGCCTACGCGGCGAAGGCACTCCGGAACCTGGAGCGCCAGCTGACGGCCAACCTAACCAGCGTGCGCAATGGGCTCGCGCTTCTTACGGGCGTGGAGACCTTTGAGGTCCTGGCGGAAAACGGCAGCAAGCACAACAGCTAACTCCCGGACTCTTCCTCATCAACTCCATCGGTCCCTGGCACCGGGACCGGTGGAGTTTTTTGTGATTGCGGGTGTGGGTGTTTCTGATGGTTTGGGCTTATCCCAGGTATAGATCCCGAATCCGGGGCCGAAATTGATGGTTGAGGGTCTTGGTGTATAATCAGCGTGAACGCCGTATTCGACTAGAGGTCGCGAGGTGGTGACGAATGGCCGCTGAACAGGGAACAATGATGAGTCTTCCGATGAAGCGGGACAAGCCATTGCTGATGATAATGGACGGCCACGCGATGGTGCACCGGGCGTTTCACGCGATATCACCGGGGCAGAATCTCACAACGCGGGAGGGGGAGGATACGACGGCGGTCTATGGCTTTTCGAACTCGTTTTTGAGGGCGATTGCTGATTTTGAGCCGACGCACTGCATCATTGCATTCGACACCCCGACGCCCACGTTCCGGCACGAGATGTTCGATGAGTACAAGGCTCACCGGCCTCCGACACCGCCGGAACTTCGGCACCAGTTTGACAGGGTGAAGCAGTTGATGGCGGCCTTCAACATTCCCCGGATCGAGGCGCCCGGATTCGAGGCTGACGACGTGTTGGGGGCACTAGCGCAGCAGGCGGAGGAGGGGGGAGTGGAAACGGTGATACTGACGGGGGACACGGATATTCTCCAGCTGGTCTCGCCACACGTGAGGGTCCAGATATTGTCCGGATTTCGTGGGCCCAAGGTTTATGACGAGGCTGAGGTCAGGAAGCGATTTGGGGGTCTGGCGCCGGAGGTGCAACCGGACTTCAAGGCTATAGTTGGGGACTCATCGGACAACATTCCGGGACTGCCGGGGCTCGGCAAGGTGGCTGCGACGAAGCTGCTGCTGAAGTTCGGGTCGATTGAAGGGATCTACGAGCAGATTGATGAGGTAACTCCGCCCAGGACGAAGAAGATCCTGGTGGAGAACAGGGAGGAGGCGCTCCGGGGGAAGGTGCTTACCACGATTCGGAAGGACGCTCCGGTCGAGCTTGACCTGGAAGGGTGTCGCTTCTGGAACTACGATCGGAACGACGTGGTGAATCTGCTGAGGGAGTTGGAGTTCGCCAGCGTAGTTTCCCGGGTGCCGTATGCAGATGGGGAGGCGTCCGGTCCTGACCCTGAGCCGGCGAGGGAGGAGGGGCTGGAAGCGGACTACGTGACCGTCGATACGAGAGAGGCGCTGGACCGGATGATTGAGGCCCTGCACGAGGCGGGGCAGTTTGCGTTTGATACGGAAACAACAAGTCTTAACGCGATGGCGTCGGAGCTGGTGGGGCTGAGTTTTTCCACTTCGCCGGGGAGGGCGTGGTATGTGCCTGTCGGGCACCGGGAGGGGAAACAGCTTCCGCTGGAAGAAGTGATGGCGTCGGTGAAGCCCTTGTTGGAGGACCCGCAGCTGACGAAGTGTGGGCACAATCTGAACTACGACGTGACGGTGCTGGGCAACTATGGGATTCGGGTGCGGGGGATGGGGTGCGACACGATGATGGCGGCGCACGTGCTGGGGATCAAGGCCATCGGGTTGAAGAACCTGGCGCTGGAGATGTTCAACTTCGAGATGACGCCGATCAAGGCCTTGATCGGGTCTGGTAAGAGGCAGAAGTCGATGGACCAGGTTCCGATAGAGGACGCGGCGCCATACGCATGCGCCGACGCCGACTATTCGGGCCGGCTTCGTCCGATTCTGGAGGAGCGGCTGAAGGACAGCGGATTCTGGGATATTTTCGAGAAGATGGAGATGCCGCTCATCGACGTTCTGGTGCAGATGCAGCGCAACGGGATCACGCTGGACGGGGGCAGCCTGCGAGAGATGTCCGAGGACCTGCGGATGAAGATTGGCGAGCTGGAGACTGCCATATACGAGGACGTGGGGCATACCTTCAAGATTGGCTCTCCGAAGCAGTTGAGCCAGGTGTTGTTCGAGGAGCAGGGGCTGCCGAAGACCAAGCGGACGAAGACGGGTTACTCGACGGACGCGAACTCGTTGGAGTCGTTGAGGGGAGGTCACCCGGTGGTGCAGAAGGTGCTGGACTACCGCCAGGTGACGAAGTTGAAGTCGACCTACGTGGACTCGCTGCCGGCGTTGATTAACCCGAGGACAAACCGGATACACACGAGCTACAACCAGGCGGGGTCTGCGACGGGGCGGATTTCCAGCAACGACCCGAATCTACAGAATATACCTATTCGCACGGAACTGGGACGGCAGGTGAGGAAGGCATTCCGGGCGGGCGGGAACAACGGCGACCGGTGGGTGCTCTTTGCGGCGGACTATTCCCAGATTGAGCTTCGAGTGCTTGCACACCTGTCGCAGGACTCGGCGTTGATTGAGGCGTTCCTGAGGGGAGAGGACATACACACGGCCACGGCCTCGATGATGTTCGAGGTGCCGATGGAGGAGGTTACGGCGGACCATCGCCGGATCGCGAAGGTGCTCAACTTTGGAGTCATCTACGGGCTTTCGGCGTTTGGGATTTCGCAGCAGACGGAGTTCTCGCCGGACGAGGGCCGGAAGTTCATCCAAGTCTATTTCGACAGGTACCCGGGTATTCAGGGTTACCTGGACGGTGTGAAGGAGAGGGTGAAGGAGCTGGGGTACGTGGAGACGCTGCTGGGTCACAGGCGGTATATCCCGGAGGTGCGGGCCTCGAACCGGGTGGTGCGGCAGGCGGGGGAGCGGATGGCAATCAATATGCCGGTGCAGGGCACGGCGGCGGATATCATGAAGCTGGCGATGATCCGGGTGCACCGTCGGCTGGAGGAATCAGACCTGGAGGCAAAGATGCTTCTGCAGGTGCATGACGAGCTGGTATTCGAAGCGCCTGAGGAGGGGCTGGAAGGGCTGGAGGAGATAGTTTACGAGGAGATGCCGAACGCGCTGGAGGGATATGCGGAGATGTGTGTGCCGTTGAAGGTGGACACCAAGGTTGGGGTCACCTGGGGAGACATGGAGTAGGGGTGGCGTATGCCTGAACTTCCCGACGTAGAGGCGATGCGGCGATATCTTGCGGGCCGAGGGCTGGTTGGTCGGAAGTTCACCGGCGCGGTGCTGGACTGGCCGCGCGCGGTGCAGGGAACGTCCCTGGAGGACCTGGTGCTGGGGATATTGCACAAGCGCGTGAGTGAGGTTGGCAGGCGGGGAAAGTACCTGATGGTGAGGCTTGACGACGGGCAGAGCCTGGTGTTTCACATGCGGATGACGGGGTCGCTGCTGCTGGAACGGACATCGACGCCGCGGCATCCGATGACGCGAAACTATTTTCCATTGGACGACGACTGGCAGCTTCTGTTCGTTGATCCCCGGAAGTTGGGGACGGTGCAGCTGGTAGGGGACGAGGCCGCGGTTGCAGGGGGTCTGGGCCCGGAGCCGTTGGATGAGTCGTTTACCGCGGAGGTCCTGATGGAGCGGCTTGCGAAGAGAAAGGCGCCGATAAAGGCGCTGCTATGCGACCAGAATGTGATTGCCGGGATCGGGAATATCTACGCAGACGAGATATTGTTTGCGGCCGGGGTGAACCCACTTACGCCCGGGGGCAGCCTGACGCCTGATCAGGGTGAGTTGATGCAGAAGGCAACGGTTGTCATTTTGACGGAAGCTGTCGACAAGCTGGCTGACCTAGTTGCCAAAGGGGGGCCGCCAACGGAGTCGGCGGAGGGGCTCGGCGCGTTGATGGTGCCGAGGAAGGCGAAGGCAGCGTGTACGAAATGTGGGGAGGCGATCCAGCGGATTATCGTGCGAGGGCGGGGGACTTATTTCTGTGCGAAGTGCCAGGGTTAGGGGATGATTTTGATTGGAGCAGCGGGTATGGGTAGTTCATTGAGTGTATTTCCACCGGAGGGAGAGGAGTAGGCGATGCCGATTTATGAGTATGTTTGCCCGGAGTGCAGGGTGCGGTTCGACCGGCTGCAGCCGGTGGGGGTGTCGTACGCCGAATGCCCGGACTGCGGTATGCCATCGAAGAAGGCGCTTTCGCTGTTTTCCGCGGTTGTGTCGTCGGACGGGGAGTTCGCGGGGCCGGTGGCGGGGATGGGGGGCTGCGGGGGTTGTGCGGGAGGGGCGTGCGCCTGCAGCGCGGGGCATTAGGCTATTTCGGGAATCGGAGTCCGGTTAAGGGCTAGTTGGAGTTTCGCTTGAGGAGCCGGGATAGCTTGCGGCGCATGAGGGGTTTTCGCAGCACGAGGTAGCTGCCTGAGATCACGGCAAGGAAGGCGGCGCCGCCCAGGGTAAGGAATGCGACGAAGAGGGTGGCGTCCAGCCAGAACCCCTCGGGGAACATCATTATGAGAAAGTCTCGCCGCGGGTCGAGCTGCCAGAAATCGTTGGCGAAGCTTACCTGATGGAAGAGCAGGAATAGCTGGTCGAAGGCTATCAGGGAAAGCAGGCCAAACAGGAGAACCAGGCCCACAGTAGTTTCGGCGCCCCATAGGATTCTACGGGCGAGGGTGGGGGCGTAGGATGGGCCGGCTCGTGCAAAGCCCGCGGCTGCCACACTGCACATGAAGATGAGGGCGAGGGCGCCCGTGCCGTAGACGACCCAGAGGAGGTCCTTCACATCGGCCATGTGGATGACTTCTCGGTAGTTGAAGAGTTGCTGCTCCCTGCCGTAGATTACGGTGCGGACGTCGAGGGGTTCTTTGGTGGAGTGGAGGTAGGAGCGAATTTCCCTTCCAACCTGGATGAGGTTATCGCGCTCGATTCCGGTGACCGTCGGGATGTTGTATTTGTCGAAGCCTCGGGTATAGAGGCCGAGATCGTTGAATGCCCAGGCGACGCTGGCGGCGATGAGGAAGATGGGGACCGCGACAATGAAGAGGGGAGTGACGGAGGCGCGTAGGATGCGGGACTTCATGGCAGGTACGGTAACATTCCCCACCTTGTCATTCAACGGAGCCGGTGCATATAATCGGCGGATGAATGATGGTCCCGCCTCCTCGGATTTCAAGAGCGAAATTACTTCCTTCGAAGAGTTGATCCGCATAGTCGACCGGCTGCGGTCTCCCGGAGGGTGTCCGTGGGACCTGGAGCAGACGCATGTGAGTTTGAAGCGTAACCTGCTGGAGGAGTGTTACGAGGCGCTGGAGGCGATTGACTCGCAGGACCCGCAGGAGCTTTCGGAGGAGATGGGGGACGTGCTGCTGCAAGTTTTGTTTCACGCGGACATAGCGCGGAAGGCGGGGCACTTCACGATGGCGGAGGTGATGGACCGGAGCGCGGAGAAGCTGGTGCGTCGGCATCCGCACGTGTTTGGGGACGTGAAGGTGGCGGATGCTCGAGAGGTGGAGCGCAACTGGGAGAGGATGAAGCGGGCAGAAGGGAAGAGTAGGTCTGCGGTTGAGGGGATTCCGTCCGACACACCTTCGCTTGCGTACGCACAGTTGATGCAGGAGCGGGCGGCGCGAGTGGGGTTCGACTGGGAGGACGCGGAGGGCGTGCTCGACAAGATTGCGGAGGAGGCGCAGGAGGTGTTGGACGCTGAAGGGGCGGAGGAGAAGGCGGGGGAGATTGGGGACCTGCTATTCGCCATAGTGAACCTGGCTCGATGGCAGGGGATTCACGCGGAGGACGCTCTGAGGCAGGCCAACCGGAAGTTCAGGGACCGGTACTTGGCGATGGAGCGGCTGTCGAAGGAGCGGGGCGTCGAGTTCGACGAACTGTCGATGGAGGGGAAAGAATCGTTGTGGGGAGAGGCCAAGGGACTGGTTGGTTGAGGGGTGGTTCAGTCTCCCCAATGACCTCCGAATAGGCCGGGATTGCCGTAGTAGAGACCGGCGGGCATTTCCTGCCGGATGCCTGAGGCGATGCCGGCGGCCATGCCGCGTCCGAACCGGCCGGCGAATCGCTCCAGAAGGCCGCGTTTGGGACGGATCCAGAGGGGATTGGGCCGGACGCCGCCGAGGTCTGCGGCGACCTGGAGGGCGTGGTGGAAGTCGCCGATTTCGTCGACGAGACCGAGGGTCTTGGCGCGCAGTCCGGTGAAGACCTCGCCAGTGGCTATTTCGGCGACCTTGTCCACCTCCATGTTTCTGCCCTTGGCGACACAGCGGATGAAGGACTCGTGGACTTCCGCTATGAGGGACTGAAACTTCTCGTCTTCCTCCTCGGTTGGGGTGCGCCAGAAGCCGGTCATGTCCTTCAGTCGACCGCCTTTGTAGACGGAGAGGCCGATGCCGAAGCGTTCGAGCAGATCCTGCAGGGCCGGGCGCAGGTAGAGGACGCCGATGGACCCGACAAGGGCGGATGGGAGGCTGATTATGCGGGAGGCGGGGCAGCTGATGAGGTAGGCGCCTGACGCACCGACGCCACGGATGTAGGCGACGACGGGTTTGCGCTTGGCGACGCGCTGGAGGAGGAAGTACAGGGCTTCCGAGCCGCCGACGGTGCCGCCGGGGGAGTCGATGTCGAGGAGGAGGGCCCGGACGCGCTTGTTCAAGAGCGCGGTGTTCAGGAGTTTGAGCTGTTCAGAGACCTGGTTGCCGCTGCCGATGGGACCATAGAATTCGATGATACCGACTCCGTTCCTTCTCGAGGTGAAGGGCAGCATGGAACCTCCTAGATGTTGTTGATTCTCAGGTTGTGGTGGGCGGGGCGGGGTGGGAAGCGGGCGGGTGTCACATGGTCCCGGGAGGAGCGATCTGGAAGGGTGGGGTCCAGCTTTCGATGGGACAATCGATGATGACGGGTTTCTCCAGTTTGAGCGCGTCAGCGAGGGCGGGGCCGAGCTGGTCGTAGTGGTCGAGGGTGAGGCCCTCAGCACCGAAGGCTTTGGCGGCGGCGGCGAAGTCGGGGTTCTGCATTTGGGTGCCGATGACGCGGCCCTTGTATCGGACCTGCTGGTCTCGGAGGGAGGCGCCGAGGGCACCGTCGTTGAACACGACGGTCACGGTGTTGATGCCTTCCTGAACAGCGGTGGCGAGGTCCGGGAGGGCGTACATGAAGCCACCGTCGCCGGTGACGACGACGACCTGGCGGTGGGGGTTGCCGACCTTGGCGCCGAGACCGGTGGGGAAGGCGTAGCCGAGGGTGGCGAAGTAGGAGGTGTTGAGGTAGGAACGGGGGGCGAGGACGGGGAAGGCGAGATGGGACCAGTAGCCGATGCTGGAGATGCCGCTGATGAGGACGGCGTCGTCATCCAACTCTGCCCTGATGGACTCGATGATGCGGACCTGGTTGGGGGCTTTTTCGGTTGTGTCGCGGTAGTCTTGGGAGCGGTGGTTGGCGATTTCCTCGCCGGTCCACCTGCTGCTGGCGTTGCGGTTTGACAGACCTTCGAGGAGGGCCTGGAGGGCGAGTTTGGCATCGGCGCAGATGCTCAGCTGCTCAGGCCAGTTCCTGCCGAGTTCTTCGGGGTCCGCGTCTATGTGGATGATGGGCTGGTCGGGTTTGAAGCTCCACGAGACGGGGTTGAAGAAGTGGAGCCGGGTGCCGATGGCGAGGATGGCGTCGCCCTGGGGGACGACGCGGTGGCCGGGGCCGTGGCTGTAGTAGTAGGGGCCGACGTAGTTCGGGTGATTTTCGGCGATGGCGCCCTTGCCTTCGGCGGTGACGATGACTGCGGCGTTGAGGGCTTCGGCAAGGCGGGTGAGTTCCTCGTTGGCGTTGGAGAGGTTGATGCCGCCGCCGGCCCAGATTATGGGGCGTTCTGCCTGGGTGAGGATGTTCAGGGCTTCGTCGATGTCGTCCCGGGAGGGGGCCTGATTGGGGAAGACCTCGGGTTCGAGGAGGTCAACGTCGGAGGAGTGGGCGAGGACATCCGAGGGGATTTCGAGGGCGACGGGGCGTGGCCGGCCCGTTTTGAGCTGCTTCATGGCTTCGTGGACGGCCTCGGGGGCTTCGCCGGGCTGCATGATGGTGGAGCGCCACTTGGTGATGTTCTTGACGACGTCGAGCTGGTCGACGACCTCGTGGACGGCGCCGGCGCCCTTGCCGATGTTGTAGCTTTCGACCTGGCCGGTGAGGAGGAGGACGGGGGAGGATGAGGCGTAGGCGGTGCCGATGCCGGCGGAGGCGTTGAGGAGACCGGGGCCGGGGACGACGAGGCAGGCGCCGATCTTGCCGGTGGAGCGTGAGTAGCCGTCTGCCATGTAGGCGGCGGTCTGCTCGTGGCGGGTGGTGATGAGGCGGATGCCTGGCTCATGGTAGAAGGCGTCGTAGACGTCCATGATCTGTACGCCGGGCAGTCCGAAGACGACCTCGATACCTTCTCTTACAAGGGAGCGAACCAAAGCCTGGGCCGTCGTCATCTGGGGCATCCTGCACCTCCGCCTAATTTTGGGGTCTGCCTAGACATGATATAGGTTGGGGATGGGGTGTCAACTTTGGGTGGGGGGCACTGCGTGACAGCTAACTCTGGCAAGGGGTGGGGGGGTTTGGTGAATGAATGAGGGCGTTGCCCAGAGGTTGGGAGGAGTTGGTGAGTGGAGAGGGAGGGCAGGTTTCAAACCTGCCCCTACCGTGACTTCCACCGACAGGGA
>CAYQLZ010000010.1:81149-83256 GCA_964418665.1 uncultured Dehalococcoidia bacterium | reverse complement strand
GTGCACACGGGCGACAGCATCGTGGTCGCTCCCAGCCAGACTTTGACGGACAAGGACCACCAGATGCTCCGGTCCGCCAGCCTTCGAATCATCCGGGCCTTGGGTATTCAGGGTGGCTGCAATATCCAGTTTGCCCTACGGCCCCATCCGATGGTGAACGAGGCCTTCCAGAACGAGTGGATGCCCGATTCTCCCTATTACGTCATCGAGGTGAATCCCAGGCTAAGCCGCAGTTCCGCCCTGGCCAGCAAGGCCACGGCGTACCCCATTGCTCGTGTGGCGGCAAAAATAGCCGTCGGTAAGAGGCTGGACGAGATCCCCAATGCGGTGACGCAGAAGACCAAGGCGGCATTTGAGCCTGCCCTCGACTACTGCGTGGTGAAGATCCCGCGGTGGCCCTTCGACAAGTTCTCCGCCGGTGACCGGAGCCTCTCCACCCAGATGAAGGCGACGGGCGAGGTTATGGCCATCGACCGCTCCTTCGAGGGGGCCTTTCAGAAGGCGGTTAGGTCGGTGGAGGTGGGTGGCCGCACCCTGCTGTGGGAAGACCCGCAATGGAGCGAAGGCGGAGACTTCGCAGCGAAGGACCTGCTGCGTAGGGCCACCGACTTCCGGCTGTGGGCGGTCATGGCGGCCCTGCGCCGTGGAATGAACCAGGAGGAAATTACGAGGCTGAGCGGGATAGACCCCTGGTTTGTGAACTCCTTCGCGCGAATCGTCGCCATGGAACGGCGACTTCTGAGCGAGGACCTGGGCCCGGGCCAGCTCTGGGAGGCGAAGCGTCTGGGTTTCTCAGACGAACAGATTGGAGTTCTGGCGGACCTGCTTCCTCCCCGGGTGCGTGAGCTGCGACATCAATGGGGCATCAAGCCGGTCTACAAGATGATCGACACATGCGCTGCGGAATTTGAGGCTGTCACTTCGTATTTCTACGGCACCTACGAACAGGAGAATGAGGCGGAACCCCTGGAAGGTGCCAAGGCGCTGGTGGTCGGCAGCGGCCCCATTCGCATCGGGCAGGGAATAGAATTCGACTACTGCAGCGTCCACGCTGCCTGGGCCCTTCAGGAAGAGGGCGTGCAGGGTATCATGGTCAACTCCAATCCCGAGACCGTCTCCACCGACTTCGACACCAGCAGCCGTCTGTATTTCGAGCCTCTGGACGGCGAAAGCCTGCAGGACATCATCGAAAACGAGACCCTGGACGAGACTCCGCCCCCGTCGGTGGTGCAATTCGGGGGCCAGACTGCCATAGACCTTTCCCAGATTCTGGATCAGGCGGCCCTGCCCATCCTCGGTTCAAGCGCAGACGCTATAGACATTGCGTCGGACCGCCACAGGTTCGACGAGTTCCTGGCGAGGCTCGGCATACCGCAGCCCCCTGGAGGCGCGGTGACAACGGCGGAGAGCGCCCTACGCGTGGCCCAGAACATTGGGTATCCCGTGGTGGTGCGTCCCAGCTACGTGCTCGGAGGACGGGCAATGGAGATTGTCCGGGATGCGGGAGAGCTTATCAGATACCTGAACGAAGATGTTGCCCTGGAGAGCGGCCGTCCCGTGCTGATCGACCAGTACATGGAGGGCAAGGAGTGCGAAGTGGACGCCATCTGTGATGGGGAAGACGTGCTTATCCCGGGCATCATGGAGCACATCGAGCGGGCCGGAGTTCACAGCGGAGACTCCATGGCCATCTATCCTGCGCTGAATCTGACGGAGCAGGAAACGGAGGCGATGGTTGACTACACCACCCGCATTGGACGCGCACTTAACATCAAGGGCCTGATGAATGTTCAGTTTGTCATTGTCGGTGGTCGACCCTACCGAAGTCCCAGCCAGCCGGCGGAAGAATCGACGGATACGACGGTGTACGTTCTGGAGGTGAATCCCCGCTCCAGCCGCACTGTACCGTTCCTCTCCAAGGTCACGAACGTCCCCATGGTAAGCCTGGCTACCCAGGTGATCCTGGGCAAAAGCCTGCGTGAGATGGGATATGAAGGGGGCCTGTGGCCCAGCAGGGATATGGTGGCGGTGAAGGCCCCCGTGTTCTCAATGTCCAAACTCGTGGGGGTGGACTGGTATCTGGGCCCGGAGATGAAGTCCACGGGCG
>CAYQLZ010000010.1:0-81139 GCA_964418665.1 uncultured Dehalococcoidia bacterium | reverse complement strand
GAGGTTATGGGAGTGGACTACAATTTCCCCGCAGCGCTCACTAAGGCTCTTACGGCGGCGAATCTGACCATGGGCCGGGGCCAGTCCATACTCTTGAGCATTGCCGATAGGGACAAGGCGGAATCGCTGGCGCTCATTCGGGACCTGGTGAAGGCCAACTGCAAACTCTACGCCACCGAGGGTACGGCGGCGATGCTCAGGGCGGTTGGTGCAAAGGTTATGATGGTTCCGGAGAAGCTGGGAGAGGGTCATCCCAGCGTGGTTGATATCATTAACGACGGTACGGTGCAGGCTGTCATAAATACTGTGTCCGACGTGGGTACAACGCTTAGGGACGGTTTCTACATCCGGAGGGCTGCGGCAGAGAGCAACATTCCCTGTTATACTAGCCTGGACACGGCACGGGTGGCAGTGGAGAGTCTGCTCATGGGGTCTACCGGATACAGCGTCGAGCGGATTGAACGCTACGTTGGGCGAGATGAGAGGTAGGGATTTTCACGAAACATGCCGGCCTGGTTCGCGTAGGATGGGCGAAACTATCATTAAAACCGATACACAGAACCCACTTTCTTGTATGGTATAGTACTGGAAGGACATGGCATCATCTGTTGACATAGTAATTCCCGTACTGAACGAGGAAGAGCGTCTTCCCCGGGGAATTGTCATTTTGCACAATTTCCTTCAACAAGAGATGACGGATAATCCGTGGCGCATCATCATAGCCGACAACGGATCCACGGACAGGACTCGCTCGGTTTGTGAGATGCTGGTCCAGAGGTATCCTGGCGTGGGCTATATGTACATTCCCCAAAGAGGCCGGGGAAGGGCCTTGAGGGCAGCGTGGATGGAAAGCACCGCCGACATCGTTAGTTACATGGACGTGGACATCTCTACAAGCCTCGCCCACTTCCCGCGCCTGGTGAGAGCGATCGACCGTGGCTATGACGTGGCCATTGGCAGCCGGCACGTTAAGGGGGCCAAGGTCCATCGCTCATTCCGGCGTGACTTCCTTTCTCGTACCTATAACTTGATGATCAGGGCAATGTTCATGGTTCCGTTCAGGGATGCCCAATGCGGCTACAAGGTGCTAAGCCGCCGTGCTGCCCGGTCGCTTGTGCCAATGGTCAAGGACAACCATTGGTTCTTCGATACCGAATTGCTGATAATCGCTTCCAAGTGGAATTACCGGATTCGCGAAGTGCCCGTCGAATGGGTGGAGGACGCCAACAGCAGGGTGAAGGTCTTCAGCACAGCGTGGGCGGACATCAAGGGACTTCTGCGTCTGCGCTTCGGAGGGATTCCTCCGGTGAGGGGCGGCCCATTGGCTGGCAGCGGGTTAGGTAGCGGTCTCCCACCGGACTAGAATTCTCCTGCGGGTGGTGTGGTCGATTCTGGCCAACTCCGAGGTTCGGTAGGGATATACCCATAGGACCCCTTTCTCTGAAACCAGGAGAGGCGTTGAGGATCGTATCTCACGGGGAATCTTAAGGTCTATGAAGAAGTTCTTGAGATTCTTCCTTCCCGACATGCCAAGGGGTTGGATGTAGTCGCCAGTTCTTCGGTTTCTGACAACCAGCCGCTTCCCGATCTTGTCTACATCGAATATCGCCTCAGAGCAGCCGAGAGACTTGGGCTCCAGGTCGGATGGGGCCGGGATGGCGGTAATGAGCCAGCCGGGAATACGTGTCGTTCCGGGAATGGTCAAATGATATTCGTAATTTGGAGTCTCGTGAGTACCTGCAGGTGCTTCGAGGGGGCCTATAATGAGCCGATCGTGGGTTGAGCGAATAACCTGGCCGCCAGGCAGGTTGACACTCTTGCCGGAGGTGGCTTCAGCGAGCCCCTGCATGGCTTTCACGTGGGTTTCCGACAGGCGCCGGATGCTGCCGTTGACGTGGACGAAAGCCCTGCGCAGGACCATGCCCCGGAGGGCCGGGTGCAACGCATTCAGCCTGGATCTATCGAGAGTTATACTCTCCCCATCCGTGGAAGAGATTTCGGGCCACAGCCCCTCGAGTTCGTGCTCCAGGTAATCGACGCCTTCGGTTGCGGCGCGGCCGATTCTGATGAGGGCTTCTCGCACCTGGGGGTTGTATTCGCCCAGGGTGGGCATCAGCTGAAGGCGGATGCGGTTGCGGGTGAATCGCGGAGAGCGGTTGGTGGAATCCTCCCGGAAGGGAATGCCTTGCTCCACGCAGTAGGCGCGAGTCTCATGCCTCGATGCCTGCAGGAGAGGCCGGAAAAGAAGTGCCGATCGCCCATTGGGACCATCGCGCCAGGTGGTGAGTTCCTGCATCCCGCGTAGCCCGGGTAGGCCCGCGCCCCGGATGAGGTGCATTAGGATCGTCTCTGCCTGGTCGTCAGCGGTGTGCCCCAGTGCGATTGAGTGGGCGCCGAGCCGATTGGCCAGATTGGTGAGAAAGCGGTAACGAACTTCTCGGGCCGCCTCTTCGAAGGAGGAAATGGCCCGTTCCCGCTGATACGCCATGGGATCTGCCTCGTCTACGGTGGAGGGTAGACCCAAGTCTTCCGCCATGGCGGACACAAATTCAGCGTCGTCCTCCGCCTCTTGGCCTCGGAAGTCGTGGTTGAGGTGGGCGACGTGCAGGCGCATCTGGGTTGTTGGTTGAATCGCCAGGAGGGCGCGCAGCAGGGCAGTGGAATCGGGGCCTCCGGAACAGGCGACAACCAGGGTTGAGCCGGGTTGGATGTCCGTACCGCGAACGGCATAGCTTAAGACCGCTTCCAGTTTGCGACGCGCCTTCATGACATCGCTACGGGCCGCGCTGATGTAGGGTCTCGTTGAGCGAGAGAAGGCGCCACCGGCCCCGGTGGTGTTCAATGATGCTTATAGAGCCTAACTCGATCCGCAGGCTCTGGAAGTTTGAAAGGGGCAGCCCCAAGACGTGGAGGACGAGTACTCCGATGACGAAGTTGTGGGTGACTGCCGCGGCATTTTTGTCCGCGGATTCCTGCCGGATCTTTTCGACGGTCCGCCGGGCACGAATAAGGACCTGCTGAAGGGACTCCCCGTCTGGCATCTGTACGCTGGAAGGATCATTGCGCCAAAGATCCAGGAGTTCTGGAAATTGTTCCCGCATTTCTTCGTTGGTCAAACCGTCCAGCATACCGAGATCCATCTCCATTAGCCCGGGAAGGGATATGATGGGTAGGGATAGGGCGCTTCCAATTGTCTCGGCAGTCTGAACTGCGCGTGGAAGAGGACTGGAATACAGGGCATAAAGGGGGAAGTGACGTAGGGCCTGCCCCAGGTTGTGTGCCTGTCGAATGCCCTCGGAGTTGAGTCCCGTTTGGGTCTGTCCCTGATTGCGACCTTCCCGATTCCATCCGGTCTCGCCGTGACGCACCAGGATCAGTTTCACCTGTGATCTCGCTCTTGCACTGGGGCGAGCCGCAGCACCTCCACCTCTTCGATCTTGACGCCTTCCATGCGTTGGACGGTGAAACGCAGCGAGTTGTAGTTCATATACTCCCCCGTCTCCGGCACGTGGCCCAGCCGTTCCAGCAGGAATCCTGCCAGGGTCTGATATTCCCCCAATGGGAGGTCGAGGCCAAGCTGGCCGTTGAGCTGGGTTATGGTCATGCCGGCGTCCAGGATGAAGGTGTTTTCATCCACGGAGGAGAAGGGCGTCTCAAGGGGCTGCCCCTCTTCGCCCACAGGTCCGACGATGACGGAGAGAAGCTGCTTGAGGGTGGCGAGGCCGGCGATCCCCCCGAATTCGTCTACAATCATGGCCATGG
This sequence comes from uncultured Dehalococcoidia bacterium, assembly GCA_964418665.1. Lineage (GTDB taxonomy): Bacteria > Chloroflexota > Dehalococcoidia > Lucifugimonadales > JAPULR01. Next base: position 77,377 of record CAYQLZ010000010.1, on the reverse strand, counting down.
ACTGACCCTGGGCCTGCAGTTCCGAAAAGAGGCTGCCCACGGTCTTGGTCTCCGGTACAAAGTGGGCCGGTCGCAGCAGGTTTGTAACGTCGTCACCCATCTGGAGGACATCTTCGCCCTGGGCCTTGAGCACGTCCTTAACTGAGAGAATGCCGACCACGTTGTCAATACTGTCTGAGAATACCGGGAAGCGGGTGTGGTAGTTGCGGGCGTAGATGTTCAGAAACTGGCGCAGGGTGGTCTGCTGCTCGATGGACACTATCTCCGGCCTGGGAGTCATGATCTCCGACACAGGGTTGTCACCGAAGTGGAATACCTTTTCCAGCATCTCGGCCTCGGAGGACTCTACGGCACCGGCCTCCTTGCCGATGGAGATGAGGCTGCGTATCTCCTGCTCCGTCACGAGCGAGGGGTTGTTTGTGGCCCCGGTGAGCTTGCTGACCAGGGTGGTGAGGAGTCGAAGCGCCTGAACGAGGGGCCAGAGGGCCCATTCGACGAACTGCAAGGGACGCACCACGGTAAGGGCAAAGCCCTCGGCGTGGCGCGCTGCAAAGGTCTTGGGAAGAATCTCCCCGAAGATGAGGAGTAGTATAGTAACGCCGCCGGTGGCGATGATGATGGAAGATCCCACGTTGCCGAGGAGGGAGATGACGATGGCGGTACCGATGGCGGCGGCTGCAGTATTGACCAGATTGTTCCCGAGAAGGACGGTGGAGAGAAACCGCTCCGGGTTTTCCGCCAGTCGGAATACCCGTTGGGCCCTGGGTACACCCGAGCGGACGAGGTGCATCAAGCGGACCCGCTGGAGAGCAAGGAAGGCTGTCTCCGATCCTGAGAAGAAGGCGGAAATGCCCAGGAAGAGGACCAGAAGGCCGAGCTTTAGATAATCGTCACCCTCGAGCATCTATGTCACGCCAAAAGGGAGGGTTCAGTCGTGCGTTCCACTGTGCTGTGATGATAGCAGAGTAGAAATTGGGCTGTAAAGGCGGTTGGCCGCGGACTCTTGAAGATGGCTTTTCTGCAGCCTGCTTGGGACGCTATACTGTTGGAGTGAAGATTCTGGGAATAGAAACCTCCTGTGACGAAACTGCGGTGGCAGTGGTTGAGGATGGCCGGAAGCTGCTTTCCAACGTCATATCGTCCCAGGTTGCAATCCATAGACCCTATGGCGGAGTGGTGCCGGAGTTGGCGTCTCGTCATCACGTGGTGACCATCGGGACCATCGTGGACCAGGCTATGGAGGAGGCGGACGTAAGCTGGGATGATGTAGAAGCGGTGTCTGTGACTCACGGCCCGGGCCTGGCAGGGGCGCTGGTGGTGGGAGTGAATGCAGCGAAAGCTTTGGCCCTGACTCTTGACCTTCCTCTGGTTGGGGTCAACCACCTGGAGGGGCACGTATACGCCGCCTGGTTGGAGGAGGAGCCTCCGCACGAGAAGTTGGGCTTTCCCTTGCTTTGCCTGATAGCCTCCGGCGGCCACACGGACCTGGTGCTGATGTCGGGTCACGGAGAATACCGGCTGCTGGGCCGGACAAGGGACGACGCTGCTGGGGAAGCCTTCGACAAGGCGGCCCGGGTACTGGGTCTGGGATTCCCGGGAGGGCCGGAGATACAACGGATTTCGGAAAACGCGGCAGGCATCGAAAAGCTGCCCAGAGCGTGGCTACGGGGCACGTTGGACTTCAGCTTCAGCGGCTTGAAGACGGCGCTTCTCCACAGGGCCCAGGCGGAGAGGATCTATCCGCCCGGCGACTTGGAGGAGGACGAGGCGGAGGAGATGATCAGGGAGTTGGCGGCTGCCTTTCAGGAATCGGTTGTTGACGTGTTGATTACGAAGACGTTGAAGGCGGCATTGGACTACGGCGCCAGGGGGGTCATCCTGGGAGGTGGGGTTACGGCGAACCGGTTGCTGCGAGAGAAGATTCGTGCCAGAGCGGAACTGCCGGTGCTGATTCCCGCACCCATTCTGTGCACCGACAACGGGGCGATGGTGGCTGCCTGCGCCTACTACCAGTTGAGCCGGGGCGCAGGGGGGGATTTCGCCATGGAAGTGGACCCGTCGCTGGGGTTGGGGTAAGCGCGTCGGCTTAGCTTGCCTTCGTCCTTACCAGCCGCCTGCGGGATGACCGAGAGCCATCTCGACGGGCCCCGTTCCGAACGTTTGCCGACAGATTGCGGAGTTGTAATGGCTTCGGATGTCGCAGCTTCTTCCGGTAGTTTCGCACCTTGCCGTTGCGCCCGTTACGTATCTGAGCCAGGCGCTGGATTCGGGAATGGCGGCTGCGGCGCGAGGCAAAGGCACCGCGCATTATGGGTCGGAGGTGACGTTTCCGCCCGCGTGCTACTGTGCCAGTGGTCGGCGACTGTATAGTTGTAGCAGCGGCTTGAATCGGCTCCTGGGAAGCCGGAATGTCCTCCGCCTCGGTCCTGAATAGGGGCGACCAGCCTATGGCGATGGTGCTGGAGTAGAGGGGCCGCACCTCCGTGCCGGACTGGATCTGGAAAAAGCGGTGCAATAGCTGCTGAACATCGATAGTAGCCTTTCCCGAGTTGTAGAGAAAATTGAGCTCAAGACCCCCGGTTTGAAATACGAGTTCTCCCCCCTGTTCCCAGAAGAGATATTTTATGATGAAGAGGACTCCCAAGAGGGCGACGGCGCCGCCGAGGATGGCTCCTATGGTGATGCCGGCGTTGACGGGTATGCCGGTGCTGAATGTGCCAACCAGCAGGTACACCAGGATGCCGGCTAGTATGAGGACTACGCCTTGGACCAGGGGTTTCTGGGGCCTTCGATGGGCGCGGATGGAGACTCCCTGGACCTTGTCGATAGATGCTACGTGGGTCTCATGCCTCTCTTCGGCGTCGATGAACGATAATACGCGCCGGTCCGTCAGCGCGAGCAGGGCTCCGCTGCGGGTGGGAACTTCGGCGAGGCCGGATGTGCCGTCTAGCAGGGCGACCACCCGCTCGTCCTGCAATAGGTGTACGTCTCTGATTCTCCCGTCTCCGGACAGGGTGTTTTGTGCCTTGTTGGTGAGCCCTTGGTCCATGGTGTCTATGGTATCACAAAGGGGCTAACCCTCTCCCCGCATCAGGCGGTGAAGGTGGATGAGTCCCTGCTGGCGAACGGCGGCGTTTCCCAGGGGACGCCAGGGCTTGGGGAAGAGGACCTCCTCCATTTCCCTGGTTATTCTGTTCGGTTGCAGCTTGGGAGCTGTCATGAAGAGATTCAGAGACTCCCTTGACAGGGCTGCATCCCGCTCGCGACCGGCGTGGGCGTGAACAAAGGGCAAGAGGATGTTGACGACGATGTCCAGTGCGCGGGCCCGGCCTATGAGGGCGGGACCGCCGGAGGGGGAGGGCACGGTTAGGTCCAGCAGAATTGCCTTGAGAGAGCCGGCGCCGACCCCTCGGACTGTAGACGCCAAAAGCCCCAGCGAAGCCGTCCGGTGAAGTAGTTCGGCCGCGCCAGCCATGCGACGGCGGGGATGGTTCGCGGGACGGATGCGGAATAGACGCCACCGGCTCCGGTCCATAACGGGACCCGCCATGAGAGGTTCCTCGTCCGCATTACCGAAACCTGCGGCTTGGAGTAGCAGCTCTTCGATGCGGTTTGCGCGCCTGGATTGAGGAACTGTGGAGGCGGCCTCCAGCAGGGTATGGTAGGGCAGATGCTGGGACAGTTCGAGGAAACCGCTCCGGTTTTCGCTGTAGCCCAGGGACTCCATGAGAGATTGATACAGGGCCTCTTCAGGTCCAAACTCCTCAATTAGTGTTGCGAGGTAGTCGGACTTTTGAAGAAACCGTGCCCTTCCTGCCTGTTCGAGGAGAGAAAGAGCCTCCTTCCTGTCTACTGGCTTGAGGTATCCGTGAGACTTGAACAGGGGCCATAGGACGGTGTGGTGGTTTGCGGACTGAGAGCCGGGGGAGGAGGCGGGTTCCATGAGGGAACTGAGTTCCACTGCCGGGGCCGAACCGCCGCCGGGAAGCGGTTGGTGGGATTTGGGAGGTGCCAGTACACCGTGGAGGACGACTCCGTTGTAGCGGTGGTCGGTGGCGTGGCCATGGCGGTCCCAGTCCTTTGGATGCAGATGCAGCTCCACATCACCTCGCACCAGACCGGTAGTCTCGGAGTAGATAAGCGCGTCCCGGAAGTCCGGACCGGCCTCGGTCCCCCTTCGCCCGGGATAGAGCACCCTTACGCGGCGTCCTTCCGTGGTCCTAAGGTCTTGCTGGCGGGTTGCCCGCTCACGCCACAGCTTGGCCAGGAGCGCTTCAGGTATCTGGCGCTTCAGATCCCTTCTCCTCTGGCTCGTTAAGAGGTTTCGTGTGGAAGGCATTGACCCATGTTACACGGTTTAGCGTAACAAGGCCAGGAAAGAGGGTGCCACAAGCGGAGGAAATTGGGAGATTGGTTCGTGCTGTCAGGACTCCGGGTGTGGCGGCGTCCGATGCTTAATTGGATTCGGAGTCCTCTTCATCCTTCGAGGAAGTCTCGGGAGAGACGTCGTACTTGAAGCCGGTTCGTTCGGCGACGATATGCAGTACCGTATTTGACACGCCTCTAGGTTTGTACAGGCCCCGTTCCCACTCGCTGATTGTTTGCTGGCGGGTGCCAAGCTCCTTGGCCAGCTGGACCTGGGTAAGGCAGAGGTGCTCGCGCAGGGCGCGCACCTCCTCCTTGCTCCAGTCTTTCTTCTTTTTACCCTCCTGAGCCATTCTTCACCTCAGTTTGCCTCGGCTTGATCGCCGGCGTTGGAAACCAATAAGTCTTTTCGGTTGCCCCACCGCTTCAAGAAGTGTCGGAAGTTCCTGCGGCTGAGTTGATCCCGCTCTTCTTCGCCCAGGCTGGCCCACTGCCGGTGCTCATGGCGAATGAGGGGCAGGTCTCCGGAGGCCAGAATGCGGTATCCCAGGTTGAGAAACTGGAAGCTGAAGTCCAGGTCCAGGTTCCGGTAAAATCGGAAACACTCCCGAAGGAGGCCTACTTCTCGCAGCAGTTCCCTTCGGAAGGCGAAGCAGTAGCCCTGCATGGCGTCGGCATCGCCTTCGGTCACTTCTTCGTGAAAGTGGTGGAGATTTTCGGAAATAATTCCCCATGGCCCGGTTACGCCCACTCTTTCGTCGGACAGACTCTCCCCAATTCCGGGTAGAAAGTCGCCCACAGCTTCCACGGAGGTGTCCATCATTACGATGATGCGGCCCAGGCTGAGAGAAAGGCCGATGTTCTTGGCCTGCGCCTCTCCCAACTGGTGGTCGCAGTGCAGGACGGTGACGTTTTCGTGGCTGTCTTGCATCTCCTCCAGCCACTCTGCCGCGCCATCGGTGGACCCATTGTCCACGACAACTATCTCTGCGTCGGCGTCCGAACTCCACCGCAGGACGCTGTTGACACAGCGTTTCACGTCTTCCAGGTAGTCGTTGGCGGTGATTACCACGGAGAAATCCCTGGTTGAAGGGGAATCCAGATATGATGGTGCTTCCCGGGGGGATGAGACCGACGGCCAGCGTTCCGCCACCAGTTCGAAGGAAGTCTTGGGGCGGGCGATGGGGCCACTGCGGGTGTCCCGTACATGGATGCCCTGGCGGCCCAAGTGCTCGCGGATGCTGTCCGAGCGATCATAGCTGGATCGGGCACGGTAGCTCTCCCGATCCATCAGGGTGTTTAGTGTCTCCTGGGACAGGGGATAGGAGTTGGGTACGCGGGCCAGATCTAGGCCGAGGATTCGGTCCATCTCCAGCAGCAGTTCCAGCTTGCTCCCCTCGGGCAGGTCCGACTGGGCCAAGCCCCAGGCAACGGAGAGCGCGCGGGGCATGTTCAGGTCGTCCTCGACGGCTGCCTGGAAGTCGGCGAGCCAGCGATTGCCTTCGGAGCCGTCCGCGCCGTTGGAGCGGCCGGCTGATCGCTGCCAAGCCCATACCCTGTCCCGGAGGCGGGTGAGCCCCCGTTGGGCGGCCTTGAGGGCCGAGAAGGTAAAGTTCAGCCGGCGGCGGTACTTGACGGTGAGGCAGAGATAGCGGAACGCTAGGGGTTCGAAGCCCCGCTGCTCCAGGTCCGCGAGGATGAATTCGTTTCCGGCGGACTTGGACATCTTGACCCCGTCGGCCAGCAGGTGCTGGCCGTGGACCCAGTGTCGGACATAGCGGCTGCCGAAGGCGGCCTCACTCTGGGCGATCTCTCCCTCGTGATGGGGGAATATATTGTCCACGCCCCCGGTGTGCAGGTCCTGCTCCCGTCCCAGGTAGCGGGTGGACATGGCGGAGCATTCGATATGCCAGCCGGGGAATCCCTCGCCCCAGGGGGAGTCCCACTTCACGTCCCGCCCCGGCTCGGCTGACTTCCAAAGGGTGAAGTCGCGCGGATCGCGTTTGAGGGGGTCCGCCTCCACGCGGACGCCTTCCATGAGATCCTGCCCCAGGTTGCCTGAAAGCTGGCCGTAGGGTCCGTATCTGGCCACGTCAAAGTATACGTTGCCCTCGGCTTCGTAGGCGTAGCCATTCTCCATGAGGCGGCGGATAACGTCCAGCATTTCGGGTATGTGGTCCGTGGCGCGAGGAAACTCGTCGGCGGGGAGGATGTTCACCTTCGCTTCGTCGGAATGAAAGGCCTCGGTGTAGAAGTCAGCAATCTCTCTAGGAGTCTTGCCCTCGGCGAGGGCGGCGAGTATGACCTTGTCGCCTCCTCTCTCCAACTGTTCCTGTCGCATGTGGCCGACGTCGGTGATGTTCTTGATGTGGACGACCTTAATGTCCCGTTCCGCAAGGGCGCGCCTGATCCAGTCTGCCATCAGATAGGAACGAAGATTGCCCACGTGGGCGTAGCGATAGACAGTGGGGCCGCAGGTGTATATACGAGCTACACCGGGGTCAACGGTGGAGAGGGTTTCGACCCGTTTGTTGAGGGTGTTGTATATTCGCAGCAACGGAATTCCTCTTGGCGATACCTTGAAATTGTAACACCTTAGCTCGGTTCATGCTTGCAAGATGGCTATGTTGACACGCATTTGGGGGGTATCTACAATCCGATTACACTTGGGCATGGGAGAGCTATGGCCGTATCCAGGATATTGTACGACCTGCAGAATCTGGACCAGATGCTGGGCGAGACCAGAGATCGGGTAGCGTTTATCGAAAAGACCCTGGGCGACAGGAGCGAACTGGAGAGCTGGGAGGGGTATCTGGAGGGGCTTCGCGACCGGATGAGAGACCTGGATAGGAAGCAACGCAGTCTGGACCTGACCTCCAAGTCCACAAAGGACCGTCTGGAGAGCATAGAAACCAAACTCTACAGCGGTGCGGTGGCCAGCCCCAGGGAGCTGCAAGACCTGGGTAAGGAACTCCAGAATGTGAAGAAAAACCTGAACGAGGTGGACGAGCAGGCGCTGGAGAATCTGGTCAGCCTGGAGGAGATGGAGCAGAGGGTGTCGGAAGGGGAGGCGGCGCTGGTCACGGAAGAGAAGAGGTGGTCGGAGAACCAGCAGTCAATGGAGGTGGAATGGGAGGAGCTTTCTGTCCGAATCGAAGGCTTGGAGAAGCAGCGCAGGCAGGCGACCACGGGGCTGGACGCACGGACTTTGCAGACGTACGAGCGGGTGAGAGTGTCTCGCGCGGGCAAAGCTGTGTCGACAATTGAGCGGGGGTTGTGCCGGGCCTGCGGAGTGACGCTCCCAACCCATTCGATCCAGCGTGCCCGGACGGGGTCCGAGGCGGTCCAGTGCGGCAGCTGTGGCAGCATCTTATACGCGAGTTGATTCGCCTCTCCACTGACTCGGGACTCTGCGAGTGGGAAATCCGCTCTAGTCCTAACCTTGCCTAATCGAAGCCTACGTATTGAATTGACAGTGGTTATCCGGACGGTGGGCGTGGTACATTTGAAATGGAAGATTAGAAGGGCCGGGCGGCCGCTGCGCTTCGGCGGAGAGGAAAGTCCGGGCTCCACCGGGCAGGGTGCTGGGTAACGCCCAGGGGCCGCGGTCCAATGGGCGGCGGTCACGGAAAGTGACACAGAAACACACCGTCCCACGCAGTGGGATAAGGTTGAAATCGTGAGGTAAGAGCTCACGGCCGGCTGTGGTGACGCATCGGCAGTCAAACCCCACTCGGAGCAAGGCCAAATAGGGGGAGCAGGGCGCCCGGCCCTTCCCCGGGTAGGCCGCACGACCCCGGCGGCAACGTCGTCACCGGCGCACCGGTGATTCCACCCCCACGGAGGTGGAAGGGCTAGATAGATGGTCGCCACCCCGATTAGGGATACAGAACCCGGCTTACAGGCCCTTCTTTCTTCCTCTTTATCGAAGTATGGTCCAATGCAAGGACCCACCCCTGTGATGGGAGGTGGGGTGGGTTTGAGTGACAGTGTGGATGGTTGGGGATATACTGGGGCTGTCAATTCTTGAACGCCGAGGGAAACTATGGCCTCTTCCATCATCAGGGGCAAGCATGTCGTGACCCGGGTCATCGACGACAACTCCAGCGAGATTATCGGCGACGGCGCCATTTATCAGGAGAACGGCGCCATTGTAGAGGTGGGCAAGTTCGACGAACTGATGTCGCGCTTTTCGCCCGATGAGGTCGTGGGAGACGGCAGCCAGATGGTGATTCCGGGACTTGTGAACGCCCATCACCACGTTGGCCTCACCCCCTTCCAATTGGGCAGCCCGGACCTGGCCCTGGAGCCGTGGATTGTGGTCCGAACGATGAACCGCGACGTGGACAATTATCTGGACACGCTCTATTGCGCCATTCAGATGATCGAGGCGGGAATCACCACGGTGATGCACAATCACGCCACGTGGCGAAAGACGGAAGGCAGCGGATTCCACGATTCGGGCTCCGAGGTGCTCAAGGCGTACCAGGACGCGGGGATGCGGGTGGCGTTTTCCTTCTCCCACCGCGACCAGAACCGGGTGGCATACGAGGAGGATGAGCGATTTCTGGCCAGGCTACCCCGGGACTTGGCAAACCGGATCAACCAGCGCTTGGTGGAGACTCAGATGTCTACGGAAGAGTACGTGGATCTCTTCGAGGGACTGAGTTGTGACTTCGGGGACGATTCTCGCATCCGTATCTTCCTCAGTCCGGGCAACGTGCAGTGGTGCAACGACAGCTTCATGGAGTCGGTGAAGGAAGCGGCGGCACGTCATGGTACGGGAATCCACATTCACTTGCAGGAGAGCTTCTATCAGAAGCTGTACGGCATCCGGACCTGGGGCAAGACGCCCCTTGCGCACCTGCGGGACCTGGGATTCACGGGGCCGGAGGTGTCCTGCGCCCACGGCGTCTGGATTACCGACTCCGACATTCGCACCCTTGCTGAGACGGGCACCATGGTCTGTCATAACGCCAGCTCCAACCTGCGGCTGAAGAGCGGCATCGCCCCCCTGAACAAGATGCTGGCAAACGGCGTGGGCGTTGCCCTCGGGATCGATGAAGCGGGCCTTAACGACGACAACGACATGATCCAGGAGATGCGTCTTGTCCACAAGATTCATCGCGAACCGGGGGTGTACAGTCCCGCACCGACGTCGCACCAGGTGCTACGGCTCGCCACCGCCAACGGGGCGAAGGCAACCTTCTTTGGCGACAACGTAGGAACGCTGGAGGTGGGAAAGCGGGCGGACGCGGTGCTGGTGGATATGAAGCACATCAACGAACCCTACCTGGATGCAGGAACCAACGCAGTGGACGCACTGTTGTACAGAGGACGAGGTCTGGACGTGGCTACGGTGATTGTGGAGGGGGAGGTACTGATGAAGGACCGAGAGATGACAAGAGTAAACAAGGCAGAGGTGTGGAAAGCCCTGAGAGATTCTCTTTCCCGGGAACTAAGCGAAGCGGAATTGGAGCGGATAGCGGTGGCACAGGAATTGCTGCCCCACGTGCAGAGATTTTACGGACAATGGCACCTGGGCGAGGGAGAGGCCCACATTCGGTATAACCAGGCGATTTAGGGAGCGCCGGGAACGCTTTCGGTGTCAGCCGGAGCGAACAAAACAGGAGGCTTTAACGGCAATGGATTCTGAAGCAGTTACCTATTCGGTGGAGGACTTTGTGGGGTTTGTGAATGAGACTATCCAGAGGGACGGGACAGGGCCCGAGGTTCTAGAGGCCATCGGCGCGAATCTCAGGCGGCTGGTAATGGAGGGCGGCGACCTTACGTCGCAAGGCGTGCCAGCGGAGAATCCGGGGGGGCTGACGGGGCGGTGGCTCCACAAGAAGGAAGGAGGAGACTTCCAGCTTTCAGTCACCTATTTCCCGCCAGACGAGCCGACTCCGGTCCACAGCCACTATCGCTGGGGTGTAGAGTGCGTCATTCACGGCGAAGAACGATTCACGGTGTGGGAGCGGCAGGACGATGACCAAAGGCCGGGGCATTCGGACCTGAAGGTGGTGTCGGACGGCAGGATGACCAGGGGAGACGTTCGGGCGTGGTACGATCCGCCAAAGAACGTGCATCGCCAGTGGGCGCAGGGAGACAAGCCCGTCTGCCTGGCATTGCTTATGGGTGGCGATGGGGCGCGGGAGCATATCTTCGACCTGGATGCGGGTACTTTCGAGGATGCGTCCGCGAGGAATTAAGCATTGGGGGCCGGCGCCTATTCAGTGTGACGCTTTTCAGGCCCTGGAATTCGGGTTCATCGGAATGAAGGGCGGGGCTGGTTATCCTAAAGCGAATGTTGGGGGTGAGCATGGATACGTATGCGCTTTGCAACGCTAATATCATAGACTGCACCGGCCGGGACCCCATTGTGGGGGGAACGCTGGTGATCAACGGGGACCGGATTCAGGACGTGGGGGCGGCCGAAAGCGTTTCAATTCCTCGTGACGCCAGGATGGTTGACGTGGGAGGGCGAACCGTGATGCCGGGCCTGATGGACGCCCACGCCCACATGGCGCTGCTGGAAGCGAAGATTGCCGAATACGAGGACAAGCATCCCGGGGTCGTCTTTGCCTATTCGGTGGCGCGGAACATCGAAAATACGCTGATGCAGGGCTATACGACCATTCGGGACACGGGCGGATGTGACTGGAGCTTCAAGGAGTCGGTGGAGCGGGGACTTATCCCGGGCCCCCCGCATGTTCGTGAGCAACGGACCTATTTCTCAAACGGGGGGACATGGGGACCACCGGCTACGCCACGACCGTCGCAGCGAGCATCACGATCATCCGCTGATGGCCGGTTCGGCCATCGCGGACGGCGCGGACCAGGTGCGTTACGCCACCCGGTGGCAGCTGCGAACGGGCGCCGACCAGATCAAGATTATGGCGGGCGGTGGAGCGGCCTCGCCCACGGACGCGGTGGAAGACCCGCAGTACACCGTGGAGGAGCTGGCGGCGGCGGTGTATGAGGCGCGGGCGGTGAGGAAATACGTCTGTGCTCATGTTTACGTCCCACAGGGCATCAAGAATTGCGTGGAGGCTGGGATCCGATCCATCGAGCATGGCAATTTTATGGACGAAGAATCAGCGTCGTTGATGAAGGAGAGCGACGTTTTTCTGGTGCCTACGCTGGCAATCTTCGAAATGTCTAGCAGATATGGAAGGGCGAACGGAGCGCCGGAGTCCATGTTGGAGAAGATAAACACGGTGCGGGACGTGGGTGGGCAGAGCCTGGAGATAGCGCAGTCCGTGGGCCTCAAGATAGGGTCCGGTTCGGACGTCTTCGGGCCTTACGCCGAAGGGAGGGCGCTATCGCTGGAGTTGCAGGCAAACGTGCTTGGTCCGATGGAGAGCCTGATTTGCGCCACCCGAAACAATGCCGAGCTGTTTGGAATAGTCGATGAGGTGGGCACGCTGCAGGCTGGGAAGCTGGCGGACGTGATTATCGTGGACGGAGACCCGCTGGAGGATATCCGGCTATTGCAGGATAAGTCCAACGTGCAGGTTGTGATTCAGTCAGGGCAAGTGGTAAAAGGGGCGTTGGTGGGTTAGAGCCCCCGGGCCAGCTGGCCCTTCTGCCAATCGTAGTCCACGTCGCCTTCGTAGAACCTGTCCGGGTTTTCCACGGCCCATATCTGCTTTCTGATGACGTAGTTGTCAGGTTCCAGGGCTACGCCTTTTCTCCAGAGGACAAGCGCCTTTTCTACCTGCCCGGCGTTATAGAGGCTCATGCCTTCGTCGAAGAGTCGGACGGCCTCCGAGTGGCTGCTTTCAGAATCGGTAACATTGGCGTCTTGCGGCGAGTCGAGTTCGGGCATTTCTCCGGTGGACACCCATGCTTCGGCGATTTGCCTGTATTCGGCCTTGATGATATCGAAGCCGGAGTACTTCAGATACTGGATGACGCCGTCTTCGTCAATGAATATCGCGTTGGGGATAGCCTTGAAGCCGAATATGCGGCTGAGCAGGTTGTTCCTGTCCACTACGGTTGAGAAGGTGGCGCCTGCGCTCTCGACGAAGGGGAGGGCCTTCTCTGCGCCCTGGGCGTCCACGGCGACGGATAGGATGACCACATCCTTCCCGGCGTGTTCACGGTAGAACTGCTGCCAGACCGGCAGCTGACCGCGGCATCCTCACCAGGAGGCCCACATGAATACGATGACCTTCCTGCCCCTGTAGGAGGAGATGGAGATGAGGTTGCCGTGGAGGGATGGCAGGGTGAAATTCGGAGAGATATCTCCAACTTCAGGATAGCTGGGAGCAATGGTGGTCATGATTGTCTCCTTTGGTGGGTTTATTCCCATATCTGCCTTTCTCCTTTGGGGAGGACAGGGTCACATGGGATAGGTTAGGGATGGCCTGGCAGGCCGGGCCGGTGTGTCCGCAGCAGATAGACGGAAGTGCGGGCGGTGAGGAAGAGGTCTTGGCGGTCGGGGCCGCCGAAAGCGAGGTTGGCTGGCACCTCCGGCAGCCGGATTGTGCCGAGGTGATTTCCGTTTGAGTCGAAGATCCAGCATCCGCCGGCACCTGTGCAGAAGACGCGTCCCTCCACATCTACCTTCATCCCGTCAGGGACCCCGTCGACGGCAGAGGACATGTCGGCAAAGATGCGGTTGTTGGTCAGGGACCCGTCGGGTTGAACGTCGAATGCGCGGATGTACTGGTGGGGGCAGACTTCGCCGCGCTCCTTTGTGGCGATGCAGGACTCGTCGAGGCGGCTGATGGCCACATACATGGTCTTCTCGTCGGGAGAGAAGGCGAGGCCGTTTGGATATTCGCATTCATCGGTGGCCACGGATAGGGAGCCGTCGGTGGAGATCATCATGACGCCGGCGAAGTCCAGGTCCCGCTCCTCCGGGGGAAGGCGACCTGCGGGGTCGGTGAAGTAGATTGTACCGTCGGAGCGGCAGACCACGTCGTTGGGACGGTTGATGCGCTTGCCTTCGTATCTGCTGGCAATGTCGACCCAGGTGCCGTCCTCCTGCATTTGCGTGACCCGGCGGAGACTGCCTTCGCACATAATCATGCGGCCGTCCTTGTCGAAGGTGGTGCCGTTGCCCTCGCCGGAGTCTCTGCGGACAATCTGGGTGCCGGTGGCGCGGCTCCAACGCAGCTGGAGATCGCGGCGGATATCAACAAAGTAGATGAACCCGTCGGGGCCCCAGAGGGGTCCTTCCGTAAAGCGAAAGCCCGTGCAGGCCATCTCCGGATAGGTGACTTCAAGGATATGGGAGAGTTCTTCGTTCAAGGAATCTCCTCTATGTGCAGAGTGGTAGTTCAAGGATAGGGCGAAGGCGATATCATCGTCAACCTGGATGTATTTTGGTAGGATAGTGCCATGTTTGGGCAGATTGCGCTTGTTGGGGGCGACGAGTTTCGCCCTGGCTGCAGAAGTATGGACATGGCTTTGTTGGAACAATCTCGTTCCGAGAGTCCGTCGGTGTTGGTTATTCCCACAGCCGCGGCTGCCGAAGGGAAGCCGGAATTGGCCGCGGCCAACGGCGTTTCCTACTTCAAGAGCCTGGGGGCGCGGGCGCTGCCACTGATGGCGCTCAATGCGGAGGACGCGAACGTGCCCGAACTTGCGGTGGCATTGGATGGGTTTTCCCACGTTTATTTCAGCGGTGGGAGCCCGGAATATCTACTGGAGGCGCTGAGGGATTCCCTGCTTTGGGAGCGGGTGTTGGCATGGAGAAGGAAGGGTGGAATTCTGGCGGGTTCCAGCGCTGGGGCCATGGTTATGGGGCAGTTCATGCGATCTCCGAGGAGTGGTCGGTGGGTTGAAGGGTTGGGAATCTGTCCCGGTATTGCGGTGCTTCCCCACCACGAGGGACGGGATCCTGCGGCGGTTTCGGCCAGCCTAGATGGTGCGCTGCCCGAGGGCGTCAGTGTGTTGGGGATCGATGCCCAGAGCGGGTGCCTGCTGAGCGAGAGGGGTTGGGAGGTATTGGGCGAGGGGAACGTTACCCTGTATCGCAACGGCGGGTGGAGTCGGTACTGTCGCGGTGAAGTCTTCACAACGGAATCCCCCAATGGAGCCGTGCGAGGGTTGTCCTAGAGACAATTCAAACTCTCGGTAGGCTTGGGGAATCACACAAATTCGCAAGGAGGCATCCCATGTCCCAGTTGAATGCAATGTTGGCACAGGTTGACCAGAATTTCGACGAGCTTTTGAATCTCCACAGGGAGCTGGTCCGGGTACCTTCTGTGAACACGGGGTTTATGCCAACCGGCAACGAGACGGAAGCGGCGGAGTACGCCCGGCAGTGGCTGGCGCAGCGGGGAATTTCGTCCGAGATTCTGGAATCGGACAAGGATAGGGGGAACCTGATTGCCCAGATGCCGGGAGAGTCCGGAGAGAACAAGCTGCTGCTGATGTCGCATCTGGACGTGGTGCCGGTGGAGGACGCGGCGAAGTGGGACTACGACCCCTTTGGCGCGGAGGTGGATGACGGCAGGGTGTACGGGCGCGGAGCCTCGGACTGCAAGGGTCTGTTGGCCTGCCAGATGATGGCGATGACCTTGCTGCAGAGGAACGGGGTGAAGCTCTCGGATAATCTGGTGCTGGCTTCCGGGGCCGACGAGGAGAGCGGTGGACGATACGGGTTCGGCTGGCTGGCTGAGCACCATCCGGAGAAGATCCGTGCGCCCCTGGCAGTGAATGAGGGTGGCGGAACGCACCTGAACGTGGCTGGAACGACCACGTATCTGTTGGGAGTGGGAGAGAAGGGTCGCCTGGAG
Source organism: uncultured Dehalococcoidia bacterium (assembly GCA_964418665.1). Taxonomy (GTDB): domain Bacteria; phylum Chloroflexota; class Dehalococcoidia; order Lucifugimonadales; genus JAPULR01. The sequence goes on along the minus strand of CAYQLZ010000010.1, from coordinate 62,258 downwards.
GTAAAGCTGGATGTGAGGGGTACCAGCGCCCACGCTTCCACTCCGTGGTTTGGGGACAACGCGAATTTCAAGGTGGCGGAGATTCTGAAGCGGCTGGAGGCCTACGAGGCTGAGCGGGATACTTCCTCATCCATCTTCAACTACCTTTCCAGCATGGCCATTGAAGACGTAGCTACTCCAGAAAACGTGGACGCCATTATCGAGGAGGTGGGGAGCCGGAACAGGCAGCTGGGTTCTATTCTGAGAGCGCTGTCTCGGATGACATTGACGCCTACGATGATTGAAGGCGGCATCAAGTCCAACAGCGTGCCCGAGATGTGCCGGATTACTTGCGACGTTCGGACGCTTCCACACCAGGACGACGCTTATACCAGGAAGGAACTGGAGGGAATTCTGGAGGGCATCGAGGGGGTGGACGTGGAGATAGACTATATGGCGGTACCGAACAGTTCCGACTACGAGACGGACTTCGCCCGGCGGATCAGGGAAGCGACGAATCTGAGTCTTGAAAGGCAGGACCTGAACTGGATACCTTCGGTATCGACGGGCTTTACGGATTCGCGGTTTCTGCGGCCATTGGGAACGACTACCTACGGCTTCAGCGGGTCTCATCCCGAGGATGATCCGTTGCTGGACCACATTCACGGGACTAACGAGTCCATCGGGATTAAGAGCCTAGTAAGCGGGACGAAGATTATGCTGGCGTTGGCCTACGACCTGATGGCGGTGAAGTAGGAGAGGTTAGACAGGAACTGCCAGCTCCAGCTGATCGCCGACATGGTTCTGGATGAGGTCTAGGGTGTCGAAGTCCCATTCGGAGGCAAAGATTATTGCGGTGCCGGGACGGCCCATGCGGGCAGTGCGGCCAATGCGGTGGACGTACTCTTCCAGGTTGTCCGGCATGTCGTAGTTGATGACGTGGGAGACGGCTGGGATATCGAGGCCGCGCGATGCCACGTTGGTCGCTACGAGAATGCGCAGGTCCTTTGCGCGGAAGCGCTTGATGACGCTGTTTCGCTGGGACTGAGTCATATCGCCGTGTATGGCCTGGGCGTCGAACCCGCTCCGACGTAGATCGCGTTCCAGCCAGTCCACGCCAGCCTTGGTGCGACGGAAGATGAGGGCCTGGGTAATGGTCTCCGAACCCTTGAGGAGAGAGTGGAGAAGCCTGGTGCGGTCTCGTTCAGCGACTTCATAGTAGACCTGACGCACCTCCTTCACCGGTTCCGCTTCTCCTCCGACTCTGATCCACTCGGGACTGCGCAGGTATCGATAGGCGAGGGTGCGGATGGGCCCGGGCATGGTGGCGGAAAACAGCAGTGTCTGACGTGAACGAGGGGTGCGCCGGAGTATGTAGGCGATGTCAGGTGCGAATCCGATATCCAGCATCTGGTCAGCTTCGTCGAGGACGGCAGCCTTAATCTGGTCCAGTTGGATGGTTCCCCGTTCCATGTGGTCCATGAGACGGCCGGGAGTGGCAACGATGATGTGGGAAGGCCGGCTGAGGGCGGTCAGTTGCTTATTCATGGACTGTCCGCCGTAGATGGCCACGGTTTTGACGCCCCGGTACTCGCCCAGGCGGAGCAGTTCGTCCCGCACCTGCATGGCTAGTTCACGCGTCGGGGCGAGAATCAGGGCCTGGATGTGGGATGATCGGGTGTCTACCATCTCCACGAGGGGGATGCCGAAGGAAGCGGTCTTGCCGGTGCCCGTCTGGGCCTGGCCTACGACGTCCTGACCGGATTGTACCAGGGGAATTACCTCTGCCTGAATGGGAGTCGGAGCTTTGTAGCCCATGGCTGCGAGGGAACGGGCCACGGGGGCGGAAACGGTGATATCGCCGAAATCCAGGGAAATGTCTCGATCGGCAACTTCGTGCTTGACGACCCCGTTGGTGGATGTGAGAGGCGTGGTAGCCTGGGCATTTGACTTTCGTCTGCGGCGTCGACGCCTGCGTCTGCGAGGGCTGTGTCCGTTGGTTTGGGCATTCGAACCGTTGGCGCTGTGGGTTGGGGGACGGGCGCTGGGGCGGGTTCGGGTGGCGACGGTAGCTTCGGGATCTGGGACGGCTGGGGTTGGGGAGTCTTCCGAGGGGTCGGTTCTAGGAGGGTGAGACTTTGGTTTTTCTCTACCGAAGAGGGTGGTGAACTTGCGAATTACTGGTTGAAGAATGGAAAGGGCCTCCGGAGTGTTGTAATGGCGGGTAGTCGGGCCATAAAGAAGGGGCGCTCCACCCCAGAGTGTGCGCCCGACGTTGAATCCTATGTATTTGTTCTAGCATCAATTCCGCTCTGTGGATAAGTTATCACAGGCCATGGGACTGTGTCAAAAGTCGGTGTCACGGGGATTCGCAGGAATAAGGGGACGGGGGCCTCAGTTCCGGCCTGCATCCGGATTTCTCTTGACGGGGGATTGGTTCGTCTCTACACTGCCAGCAAGAGACGCGGTGATTCGACGCTGCGAAATGGTGAACCGTCGATATGCGGTATGGAAGGGAGACGCAATGTTTAGCCAGGAACAGATGATGGAGATAATTCAGAAGCGTCGAGGAGACGCGGTAATCGTGACGGTGGAGCGGGCCAGCGTTGCCTGGCCGAAAATCAGCACCATGCCCGCGCGGGACATTTCCCCAACGGTGATGGGCAAGGGGTCCTCGTTCGCACTTGGGGTGTGCCTGGCGCAACCGGACACCAAGGTCATAGTCTTCGACGGTGACGGCAGTCTCCTGATGAACCTGGGAACTCTAGCCACGGTGGGCAACATGAAGCCCAAGAATCTGTACCACTTTGTGCTGGAGAACGGCATGTACGCGACGACGGGAGGGCAACCCATCCCCGGGCAGAACGAGATCTCCTTTTCCGGGCTGGCGAAGGACTCCGGGTATGCAAACGTCTACGACTTCAACGACCTGGAGGAGTTTGACGGCGGAATCGATGATGTGCTGAAAGCTGAGGGGCCGGCGCTGATATGCGTCAAGACGACGCCTAATCCGCGGTTACCCGGCCAGCGCCCGCAGGAGATGTCGGGCCGGCGACGAACCATACGGGAGGCAGTGTCGGACTTGCAGGGCAGTCTGGCGGGAAGGTAGGGGTCAAACCCTGTCGACTGCCTTCCCCCATCGGGGGGAAGGAATCATTCCCGGAGGTGGTTGGCTAACCGGCGAGGGTTGCCTCCACGCTCAGTTCCACGTTGCCCATCAGGGCCTGGGAGACAGGGCAGCCGTCCTTGGCGGCTTCCGCAGCCTCGACGAAGCCTTCGGCGTCGATACCATCCACCCAACCCTTCACCCTGAGGGAACTGGAGACGACCTTCGGACTTCCGCCGGCGTCACTAAATACGACGGAGGCGGTCACTTCGAGCTTGTTGGTGGTCGCGCCGCCCTGGTTGAGGCCGTGGGAGAATGCCATGGCGTAGCAGCTGGCGTGGGCTGCCGCTATCAGTTCCTCCGGGCTGGTGCGTCCATCGGATCTTTGGGTCCTAGAGGCCCAGGTGACTGGGAGACTGGTGAATGCTTTGCTGGTGCTCGCATCAACCGATCCTCCGCCCCGAATGAGATTGCCTTCCCACGTTGCTTCCGCCCTTCTTAAGGCTCTCATTGATACCTCCTTTGTAATTGGTGAGACTACATACTACTATAGCGGAGATTGGGGGGCCGATGTCCACTACTTAGGGAGGCGGGTTTTTCCCAAGGGACCGGCTCAACCAAAGGGACGTTGGCTGCAATTGGCGTCCCACTGCAATCTTCTCTCTCGGGGGAGAGGTGTAGGGCTCAGGACAAACAGCTTTGTGGACATGGGATGGGCCAGATCAGTTAGGAAGAGAGGTTTCCAATGATTACTCGCTTCGACAGCCTGTTTGCCGGACACGTGGACGTGGACAACGTGGGGTACGGGGGTACGCCGGTGAACGATCGCGACTACTCGGATGAATACCTGGCGACGGCTTTTGACAAGGCGCTGGCCATCGCGCAGTTGATGGACCGGAAGGGGTACGACACGCTATGGCTGGCCGAGCACCACTTCCAGCCGGAGGGTTTCGAGTGCATACCCAACGCGCTGATGTTGAGCGTACACCTGGCACACCAGACTGAACGGATAAACTTCGGCTGTGGGTTCAACATTACTCCGATGTGGCATCCCCTGCGGCTGGCGGAGGACTACGCGCAGGCCGACATCTTCACCAAGGGTCGGGTGATTTTCGGCGTGGGACGGGGGTATCACACCCGGGAGGTTGAGAGCTTTGGAGCGCCCCTGCTGGACCAGGAGGCGAACCGGGACCTGTTCGAGGAGCAGGTGGACGTCATCTTCAAGGCGTTGACGCAGAGGCCGTTTTCGCACGAGGGAAGACACTATGAGCTGCCTCCGGTTGTGCCCTACCGCGGGTATGACCTGAGGGACCTGACGTTGGTGCCGCGTCCCATATATCGTCCACTGGAGTGCTGGCAGCCCATCCAGAGCGCTACGCCGCGAGGGTTGGATTTCATGGTGAAGCACGGCATTAAGGGCCTGATTGGCGGAGGGGTGGCGGAAGGGGGCGCGATGGACAATACCATCACGGCGTGGCAGCAGGCTCACGAAAGGGCGGGCAGCCGGAAGGCGCCAGGCGAGGACCTGAGCATAGGGTTCCACTTCTTTCTTGCGGACACGGTGGAGGAGGGGATTGAACGCTACTCCAAATTCTACGAGGAGAACATCAAGATGTTCGGGCCGCTGCGGCTGGTTCGCGCCCTTTCGGATGAACAGATAGAGCAGATGGGGAACCCGGAGACTGCGCCGAATGCGGGTCTTCCGACCATGGCGCAGGCGATTGAGGCCGGGGCGGTGCTGTGCGGTCCTCCTAGCAGGGTCATCGACCAGCTGAAGGGGTTGGAGAAGCGTCTGCCGGGGCTGGAAAGGGTGAGCATGAGTCAACCCGTCGGCACGCCTGAAGCGGTGATTCTGGAGCAGCTGGAGTGGTTTGCGGATGATGTGATGCCTGAGTTTGTGGGGCGGTAGCGTAACAGGGGGCTATTCGGGAAAAGAATGCGTGGATGGCGGTGAGGGGTAGGTGTTTGCCGAAGGAGAGGGATGAGCTTACACTAGGCGAAGGCGTCACATCGGCTTAGGAGGCGAATTATGCGAGGGAATACTGCATTGGCCAACGTGCTAAAGATGGAGGGGACTGATCTCCTCTTCTGCTATCCGGCTAATCCACTGATTGAAGCGGCGGCGATTGCTGGCATACGGCCCATCATGTCGCGCACCGAGCGGACGACGGTGAACATGGCCGACGGGTTTACCCGGGTGTCCAACGGCCGTCGGACAGGGGTGGTGGTGACGCAGTCGGGGCCGGGGATCGAGAATGCCTATGGCGGCGTGGCCCACGCCTTCGCCGAGTCCGTTCCAATTCTGGTGATCCCGGGTGGGCCGCCGCGGGACAGGACGCAGCAGCTGCCCAACTTTCCGGCGGTGGAGGCATACGACAAGGTGCTGAAGTGGGGGGCGCAGGCGAACCAGGCAGCGCGAATTCCGGAGATGATGCGCCGGGCGTATACGTCGCTGAGGTCGGGACGACCGGGGCCGGTGATGGTGGAGGTGCCCGCCGACGTGGGGGATGAAGAGATTTCCGAGGAGGCATTCGACTATCGTCAGGTGGGGCACATTCGGAGTGCGGGTGACCCGGCGGACGTGCGGGCGGCGGCTCGGGCGTTGTTGAACGCCAAGAGGCCAGTCATCTACGCCGGACAGGGGGTGTTGTGGGCGGAGGCTTCATCGGAGTTGGTTGAGCTTGCGGAGTTGGCAAACACGCCGGTGATGACGACGAACATCGGGAAGAGCGCGTTCCCGGAGAACCACCCGCTGGCGCTGGGGACAGGGGCCAACACGCTTACAAAGCAGGTGAGACACTTTCTGGACCGGGCGGACCTGGTTTTCGGCGTCGGTTGCAGTTTCACCACGAACCTGGCGTCCATCGGTGTGCCGCCGGGCAAGACCATGGTGCAGTGCACGGTAGATGCACGGGACATCAACAAGGAGCACCGGATAGACCATGCCGTAATCGGAGACGCTAAGCTGGTTCTCGGTCAGCTGATAGAAGAAGTCAAGAGGCTTACCGGAGAGGATGGCCGTCGGGGTGAGTCGGAGCCAATGGCGGAGATCGCCCAGGTGAAGGGGGAGTGGCTGGAGGAGTGGATGCCGCGCTTGACATCCGACGAAGTCCCAATCAATCCTTATCGGATAATCTGGGACCTGATGCACACTTTGGACAGGACGCAGACGATTGTGACGCATGACTCGGGGCATCCGCGGGACCAGACTATCCCGTTTTATGAGGCGATTGTGCCGCGGGGGTATCTCGGGTGGGGGAATTCGAGTCAGCTTGGGTATTCAGTGGGGCTGAGCATGGGGGCGAAGCTGGCGGCGCCGGAGAAGACGGTGGTGACGATTATGGGGGATGCGGCTATCGGGATGGCGGGCATGGACATAGAGACGGCGGCGCGGCTGGAGATTCCGATTCTGCTTGTGGTGTTCAACAACCACGTCTTGAGCGGGTACTCGGTGAACTACCCGGTTGCAACGGAGCGGTTCGGGTTTACGAACCTGTATGGGAATTACGCCGATCTTGCGCAGGCCTTGGGGGGCTACGGGGAACGCGTTAGTGACCCGTCGGAGATAATTCCGGCTTTGGGCAGGGCGCAGGGAGAGATGGCCAAGGGTCGCCCAGCGCTTTTGGAGTTCATGACGAAGGAAGAGAATGCACTGTCGAGATATTAGGAGTTGATTCTGAAGTACGCTGTGGTCATTGAGAAGGGGCCAACCAGCTACGGCGCCCACGTGCCGGACTTGCCCGGATGCGTCGCCGCAGCTGAGACCAGGGAAGAGGTGTGCGCGCTAATAGGCGAGGCGATTCAACTTTACATTGAGGCGCTTGAGGAGGATGGCCTCCCCGTACCGGAGCCTCAGTCCTACGAGTTGATTCATGCCTAACGGAGGGTCGGACTGCTGCGGTACGTGCTGGTTCAATCGCACCAACCAGGGGGAGAGGGACTGGCAGAGACATCGAGACGAGTCGGTGGAGCCGTTTTGCGACATTCGAGGCCAGGCGATTGAGAACCCCTTCTATACGTATTGCGCGAACCATCCGCACAGGAGGCCGGACAGGGACAGGATTCCTATAGGGCCGATTCTTCGCTATGCCGGCGACGGCATGAGCAACGACCGGAAGGTGTGGGTGAAGTCGCCGGACACGGAGGAGATACGGCTGCACCTGTTGGGGTTATTGGAGGAGTTCTTTACGACGGTGTCGCGGGACCGGTACCCCATCGGGCCGGGAATTGGTGAGGCGGTCATCCGGCAGCTGGGGGAGTTTCGGGAGGAGAGGGCGTTGAAGGTGCTTCGGTGGATAAATGAGGAGGTTCCAGGCGGGTTGGGGGAGGAGGCGCGGGAGGCGGTGGGAAGGATTGAAGGGGGTCTGTTAGGGGACGGGAAGGAGTGACCGTTTGTAATGGTCAAACAGGCTGTTGGCCATGGACGTAATTTCTGATGACATTGCGAGGAGTTGGAGCCATTTGTCAGGAATGGCGCCAGCTCCGTAGTAGGCACCTGCAATTTGTCCATAAATTGCGGCGGTCGTGTCGGCGTCGTTCCCAAGGTTAGCGGCCATAAGGGCACCTCCACGGAAGTCATTGGAGTTGTGAAAGACCCAAAGAGCTGCCTCTAACGATTTGACAACGTATCCAGTGCCAATGATCTCCGGCGGTTTGCGACGCTTGAATGAACCGCTCGCGACCTCTGCAATTTTCTCTGCCAAAGGTTCTTTTTCCCAAAGTCCTTGCACTGGACAAAACAGTGGGGACAGAAGGGTCTCTTTGTCCACCCCTTTCAGCGCTGCAACAAGCAATCCGCCGAAGTAACGACATGCATCGACAGCCTCCGTGGCGCCATGGGTTGTGCGGGAGCTATCCGCGCTTTTCTTGATGGCTTCCTCGTCATCGATAGCATAGTACATCGGCACAGGGGCCAAGCGCATCAGCGAGCCGTTGCCGGCGGAGAAAGGATCAGTGGACCCGGCATAGGGGTCACCAGTGTATTCAAACCTTGATAGGGCTTCGCTCACGGTGATACCGATATCGAAACACTCCCCAGTAGGAGACATGTAGCCTTCTCTCCACCATCTGACGAAGCGTTGCATCTGGTCTCTTGGGTCAAATCGATCTTCTTCAATAAGACTGGCGGCGAGGCATAGTGCCATGGACGTGTCATCGGTCCACTGGCCCGGTTCCAGATGGAACGGCCCTCCGCCGACCATGTCGTCGATACATTCGAAAGAACCTGGGTGTTTGAATTCCAGGGTGGTGCCCAAGGCGTCGCCGGCGGCCAAACCCAGGAGGCAACCCCTATAGCGGTCATTTTCGGTAATCCGACTCATGTTACTTGGCTCCAATTATGTGTATCTCTCCACTGACGGACGAAACTTCTCTGCTCCATGGTTTCGGGCGAAGATGGGAAGCGCCAGGCCTTCTCCACATCCTTCCACCACCGGTCTATCTGTAGTAGAGCCTGCTCTCCTGTCAGCCCATGTCGTACCAGCCAACAGCCGATCACGGTTCCAGTACGCCCTACTCCGCCCCAGCAATGGACGTAAAGGGTCCGACCAATATTCAATGCGCAGTCTATTGCGTCAAGGATTCTCGTCATATCATGGGGGCCTTGTGGAACCGACAGGTCGATGATGGAATGTTGTTCATGATGGACGGTTTTGCCAAGGCGGATAGCTTCCTCCTTAGCAATTTGGTCGTAGGGTTCCAAGCCGTCCTCTGGATGAGTTAGATCAACGAAGTGATTTACTCCCGCCATAAGCAGGTCGCTCAACTTTTGAGCAGCTTCATAGTATTTGGCAGCACCAGGATATTCCCCTGCCGCAATTCTACCTGGTCTCACCCAGTAGCTGTTGGGAATGAGTTTCTTCTTCAACGACATTGGTGGGCTAGGTGAGGATGCGGGGGCCGTAGAGGCGGACGGGGTTGTCCCAGAGGATTCTGCGTTTGCTCTCGTCGGAGATGGGTTGGTGGAGGAGTTCGGGGAGGGCTGCGTTGGGGGCGGGAGCGTCGGTGTGGGGATAGTCGGTGTTCCAGATGAGATTGCCGTCGCCGAGTAGGTTGATGACGGAGGGGAGGGCTTCTTCGTCGGCGTCGGCGGCCACGAAGATCTGGCGCTTGAAGAACTCGGTGGGGGTCAATTCCAGGTTGTTGTCGTCCCAGAAGACGGACTGCCGACCGACGGAGTGGTCGTCGAGACGACCGAGCCAGAAGGGAAGCCAGCCGGCATTGCCTTCCAGGAAGCTGGCGCGGAGGGTGGGGTACTTCTGGAGGATGCCGGTGTAAATGAGGTGGCCCAGGGAGATCATGTTCTCCATGGGGAAGCCGATTGCGTGGTTGAGGGCGAACAGAGCGCCGGTGTGGCCGCGGTAACGATGTCCGGCGTGGGGGGAGCCGCTGCCGGCGCCGTGGAAGCAGACGGGCACGTCCAGCTCGGTAACCAGGTCCCAGAATGGTTCGTACTCGGGGTTGTGCCAGAACTGGCCTTCCTGGGGTCTTGGTACCATGACGTTGACGGCGCCCAGTTCTACGACGGCGCGGCGGGTCTCTATGACGGCCCGTTCGATGTCGTAGGGAGGCAGCTCGACGACCATCTTGAGGCGTTCGGGGTTGGCGGAGCAGAAGTCGTGGGACCAGTTGTGGTAGGCGCGGGCCAGCGCCCACATCAGGTCAGGGTCTTTATCCGTCTGTCGGAGGGGCGCGGAGCCGTGGCCGGGGATGCAGATCATCTTGTCCCAGCCGAAGCGGTCCATGTCGACGAGGCGGCTTTCGGCGCTCCACCAGTGGTCGTAGGCCTGTCCGTACTTCTTGCGGAGGTCCTTGTAGAGCTGGCCGGGTCGCTTCTTCCACACGGAGGTGGGCAGACCTTCGGAATCGCCGGGGAAGAGTTCGCCGGGCTCGTAGCGGAAGATGATGCGATTCTGGACGTGCTCAACTACGGGGCGGCGGTCGTAGAACTCGGCCTCCACGTAGTTGTCCCAGATATCCGGGGGTTCCTGCATGTGTGCGTCGGCGTCTATAACCTTGAATCCGTTGAGCATGGGGGCTACCTCCTGGTTGGTGAGGCAATGATATCAACTTGGTGTAGGGATGGGAAACTTGTTGGGGGATGGGGGCGCAGTCGGAGTGGCCGATCCGGTTTGTGAGAGGAAGTCTGCAGATCGAATCTATTCGTTTAGGTTTTGCCAGGCGTGGAAGGGATTCGATTTGAGAATCGAACAGGTATCAGTTTGTGCCTGAGAGCATTGAGTTCAGGCGTGAGGATTCGTTTCGTCAAAAAATCGGCGGAAACAGCCGTACATACTGATACGGGATATCTGTTGTGGCCTGTTGAGAGGTTTCATGGGGCAATGATAGTTGAGGAGGTCCGGTCACGACAATGGGCAGATGTCACAAATGGGGCCGGCCGGGAGCTGCACATTCTCCGGTGGGAGGGTTGATGGCGGACCGGTTGCCGCTCCTGGTGCTGGGTGTTAAGGTTCGCCGTGAGTCTGAAGTGCAAAGCGCAGGAGGATCCGGATGGTTGATGGCAATGGAGGACAGGTTGATCTCGTAATAGATGGCGGCATTGTTATATCTATGGACACTGAGCGTCGGGTCTTCAACCCCGGGTACGTGGCGGTGGACGGGGGGAAGATTGTGGGGGTCGGTCCTTCCAGGGAGGGTTCTTACCGGGGGAGGGAGCGGATAGACGCCAGCGACATGGCGGTGATGCCGGGGATTGTGAATGCCCACGACCACCTGGACCAGTCGGTGTACCGGAGTTTGCTGGACCACAAGCGGGAGTCGCGAGATAGCCTGCTCAACCTGGCGCGGGGACTGACAAGGGAACGGGCGAAGGCCGCCGCGGCCTCCAGCCTATTGGAGCTATTGAAGTATGGGGTGACGACCACGCAGGAGAACCACTGGACCCACTATCACCAGGACTCCACGGACGGGATCTGCGAGGCGATCCTGGAGTCCGGGATGAGGGGTGTGGTGTCAAGGGGCATCAGCGACGACGAGGAGTTCACGCCGCCGGATTTCATAGAGCGGACGGAGGACGTGCTGGAGGACCTGGACCGGCTGGAGGCGGCCTTCGATTCAGAGCGGATAGTGATAACTTCGGAACCAACGACGATTATCCGGTGCAAGCCGGACACGGTGCGGGCGATGCGGGAGTGGGCGTTGAAGCGGGGGAAGATGTGGCACATACATCTGGCGCAGACGAGCGACGAGCTGGCGGAGGCCATGGCCAAGGTGGGAATGGGCAGTGTGCAGTACGCCGAGAAGTTGGGGGTGTTGGGGCCGGAGATGCTTGCGATTCATTGCAGCGGCCTGCTGGACGAGGAGGTGGAGCTTTTCGGGAAGTACCAGGTGAACGTGTCGCACTGTCCTCTAACGGTTATGAGGGGTGGCAACAGGGTGCCGCCCATCTGGGAGATGGGCAAGCTGGGGGCGCAGGTAGCAGTGGGCACGGGCGGTTCGGCGACGAACAACGGGCAGAACCCGTGGGAAGCGATGAAGATGGCAATCTACATGCAGCGGGTCAGGTTCTCGGATAGATACCTGGGAACGGCGGAGGAAGCGCTGGAGATGGCGACGGTGAAGGCGGCGGCGGTGCTGGACATGGGGGGCCGGGTGGGTTCGCTGGAGCCGGGGAAAGAAGCGGACGTGGCAATATTCCGCCTCGACCAGCCCCACCTGCTGCCGGGAGCAAGGCTGGTGAGCAACCTGGTGTTTTCCGGGGTGAACAACATGGCGGACACGGTGCTGGTTGGCGGCAGGGCGGTCTTGAGGGAGGGACGGGCGGTGGTTGTTGACGAAGCGGAGGTGGTGGCGAGGGTACGGGAGGCGCAGGCGGGGATGATAAAGGACGCGGGCATGGAGGGGGACGTGGGGCGGCTTTCGGCGTGGCCGGAAATTTCGGGGTGAACTGGCGTAACGGGAAAATTGCGGATTTTGAAGGAGACGAGTGAGCCGATGAATGAGCAAGGGAAGGTTGCAGTAGTTACCGGGGGAGGGACGGGAATTGGCAGAATGAGCGCGCTTGCGCTGTGGCGGGCGGGGTATGCGGTGGCGATTTGCGGCCGGCGAGTTGAGATTCTCAAGTCGGTTGTGGAGGAATCCGGCATGCCGTCGTCGAGGGCCCTGGCGGTGCGGGCCGACGTTGGCAATCCTGATGACGTGGATGCACTGTTCGCCCAGGTGCTGGAGCGGTTCGGGCGGGTGGACGTGCTGTTCAACAACGCGGGAATGGGCGCGCCGCCGCTGTCGGTGGAGGAACTCAGCTTTCAGCAGTGGAAGCAGGTGGTGGACGTAAACCTGAATGGGGCCTTCCTGTGTACCAGGGCGGCGATGCGGATCATGAAGTCGCAGGAGCCGATGGGTGGACGGATCATCAACAACGGGTCGATTTCGGCGCAGACGCCCCGTCCAAATTCGGCGCCGTATACGGCCACAAAGCACGCGATGACGGGGCTGACGAAGTCGACGGCTTTGGACGGGAGGAAGTACAACATCGCCTGCGGACAGATTGACGTGGGGAACGCCGCCACCCGGATGGCGTCGCGAATGAGGGAGGGGATTGAGCAGGCGGACGGGTCAGTGCGGGTGGAGCCGGTGATGGACACGGAGCACGTGGCGGAGGCGGTGGTGCACATGGCGAACCTGCCTTTGGACGCGAACATACTCTTCATGACGATAATGGCGACGAAGATGCCGTACACGGGCCGGGGTTGATTTTCCGTTTCTGCGGGTTTGCCAGGGCGGTTCGCCGAGATGGTTTTTCGTCTTGCACGGCATGGGACACGTAGCCGGGTCTCCGGGGCCGATGGTCACCTAGACGCGCGGATGGCATGGCGAGGTGATTTCGGCGGGTCCAATTGCGATTTGAAGGCCTGTCGGAGTAGTTTGTTTGCGTTAACCACGTTACATAACTTATTGACAGTCTGAAACGGCCAAACCTAGAATCGAAATAGGCCCAAGATCAGGTCGTGACGGGGCAGGATATGCCCTGTTGCGGAAGCCCCGCAGCGAGCAAGCGATGCGGGACAAGGGCTATGTTGAACGTAGACGAAAGGGCAGGTCTAGGAGGGTCATGTTACATATTCTGGTTGGCATAGTTGCGTTAATTGTCATCATAGGTTCGATATGTTCTGGCGGGGACGAACCCGTGGAGGTGGCCGCAACTCCCACGCCTGCACCTGTTGCACCGCCGCCCACCGCCGCCCCTGCGCCGACGCCGGCGGCCACGGCAGTACCGACGCCCGTGGCTACAATGGCCCCCCGGCCAACCGCGGTAGCTACGGTGGTGGCTCCGAGCACGCCAACGGCGACGCCGGAACCCATCACCAGGATCCCGTTTACGCCGGGACCGACGCGGACCATGCCTCCCACGCAGGTTGGCCCGACGGAGCCGGTGGTATCCCGGCTGAAGGTGAGCATGACGCCGCCGGCCCAGCAGATGACGGTTTTCTGGAAGGGCTTCCAGAGTTCCGGAGGTCCGTTGACGCCCATGTATGAGACGCTTCTGGGCAGCGATCGGAGAACCCAGGAATTCTATCCGATGCTGGCGGAAGAGTGGTCCATGGCGCCAGACGGCATGGCCTGGAGCTTCAAGCTGAGGGAGGGCGTTCCCTTCTATCAGAACAGGCAGGCAACGGCTTACAACATGACGGCGGACGACGTGGTGTTCACCTTCGAAAAGAACCAGGCTGACGAGTACGAATGGCCTTCTCCCTGCTGCAAAGAGATGACGGTGGACGATTTTGATATCGTTGGTGACTACGATATTACCTTTAACCAGAACAAGGTGGACGTAACCACCGACTACCAGTTGAGCGGCCAGAACATCTTCTTTATCAGCAGTCGCGATCACTACGACGCCGTAGGAGATGACGGATACCAGGCGAATCCCATCGGCACCGGGCCGTTCACCTTCGTGGACTTCAGGACCAACCAGTACATTCTTTACGAGCGTGTAGAGAATCACTGGAGGCAGACGCCGGAGTTCCCCGAATTGCAGATCTTCTACGTCCTTGAGGACGCTACCAGGATGGCGATGCTGCTGACCGGCGAGGCGCACATAGCCGCAGTACAACAATCCTTGATGCCGACGGTGGTTGAGCGGGGCTACTCCAGGATCCCGAGCACCAACCCGAGCTTTGCACTGACGGCGATCATTGGCGGACTTTACTATGAAGATGAGCGGGACCTGAGCGAGCCCATGACCAACATTCTGGTGCGCCAGGCCTTGAACCAGGCAATAGACCGGACCACGATCAACCAGGTCTTCTACGAAGGCAAGTCGCTGCCTATGCCGGTCCCGGGCATCAAGCCCTTCCAGGACATCTTCAAGTGGCCCGAATATCCCTACGACCCCGACGGGGCCAGAATCCTGCTTGAGCAGGCCGGCTACCCGGACGGGTTTGACTTCGAATTCATAGTGGCAAAGATGCCCGGTATCCCGGAGGCCCCCGAGATTGGGGAGGCAATGGCCACCTATTTCCGGGAAATTGGACTGCGTCCGCACCTACAGGAGACGAACTTCGGAAATCTGGCAGCCACTTATCGCAACAAAGATGCCAGGAACAAGATTCTGCTGTTCCGCGGCTCAGCGGTGCCGGACTTCCAGTGGATTCGGGCCATTCAGGGCGAGCCTTACGGACTCATCAATGCGCCCGCGGACGAGGAGCTGAGAGCGCTGACGGACGAGTGGGAGATGATTGTAGACCCGGACGCTCGCAAGCTGGCGACCCAGGCCATCGGCGACTGGTTCTACGACTACTACTGGGCCATCCCGCTATTCTGGGTGAGGGCCGAGGTGGCAATTGATCCCGGAGTGGTCGCGGACTACACGTCGGACCAGATCCACTTCGGGCCGAGCAGGCATCACGAGTTCACGGTGCCCGTGTACCGCTAGACGGTTGATTCGAGAAACTGAAGGGGCTTCGTCCGTAAGCCGGACGAGGCCCCTTTGCTTTTCGGCAAGATAGGCTGCGGTAGTCGTGTTTCAAATGTGCTATAGTGTCTGAAGAGGTTTGGCCATCATGACTACTTTGGATATGACATACCGTGAGGCGAGCCGGCGTCTAATGGCGCATGCACGAGTGGAATTTGAAGCCGGAGATCTGCAGCAGGCGTCGGAGAAGGCGTGGGGGGCTGCGGCGCAGATAGTGAAGGCTGCCGCCACGCTGCGAGGATGGGATCACGACCAGCACCGGTTCCTGTGGATTGCGGCCAGGGAGCTTTCGAACGAAGCCAAGGACCCGGAATTGCATACTCTCTTTGTTGTCGCCAATGGGCTCCATTCCAATTTCTATGAGAACACCTACGATGCAGACAAGGTTGCTCTATACATAGACAAGGTCGAGCGGTTTGTGGAGAAGTTGGAGGCTATGCTGGAGTCGTAGGGAATACGCCAGACTCCGCTGTTGAAGTGGCATTCGGAGGGTTTCAACATTAAAGAAGGGCGGTCCGACGACCGCCCTTCTTTTGCTTCGTATGGGGGCTGCGCTTACAGCTGGGGGACCTTGTCGCCGTAGAGGCGTACGGAGTTGTCCCAGAGGATCTTCTGCATGTGCTCCCTGGAGATGGGCTGGTCGAGGAATGCGTCGACGGCGCCGGGGAAGGGGGCGTCCGGGTGGGGATAGTCGGTGTTGAAGATGATGTTTTCCCCGTCCATGTACTCCACGACCTGCTTGAGGGCGCCCTCGTCGGCGTCGCAGGCTATGAAGCACTGGCGCTTGAAGTATTCAGAGGGCATCAGGCCGACGCCGCCGTTGGATTCGGCGTGCTCACGGAGGAAGACGCCCTGGCGTCCTTCGGTATGGTCGTCGAGGCGGGCGAGCCAGAAGGGGAGCCAACCGGCGTTGGACTCGTAGAAAGCGGCCTTGAGGTTGGGGTGCCGGTCGAGTACGCCGCCGTAGATCATGCCACCGAGGGCGAGCATGGCGCCGACGGGGTGCATGAGGGCGTGGTTGAGGGCGCCGTACTTCTTCCGGATGGGATCGAAGGCCTGGGCTAGGGGGTGGGAGGCGCTGCCGTGCCAGCAGACGGGGATGCCGGTTTCCTCCAGGGCCTGCCAGAAGGGTTCGTAGTCCTCGTCGCCCCATGAGTTGTCGATCTCCATGGAGGGGTGAAATATGCCGGCGATGTTGGGAGATTCGGCCATACGGTGAATCTCGGCCACGCCGGCTTCCACGTCGCGGGAGGTGGCGTGGCCGATGGCCAGGACGCGCCCGCCGGAATCGCTGCAGTAGTCGATGGCCCAGTTGTTGTAGGCGGTGACGAGGGCGGCGTGAAGTTCGGGGTCTTTCGCCCAGACGTTGGAGCCGAGGAGCTGGCAGTTGGTGGGGAAGGCGATGGCAACGTCGATGCCCTCCTGGTCCATGTCCCTCAGCCGGTCCGGCATGGCCCACCAGGACCTATAGGCATCCCCGTAGCGGTCCTCCATGTGGCGGAAGGTCTCGTCGTTGGAGGCGATGACCTTGCCTTCAGGGTAGATTTCGCAGGGGCCGTAGGTGTGGATGATCTTTCCGGTGTGGCCGATGATGTTGGGGGCACGGTGGGCGTAGGCCTGGGGCATGTAGTTCTCCCACATGTCCATGGGTTCCTGGAGATGGCCGTCGCCATCGATGACCTTGAGTCCGTTCTTCATGGATTACTCCTTTTTCTTGCTGCGAGGTGTTTAATTTTAGTTGGGGACCACCCCCATTCTAACCTTCCCCCATCAAGGGGGAAGGGAGGAGAGGGTTGGGCATTGCTAGTTTCTGCCGCTGAGGAGGCGGGGGCCGTATAGGCTGACCGAGTTGTCCCAGAGTATCTTGCGCTTCGACTCTTCGGAGATTGGCTGATCCAGCATGTTGGGGACGGGTTCTTCCGGCGCGGGAGCGTCGGGGTGGGGATAGTCGGTGTTGAAGATGATGTTTTCGTCGCCGATGTAGTTGATGACGAAGCCTATGGAGGGTTCGTCGGCGTCGGCGGCCACGAAGCATTGGCGGGCGAAGTACTCCTGGGGAGTGGCCTGGAGGGGCTTCTCGTCGAAGAAGACGGACTGGCGTCCCTCGCAGCACTTTTCGAGGCGATTGAGCCAGAAGGGGACCCAGCCGGCGTTGCCCTCCAGGATGGAGATGCGCATCTTGGGGAAGCGGTCCAGGATGCCGCCGTACATGAAGTGGCCGATGGAGATCATATTCTCGAAGGGGAATCCGATGGCCTGGGTGAGGGCGCGGAAGGCGCCATCGAGCTCGTTGTAGCGGTCGGAGGAACTGGGGCCGCCGGGGCCGCCGCCGTGGAGGGAGAGGGGGAAGTCCAGCTCTTCACAGGCTTCCCAGAGGGGGTCGTACTCGGGAAGGTGCCACCAGGTGTTGGGAACGGGGCGGGGCATCTGGAGGGAAACAGCGCCGAGTTCGCCAACGGAGCGGCGGGCTTCCTTTACGAATTCGTCGATGTTGCCGCCAGGGACGATGGACACGAACTTCAGCCTGTCGGGGTTGGTGGCGCAGAAATCGTGGGCCCAGTTGTTGTAGGCGCGCGAGAGGGCTGCGCCGAGGGGGGCGTTCTTAAAGGAGACTGTCATGGCAATCTGGGCGTTTGTGGCCAGGCACACCTGCAGGTCCCAGCCCACGCGGTCCATGTCTTCTATGCGGCTTTCGACGCTCCACCAGTTGTTGTAGCCGTGGGTGAAGCGGATGGGGATGTCCTGGGTGAGGGTCTTGGCGCGGAGGGCGCCGGCGAACTGGTCGCCGGGGATGTGTTCGGTGGCCTTGTAGGTTAGCAATGCCCGTTCCCAGACCCGGTCGATGATGGGCCGGTCGGCGTGAAATTCGGGTTCCACGTACCTGTCCCACATGTCGACGGGCTCATACATATGGCCGTCTCCGTCGATGACTTTGTATCCGTTATACATGGCTGACCTCCTAGATTTAGTTCCTGTTGGTAATGGCGGGCTACTGGCCCATGCGGTATCTGTCGACGGCATTCTGGCAGGTAATCTTGCGTATAACGTCGTCGTCGAGCTGGCCCATGGTCCGTTGGATGACTTCCCTGGAGTCGGGCCATACGCCGTCGGGGTGGGGGTAGTCGGACCCCCAGATGAGGTTATCTACGCCGATGTATTCGGCCATGTGGCCGACGCAGGGGTCCTGCTGGAAGGTGGTGGCGCCCTGCCGGTACCAGTATTCGCTGGGCTTGAGGTCGAGGGGCGGGTCGAATTTCTGGTCGAGGAGGCCGTCGGTGTATTTTATGTCCATGCGCTCGATGACGAAGGGAACCCAGCCTGCGCCGCATTCGCCGAGGACGAATTGGAAGTTTGGGAAGCGCTGGCAGGCGCCGCTCATGATGATGCTGACGAGCCATTCGGAGCCGGCGAGCTGGCCGAGGGGGGCGCTGGTGCCCTGGAAGGCTAGCTGGTTCTGGGAGGGGGCGCCGGAGAGATAGGCGTCTTCAAAGCCAGCTTCGTCCGTAGGAGGCTGGACCTTCAGGCCGCCGCCTCCACCGATGTGGAAGGAGATGGGCATTTGGGTCTCGGCGGCGGCTTCCCAGAGGGGGTCCCAGTAGCCGTCCCGGACGTAGATTGGCTTTACGGTGCCACCGACGTAGAGATCGAAGCCGCGGAGGCCCAGGGCGGCGACGCGGCGGAGTTCTTCGCCCGCGACGACGGGGTCGTGGACGGGAACGCAGGCGAGAGCGTACCACCGGCCGGGGCGCTGGTTGCAGAAGTCGGCGACCCAGTCGTTGTAGACTCGGAATGTGGCTTCGACGATTTCCGGGTCCTTGATGCGGATGCCGGCAGAGGTCATGCCATAGAGGATCTCGGCGTCGACGCCATCGAGGGCCATGTCCTTGATGCGAAGCTCGGGGTCGGTGGGGTGGTAGCGGCCTTCGGCCATGCCGTCGAGGAAGCCCATTTCAATCATGCGGTCCATGCGGCGGAAGCGGTTCTTGAGGGTGGGGAGGAAGCTGAAGCCTGCGCCGCCGGCCACGCCGAGGACCTGGTCACCGACAATCCAGCGTTCACCTTCGTCGGTGTCGGTTACGTGGGGCATGCGATCCTTGAGGGCCTGGGGTGCGTTGTCGATGAAGAGGTCGCCGGGGAGCCAGCTCATGTCGACATGGGAGTCTCCGGAAACGAGGTTGTACTTCATGTGGGCCTCCGTGGGAGGGATTATGGCCATAATATACTACATTTTTGGGGAATTTGTTGTTTTCGGTTGGGGTGGAAGGAATGAAGGTGAGCGTAGGGGGATTCGAAGGGGAGAGGGCGACGGGAACAAGCTGGAAATCCACATTCGGAATACTGGCCATCTTGTTTCGGAGTGATAGAATGAACGGAGATGGGAGGATGTTTGAGCGTTAGGAGGGCGAGATGAGGGAAATAATTGAAAAGACAGGCGACGATCTTTGGCCTGACCCTATTGTGCCCACACGCGGCCTTGATGAGACGGTCGACCTGGGCAGGGAGATATACGAGCGGGACATCCGTCACAAGGTGGAGAAAGACTATGTGGGGAAAATCTGCGCCATTGACGTCGATAGTGGTTGTTGGGCTTTGGGTGGTGAAGAGATTTTCCCGGGTAAGCCTGACGCAGTGGGCCTGCTTCGAAAGAAAAGGCCGGATGCGGTGAACATTTACTGTGAGCGAGTCGGGTACTGGGGATTGCGCAGCTTTGGCGCTGGGTCCTTGAGGAGAACTGATTGATTCAGGGACAGGTAAATGACGGGATGGAGGCAGTGGTGAAGCTTGTCATCCGGGGATCGTCGGTAAGGACGCGGGAGATAGAGGCGGTCATCGACACGGGATTCAACGGCTTCCTGACGTTGCCGCCGACGCTTGCAGCAGAGTTGGACCTACCCATTCTCAAGAAAGGCTTAGGATTCTTGGCCGACGGGTCTCAAGTACGATTTAGTTTGCATGCAGTCGTGGTGGAATGGGACGGTCGGGAGCGATATATTGCAGCTGACGCGACGGGGAAGAGGCCATTGGTCGGGATGCAACTCTTGAGGGGACATGGGTTGTATGTGGATGTGGATGAAGGGGGACGGGTGGCTATTGAGGCGGGGGGATAGGGGTTAGGCGGGGAGGTTGCAGACGTCGAGGGCGGTGAGGGAGAGGACTTTGGCGACTTCCTCCATATCGGAGATGCGGATGTATTCGTCTGGGATGGTGTCGGACTCGGAGCCGCCGCCGGGGCCGAAGAGGAGGCAGGGGACGCCGGCCTGCCACAGATGGCAGGTGTCGTCGCCGGTGTAGGAGTAGGGTAGGACGGCGCCGAGGCCCTCCGGTTCTCCGCCGGTGACGGTGCGGTAGTGGCGCAGGACGGACTGGAGGATGTATTCGTCGCGGGGGAGGTCGAAGGGTTCCATGATGACGCGAAATATCTTGTGCCTGGGGTCCGGGGGGAGTTCTATTTCGTAGCGGAAGTCGGGGTTGGATTCGGCTATCTTGTCGAGGGCGCGTCGGATGTCGGCCTTCACGGACTGTGAAGTCATGCCAGGGAGGTAGCGGACGTCGACGAGGACGGTGCAGAAGTCGGAGACGAAGTTGGGGCCCTTGAGGTCGTAGTCGCGTCCACGCCCTCCGATGATGGCGCCGACGTTGATTCTGGGGAGACCGGGGAGGTCGGCGCGGGGCTCGTATGTGAAGTCCACGTTGCCGATGGCGGGGACTGCCTTGCACATATTCGCGATGGCGTCGACGGCTTCTTCCTTACGGCTGATGTGGCGGGAGTTGCCGAGGACGTGGACGGCCATTTCGAGGACGCCGGCGTGGACGGTGACGACGTTTTCGGAGCCGAAGGGTTCTGGGACGACTGCCATGTCGGCGAGAGGGCCGTTCTTGACGAGATACGACGTGCCGACGCCTCCCTGAAGTTCGCCAACAACGCAGGCTAGGATGAGGTCGCCCTTGAGCTTAGTGCCGGAGAGCCGGACGGCCTCGGCGGCGGTAATCATGGATGCTACGCCGGCCTTCATGTTGCGGATGCCTCCGCCGAAGATGCGGTTGCCCTCGACGGAGGGGGTCCAGGGGTCGCGGTTCCAGCCCATGGCTAGGGGGTCCATGTCTATGTGACCGTTCAGCATGAGGGACTTGCCGCCGCCTGCGCCCTTGAGGGTTGCGATGGTCTGGAAGCGACCTGCATCAACTTCCTGAAGGTCGACGTCGTAGCCGCGGTCGCCGAGGAATTCGGCGAGGAAGCGGGCGAGGTCGGACTCTTCCGTCTTGAAGCTGGGGATTCGGACCATGTCCTGGGCGAGGTCCAGCATGGCGTTGGTGTCTATTGCGTTGAGGAGGGTGATGGAGTCGTTGTTGGTCATGGCGTGTCCTTTATCTGGATTGGGGGGGAATCACCCCCATCCTAACCTTCCCCCGTCAAGGGGGAAGGGACTTATGGGGAGGGTTTCCAGTAGCGTTTGCCGTTTTCCCGGACTATGGAGCCGTAGCCTGGGAGGGGGAAGTGGCAGGCTACGACGGTGATGTTTCCGTCTTCGATGGTTTGCAACATGGCGCGGCGGGTCTTGTTGGAGAGGGGCCGGTCGTAGTCGAAGTGGCAGTTCCATTCGTCCTCGGTGATCTGGGCGGGATGGACGAAAACGTCACCCTCGATGAGGGCCTGCTCGCCCTGGGAGGAGACGAGGATGCTCATGTGGCCCGGGGTGTGGCCGGGGGTGTGGATGGCGCGGACCTCCGGGGTGAGGTCGGAGTCTTCGGATAGGGTGTCGAGGAGGCCGAGTTCGACGAGTCGCTCGACGGAGGGTTGCATGAAGGTGATGGACTGGGTGGCCTGGATGTCGGGTCTGCGAAAATGGGCCAGGTCGTCTTCGTGAACGACGTAGCGGGCGTTGGGAAAGGCGGGGACGTATTCGCCGTCCTGCTCGACGGTGTTCCAGCCTACGTGGTCGCTGTGGAGGTGGGAGAGGAAGACGGTGTCGATTTCGTGGAGTGGGACGTTCTGGGCGGCGAGGTGGTCCATAAGCTCGCCTTCAAGGCCGCCGGCGGACTCGATGGGGCCGGGGCCGTAGCCGGTGTCGATGAGGATGGTCTGCTGTGGGGTGCGGAGGAGGTAGCAGCCGATTTCGATGAGCATGAGGTCATCGTGGAAGGTATCGGGATACCGTTGTCGATACTCATTCCAGGCGTCGACAGGGACCTCGGGCCAGAGCTCGTTGAGGGGCATGGGGAAGGGGAAGCTCATGTCGGTGAGGGCGACGATCTGGACGTTGCCTACGGTCATGGCGAGGTGGGACGGCATGGGGCCTCCGCGGGTGGAGAGTGGGTCGAACAGGACTTGCTGGGATTATAGGAGGGGAGGGTTGAGGGGGTCAAACAGGGGTGGGGAGTGGGTTCTTGCTTTCGGAGACCTTTGCGTAAATGCAAGCCTCGCCCCTCTCACCGCCCGAATCTCCCCCATATTAATCTTCCCCCATCGAGGGGGAAGAGGTCTTGGGGGACTAGTGTGTAGGTTATGAAGGGGTATGCCTTCGCAGGAATGACGGAGATGGGTCAGGAGACGGGGGGGCGTTTGTCTATCCAGGGGCGGGCCTTTTCGAAGGCGGCGGAGGCGGCGATGACGGTTTCCTCGTCGTACATGCGGCCAACGATGTGAAGGCCGATGGGGAGCCCGTCGGCTGAGAATCCGGCAGGGATGCTGGCGGCGGGGTGGCCGACAACGTTGATGGGGTAGGTGAAGGGGTGGAAGCTGAAATACTTGTGGGGATAGGAAGGCTTGCCGGCTATCTGCTCCGGGAACTGACCGACAGGGACGCCGGGGACGGCGAGGGTGGGAGAGATGAGGAGGTCGTAGTCTTCAAAGACGTCGGCCACCTGGGCCTTGAGCTGATCCCGTCTGCCGAGGGCGCGGGAGTAGTCGGCCAGGGTGACCTTCGAACCCATCTCCAGGTATTCGCGGGCGTAGTGGGTCATCATGTGGCCCTGGGTATCTCGTTTGTCGCCGTAGTTGAGGTAGGCGGCAGACTCGTAGATTGGGCCGAAAGCCTGGTAGGGGTCGTCCATCTTGAGCTTGGCGTCGCCGATGTAGGCGCCAAGCACCTGGAACGTCTTGACGGCGTCGGTGGTGATTCTGAGGACTTCCGGTTCCACGGATGCGAAGCCGTAGTCGGAGCTCCAAGCGATGCGCAGGCCCTTGATGTCGCGCTCGAGGGCGTCCAGGAAGTTGGGTGTTTTGTGACGGAGGGAGTTGGGGTCTCGGGGGTCGTGGCCTGCGAGGACCTGCAGGAGGAGGGCGGAGTCGCGTACGGTGCGGGTGAGGGGGCCCTGCTGTCCGAAGAAGTTTGGGGCGGGTGGGCCTTCGACGCCGGTGTAGCCGGAAACGCGGCCCTGGGTGGGTTTGATGCCGTAGATGCCGCAGAGGCTGGCGGGGATGCGTATGGAACCGCCGCCATCACCGCCGGTGGATAGGGGGCACAGGAAGGCGGAGGCTGCCGCGGCAGCGCCGCCGCTTGAGCCGCCGGGGGTGTAGTCGGTGTTCCAGGGGTTTCGGCCATGGTCGCCGAGGCGGTTTTCGCACATGCCGACGAGGGCGAATTCGGAGGTGTTTGTCTTGCCGAGCATGATGGCGCCGGCCTTCTTGACGCGTTCGACGACGGCAGCGTCCCTATCAGGGATGCGGTCTTTGAAGAGGAGTGAGCCGGTGGTGGTGGGGACGCCCCTGGTCATCTGGGTGTCCTTGATGGAGATTGGGAGGCCGTGGAGGGGGCCGAGGTCGTCGCCGCGCATGATGGCGTCCTCGGCGGCTTTTGCATCGGCGAGGGCCTGCTCGTGGGTGACGAGCAGGAACGAATTCAACTGCGGGTCCAGTCTCTCGATACGTTCCAGGTAGAGCTTGGTGAGTTCCACGGGGGAGACTCGCCTGTTGGAAAGGAGTTGGAGGAGGAGGGATGCGGAGGAGTAGGAAAGGTCGTCGTTGGACATTGCGTGTACTCCTTAGATGGTTGGTATCAGCCGAGGAGGCGGGAGAAGCCGACGGCGGCAGTGACCGAGGCAACGACGAGGACGCCCATGCGTAGGAACATTCGCGTCTCCCGGCGAGCCATCTCCGCTGTCAACCAATCGGTCTTTGCATTCGTTCCGGCGATTTCCGCCCTGAGTTCGGCCTTTACGTTGGCGAGGTCTGCCTTGGTGGCGAGATGCTCGCAGACGCCTTCCAGCCGGATGACGCGTTCACCGAGATTCTCGTTTGTGGTCACGTACGCTCCCGATCAGGTGTATTCTCAACTATACAAGGTCTGATGCCAGTATGCTATATGGAGGGGCTTGGTAGCACGGGAGTAGTGAGTTGAGTATACTGGCAGCGGAGCAGCCAGAATCACTGGGTTTGGAGGCGACGATGACTTCAGGCAGCACGGGACTGGAAGGATTTCTGGAGAGGGCCAGGGCCCTGCATCGTGGGACGCCCCTAATCGACGGGCACAACGACTTGCCGTGGCAGTACCGTTTGAGGGCGCAGCGGGCGGTTTCCCGGATCGATATTGGAAGTCGCCAGGATGAGTTGGGCCTTCACACGGACATACCTCGTCTGCGGGAGGGCGGCGTTGGCGGGCAGTTCTGGTCGGTGTACATGGACACCGGTCTGTCGGGTGGCGAAGCGGTGCAGGCGACGATGGAGCAGATTGACGTGGTGTACAACATGGTCCGGGCTTATCCCGGGGACCTGGGTCTTGCGTTGACGGCAGACGGGGTGGAGGAGGCTTTCAGGGACGGTAAGATAGCGTCGTTAATCGGCATGGAGGGCGGACACTGCATCGGTGGGTCTTTGGGGGCTTTGCGGATGTTCTATCGACTTGGGGCACGGTACATGACGCTGACGCATAACAAGAACGTGCCGTGGGCGGACTCCTGCACGGACGCGCCGGCGGCGCATGGGATGACGGACTTCGGCCGGGAGGTGGTGCGGGAGATGAACCGTCTGGGGATGATGGTGGACCTGTCCCACGTTTCGGCGGCGACGATGCACGACGCGTTGGATGTGTCGGAGGTGCCGGTGATATTCAGCCATTCGTCGTCCAGGGCCGTTGCGTCTCATCCCAGGAACGTGCCGGACGACGTGCTATCGCGGATGCCGCAGAACGGCGGGGTTGTGATGGTGACGTTTGTGTCTGCGTTCGTTTCTGATACGGTCTTCGCGCATGAGAAGGCGATGGAAGTGGAGCGGCAGCGGCTGATGCTGGAGGACATGGGGGGTGACGGGAAGGCGGTTGAGGTCGGAATGGAGCGCTGGCGGGAGGAGCACCCGAAACCGGAGGCGACGCTGGCGGACGTGGCGGACCACATAGACCACATCCGAGAAGTGGCTGGGATTGACCACGTGGGAATAGGCGGAGACTACGATGGTACGGTCTCGCTGCCCAAGGGGCTGGAGGATGTTTCCGGGTACCACCTGCTGACGGCGGAACTGCTCCGGCGGGAGTACCAGGATGAGGAGATTCGCAAGATTCTGGGTGAGAACGTGCTTCGGGTCATGAGAGACGTGGAGTCGGGATCAGAGCGCATAGAGCGAGGGCCTTCGGAAGCCCTGTTGGAGGAAGGTCTTTAATGGCGATGTCAGGGAATACTCAGATGGTCACCCTGGAGGAGATACGGGAGGCACAGAAATTCCTCAAGGGCCTGGTCCACCGCACACCAATGGTGGGTTCCGAGTATCTGAGCAACCGGATTGGGGCACGAATCGTGCTGAAGCTGGAGCTGTTTCAGAAGACGGGGTCCTTCAAGGTGCGTGGGGTGTTGAACAAGCTGAACGCGCTGACTGACGAGGAGAAGAAGAGGGGCGTGGTTTCGCTTTCGGCAGGGAATCACGCCCAATCGCTGGCCTATGCCGCGTCGCAGCAGGGCATAGAGTCGTTAATCGTCATGCCGGAGGGGGCGAGCCAAACCAAGATAGCAGCCACCGAGGGCTACGGCGGCAGGGTGCACCTGGCGGGAGGGGACCTGCAGGAGGCGACGGAGGCGGTGCAGCGGGAAGGCGGCCTGACGATGGTGCATTCCTTCGATGATCTGAAGATAATTGCCGGAGCTGGAACGGTGGGGTTGGAGATTCTGGAGGATGAGCCGGAGGTGGACGTGGTGGTGTCGGGGATTGGCGGTGGCGGGCTGATTTCCGGGGTGGCGGCCGCTATCAAGCAGCAGAAGCCCTTGGTGAGGGTGGTGGGTGTGGAACCGGAGGGTGCGGACGCCATCAGCCGGAGCCTGAAGTCTGGAACGCCGGAAAAGCTGGAAAAGCGTGAGACGGTGGCGGACGGGCTGGCTGCCCCCTTTGCGGGCGAGCATACGCTGGCCCATGTTCAGAAGTTTGTGGACGAGGTGGTCAGACTCCCGGACAATGAGATACTGGAGGCGATGGTGGTGCTGATGGAGAGATGCAAGCTGGTGGTGGAACCTGCGGCAGCAGCGGGCGTGGCCGCCCTGCTGTCAGGGAGGGTTTCCGTGCCAAAGGGATCCACGGTGGCGTGTGTCATCAGCGGAGGCAACGTGGGCGTCCGGGAATTGCGGAGCCTGCTGGACCAGGTTGAGTAGTTTCTGTTACGGGTTTCCTGGCTCGATTGGACTGAGTTTCATGGAAGGGGGTAAATTGGCGTCAATTGGGAAACGAAGCTGAAGCAATACTATCGATAGGGCTCCTTGTGGTGGTGGCTAAGTTGGCCGAGGGAGTGGGCCGCCGATTCGGGTTGAACTCGGTGCTTGCCTATGCGGCGACCGGGGTGGTGTTGGGGCCGGTATTAGGTCTGGTGGAGCTGAGCCAGGAGCTTAGCGTGCTGCTGGGTATCGGGATATTCGTGTTTTTCTTCCTGATCGGATTGGACGAGATTGATATATCCGCCTTCATAGCTTCGATCCAGGGACGCTTCTTCGTTGCGGCGATTGCGTCACTGTTAATCGCCCTGCTTGGGGCTCTATTGGTAACGACGGACTATCTGATCGACTTCCAGTTGGGATTGACATTCACCGCGGCACTGGCGTTGTCCGGCGTGCTGGCGCTGTCGAGCCTGGGGCTGGTAGCGAAAGTGCTCTCGGACGGGGGCCACCTGAGCAAGCCCGTGGGGATACAGATCTTCTCCACGGTAGTTATTGCGGAACTATTGGCACTATTGATCGTGGGCTTTACCATAGGTGAGCACGGGGAGGGTGATTCGGCTGTGCCGAGTGTGTGGAGGGTGGGGCTGCTCTTGGGGCAGATTGCGGGTTTCACGGTGGTAACGTGGGTCCTGTCGCGGAAGGTAGCGCCTCATGTGATCATGTTCCTGCAAAAGTATTTCAACGTGCCCCAGCTTTCCTTCGGGCTGCTGTTGGGCGGGCTGTTTGTGATGGTGATACTTGCGGAGAGGATGGGACTGCACGGCACCATCGGGGCTCTGCTTTTCGGGGCGGTGCTCTCGGGCCTGCCTCACGAGCTTAAAGTTGACATAATGCCGGGAATGCGGAGCGTAGCCGGTGGGTTGTTCGTGCCGCTGTTCTTCGCATCGGCAGGGTTGTACTTCAGCCTGGACTTCGTCAATCTCCCACCCTGGACTATCGCCGCGCTGGTTATAGTTCCCCTGTTGGCGAAGGTTGCCGGAGCGTTGATAGGGTCATATCTGGCCCGGCTGGAGATTCCGCTACCGATGGCAGCGGGGCTGATGGCGAAAGGTGTGGCGGAAATTGCGCTGCTGCTGGTGTTGCTGCAGCACGGGGATATCACCGACGAGGTATTTTCCCTGATAGTGCTGGTAATGCTCATCTACATACTGGTGGTGCCGCCCATATTAGACTTCACCATCAGAAGGAGCCGGGAGCCTGTGGACGCCAAGCTGCCAAAGGTTGTCCCGGCTTCGCTGGCCAGTTTCGCCCTGGACGGGGTGCAGGTTGGGTCCATACTGGACCCCTCGCGTTCCTACCCGAAACCTGACATTACGGTGAGACGATTTGTTGACACTTGGGCAAACTCGTACCAGGATGATTATGTGGTTACGGATAAGGACGAATTCGTGGGCATCGTATCCCTGAGTAAGCTGAGGTATCTGCCCAGAGGAGAATGGCACAGGGTGCCGGTGAGAAACGTGCTGAGGCACGACCCTCTCGTGGCGCACAAGAATGACTTCATCGAGGACGTGCTGCAGAGGATGACCGAGCGGGGGATTACGGTGGCGCCGGTCATTGACAATCAGAGCGGAAAGTTCCTCGGGACCGTGACGAGCCATGACGTGCTTGAGCATATGCTCTCTGCCGCCAGGGGTGAGCATCTGACCTAGCTGGATAGGGTGGGTTGCGGTGTCAGAACCAGGAAGATTGGACAGGAGCTTACAAGCATGGAAAGTGTGAGAGAAGTTCTTTCCGTTCTGGACGTGATGTACCAGTTTTCGCCCGGTTACATGAGACAGGTGGTAGGCGAGGCCCTGCGATTCCGGGAGCAGGTGTCCCAGGGGGCGCGGGACTCTCTGAATGCGGCCATCAACAACAGCGGCTTCAGATTGCCCGGATTTCGGGACACCAGCAAGGCGGACGCTGACACGCTTTCGGGGCCCGTATTCGAGCAGCTGTCGGACGGCAACGAGAGGCTGCTCAGGTCCATCCTGCGGACGTGGATGGAGTCGAGGGAGGTGCTGCGGGCGCAGGTGACCATGGCCCTGGACAGGCTTGGTGTCCCGACAGACGGGCTGAGGGGAAAGAATGACGTTGCCATTCAGGTCTGGGATGAGGAGGACTGGCTGGAAAAGCTGCGAATCGTCGCCTCGGAGGCGAACGGCGAAGACGAGACGGACGTGAAGCTGATGATGACGTGCGTTTCCGGCATGGCTCCGGACCTGCCGGAAGACGAAGACCTGGAGTCCGAGTTGCTGAATGGGTGGCTGGAGCAGTTGAGAGGGATGGCTCCTGACGCCGAAGAATGGTTTGAACTGGACGCCTTTCTACGTGAAGCAGGACTAATCGGACGGGAGAAGATGGTGGAACGGGTGGTGTACGAGGCGGAAAGGCTGGACATGGTACTGGAGGAATCGAAGGAAAAGTTTGAGGATGAACTGAATTACCTCGAGATTGACTTGAACCGCTGGCAGGATGATGCAAAGGAGCATCCAGGCGTGTTCCCCAAGGCAGTTATAGTTGCGGAGGCCATGCACGACGGCCTTCTTGACTACATGAAGCTGAAGCCCATAGCCAAGACGAGAAGGGAAGAATTAGAGCGGAGGGTGGATCGGGAACAATGTGAGATCTTTCTGCTGGGACTTTCGGAAGAATGGGACGAACTGGTAAGAACTGCCGATGTTCTTGAGAAAGAACTGCGCGAGCGGACTGATAGGGAGGCGAATGAGGAGGGCGGCACCGGAAGCGACACTTCTGGAGTAGAGGCCGAAATCGAGGAGACAGTTGCCGCGTCGGAGGCAGCGCCCGTTTTGGAGGAGCTGGAACAAGCGCGACGGGACAACCAGAGGCTTTGCGAGGAGAGGGAGTCGCTGGAGTCGGAGAGGCGGGGATTGGAGGTGAAGCTGGCGGATTTGGAGGTTGTGGTGGACAGGCTTCGACAGGATCTCTACGAGAGTCAGCAGAGCGAAAAGGTGTGGCGGGAGCAATTCGTTTCGGTCAGCAAGTCGGTGGGGGATGACAGAGATGAGGAGATAGAGCTGATCAGGGACGTGGGGGACGCGGTGGAGAGGGCGGGAAGGGCGTTCTCGAAGCAGCTGGTTGTGGCGCTGAATTCCAAGTCTGACCTGGCGACGCCGTTCCAGAGGCCGGATGAGGTCTATAACGTATTGGCGTGGCTCGGAACGGAGTATCACCGGGCGCGAACGAGGGAAGTCGGACGTGATCCGCGGTTCGACAAGCTGCTGAAGGAGGCGTGCTCAGGCTGGTTCTACAAGCCGAAGCAGACGGATGAGACGAAGGACCAGTACCCGGAGTGGTATCGAACGAGGGTTGGGGACAGGGTGTACGAGCTGGACGCCCACGTGGGGAAGGGAACGAGTTTCGATCCGCAGAACACAATCCGGATAGCGTTCGACTGGGATGACGAAGCGAATCGGGTGGTGGTGGGGTACATCGGCCGGCACCAGAAGAACCGGAGGTCTTAGGGGGGCGGGTCCGGCTCTACGGCCTGGGCGGTTCGGATGCCTTCTTCCACGTCGACGCGTCGAAGCAGGATGGCACCGGCGACGATAATCAGCAGGATGGCGGTGACGGCGGCCCGGGTGTCGATGAGGGATGTGCCGAGGACGTAGAGGATGGGGCCCAGGACGGAGGAGGCGCGGCTGACGAAGCCGAAGAAGGCGAAGAATTCGCCGCTGCGCGAGGGTGGGGTAATTTGGGCGAAGAGGCTGCGGGCAAGGGCCTGACTGCCGCCGATGATCAGTCCTACCAGGGTGCCCAGGATGAGCCACTGGTAGCCGACGTCGATGCCCAGGGGCTTCCAGAGGGTGCTTCGTATGAAGGAGGGCCACCAGTCCAGCGGTCCGTCGCCCAGGATGGACGAATGGGCGGGGCCCAGGGCCGTTCGACCCTCGAGGGGGCCATCCTGGAGGGATAGGCTGTATTGAAAGTCTTCGGATTGCTCAAAGGCCTGAGGTAGGTCGTTGGCGTTTTGGGCCGCGATTGTCGAATCCTGCTGCAGCGCCCAGAGTTTACCCTGCCATTCCAGGGTGTCGTCTTCGTCCCAGCTTCCGGGGACGGCCGCAACCCGGTATTGATTGGCGCCGCTGTCGAATTCAAGCTGGAAGTCATGGTCGGAGTGGGCTGTGGGGGTCAACGGGGCCAGGGCGACGCCAAACAGGACGATGACAATCCAGGCCATGAGGGAGACGCCAAGGGCGGCCTTGGTGGAGGTGCGGTAGGCGAGTTTGCTGAAGAACATGGCGCCCGGTACGGCGACGAACTGGATGATAGCGATGGTGGCCATGTTGAAGGCCAGACCGATGCCGAGGGTGTCTGCGGCGAAGGCTCCGGCGATGACGAGGACGGTCTGGATACCGTCGTTGAAGAGAAGGTAGGACATCAGGTAGTTGATTACCACCCTGAACTGCCTCAGATGGCGTAAGGTGTTTCGAATTTCTCTGAAGGATAGGGAGACGGCGGAGAACAGGTTGAGTCCGTGGGCGGGCTTTAGGATGGGAGGTTCGGGGACGACGAGGAATGTCCAGATTGCCCAGCCGAACCACCATACGCCGGTGGAGGCGATGGCGGCGCGGGCGGCGAGATCCTCGTAGGAGGTGTCCTGGGCGATGAGTATGACGACCAGGTGGACGACGAGAAGGATGCCGCCGCCTGCGTACCCGTAGGCAAAGCCCCGGCTGCTAACGTCGTCCCAGAGGTGACGGGGAGCTACGTGGGGGAGGAGGGCGTTGTAGAAGACAAGGCTGCCGGTGAAACCGACGGTGGCGAGTATGAAGGCGCCCAGGAGCCAGGCCCAGGGATGGCCGGTGTAGGCCGAGAAGAACATCAGAATGACGAAGAGGCTGCCTACGATGGTGAAGACCCAGAGGAGGGTCTTCTTGATGGGGACGCGATCGGAGATTACTCCCAGCAGGGGGGAGGTGAGGGCGACGGTGAGGACGGAGACAGTAATTGCCAGGCTCCAGACAGAGCTGCCTGTGAAGGTGACGCCAAGGAACATGGCCTCTTCGCCGAGGGACTCTTTGAACAGGAAGACGAAGTAGACGGGGATGATGGCTGCGACGCCGCTGGTGGCGAATGCTGAATTCGCCCAGTCGTACATGCACCATGCGCGGACGATGCTCCGCTGGGAACGAGGCAGATCCTTGAGGGAGGGCTTTGGGTCTCCGGAAGGGTATGATGTCATGAGTGGGGCCATGATACAGGAAATCAGCGGACAACGGGCCAGGGGATTACAAACTGAAAGGAGGGAGGTGAACGGAGGAGGATCCCGGCTAGCTGCCTTTGGCGCCAGTGATGTCCCGGCGGAGGAAGAGCCAGAAGGCGGCGGCGGTGAAAACGACGATGTAGGCCAGTATAACGAAGAAGCCCTGGAGAGTGTCGGCTTCGCGGCCCAAGCCCAGATTCTCCGCTGCCTGGGTGTTGCCAGCAAACATCCATTCCATCACGTTCCGATTGAGCAGCCCTTCGTTTATCTTATCGAGGGATTCGTGGATATTGAGGATAAGTGGCAAAACGATCCATTCCACTATGATGAATCCGAGGGAAAGGCCGATGCCAGCTGCGCTGGACTGAACAAGAATTGTGAGAAATGTAGCTATTGCCAGGTAAGGCAGGATGGCGTAGATGGTCTTGCCAATGAAGATGAAAGAGTCTCCCCACCCTTCCGAGAATACGATACTGGCGTTTTCGGCGGGAGGGATGACCTGAGCCAAAAGGCTTGAAACGGCGGCGAGCAGTACTATAACGAGGATCGCACCAACGCCCATTAGGGCCATGGTCAGCATTTTGCCGGCCAAGAAGGGAACACGCCCAACTCCGCCGGAGATGGAGGTCCTAAGGGTACCCCATCCGTACTCGGAGCCCGTAATGGAGGCTGCAAGGATGAGCAGCAGGATTATGCCGAAGGCGCCGCCATCGAAGTTGAAGAGGAAGAAGAGGGACAAAACAGCGCCGGCGGGCAGGGTAAAAAAGCCGCGGCTTTCATCCGGTGTGGCGTAGCCTTCGCATGAGGGAGTCCAATCCTGAAGACCGGTGAAGAATTCGTCCTGTTCCGGGACAGAGAGTCCGGAGACTTTCTGCTCCATGACGCTTTCTTCAAGAAGGTCGGCGCAGGTTATTTCGATGGGCCCCTGATTGCTTGCATACTGATAAGCGGGGATAAGGTCGCCGACGGCGCCACCGGTGACGTGAAACGCGGCATAGAAACCCCAGAGAAGGGCTTGGGACAGGAGGACTGCAATGGCCAGTAGGATCCAGGGAAGCCAGCGTCTCCGGATTTTGAACCATTCCCAGCGGACAATGCCGAGAATCTGGTTTGGCATCAGGCCTCTTCGTTTTCGCCTGTGACCTGGAGGAAGTATTCTTCCAGGGAGGTCGCGATGGGTACCAGTTCGGCGAGGTAGACTTCTTCGTGGGCAAGGGCGGCGGAGAGTTCGGCGGTGCGCTCCACGGGAGCGGTGACGATAAGGGCGCCATCATTGCAGGTGACTTCCCCGACCCACTCCAGACCGGTGAGGATACTCTGTGCTTTGGCATTGTCGGTGGTCTTCATTCGCACCTGTTCCTTACCGATGGAATGGGTGAGTTCGGCAACGGAACCCTGGGCGATGAGTTTGCCCTTGGAGAGGATGGTGACGCTGTCGCAGACCTGCTCGACCTCGTTGAGCAGGTGGCTGGAGAGGAGCACGGTGCGCTGACCGTCGCCGAGGCTTCGTATAAGCTCCCTGACTTCGATCATGCCCTCGGGGTCGAGGCCGTTGGTGGGTTCGTCGAGAATGACGATGTCGGGGTCGCCGAGGAGGGAGTAAGCAAGGCCGAGGCGCTGCCTCATACCCATGGAGTAGGTGTTGAACTTGGAATCGGCGCGGTCTGCGAGGCCCACCTG
Organism: uncultured Dehalococcoidia bacterium; assembly: GCA_964418665.1. Lineage (GTDB taxonomy): Bacteria > Chloroflexota > Dehalococcoidia > Lucifugimonadales > JAPULR01. The sequence goes on along the minus strand of CAYQLZ010000010.1, from coordinate 28,724 downwards.
GTCGAGAAGGCGGTCCAGTTCGTCGGGGGTGCCGCGCTGGGAAATGCCCTGGAAGTAGGCGAGATTTCTACGACCGGAGAGGTAGGGATAGAAGGAGGGGGTCTCGATGACTGCCCCGATGCGACGGAGGGAGGCTTCCAGGTTGTCGGTTTCTCCAAATAGAGAGAAAGCGCCGGAGGTGGGCGTCAAGAGGCCGAGGAGCATGCCCATGGTGGTGGTCTTACCAGAGCCGTTGGGGCCGAGGAGGCCGTAGACGTGGCCGCGTTTGACCTGTATGGAGAGATTGTCCACGGCTAGGATGTTGCCGTAGCGTTTGGTGAGCCCTTCGGTCTGGATGACGTAGTCGTTCATGCAGGGGGATGATAGAGCATCAGGGGGAGTATTGGAAGGGGGAGAACTAGATGTAGATTTGCGGATTGGCGCAGCGGGGGAGGGGACGACCTTCAAGGCCGGCGATGAGGTTTTGGGCGGCGAGGACGGCCATCCGCGTGCGCGTGCCCACGGTGGAACTTCCCAGATGGGGCGCGACCACCAGGTTTTCGAGGGTCAGGAGGGGATCGGCGGGGTCGATGGGTTCGGGGGAGGTGACGTCTAGGGCGGCCGCCGCGATTTTCTTCCCCTTGAGGGCGTCGTAGAGGGCCAATGGGTCGACAACAGGCCCGCGGGCGGCGTTAACGAGGATTGCCGTCGGCTTCATTCGGGCCAACTCATCGGAACTTATGAGGTGGTGGGTATCGGGGGTGAGAGGGACGTGGAGGCTGACGAAGTCGGACTGGGCCAGAAGGGTAGGCAGATCCACGAATTGCATTTCGTACTGTGCCTCTGCCTCCGGCTTGCGGGTGCGGCTGTAGTAGAGGATGCGCATGTCGAAACCGCGGGCGCGTTTGGCCATCTCCAAGCCGATGCTCCCCATGCCGATGATGCCGATAGTAGCCTGGTGGACTTCCGCACCGAGCCAGAAGAGGGGATGAAAGGCGATCTTCCAGTCGCCCTTTCGCACCCAGCGTTCGGCCTCGGTGAGGCGGCGGGCGGCGGCAAGGAGGAGGGCGAAGGCCTGGTCGGCGGTGGCGTTCGAGACCACGCCCGGCGTATATCCCACGGGAATGCGACGGCGGGTCGCTTCCGCCACGTCCACGTTATCCAAGCCTACGGCCATCTGGCTAACCACTTTGAGTTCGGGGGCAGCGTCAAAGAGGTCTGCGTCTATCCGGTCCATGATGTTGGTAAGGATGCCGTCGACGTTGACGGAGAGACGGCGGAGGGTGTCATGGTCCGGGGGGGCGTCGTGGGGCCACACTTCCATGACGGCGTGGGCGGCGACGAGGTCGAGGGCCTCCTGGGGGATGGCGCGGGTGACGAGGGCCTTTGGCTTATTCATAGCGTGGAAATCGTGGGCCTGCTTATCCCTTGTAGACTTTGGGATTGACGCAGTTGGGCATGGGGGTGCCGTTCAGGCCGGCCAGGAGGTTCTCGGCGGCCATGGTGGACATCTGCAGCCGTGTTGGCACGCTGGCGCTGGCGATGTGTGGCACGATGATGCAGTTGTCCAGGGTGAGGAGGGGGTCGTCCATGGTAATGGGTTCGGGTTCCGTGACGTCGAGGGCTGCGAACCCGATCTCGCCTTCTTTAAGTGCGACATAGAGGGCTGTGGGGTCGATGACGGGGCCGCGAGCGGCGTTTACCAGGACGGCGTTGGACTTCATGAGGTGAAGCTCGTGGTTGCCGATGAGGTGGTATGTGTCCGGGGTGAGGTTGACGTGGACGCTCACGAAGTCGGACTCCCTCAGGACGGTGTCTATTGGGGCGTAGGTCATGTTGTACTGCTTCTCGACTTCCTCGGGACGACGGTACACGTCGTGGTAGAGGATGGGCATGTCGAAGCCCTGGGCGCGCTTGGCCATTTCGAGGCCGATGCGGCCCATGCCGAGGATGCCGAGGGTGCCGCCGAAAACGTCCGGCCCCAGGTAGTGGAGGGGATGCCATGTCTTCCATTTGCCCGCCTTCACGGCTTCGGCGCCCTCGACGAGGCGGCGGGCGGCGGCCATGAGCAGGGCGAAGGCCATGTCGGCGGTGGTGCCGGTCAGGACGCCCGGGGTGTAGCCGACCGGGATGCCGCGTCGTGTCGCTTCATCAACGTCGATGTTCTCGAAGCCGACGGCTATCTGGCTTATGGAACGCAGATTGGGAGCGGCGTCCATGAGTTGGGCGTCGACTTTGTCGGTCAGGAGGCAGAGGAGGCCGTCGACGTTGGCGACTTTTTCGAGGAGGGTATCGTAGGGAGGGGGGAGTTCGTCGGGCCAGAGTTCTACGTCGGCCTCGGCGGATATCATGTCGATGGCTTCCTGGAAGATGCTGCGGGCGATGAAGACTTTGGGTCTGGACATATCGTCTCCTGGGCTCAAATTTTGGGCCATTATATATGAAGGCGTGTGCATTGGGTATGTTAAGCGTCGTTGTTTCGCATTTGGGGTACGCCTATAATTGGATTAGTAATTGTGTAGGAGATAGGCATGAGTGGAAATGGCAAAGTTAACATAAGGGCACGCAGCAGCGTGATAATGGACGGGCCGGACAGGGCCCCCGCGCGGGCGATGCTGAGGGCGGTTGGGCTTGGAGACAAGGAGCTGGAGCAGCCCTTTGTGGGGGTGTCCAACCTGGCCAGCGACGTTACGCCCTGCAACGTGCATCTGTATCGGGTGGTGCAGGCAGTGCGTCGGGGAATCGCGGAGGCGGGGGGTACGCCCTTCGAGTTCGGCACGCTGACGGTCAGCGACGCGGTTTCGATGGGCACCCAGGGGATGAAGGCTTCGTTGGTGAGCCGCGAGGTCATCGCCGATTCCATCGAGCTTGTGTCCTTCGCCGAGGGATTCGACGGACTGGTGGTGGTGGCGGGCTGCGACAAGAATATGCCAGGAACGATGATGGCGGCAGCGCGGCTGAACATACCGGCGATCCACGTATTCGGGGGCACGATAATGCCCGGCAGGCACAGGGGTCGGGACATCAACATTCAGGACGTGTTTGAGGCTGTGGGTGCCTATTCCAAGGGCAGTATCAGCCGGGATGAGCTTCACGACGTGGAATGCTCGGCGTGTCCGGGTGCGGGTTCCTGCGCAGGTTTGTTCACGGCCAATACGATGTCGTCGGCAATTGAAGCGATGGGAATGGCCCTGCCTGGGGATGCTTCGATACCGGCGCTGGACCCGCGCAAGGATGAAGCGGCTGCGGCTGCGGGCGAGGCCCTTCTGAACCTGATGGAGAAGGGTATTCGCCCTCGGGACATAATGACGAAGGAGGCCTTCGAGAACGCGATCACGTTGGTGATGGCCATGGGCGGTTCGACCAACGCGGTGCTGCATCTGCTGGCAATCGCCCGGGAGGCGGAGGTCCCGTTGTCCATCGAGGACTTCGACGAAATCAGCCAGAAGACGCCGTACATCACGGACATGAAGCCGGGGGGCAAATATGTGATGGCGGACCTGCACCGGGTGGGTGGGGTGTCGTTGGTGATGAAACGGCTGCTGGATGCGGGACTGCTGCACGGCGACGTGCTGACGGCGACGGGCCGGACGCTGGAGGAGAACCTGAAGGAAGTAGACGCCGGTGGCGGGGAACAGAAGATTGTTGCCGCTGTGGAGTCTCCCCTGGGGATGACTGGGGGCATGGCGATCTTGAAAGGCAACCTGGCGTCGGAGGGGGCGGTGGTGAAAGTCGCGGGCAAGCAGCACCTGTACCAGCGGGGGCCTGCGAAGGTCTTCGACAGGGAAGAGGACGCATTCGCGGCGGTGCAGGCCCAGGAGATCAAGGCCGGCGACGTGGTGGTCATCCGGTACGAGGGGCCGAAGGGAGGTCCCGGGATGCGGGAGATGCTTACGGTGACGGGGGCGCTGATGGGCCAGGGGTTGGGAGAAGAGGTGGCGCTGATGACGGATGGAAGATTTTCGGGCGCGACTCACGGGCTGATGGTGGGACACGTGGCGCCGGAGGCGATGGTAGGCGGGAATATCGCGCTGGTGGAGACCGGCGACACGGTGGTGGTGGACGTGCCTAATCGTCGGCTGGACGTGGAGCTTTCGGAGGAGGAGTTGGAGCGTCGGCGGGCGGCGTGGAAGCCGCGGAAGACGCAGTACCCGACGGGAGCGCTGGCCAAGTACGCCAAACTGGTGTCGTCGGCGTCGGAGGGTGCGGTGACGGGGTGAGGGGGATGGGGTTGTCGACGATGAACTGAGGGGGTGCAAATGGAGATTGTGGCTATCGTACTTGGGGTGGCGGTTGTGGCGTTGGTGGGAGTGGTTTTTCTGCTTCTCAGCCGCGACAAGTCGGAGGCGATGGATGACCGGCTGAAGCTGGAGTTTCAGAGCCTGGCGCAGACGGCCTTGAGGGAGTCGAGGGAAGAATTGGAGCGGGAGCTGGCCCGCCATTCTTCGGCAGGTTCGCAGGAGCTGGAGGGCAAGAAAGCTCTGATAGATCAGCAGCTGTATAACATCAGGGCCGAGCTAACCAGGGTGTCGGACCTGGTGAGGGGGATCGAGAAGGACAGAGAGGCCAAATTCGGCCAGATTGCAGAACAGATAAGAAACGTGGGGGAGCAGGCGGCGGCTCTTACAGCGTCGACGGGAACACTTAGGGAGGCATTGGCGAGTTCTCGGGCGCGGGGTCAGTGGGGCGAGCGGATGGCGGAGGATATCTTTCAGATGATGGGGTTGCGGGAAGGGGTGAACTATCGGAAGCAGGAAACCATGGGTGCAAACGGAACGCGGCCGGACTTCACCTTCCTGCTGCCGAGGGGCGAGAAGCTGAACATGGACGTGAAGTTCCCCCTGGACAATTACGTCCGATACCTGGAATCGGAAGACGACTCGGACCGCTCGGCTTTTCTCAGGGACGTGAGGCTGAAGGTGAAGGAGGTCAGCAGCCGGGGTTACGTGGACACCTCCCAGGGGACGCTGGACTACGTGCTGCTGTTCATACCCAACGAAAGCGTTTATTCCTTCATTCACGAGAACGATCCCAGCCTGCTGGACGACGCGATGAAGAGCAAGGTCATCTGGTGTTCGCCTTCCACATTGTATTGCGTGCTGGCGGTGGTGAGGCAGGCGGTGGACAACTTCGCCATGGAGCAGACTTCCAACGAGATAATCTCCCTGATGGGCGCCTTCAACGAACAGTGGCAGAGGTACCAGCAGAGCGTGACGACCCTGGGCACGCGGCTGGATTCCACGCAGAGGGCCTTCGAGCAGGTGAGGGGGACCCGGAGCCGCGCTTTGGAGCGTCCGTTGAGGAAGATTGAAGAGCTGCGCCAGCAGCGTCGGCTGCCCGTGGAGGCTTTGGAAGAGGCAAATACGACACCTGAGGACGAATTGGAGCAAAGCCCGTAGCGTGAGTTCCACGGCATGTGACCTCAGCCGGGTATCACTCGGGAGGAGTTCGTCCGAATCCCTCTTGGATTGCGACAGGAATCCAGTGTTCAGGGAAACGTCGTATACAGGCAGACTAACATTTTGGAGAAGAGGAGAAGAGACTGGTGATATAATTCCACTCCTAAACAGAGCCATCGATTCGATGGCAATCCGGAGAATAGAGACTGGACTGTAGCCAGTAAGGGGCTATGGTTTCACAGAATTATCGATGAATGAGTTAGGGGGCCGCCTTGTCTTTCGATTGGGATAATGTTTCAAGAACTTCTCGCGTGTCGCTGAGACGGCTTGGTATGCGGGCAATTATTCTTGCGATTGCGATGGCCGCGCTGATGGCTGCCACGTTTACCCTGCGGGGTGTTGGAGAGGTTTCGGCGCAGGCTGACGCTGACTGCGAGACGACGGACCTTGGGACCCTTGGGTCCGAGTCCAACGGCCTGTTGGAAGCCGAGGGGAGTTGGACGACGGAAGACTGCGAGTCCGGTTTCCGGGCGGGCAGCGATGCCCATACATTTCGCTTCGAAGTCCAGGAAGCAGGCCGCGTCAGGATAGATCTGAAGTCCGATGAGGGCGATTCGTTCCTGATTCTCATGTCCGAGGATGGAAGGCGGATCATCGACAACGATGACGGCGGGGCGGGCCTGGATGCGCGGGTAGAGCGAGATCTGGCGCCCGGAGTGTACCTGGTTGAAGCGACTACCGTAGGCGGTAGAGACCGAGGCCAGGCGGACTTCATGCTTTCCATCGGTTATGTGGACGGGTGCGACACAATCCACCTCGGCACCCTTGGGACAGACGCTGCCCTGACAGAATCGGGTTCCTGGTCTCTGGATACCTGTGGCTCCGCCTTTGTGGTGCAGCACCCGGCGTATCGGTACTCATTCAATTTGCCCGAGGATGCTCGCGTCCGCATAGACCTGGAGTCCGAGCATGGCGATGCCGTGCTCTCCCTCGCCTCCGCCACCGGCATAATAGCTGCCAACGACGATGCCGGCGAGCGTCGGAATGCGCGCATCGAGCAGTATCTGCAGGCCGGCGTGTACCTGATAGAGGCGACGACCTATCTACAGCGAGACCTGCAGCCGCTTGTCGCGGACTTCACCCTGACCGTGGGTGTGGTGGATGAAGAGGAGCGGTTGCAGAGCTACCAGCTGAAGATAGAGGAGACCCATGCCCCGGACGTAGTATACGCCGGGGTTCCCTTTAACGTTCACTATCGCGTGGGCAACTTGGGGCTGGGGGACCTTGCAGAAGTTGGCGGCAGAGGTTTCATGTACGTTGCGTTCCCACGTTCATATAAGGTGGGCAATACGATAGAAGCAGAAGATGGCTTCTGGGCACCCGGAGTTTCCTATCACACAGGACAGGAGACGGCAAGCGCGATAAGTGCGTCCGATTTAGAAGTGAAGCCCTATGAGCTGACGTTGAACAAGCCCGGCCCGTCCTGGGTGTTTGTGGCTATCATCACCTACGACGAAGAGGATAATGAGGTTGGGTTCCACGGTTTGTGGCGAAACCTGATGGTCCTGGAAGGCTACCCCTTCGGACCCATGAATGTCCGTGTTGACGGCCTGGACTACCAGGTATCTGCCACGGCGGACGAAGATGGGAAGGTGACTACATCCGTAACGCGTACCATTACGCCGGATAGTGAGGTGCCGGCAGAACAGCGGGAGAAGGCGCTGTACGCTGCAGGAGTGCAGACCCAAGGCCTGGAGGGGTTGTTCGAGAGACCTGCGGTTGCCAGTTTGCCATCCACCGGAGAAGGCGAGCCAACCAGCGTGCCGAGTCCTTCCTCCATAGACCTGATGAAGCTGTTTGGGAATCAGTATTCCACCGCTCTTCAGGACTCGGGAATGAGAAGGCCGCTGCTTGATGGGGAGTCGGTGAACCCGGTGAAGGTGGAGGAGCTTCTGCTGGCCATGGCGGAGAAGGCTTCGGCCCGGGCGGTGTCCCTCGTTTCGACGTGGAAGGGGTTGCAGGCCCGCATCGGAGACGCGTCGCCTATAAGCTTCGCAGACGCCTTCGGCCTGCATTCGCAGCTGTTCTACGGAGAGAAGGTGCTGGCGCCGCTGATTGGGGCGGGAGAGATTGTGGAAGCTGCGAGGGCTGCGGAGACTGGTTGGGAGGACGAAGGGGTGCAGCTGATGATGGACAAGTTCAACGACGCCTATTCCTGCAGCAACCCGGCGTCGATAGCGGTGCCGCTGAGACGCGCCGACGTACGAGACCTGTCCTGGATTCTGACGGCGGACACGGAGATGCGGGTGGCGCTGCCGATGTATGAGCTCGCGGCGGATGCCGTTCTATGCGGGAACGGTGCGGACGATGAGAATGAGCAGTTCTTCGAGAACCTGTTCATAGGCGAGGACCGAGCCTTCCTGGACCTGTTCAACATAGCGCCGCCCCCGCCCCGTCCGACGCCCCCGCCATTCAGGCTGAGAGTGCTTTCCAGACTGGGCGACGACGGCCGAATTGAGCATGGTGTGGAGCTCAGGAATGGGGAGCAGATTTTCCCCGAAATGCGGCACCTGGCAACGGATGCGGAGGTGGACGAGTGGGTGTTGAGCAGCGACGTTCTGGTGGATGATGAAGTTATAGGTCAGATCCGGTCCAGGAGGCTGGAGGACGGTAGAGTCGAGGTGGGTTACGTCACGGTGACCGGACGTGGGGCTTCGCCGAAGGTGAGGTTCCTGCCGGAGGAGATGCCTGAGGGGGTGTGGTTCCGGACGGGCAACGTGACGGCGACCAGACTAGCTCCGTCGTAAGGGGTGGCGCTACCGGCAGAATCTGACGGGGGGCGGTATCAAACCGCCCCCTGGTTATTTTCGGCGCGGCGGGCGATGGCCTTGATGAGGCCGCTGAAGATCCAGGAGTGGATGGGATAGAGGCCGTACCAGTACAGGAGGCCCGGCAGTCCCCTGGGTATGAAGAATGCAGTCTGAACCAGCTGGCAGGCGCCGCCGCGAGTCTTCTGAATCTCGTACTGAAGCCAGGCACGGCCCGGCAGCTTCATTTCGGCTCTGAGGCGAATGAGGCGTCGCTCCAGAATCGATTCGACGCGCCAGAAGTCGATGGCGTCGCCGACACGCAGATCCTCCGGGTGGCGGCGTCCCCTACGGAGGCCCGCGCCGCCAAGGAGACGGTCGACCATTCCGCGGATTCGCCATGTCCAGTTGGCGAAGAACCAGCCCCTGTCGCCGCCGATGCCGGAGATGATCTTGAATACGTCAGCGCCGGAAGCCGCCACCGGTCTGACGCGGCGTTCGATTATCACTCCCTGGCGGGATTCGATCCGCACGCGGCTTTCTGCGTCGTCTGGAATGTTGGCGGTGTCGCTCCATGAAGTGTCGATGCGTCCTTCGTCCAGGTCCCGGATGACGCTGCCGATAGCGGAGGAATAGTCCTTCGGGTTGATGTTGGGAAACAGGGTCTTGGCCACGTCATTCGTGACTACCACGTCGTTTCGGAGACCCTCGACGAGGGCGGAAGTGATCTTGGCGGGAATGGGTGTGAACCAGTGGACCCAGTAGGAGGATAATCGGGGAGAGAGGACGGGTACGGGAATCATGAATCGGCGGAGGCCGCGGGCACGGGCGTATCCCAGCATGAGGCCGCGGTAGGTGGTAACGTCGTCACCGCCGATTTCGATGGTGCGCCCCTGGCTTTCCGGGTTGTCGAGGCCGGCGACAAGATAGTCCAGCAGGTCTTCGACGTCGATGGGCTGGATGCGGGAGTAGATCCACCTGGGGCAGACCATGATTGGGAGTCGCTCCGCGAGGTGACGGATCATTTCGAAGGAGATGCTGCCGGAGCCGATTATGACGGCGGCGCGGAATTCGGTGACGGCGACGCCGCTTTCGCGGAGGGCGTCGCCGGTCTGCTGCCGGGAGCGGAGGTGAGGGGAGAGGTCGGCCCGGGGGTCGCCGAGACCGCCGAGGTAGATGATGTGCTGCACGCCCGCCGCCTTCGCGGCTTCTCCAAAGTTGCGGGCGGCCTTCAGATCGAGTTCTTCGAAGCCGGAGGGGCCGGCGATGCTGTGGATGAGGTAGTAGGCGGTGTGGACGCCCGCCATCGCTTCGGGGAGGGTTTCCGGCTTGAGAGCGTCGCCGACGGCGATCTCCACCCGGCCGCTCCAGGGGCGGGAGAGGGTGCGCTCGCGGCTGCGGACGAGCACCCGGACTTTGCGGCCTTCGTCGAGGAGGCGAGGGACAAGCCTGCCGCCAATATACCCGGTGGCGCCGGTTACGAGGGTGGTGTGGGGCATGAGTCAGGCGGCGCGTTGATGAGGGAGGTCATCTGGAGAAAATGAATGAGGCGCAAAGTCTATGGATTGATGAAGTATTCCAAGTTGACATTGAGCCCTTCCAGCTGATTCGGATTGATGAAGACAATTTTGTGCGTACCGGTAAGTGCGGCCGTCATGTCCACGGAATGATCCGACGACTCTTCAACAGTGATGTGCTGTTCCTCGTTGGGGTCCAGGATTACCATAAGCACCCCCCGTTCCTGGTGCCCGGTGCCACCCAGGCCGGGGCTTATGGTCACTTCTGACGTGTAGACGACACGGAGGAGGTCTCCCGCCGTGAGGTCGACGTCAACCTCGTCGAACTGGTCGGCGCTGAGAAACAGCTTCTCTTGTGAGGAAGTTGAAACCCTGGTGGCTGCGGGCGCCGTAGTGGCGGGGAGCCGGGTGGCAGCCGCCGTTCCATCGGAACGAGTTGGGGTGGAGGCAGCCTCCTGGTCTGAATCACTTCCTCCACACGCGGAGAACAGGAGGGTGGCGAAAATAGCAGAGACAAATGCTGCCACCAGGACGATGCGCTGACCGTTTGTGGAGGAGAAATTAAAGTCGGAGTGAGCCTTCATGGATCATCAAACCCCCGTGGAGATTTCACCCAAGTATATTGCAAGTTTGACGCTTGACAAAGGGTTTTCGCAAGCCTAAGCTAGCCCGAAATCGCCTGGAAATCACACGGTAACGTTGATAAACGGCTATTTATTTCAGGTAAAAGGATGTATCAATTTGAGAAGCTTTACGAGACGTATCAAAACCATTCAGTGGGATATGCGGGGCGTAATTGCCTTGTCATTGCTTGTTCTACTGGTGATGACAATTGCAGCCTGCGGTGGCGACGAAGAGGAAGAGGCAACCCCCGCGGCAACGGCCGCGCCTGCTGCGACTTCCGCTCCGGCTCCCGCGGCAACGGCGGCGCCAACCACAGCGGCCCCCACGCCTGCACCCACCGAGGCTGAGCCCGTGCCTGTAAAGACTCGCCTGATCACCGCGAACCCGGTGGATGGAGAGCAATACACGATACCCTATCCCGGCAGCCAGGTGTCCTGGGCCAAGATGCCGGAATACGAGCACCTGATAGGACACGACATTCGCAGCAACGAAGAGCTTCCGGAATTGGCCCTTGCGTGGGACTCCGGCGGCGATGGCAAGACCTGGACTTTCGAGCTGCGAGAGGGCGTACCCTTCTACAAGGGCGGAGAGCCTTATGGCGACTTCACCTTCAGCGCCAAAGACCTGACCATGACGTGGGACCTTCTGATTGGCGATATTGGCAATTTCCCAACCACGCTGACCAGGAGTCCGGGACGGTGGCACGGCCTGTTGGGCGATCCAGAGGACTGGGAAGTGGTCAATGAATTCAAGGTAATTGCCCATACCCCCAATGTTAACCTGGAGCTTCCCTTTAACGTTTCTGACGTGTGGGAATCGGGCATAATGAGCCGTGATCACTGGGACGCGGTCGGCGGCGAGGAGGGCTACCAGGCAGATCCGGTAGGCACCGGACCCTGGTCCTACGTAAGCCACCAGGTAGACCAGTCGTACCTGCACGAGCGGGTAGAAGGCCACTGGAGGAAGACGCCTGAGTTTCACGAGTTGCAATTCCTGCAGATTCAGGAACCGGCCACCCGTCTAGCCATGCTGTTCAGTGGAGAGGCAGACATCATCCCGTTGGTGGCAGACCAGAGGGAGCAGATACAGAGCGCTGGATACTCGATAAGCAAGGCCACGCTGCCGAGCGTCAATCAGGCCATAGCGTTCATCTACTACCGGGAGATGAATTACGTTGATCCTGAAACCGGTGAGCCACCGTCGGGTGGGCGTGCCAAGGGAGATCCCGAGGGCTACGATCCGAACGACCCGCTGCGGAATCCCCAGGTTCGCCTGGCCCTTAATTACGCGGTGGACCGGAACGAGCTCAACGAGGTGTTCTATAACGGGGAGGGCTTCCCGCTGGTTGACGAATACCCGACGTGGCGCTCCGACTGGCAGGACCGGTGGGCTCCCGTCCCTGGCCCTGACGGTCGAACCGGCAAGGAAGGTGGATGGCCCTATCCCTACGACCCCGAAGCGGCGAAGGAGATGCTGGCCGACGCCGGATTCCCTGACGGCTTCGAGACCCGCATCAACTGCCTACGCACCCATCGGGTGATCCCGGACTGGCCATCCATGTGCGAGCAGATTATCCAGTACTTTGCCGCGGTTGGCGTTACTGCCGAACTGGAGATTGACCAGAACTTTGGCGAATTCCGCGCCAAAGCGCAGTCTGGCAAAGACCCCAGCTGGATGTATGGGGCGTCGCCGGGGTACAGCCCAATTTGCAACCGCATTCAATTCGGCTTCCCTCACGATAGCGGTGTGGGATACCGCGAGTTCGAAGAGGTAGACACTCTCCAAGAGGTTTGCCGCTCGGCTACGAGTGTAGAGGAGCGGGACGCAGGGGCGATTGCTTTCGGCGATGCCTGGCATGACAAGGCGTTCACGATTCCGCTGGTCTGGGTATTCTCCCAGGTGGCCTACAACCCGGACGTGGTTGAGGACTATACGGTGAACTTCAGCAACTTCGGGACCTACCGCTATCACGAGCATACGGTGCCCGTGTATCAGTAGGCTCGCAGAGACAATCAGGACTGTCGCATCAGTGCGATAAGAGGCCCCGCCGTTTTACCCCCAAATCGGCGGGGCCTCTTTTTTGACGGGGTGGGGCTAGGCGGAGGCCGTGCTGTTACTGCCGAGGTGGACTATTTCCACGTTGCCCCAATGCTCGTTCAGATACTCGGCAACCAGCCTACGGTGGCAGCGCTCCGGTTCGTGTTCGCTGCAGAGCAGGCAGGCATTGGCGATTTTGCGCTTGATCGCCATTTTGCTGACCTGACGCTGTTCCATTAGAGAAAGAAAGTTGCGCTCATAGTCGTCCCAGTCCATCTCTCCTTGACGGTAAGCCTTCAGCATTTCCGGGGTCGGGGCGAGTTCCGGCATGTGCAGGTACTGGATGCGGCAAAGCCTTTCCAGGAAATAGGCCAGGTCGTCTTTCTTGGCGAATCCCGCAAGCTGGGAGACATTGTTGAGGCGAACGTCCACCAGCCGTTTTGCTCCGGATTGACGAAGGGCCTCAAAGAAATCGCTGGCGGATTTCTTGGTGAAGCCTATGGTGTAGACTTTCATAATCAGTGACTCCAATCGGCGTTTGCCGCTGAAGCATCAACGTATGCGACTTTGCTGACCTGACGGCTTATCGCGTCGTTGATGACTTCTCCACGGGTACGGAATAAGTCTCCGTGGTGCGGCAGCTTGAATACATCGAGCAATCTATTAATAGCATCCTCGTGGGTCTCCAAGCTGCCGTCCGCGAGTATATGGGCTACGGGGACGCTACGTTCTTCCAAAGTTCTGGCAACCAGGAGGGTGCGGTGGCAATTCAGGGGTTCCTTCTCGCTGCACATCAGGGCAACGCGACCTTCATCGGCCGCCCATAGGATGCGGCGGATACCGTCGTCGAATAGGTCGGTGTTTGCCAGCCTGTCAAACCGCACCTGTCCATGCTGGTCGTAGCATGAGCGGTCCTGCGGTCTGCCACCAAGTTCTCCGCCGAGGAACTTGTACCCGATTCCCTCGTGTTCGAGCATTCTGTGAAGGGCATCGTGGTTGAATTGCGGGTTGTAGCGGCTGTACGGCGACGAGCGAACGTCCATTACAACGCTGATATGATGCGAGCGTAACAATTCCAGGAAAGCCTCGAAGGAGTGGTTGGAGTGCCCGATGGTGTAGACTGAGAACTGAGGATTGTGCATGGTGGCCTTTTGGCGACGGCTAGAATATGGCCGCGATCAGCTTATAGCATTTGCCATCCTTGAATGCTCCGCCGAGACTCAAGGTGAAATAGCGTTCTCCCAGTTGATAGATGCCGTCGTCGCGATTCGAATACTCCTGTCGAAAGGCCGGGTCGGTTACCGCGAGCCAATAGTTCTCTCCATTGTGCCAGAATTGCCCCTGAACGCGCCTCTGGTAATAGTGGTCGAATACTCTCAGCGCCAGTTGTGACTTGATGAGGCACAAAGATCCTTGTAAGTGTTTCGCCGCGTCCAAGGAAACCCTGTCGTTAAGTCCTGCCGAACTGCTGTCACCGTTGACCCAGAGGGAAGACGAATCATCGGATAGTATGGGTAGATGTGAGGAGGATAGCCGACTGGTCTTCTCCCACCGGCGTTCAGCATCAATCAACCAGTTTTCTTTCTGGTGGTGCGTTGGCTGATGAGCCAGTACCGGCACATCTATGATGTCCAGGAGTCCAGGCAAGCCGCCGCTCTTGTACCTGGTCAAGGATTCTGCGACGCCTTCATTGTCGCGACCGCTAACGGGGCGAATCCATCTGCCGGGACTTCCGCCGGCAAGCCACTCTCTTCCAGCTATGCATCTTCCTCCGGGCATGTGCGAATATGCCAGGCACACTATGCGCTTTGTATGTTTGAGGGACATGGATTTGTCCAATACTGAGAATAACAGTGTCAGTATAGTCTAAGCGCGAGGAGTCGGCAAACGGAGGTCTGTTCGTGTATTTCTCACCGCCTCACGCTTGCTTTCGCGCACCCTTGCGCCTATGCTGAATCAAAAAGCTTGGTAGGGGGTTTGGCATGGTGTTTTCGCCGCACGGAGTAGGATTTTCGGCGCATCGTCCGGTGGTTATGGGTCGCAGGGGGATGGTGGCCGCCAGTCATCCATTAGCGTCTCAGGCGGGGGTGCGAATTCTGCAGAAAGGCGGAAACGCCGTTGACGCGTCGGTGGCCGTCGCTGCCACGCTGCAGGTGGTGGAACCGCTCATGTCGGGCATCGGCGGCGACGGGTTCATCATGGTCTACATGCGCGCCGCCGACTCGGTGAAGGTGGTGAACGGAACCGGCCCGGCGCCCTACGCCGCGACCCGCGAACGGTACCTGCCTGAGGGTATTCCGCTAAAGGGAATCCTGTCCACGTCGGTGCCGGGCCTGCTGCGGAGTTGGACGGAAGCCCACGAACGGTACGGTCGGCTTTCGCTTTCGGAGGTGCTGGAACCGGCGATAGAGTTGGCAGACGAAGGATTTCCCGTCAGCCACACCGTGGCCGACGCCATCGCAGCCGACGAGCTTCTGTGCCGGTTTCCCACATCGGCGGCCATATTCGCTCCGGAGGGACGGCCCCTGCGGGCGGGAGAGATTCTCTACCAGAAGGACCTGACGCGGACTTTCAGCAAGATTGCCGACGAAGGTGCAGGGGTCTTCTACGAGGGCGAAATTGCCCGGGCCATCGTACGGTTTATGGAGCAGCAGGGCGGGCTGCTGACGATGAAGGACCTTGCGGACTTTCGAGTGCGCTGGCAGGACTCGATCCACACGGACTATCGCGGATATACCGTGCACGAAGCGCCGCCCAACTCCAGCGGCCACATACTGCTGCAGGAGCTCAACCTGGTGGAGGGCTTCGACCTGAAGTCGATGGGGTGCAACACGCCGGAGAGCGTCCACGTGATGGTCGAGGCGAAGAAGCTGGCATTCGCGGACCGGGAGGCATATCTGGCGGACCCGGAGTGGGTGGACGTCCCGATTCCGGGCTTGCTGTCGAAGGAATACGCTCGACACCGGGCGGGGTCGATTGACCCGGAGCGGGCTGCGTCTGACGTTGCAGCGGGGGATCCGTGGCGATTCCAGCAACCTGCTGGGACTGCACCGCGGGCGGTCAACCGGGTGAGCCGCCCGGTGGAAGACACCACCTGCTTCGCCGTCGTGGACCGGTGGGGGAACGGGGTCTCGCAGCTTCAGAGCCTGCAGAGCGCCTTCGGTTCTAGCCTGGTCGCCGAAGGAACGGGGGTGATCCTCAACAACCGGATGAGCTACTGGCACCTGGAGGAGGACCACGTGGACTGCCTGCAGCCGGGGAAGCGGGTGCGTCACACGATGAACCCGGTAATGGTGTTCCGCAACACGGAGGAGGGCCGCCGGCTGGCGTTGGTGTGCGGGACTCCCGGCGCGGACACCCAGGTGCAGACGAACCTGCAGGTTATCACCCACGTGCTGGACTTCGGGATGACAGTCGCCGAAGCAGTGGAGGCGCCGAGATGGCGGCATACTCAGAACCCCACGGAGTCTACCTTCCCCCACACCTGCGAGGACGAGTTGCTGCTGGAGGGCCGGTTCTCCCACCATCTGCGTCGTCAGCTGGAGCGTAAGGGGCATCAACTGAACATAATCGGCGACTGGGAGGGCACGGGCAGCCAGATGATGATCCAGGTGGACACGGAAAAGGGGGCGCTGCACGGCGGCGCTGACCCGCGTCGGGACGGGTACGCGCTGGGGTGGTAGGGATCCGGCGGCAACGGTGGACCGGCGGTTACTGGCTGAGACCGGGTTCCTGCTTTCGCAGGAACAGGGAGGCATGGGATGGTAGAGGTTGCCGTGGGAGGACGTATTCCGTATCATCTGAACGCCAATCTCGCTTAGGAGCATTCTTCTATGGATAGAGCGCCCCGGTCGGTACTTCTCGTAACCCCACATCAGGACGACGCCGAAGGCGGGTGCGGCGGCACCGTTGGCATCTGGACGAAACAGGGGACCAGGGCCGCCTACGTGTTGTGCACCAACGGGGACAAGGGCACCAGCGACCCTGAGATGACGTCGCCCAGGCTGGCGGCCATCCGGGAGGAGGAGCAGCTCAACGCCGCGAAGGTGCTCGGAGTGGAGAGCGTTGTATTCCTGCGCCACCCCGACGGAGGACTCGAAGACTCGCTGGAGGCGCGCCGGCAGGTGGTGCGTGAGATCCGGCGGCACAAGCCGGAGGTGGTGATGTGCATCGACCCGTTCCGCACCACGTCCCACACTCACCGGGACCACCGGATGAGCGGAATGCTGGCCCTGGACGCAGTGTTCACCTACGCGTGGAGTCCGCACCATTTTCCGGAGCAGATAACGGAGGAGGGGTTGGAGCCGCATCGGGTCAGCGAAATCTACATGTGGGGAAGCGAGCGCCCCGACATTTTCGTGGACATCTCCGAGTCTGTGGATGCCAAGGCGCTTTCGCTGAGCAAGCACGTCAGCCAGATGAGAGAGCCGGAGCGGCTGCGGGAGCGGACGCGTCAACGGGCGGCGAACGTGGGGAAGCGGGTCGGTCTGCCCTTCGCCGAGCAGTTTCGTCATCTGGTTGTGGGGAAGACGAGGCTGCACTGGGCAGCGTATTGAGTTAGGGGCGATCCCGGAATTCCCGCCAATGACGAGGGCGGAGGCGGCGTGTGCTAGAATATCTTCGCAAACATGACTTCGTCCCTTAGAAACCTACCCAGCGTCGAACGCGTCCTTGGAGCCGAACCGCTTAAGGCATTTGCCAGTGAGTACGGCCACGACTTGGTGGTGGTGGTGGTGCGGGAATCCATCCAACAGGCGCGGGCGCGAGCCCTGAACGGAGGCACAGCGCCGACGCTGGACGAGATTGCCTGCCAGGCGGCGGAACGGCTTGGGAGGATGGGCCGGATTCAACCCACGCCTGTCATAAACGCTACGGGCGTCGTGATCCACACCAACCTGGGTCGGGCGCCCCTGAGCCGAAACGCGGTCGCGGCCATGGACGCCGCTGCTTCGGGCTACAGCAACCTGGAGATAGACCTAGAATCCGGGAGGCGGGGCTCAAGGCAGGGGCATCTGCAGCAATTGCTGAACCACCTGACGGGGGCTGAAGCTTCGCTGCTGGTGAACAATAACGCCGCCGCCGTGCTACTGGGGCTTTCGGCCGTTGCTGCGGGCAAAGAGGTAATTGTGTCGCGGGGGGAGGCGGTGGAGATTGGCGGGGGCTTCCGCATCCCGGACGTGCTGGAGCAGAGCGGCGCGAAGCTGGTGGAGGTGGGGACGACTAACCGCACCTACGCCCGTGACTTCGAGGCGGCCATCACTGAGAACACCGGCGCGATGCTCATGGTCCACGCCAGCAACTTCAAGGTCGTGGGGTTCACCCATGCGCCTAAGGTCAGCGAGTTGGTGGAGTTGGGCCGTCGACATGGCGTGCCTGTGCTTCACGACGTGGGGAGCGGGTGTCTGCTGGACACGCGTGATTTCGGCCTCGCCTACGAACCCAGACCACAGGACAGCATACGGGCGGGCGCAGACCTGGTCTTATTCTCAGGGGACAAGCTGCTGGGCGGGCCGCAAGGAGGCATCGTCGTCGGGTCGGCGGCCCTGGTGGGACATCTGGCGAAACACCCCTTGGCAAGGGCCTTCAGAATAGATAAGATGAGCCTCGTGGCCACCACCGCAACCCTCCTGCACTACGTAAAGGAAGAGGCGCTGCGGGCCATTCCCGTGTGGCGGATGATTTCGGCTTCCGGCGAGGAGATTGAAAAGAGAGCCACGGGTTGGGCAGAGAGCATTGGGGCGGGCGCCACGGTGCATCCCTCCAGATCAACCATTGGCGGGGGAAGCCTGCCGGCAGAAACCCTGGATTCATGGGCGGTGAGCATCCCCTGCGAGGGAGTTTCAGGGGGAGCGACGGCGCTGGCGGCCCGGCTCAGGTCGCAGCCCACTCCCGTGGTGGCACGAATCGAAAACGAGCAGGTCCTGTTGGACCCGCGTACGGTACTTCCCGAACAGGACAATCAACTTCTAGACGCGACCGGAGCAGCACTGCGAGAGATATGAGTAACTTTCTACTTGTTCATGGACAATGGCACAACGCAACCATGTGGGACGACGTTGCGCGTCATCTGCGGAACGCCGGCAACGGTTCCGAGGTGGGTGACGTTACCGCCGTCGACCTGCCGGGACACGGGGAACGACGGTCCTTCGACATCAGCCGTATCACGTTGGACTACTACGTCAACGCGGTGGTGACGCCCCCCCGGGTGAAGCTCCTGGAGGACGTGACCCTGGTGGCCCACTCCTTCGCCGCGACGTTTACGCCCCAGGTGGCCAAGGCCCTTGGCAGCGTTCTCACCCGCATCGTCTTCATTGGCGGCATGCTTCCGCGTGAAGGGGCGAAACCCGTTGGCGAACTGCCCTTCCTGGCAAGGAAGTCCGCCATACCCTTCAGGCTGATGGAGAAGGGCTTCAAGCCGCTCAACCCGTTATTGGTGAAGAGGCTGTACAACGACGTTGGCGCCGAGGAAGCGTCCATCCGCACGGGACGGCTGGTTACGGACCCGTACCAGCCCTGGGTGACGCCCATGGCTTCTCTGGACTTTCCAGCCCACGTTGACCTGACCTACGTGGTCCAGACGGACGACAAGCTTCTTTCCGCCGGGAAGCAGCGCAGCTATGCCGCATCGTTGAGGGGCGCCAAGGTGGTGGAGATTGGGTCGGGACACGTGTCGCCGGTGTCGCAGCCGAGGGCTGTTGCAGACATTCTGCTCGGAAGCTAGATGAGCCAGGCGAACGGGCTGCGATTGACGACGGTGTGAGAGGGTGGTTGCGGGTCTGAAAAGATGCCCGTGCTATAATCGATTTTGGAAGTGAACAGACCGGTTTCGGTAGAATTGCGATATGGAAGATAAAGAGTTTCTGAAGAAGATGAAGGCAAAGATTGAGGCCATGGCGGGGATGTCCGTAACCATGAGCCTGGACCGCGGAAAGGAAGACCGCTTGGAGGTGGATCCCGATAGGTTCGACCCCAAGGTGATTGTGGGGTCGGCGGTCTTAAAGTACCCCGGATTCGCGCGAATGTGCATCGAGTACGCCGTGGCGTCCATCCGTGAAGGGCGCCAGATAAGCGCGTTGGAATTTCACATGGTGTTGGGGCGGAACTAGGCGGGTTTTTCTTTTCCTGTTCCCAAGGGTGGTTTCGCTACATCCTTGAGTCTGACCCACAGGCTTCCCAAGTTATAAACTCTCGACCTCGGCCATCAGCGCCGACAGCATTTCGTCTTCCGGCACCACCTTCACCTTTTCGCCCTTGCGGAAGATGACGGCCCTCCCCGCGCCTGCGGCGATGCCCACGTCGGCGTCCTTGGCCTCGCCCGGGCCGTTGACTTCGCATCCCATAACGGCGACTTTTATCTTCTTGTCCACCTTCTGCAGCAGTTCGTCGACGGTGTTGGAGAGCTTGATGACGTCCACGTCGGCGCGCCCGCAGCTGGGGCAGGCGATGAGGGTGGTGCCCTTCTGTCGGAGGTTGAGAGACTTCAGGATTTCGTATCCGGCGATGATCTCCTCGCGGGGCTGGCCGCTAAGGGAAACGCGGATGGTGTCGCCTATACCGTCGTAGAGCAGATAGCCGAGTCCCACCGCGCTTCGGATGGAGCCGGACTTGACGGTGCCCGCCTCGGTGATGCCCAGGTGGAGGGGGTAGGGGACCAGTTTGGCCAGGCGCTGGTAGGCGGAAATGGTTGTGGGAACGTCGAAGGCCTTCAGCGAGACCTTGATCAGGTCGAAGTCCAGGGATTCCAGCAGGCCGATTTCCCATAGGGCGGTGGCCACCATGTGGTCGACGACGTTGTACTGCCCGATAGTGGATTCGCCCGCCTTGGGCAGACGGTTGACCATGTCCATGACGCGGGAGAACCCCCGGGACTTGCCGATGCCGCCCACGGGGGGCAGACTGCCGAAATTAACGCCGATGCGGATGGGGATTCGGCGTTCCCTGGCCGCACGCACCACCTGCTTCACCTTTTCCGGGTCGCGGATGTTGCCGGGGTTGAGCCGTAGACCGTCCACGCCGCCTTCGATGGCTTCCAGCGCCAGCTGGTGATGGAAGTGGATGTCGGCGATGAGGGGGATGTTTATCTGGGAGCGAATTGCGGGGATGGCCTTGGCCGCCTCCATGTCCGGCACGGCGCAGCGTATGATGTCGCAGCCCGCCTCTTCAACTTCGCGGATCTGGGCAACGGTGGCGGCAACGTCCCGCGTGTCCGTCTTGGTCATGGACTGGACGGCAATTTCAGCGTCGCCGCCTATCTTGACGTCGCCCACATGGATTGCCTTGGTAACCCGGCGCTTGGCCATTCAACTATCTCCCGAATTCTTTACGTTCGTCAGGTAATTTTCTCTGTGGCGCCCGCTTGCGTATCCAATGGTTGGGCTTGAGTCTAAGGCTGCCCTAGCCGATGAAACTCTCGCCTCTGATAAGGCGGGCGATGTCATTGTAGCTTACCATCAGCACCAGGGTGATTAAAAGGGCAAAGCCCAGCACGTGAACGAGGCGTTCCTTCTCCGCGGGGATCTTCTTTCCCCGTCGGGCTATCTCAATGATGACGAAAAGCAGTCTGCCGCCGTCGAGGGCGGGGATGGGGAGAATGTTGAAGATTGCCAGGCTGATGCTGAGAAGGGCGGCCAGGGGGATGAGGGTATCGAGACCGCCCACGTCGACGGCCTGCTTGGAGCCGCTGACGATGCCGACAGGGCCGGAGAAGGGGGCGGGAGCGTCCCGGAAGAGCCAGTGGCTGATGGACCGCCACGTGAGGGTAAGGACCTCGCCAACCTGGTTAACGCCCAGGGCGACGGCTTCCCAGGGGTAGTAGGAGATGGTCTCGATCCGTTCATTTTCCAGGCCGAGCCGGATGCCCACGTTGCCCTCGCCTTCGGGCGGGTGCCAGCGGGGGACGACGGTGACCACTCGCGTCTGGCCGCCGCTTTGCAGCTGGAGGGGCAGGTCGGCGCCGAGGTTGCGAGTGATGCCGGCGGACACGTCGTTGATGCTGTCGACGGGTTCGCCGTCGACGGCCAGAATTCTGTCGCCGGGGGCGATGCCCGCCTCGGCGGCGGGAGAGTTGGGGCTGATGGCTTCGATGACAACGTCGCCCGCGGTGACGTCCCGGGGAACCATGAAGAGGGCGGCGAAGATGGCGATGGCGAGAACGGCGTTCATGAAGGAACCCGCGACGAGTATTGCCGCCCGCACGCCGGGGGACTTGGAGGCCAAGCTGCGCGGGCCGGTGGACTCGTCCTCGCCCTCCAGACGGACGAAGCCACCGAGGGGCAGGGCGTTGATGGTGTATTCCGTTTCGCCCCTGCGCCAACCGAAGAGTTTGGGTGGGAACCCGACGCCGAATTCGTGCACCTTGACGTTGAAGAACTTGGCGACGAAGAAATGGCCCAGCTCGTGGATGACCACGAGAACGACGACCATGGCGATCATGGCTAGAACGAACAACATTATTCTTTCCCTGGGCGGAGTACGTCGTTGGGGCAAGGACTGGTTTCCGGCTCGTGGGCCGGAATGACGGATGGAGAGAGACCTTTATTCATAGGGAGGCGGCCAGCTCCAGGGCTGCCGTGCGCGCCCATTGGTCCGCGCCCAGGATGTCTTCCAGGTTGTCGGCCGGGGATGCTTCGTGACGCTCCAGCACCGATTCGACCACCCTGGGGATGTCCGTGAAGGCGATATTCCCCGCCAGGAACTGTTGGACGGCCATCTCGTCTGAAGCGCAGAGAACGGCGGGGTACGTGTCTCCCTTGCGTCCTGCTTCCAGGGCCAGGGGGAAGCAAGGGTATAGGGCCGGGTCCATCGGCTCGAAGGTCATGGCAATCGCCCGGGTGATGTCCAGGCGGGGAATGCCCTCGTTGGGTTGCCTCTCCGGGTAGAGCATGGCGTACTGAATTGGCAGCTTCATGTCCGGCGGGCCGATCTGCGCCTTCACGGAGCCGTCATCGAATTCCACCATGGAGTGGATGAGACTCTGGGGATGAACGACGACTTCTATGCGCTCCCACGGAACGTCGAAGAGCCAGCGGGCCTCGATAACCTCGAAGCCCTTGTTCATGAGCGTGGAGGAGTCGATGGTGATGCGGCGTCCCATCTTCCAGGTGGGGTGGTTGAGGGCCTGCTCGGGAGTGACGCCGGAGAGGTCTTCGTGGAGACGGGTGCGGAAGGGCCCGCCGGATGCGGTAATTATCAATCGTCGAATTCCCTTGTCTTCGCCCTGCAGGCACTGCCAGATGGCGCTTGGCTCGCTGTCGACGGGCAGAAGCTCGCCGTCGCCGCTCCGGGCGATGCTGCTGACGAGTTCACCCGCCATGATGACTACTTCCTTGTTGGCAAGGCAGACCCGCCGCCCCTTCTGCAGGGAGCGGATGGTGGGATGAAGACCGACGCGCCCGACGGTGCCGACCATGATGATGTCCGCGTCCGGATGGCAGACCATATCCTCCATGCTGGCGAATTCGGCCCCACCTAGCATCGCACCGGTAAATCCGGGCGATGGGCTGTACAGCATCGAGGGGTTGAATTCGGCCGCCTGACGGCGCAGCAGGTCCACGTTGCTGCCCGCGGCAAGTCCGACTACGCGAAACCGGTCCGGGAATGCCCGCACCACGTCCAGGGTCTGCCGACCTATGGAGCCGGTGGAGCCGAGGACAACGAGGCCTTTTGCGGTCAAACAACCCTCCTGTGGTAGAAGCGGGTTCCGGGGTTTCCCTCAAGCAATTATATAAGCCGCCACGTAGAACGTCACGGGAAACGTTGCCAGCAGGGAGTCCATCCTGTCGAGGATGCCGCCGTGACCCGGCACAATGACGCCGGAGTCCTTCAGGTTGGCGCGTCGCTTCATGTAGGACTCGGCCAGGTCTCCCATGGGGGCGACGGTTCCGAGTAGCATTCCGAAGGCTATCTGGCAAGGCAAGGCACAGGGCAAGTTGAGCAGGGCGGTAAGACCAACGGACACCGCTGCGGCGCAGGCGAGGCCTCCGGCGAATCCCTCCCATGTCTTGCCAGGGCTGATTTCAGGGGCCATCTTGTTGCGTCCCAAAAATCTGCCGACGAAGAACGCGCCTGTGTCAGCGGCGAAGGTGACGAACAGGGCGTAGAGGAGCCAGTCGCGCCCGTCTTCCAGACCGGCGGCACCTTCGCGGAGGAGCAGCGCGTGGGATAGCAGGAACCCTACGTATAGCGGGCCGAGGGCAGTGTGAAGGCAGTTCTTGAAGGTCTCGCGGTTTCTGCGCAAAAGGGCGAAGGCCAGAAGGGGAATAATACCCCCGCCGATGAGGAAGTGGGAGAAGTTGCCGTGCTCGGCGGCCAGCTGCCCGTGGGCAATGAACAGAGCCGTCCACAGAATGCTGTAGGGCCAGTAGGGAGTCGCGCCCCACGCCTTCGCCATTCGGTGGAATTCCCAAAGGCCGATGAGGGCGGCCAAGCCGACGAGAATGGTGAGCGCGGGCATTCCCGCCCAGATTGCGCCGATCAGGGCGGGAATGCCGACTATGGCGACGAGGATGCGGGCCTTCATGGGGTTGAAATCAGGGGTTGGGTGTCAGGGCGCCGAATTTGCGCTTGCGGCGGCCATAGGCCCGGATGGCTTCTTCCACCTCGGCGGCATCAAGTTCCGGCCAGGGTACGTTGGCCGTGTAGAATTCGCTGTATGCGGACTGCCAGAGCAGGAAGTTGCTGAGACGGTACTCGCCGCCGGTCCGAATTACGAGGTCGGGGTCCGGGATGTCCCGGGTGTACAGGTGTCGGCTGAGCATCGCTTCGTCCACCTCCTCCGGATTGGCGCCGCTGCGGATGATGCTCCGGACGGCCTCCACGATTTCGCTGCGTCCCCCATAGTCGAAGGCGATGCTGAGGGTGATGGCGGTGTTGTCTTGGGTCATCTCCTGGGCCTGGGACACGGCCTCCCGAAGGTCGGGGAGCAGACGGTCGCTGCGTCCCAGATGCACGATGCGGACTCCCTGCTTGTGCAGCGCCCTGGTCTCCTGGTGAATGACCTGCCGGAGAATGCCCATGATGCCCTCCACCTCGGCATCGGGGCGGTTCCAATTTTCCGTGGAGAAGGCGTAGAGGGTGACGAACTTGATGCCGCGGCGGGCGAGGATGTCCAGGACGGAGCGGATCTTCTCCACGCCGGCCCGGTGTCCCTCTATGCGGGGAAGCCCCCGGTCTTCGGCCCAGCGGCCGTTGCCGTCCATGATGATGGCGACGTGGCGTGGAATTTCGGTCGCATTGCGACCATTGGCATCCAGTGACAACGTTGGGCCCGGCTCTTCAGCCATCGGACAATTACTCTCGCCGTTCCTGGACCGGTCTTAGACGGTCAGCATCTCGTCGACTTTGGACTTCCAGAACCGGTCGATTTCCCCCACGTGGTCGTTGGTGGTGTTTTGAAGCTGGCCCTGGGCCCGCTTGTTTTCGTCTTGGGAGATATCCTTGTTGCGCTCCATCGTGCGGAGCTTGTCCTGGGCGTCCCGACGGACGTTGCGAATGGCGACTTTTCCGTCTTCAACCTTCCGGCCCATCGACTTGACGAGTTCTTCGCGGCGTTCCTGGCTGAGGGGTGGGATCGGGACGCGAATAATAGCACCGTCGTTGGAGGGATTAAGGCCGGTGGGAGACTGCTGTATGGCCTTCTCGATGGCCTGCAGGGCCGACCTGTCCCAGGGCTGAATGGTGATGAGCTGCGCGTCCGGCGCGGAGATGGTGGCCATCTGGTTCAGGGGCGTGGGAACGCCGTAGTAGTCGGCGGTCAGGTTTTCGACGATGGCGGGGCTGGCCCTGCCGGTCCGCACCGACTGCAGCTCCCGCTTGAGGAACTCTATGGCCATGTCCATACGGCGCGAGGCGTCCTTGAGGAGATCTTCCGGTGTGTCGATGCTGTTAGACGTGGACATTTTGCGTTGCCTCCGTAATGGTGGTGCCCACCCGATCTCCCTGCAGGATTGCAGCCATGTTGCTGGGCTTGAATATGTCGAAAACGATGATGGGAAGTTTGTTGGTCATGCAGAGGGAGAGGGCGGTGTTATCCATGACCTGGAGCCGTAGATTGATGGCCTCCAGGTAGTCGAGTCGTTCGTAGCGCTTGGCGTCGGCGTTCTTGTTTGGGTCGGCGGTGTACACTCCGTCCACGTTGTTCTTGGCCATAACCAGGACTTCGGCTCCGACCTCGATGGCGCGAAGTGCCGCCGCCGTGTCGGTTGTCATGTAGGGGTTGCCGGTGCCGGCGGCGAAGATAACGACGCGCCCCTTCTCCAGGTGGCGGACGGCCCGGCGGCGGATGTAGGGTTCCGCGATGGCCTGCATCTCAATGGCCACCTGTATGCGGGTCTCCAGCCCATGACGCTCCAGCGCGTCCTGAAGGGCCAGAGAGTTTATGACGGTGGCGAGCATACCGGCATAGTCGGCGGTTGAACGGTCCATGCCCTGTGCGGCGGCCTCGGCCCCGCGCCAGATGTTCCCGCCGCCGATAACGACGGCCATCTGCACGCCCATGTCATGGGCGATCTTGATCTGTCCGGCGACGTAGTTGGCGGATTCGGCGTCTATTCCGTATTCGGACTTGCCGATGATGGAGCGGCCGCTCATCTTGAGCATGGCCCTCTTATAGACGGAGCCCGCCATGACGCCGGTTACTCCCCCAGGGCGAAGCGGGAAAACCGGTTGACGCGGATATTCTCCCCAACTTTGCCGATGGTCTCCTGGACCAGCTCTTCCACCCGCCTGCTGGGGTCCTTGATGAAGGTCTGCTTCAGCAGGCAGACCTCCTCGGGAGGACGGGTCTCGTCATCGTCCAGGTCTTCGTCCCGGATGTACTGGGGGGCCATGGCTGCCACCTGCATGGCCAGATCGTGGGCCAGCTTCCTGAACTCCTCCGTGCGGGCGACGAAGTCGGTCTCGCAGCCTAATTCGACGATGGCGCCAAGGCGCGCGCCGGGGTGAATGTACGCTTCCACCAGGCCTTCGCGGGTTTCGCGGCTGGCCCGCTTGACGGCGGCGGCGAGGCCTGCCGCCTTCAAAATGTCTTCTGCCTTGTCCAGATCCCCCCCGGACTCTTCCAGCGCGCGTTTGCAGTCCATGATCCCCACGCTGGTCCGGGCACGGAGGGCTTTGATTTGGTCTACGCTAACCTCCAAGGTCAACTCCTAATTGTCTTATTATATTCAGTTGGATTCCGGTGGAGTGGAGGGGGCCTGCTTCATCGCAGCCTCCAGTTCCGCCACATTCAGGTCCAGTTCGACGTTTATTGGCTCATCCGCCTCTTCCTCCGCGGCCATCTCCTGTTCCTCTCGCAGCCGCTCTTCCTCCCTGGCCCGCTTTTCGGCGAGACCCTCGACGACACCGTCGGCTATGCGGGTGGTGATCAGACGGATGGACCGGATAGCGTCGTCGTTGCCGGGGATGCGGAAGTCGATGAGCTCAGGGTCGCAGTCGGAGTCGATGATGGAGAAGAGGGTGATGCCGAGCTTCCTGGCTTCGGCGATGCAGATGCTCTCTTTGGGCATGTCCACGACGAATAGAGCGTCGGGCAGTTTGGTCATGTTTCGGACGCCACCGAAGTACTTCTGAAGTCGCCTCAGCTTCTCCTCCAACTTCAGGGCTTCCTTCTTGATCATGTTGTCGAAGTAGCCCTGCTCCTTCCTGGCTTCCAGTTGGAGCATGTAGTCGATTCGCTTGCGGATGGTGACGAAGTTGGTGAGGGTGCCGCCGAGCCAACGCTGGTTGACGTAAGGCATTTCGCAGCGGGCGGCCTGTTCCGCGATGGACTCCTGGGCCTGCTTTTTCGTGCCAACGAAGAGGATTTCGCCGCCGTCGGCGACCAGGTCGCGGACCGCGCTCATGGCCCTGTCCATGTAGCGGAGACTCTTCTGCAGGTCAATGATGTGGATGCCGTTTCGCTGGGTGAAGATGAAGGGCTTCATACGAGGGTTCCAGCGTCGGGTCTGATGCCCGAAATGGACGCCTGCTTCCAGCAGAGACTTCATGGTAATCGGGGGGCGCTGCTGTTGCTGCTGGGCTGGCGGATTCTGAACTTGTTGGACCATGAATGCAAACCTTGTTCTTTCTATAGGGTATGGATGGCGTCGTTATAGAAGGGAAGAAATCCGCATTGGAGTATAGCATAACGGCTAGGGGCGGGCAATTGCGGTGGTTCTTGGTTGTGGATTCACCCTCACATTGTCCTCAATGTGGAGTTGTTGCAATAAGATACAAACGTTTAGAATGATTCATGTATACGCTTACATCCACTGGAAGGCATATTGTGAACTGAACCAAGGCTCAACGCCGGGCAATTCAGTACGGCGGCAGAAATGATGCAATGCCAAACTACCCTCACATAGAAGCCTACTACGCCAAACGGCGAGATCTGGTCGAGTTCGGCGGCTCGGACAACGAGCTGAACATTCGCCCCGCCTTCCAGAACTGCCTGGACGCCTACTGCCGTGAACACAAGGAAAAGTTGGTGCTGATTCCAGAGTTGAAAACGGCCGCTAATGTGGTTCCCGACGGCACTGTCAAGGACTCGTTGCGGATGGCCCGTGGCTATTGGGAGGCCAAGGACACTCACGACGACCTGGACGCGGAAATCCAGGCAAAGTTCAACCGGGGCTACCCTAGAGACAACATCGTCTTCGAGGACTCGGAAACGGCGGTGCTGGTGCAGAACGGGGACGTCGCCCTGCGCGTGGACATGAAACGCCCCGGCGAGTTGCACCGGCTCATTCGGCGCTTCCTGGACTACGAATTGCCCAGCATTGAGGAGTTCCGCCAAGCGCATTTACAGTTCAAAACCGACCTTCCTGCGGTGCTGGAGAACCTGCGACAGTCGGTGGCAGAAGCTGAAGAGGGTAACGTCGAATTCCGCACCAAAGCGTCGGAGTTCCTCGCCCTCTGCCGCCGCAGCATCGGCCCCGACGTGTCAGAGGCCGACGTCCGAGAAATGCTGCTCCAGCATATCCTCACCAAGGACATCTTCCTGCGCGTCTTCGCTGAGGACCAGTTCCACAAGGAAAACAACGTTGCCGGCCAGCTCGACGAGCTGGAAGGGACCTTCTTCACCGGCAACGTGCGTAGGGAGGCCATCGACCGGCTCAGGGCTTACTACGGCGTCATCGGCAGAGCCGCCGACGAAATCGCCGACTACGACGAGAAGCAGCAGTTCATTAAGGCCGTATACGAGGACTTCTACCAGGCGTACAACCCGGCCGCCGCCGACCGTTTGGGCGTGGTCTATACCCCCAACGAGGTGGTGGACTTTATCATCAGTGGCACCGACTGGCTGCTGCAGAAGCACTTCGGCAAAACCCTAGCCGACGACAACGTGCAGATCCTCGACCCGGCCACCGGCACGGGCACCTTCG